>NZ_JBLIKC010000003.1:0-188304 GCF_047636175.1 Zhongshania sp. | reverse complement strand
GCCTGCCAATTGGGCTGCAGCGTGGCTGGCGCCGATGATAATACAATGTTCACTCATAGCTATATTCCAAGAATCCTATATTCAGTTTCATATTATTTTGCGGGCTGTCATACGACCGGTGGCTTATGCACTACCCATGAGCTTGATCTAATGACACCCGCCAACAGAAACGAAATCGCTTTTATAAAGTGCTCATCCAATCCGCCACCGCCTCGCCTATTTCGACCGGAGAATCTTCCTGGATGAAATGTGTACCCCTGACTGTGACCTCCGTCTGATTCGGCCAGCTGCGACAAAACTCGCGCTGCCGGCCAACTAAAATTGAGCCGGGATCAGCGTTGATAAATAATTTAGGGAACGGGGCCTTGAGCATAAACTTGGCGTACTCAGCAACCAAGTCGACCATATGAGCAGGTGAACCATCGATGGGTATCTGCTGTGGCCAACTCAACATTGGCAGGCGATCCTCGGAGGTTGTGAAGGGTGCGCGGTAATGGTCCATTTCCACGTCGGTCAGTTCCCGCATTACAGAACTTGGGAGCACCGCCTCAATAAACATATTGCGATTAAGTATTAGATCCTCACCCTTTTCTGAGCGGAAGCCTTGAAAAATACCCCGAGCCGATTCAGGCCAGTCATCCCACGAGACCGGCATGACGATTCCTTCCATATAGGCGATCGCTCTTACCGCCGTAGGATGCATTCTTGCCCAATGGAAGCCAAGGCCGCTGCCCCAATCATGGATCACTAGGGTGACATTTGAAGTAATTCCCAATTCGGCGAGTAATCCGTCGAGGTAGCGATAGACCACATCAAAGCTGTAGCGCTCAGGGCCGTCACTGACCGCAAGTTTTTCCGAATCACCCTGGCCAATCAAGTCTGGTGCTATTACGCGTCCGCTAGAGACTAGCTCAGGAATCACATTACGCCATAGATATGATGACGTCGGGTTTCCATGAAGTAACACAATCGGCTCGCCAAGACCTTCATCGATATAGGCGATCTTCTTACCATCTACATGCGCGAATTTCTTTTGAAAGGGCATATCCGCTGAAATCATCGTAGCCTCCTTAAGCTTTCCTGAACTCGCGACACAGAAAACACATTGATGTCGAAAGCTAATAAATATAATCGAAAAAATGCTATCTAGCCTCTTACTAATAATGAGACTAGATCATAATAACTAAGCCATCACCAACATCGAATAGCGACTCCAGCAGACAAAATCATGTAGCTTAAACCCGCGAGGAAATCAGTCCTTATATAAATGTTAGCGTTATACCAAACCTTAACTATCCGCCTCGTACTCGGCGATATATTCATTACGCAAAGATACTTTATTAATTTTCCCAGTCGCTGTTAGCGGGATTTCTTGAACGAACTTAATGTCTTCAGGAATCCACCACTTTGCGACCTCGGTACTCAAAAACTCTTTAAGTTTCACGTCATCCAAATCAGCCTCAGGCTTTAACTTAACCAACAGCAGAGGACGCTCTTCCCATTTGGGATGCGAGACACCAATCACCGCGGCGAGCGCAACCTGTGGGTGATTCATAGCGGCGTTTTCGAGATCCACCGACGAAATCCACTCACCACCCGACTTGATAATATCCTTGGCGCGATCGGTAATTTGCATAAACCCGTGCGGATCAATCGTCGCGATATCCCCGGTATCAAACCATCCCTGAGAATCGAGAATGACTGAATCACTTTTGAAATAAGAACTGACGACCCATGGCCCACGGACCATCAAACGGCCTGGCGTCTTACCATCAAAAGGGAGCTCCTGACCGTCTTTATTCTTTATGCACATTTGTAAGCCAAACATAGGCCGGCCCTGCTTAAGGGCAATCTTTAATTGGCCGTCCGCATCCAACTTTAACGTCGCGGGCATAGGACGATTAAGACTTCCCAAGGGGCTAATCTCAGTCATCCCCCAGGCTTGCAATACATCCACATCGAAATCGCGCTTAAACCGGACTAACATAGACCTAGGCAGAGCCGAGCCACCAATGACCACTTCCTCCAACGTAGGGACCTGCAAATTGTTAGACGTCATATAGTCCAGCAAGATGCTCCACACTGTCGGCACTGCAGCAGAGAAGGTCACATGCTCGGTGTTAACCAGATCATATATATTGCCTCCATCTAAGTGAGGGCCAGGAAGAACTAATTTCGCACCGGTCATGGGCGCCGAGTACACAAGACCCCATGAATTGGCATGAAACATCGGGACCACCATTAATACGCTCGACATGGCAGAGAGGTTAAAGGCGTCTGCCGAGCAGCAAGCATAGGCCATCAGGAGGTTTGATCTGTGAGAATATAACACCCCCTTTGGATCACCCGTGGTACCCGAGGTATAGCAAAGGGATGACGGTGAATCCTCTTCTAACTCAAGCCAGTCAAAGCTTTCAGACTGCCCCTCAATAAACGATTCATAATCTACTGCATTTTTCAGCTTGGTCTCAGGACATTGACCTTTATCCGTGAGTACCACGAATAACTCTACCGTCGGCAACTCATCTTGAATTTCCTCGAGCAGCACAACGAAAGCAGGGTCCACAAATACGATGCGATCACCCGCGTGATTAAGTATAAAACGTATTTGGGCTGGGAAAAGACGGGGGTTAACCGTATGGCAGATGGCGCCTTGGCCTGCGATTCCATACCAAGACTCAAAATGACGATGGCCATTCCACGCCATAGTGGCAATCCTATCACCCACCTGTATTCCATATGCATGCAGCGCATTGGCTAACTGTTTTGACCGCCCCAATGCCTCACGATAGGTGTAGCGATGTATCTCGCCCGACGCCAGCCTCGAAACGATTTCTTGATCACCGTGAAACCGTGCAGCGTGTTCGAGAATAGACGCCAGGTTCATCGGTGAGGCCTGCATACCACTCGTCGTCGCTTTTTCTTTAATCATAGAATTCCCCCATTATTGAACTTACACTTCAAGTTCCAATTCATTATTAATAATTAGTAGAACTAACATCACGTCATCGCTATTAATCGACTTGTTAATTCACGCTCTTCCCAACCGAGACAGTGCTGCATGGGTAAGATATCGCTGATATATCGACGCGTCATTTACCGAACTCTTGTGACCACCGCGAAGCTCTTTAACGTGCTCAACTCTAGTCATGCGCCCGCTCTGAAACTCATAAGCATGGAAGTAGGTCCACGACCAGTAGGGGTGCGCGCCATCATTAACTTGTTTACCGCCACCTTCGAAGAGTCCGTAGCAACCGTCAAAGGAACGGAATGGCAATCCCGCTCTATCATAGGTAACCATGGCAAGCGGCATTTGATTTCGGGCATCAAACCAAACCCGTTTCTTACTTATCGGCGCTCGAGGGAATCCCGTGGGTTCAGCCTCACAGACAATCGCTTCAGGTACCATTTCTACAACACTATCGAAGAAGCTATCGCCTTTAGATCCACCATGGACGCCATGCTCCCAGTTGTCGTTATCAGGATTCCAACCACTAGAGACACCCGCCAACATAGGCTGTCGACCCACTATTTTATAATTACCCCAAGTATGTAAGGGGTCACCCGCAGCCCAGGCATCCGAAAGATAAAGTGCGGAACCTGGAACTAATGGCTCAAATCTTTGGTTAGTTGGGAACTGACGGACTCGTCTAAAATACGGCACATAGCCATATAGATCTGGCAGCTTATTCTGATCGTAGTACCAGACATTGAGGTATGAGGCGCCCTTCTGGCTCTCTGGCGACGTATATACCACCGTGTTAAAACGTAGTTTGTCCATCTGATCGGGCACATAGGGCTTAGGGTCGATGACTAGTCGTCCTACGGGTGAAAGCTCCGCCCACACTAGGTCGTATTGGTAGTCGATCTCCCCTTCTGGGTTTAGATCGTACTCCTTCATCGCAAATAGGTTAGCATCATGCCGCCCCCAAGATAGGGTTAAACCCGCGAACAGCTGCAGCGCCGATGTGCTTTGTGGGAATGGATGACCGCCGATCCAAGGTTTACCGTCCTGGGTTACTACATTTCCGGTGCTATCAAATTTTGCCTGCCCTTGATTTGACAGTGTCGCCTCCTGATACTCCCAGGGACCCATCTTCATCCAATCTGTGGTTGTCGCAACTACCTTTAGTTTTCTACCCATTTCGGCAACATGCTTATATTTAGCCGGGTCTAGCAAATCCCTCACAAGTTCAACATTATCGGCCGTTATGTAGTCGCCGACTTTGATCTTACCTTTTGTGTACATTTCTATTGAGAGCAGTTCATCTGGATACGCTTTTGTCACATCACCAGCAGACGCTATAGTCGGCCACAGAGACGCCAATACTCCGCCCCCCGACAACGCAGACCCATAACGTAGAAACTGCCGACGATCCATCCGAGAAGACCATTTCAACAAGTGCATTTGTAATCCCCAAAAAAAAGGGCCGGAAGAAACTTAATCCGGCCCAAAAGTACAGATGCTAATACCTCTTACAGAAAACTAAGTTAGTAATCAAAATTGGTAGGTCACTCTCAATGAAAGTTCATCAGCAAAATCAAGCGTGGAAATTATATTGTTGTTTGGGTTATCTCCCCAAAGATCACCATCAATATGGTTGTAAAATGCTTCAACGGTAAGGCCCTTTCCTGGATTCCAACGAACACCCGGCTGAAACAAAATACCACCATCTAGATCCAGGAGGGTCGCCAATTCAATCTCAAATATCTTGTTATCCGTGGGCTGAAGAAAGCCGAAGACAATATAGTTCGCATTGCCTGATTTCTCTTTCTTAACCGTCGTTGTATCACCATCAGACAACTCGCCCAAACCAACGCGTCCATAACCACTCAAATGACGACCCACCAAATCGCTGCGATTCTTGGTCAAGGCTTGGAATACTATGTAGGTACCTGGAAGATCCTTAAAGAACCGATGCCATTTATCCACAACCAAAGCAAGCGTGTACTCGTCATCCTCAATCACTTCCCGTGATAGGGTCGGATTTGTAAACGTTCGATTCGGCGTGTATTGCATCTCTACGTTAAAAATCAATTGATTAAGGAAGTTGTTGTCACTTTCATTTACGTAACTTACCCCTAGAGCGAAGTCTTCCTCGCGATGATAGCGACGCTCAATTGTTCCACGCATGCTGCCGCCACCAGCAATAAAAAAGGTATTCAACTGAGCTGCAGTTCCGCCGACAGTTTGATCAGGTGAGGCATAAAGATCTATTGAGCCGTCAAATTCTTCGATAGCCGCATTCAGGCCACCAATCGCGTCAAGTCTAGACTCCGCTGCATATTTAAACCATTCATCGGCAGAGTAAACACCACCTGGACTGGCTGCAAAAGGCGAGTTGGCAAGTGCCTCACCGGAATCGGAATAGCGCCGGCAAAGAGCAGGGTCATATACCACGCAATCCGAGAGTTTGGCGTTATACGATGTATTGATCAAGCCGCCGATACTACCAGACAAAGGTTTATTTACTCCTGATTTGGCCCAATTAAAAGTACCTTCGGTAGCATACTTAGAGACAAATGAGGCCTGCCACCCCCACTGGCCATAGTCGCCTTTCAAACGAAATCCACCAGATATTTTGTCGTCGTAGCCACCGGACTCATAAGTGTCGTTAACGGTAAACTGAGTGGGGATTATATTGTAAGGAGTATTCGGGTTACCGAAGACCGACGGTTGGAACCGACCAATATATCCGTCTGCCAAAATATCATTCGTCAGCTGGTAGGTGGCACGCAACGACAACATAGGTACGCGCTTATCGGAAAACTCTTCCAAACCGCGATCCAGCAAAGAATGCCGACGTAAATCCAATCCATTCGGAGTGTCAAAGACGCGGAAGAATATCGCTTGGCCCCAGGCTATTTGCTGATTACCAAGGCGCAGTGACAAGTTGCCGGATGCATACTCTAACAAGAAAGTAGGAAAGTAAATTTGGTAGTTCTTGCCAGTCCATTCCAGCGGGTTAGGGTTGCCGCCTTGATCTGCAAGATAATCAAAGTAACTTGGTGAGCCGTCATATAGCGCAGGATTGGCATTGGGCCCGCTTTGAAGACCACCCTGAAACTGGGAAACGTCGTTTGCATCAAACGAGTCGTATATTTCCGGGTCGAACATTGCTCGTACTCTGGCAATAAATCGCATTTCATAATTAAACCGTACGTTTAACTCTACCTCCGTTCTCAGCACCGTATAATTAAAGTCGTTATCTGTGGTTTTAATAAAGTCGCCACGGCGTATTGAATCTGAAAAAGGAAGAGGCACCGTACCCCACGCGCCTATAGCGCCAGGTCCAAGCAAGCCCGTTACCAGCCCGCTAGTCGGGTTCAAGGCCGGAGGAAGGAATGCTTGGCGCGATATACTTTGGTCGTTAAAATAGTTGCCGCCTTGATTGTTTGGATTCTCTCCGCTGCTGGTACTAACAGCAGCTTCTGCACGAACAAAGCCATTATAAGATATATTAAAATCTTCAAACCAATCATCATCCGACGCTAAGACTTTAGCACTGGAGATAGCGCCGCACACAGCGATGCATACGAACAGTGGATATTTTATTTTATTAATTTTTTTCATTAATATTACCCCAATATCTAAGCTAGTTTTATCCTGCGATAAATTCTTACTTTTTATTTTAACTAGATTACTTTCACTTTATTTTAATAATATTTCCTTTATTTCCCGCCACTAGCACTCCAGCACCGGCAGTAGGAATAGCGACCGAACCATACCACCCGGTTTGAATATCTAGCCCTTTAACCGACCTCCAGCTCTTCCCATCATTAGTGCTCATAATGATGTCACGCATTCCCGGCGCGACTATCAGCCCGTTAGAGTTAGTTTTCACAGATAATAGATTTTGGTGTGTAACGCGGCGAAGCTCTTCCCAGCTACTGCCATAATCTCGACTTCTTAGCATGAAGCCTTCTTGACCCACTGCATAAGCCACACCGTCTGATCGCATATCAATAGCAGATAAGGTCGGAGATACACCGTCTTCTGAGCTGCCGCCGGCATTTGAGACTATCCATGTAAGTCCTTGATCATCTGAATTCATGATCAGGGCAAGCTCACCAACCACCCACGCACGACCTGACTCACTGACCTTTACACCATAAATACTTGGATCAAAGAGGCCTCCCAGCCTATTGTCCGGGTCGTCAAAAATACCAGCCCAACTTGGGGCAACCGATTGCCAACTATTCCCGCCATCAACAGAACGTAATAGCGTGCCAAATGAACCTGCAACAATGGCGTATCCACTATTGTTAATATCGACAGCAAATAATCGCTCCTTTGTGCCGCTTTCAACCTGGCGCCAGTTACCTTCACTATTGCGAACTAAAATGACACCATACTGACCTACAGCAACCACGCTGGTATCACTAAAACTCACGCTAAGCAAAGCTAGGGAGTTATCACTGCGCTCACGCTGCCAGGTTACACCATCATCAACTGTGTGATAGATATCTCCGGCCGCACCGACGGCAAAGCCCTCTTTTCCCCGTATATCTATATCAAACAATGCTTCATGAGCTGTTCCGCTCACAACCGGAATAGCGCTAATTGACGCTGAGTGAGCTGACAAACTCGAACAAATTAGCATTGAAAAAAATAAAATTATTTTTGAATTTTTCATTATCAAGAGATTACCTATAAAAATATTGCCGCAGGGATCCCTGCGGCGATAAAATTAGACCTGTCCTAAGCGCTGCAAGGCCTGCTGGGTAAAGAATCGGCTATATGCCTTCTCTTGATCGGCGGCGAACTCCGATTTATGACCGCCACCATTTTCTTTGTTGTGATTGATGCGACTCATTCGTCCAGTCTGCGCGTCATAGGAATGAATATTGGTCCATGACCATGCTGGGGTCTTACCATCTGGTCCAAACTCGACCTTGTCACCAAGCTTGTACTGTCCAAAGTTGGTTTCAAAATTGACCCATGGTTTATCCTGGCGGTCGAAGCGAATGTTGCCACAATACATATTGTTACGCACATCGACATACGCCAGCCTCCTGCCCACTGGAGCGCGAGGATAGCCTGTTGGCTTAGATTCCAATATTGCAACTTCGGGCGCTAACTCATAGTCGGTATCCCAGAAAGTATCGCCCTTTGGGCCACCGTGAGTGTCTGCGCGCCAATTGTCTTTGTCGCCATTCCACTTAGCATTGAAACCACCTAACATTGGCTTTCGCTCAATGATTTTGTAGTCGCCCCATGTCAACATTGGATCACCAGCTGCCCACGGATCTGTCAGGAACCACGTCACACCGGGAATAAGCGGCTCGAATCGTTGGTTAGTTGGGAACTGTCGTACACGTCTAAACTGCGGCAAATATCCGTAAAGGTCAGGGAATTTACGCTGATCGTAATACCAGGTGGACAAGAATGAGCTACCGGCAACATCCTGGGTTGACGTAAAGAAGACCGTCTGCAACCGGATTAAATCGTCCATGCCCATAAATGCTTTACCATCCATGCGCGCCTGCATCTGGAGCTCGGCCCAAATAAACTCATAATCGTAGGCTTTTGAACCATCGGGGTTTAACACCGTGTCGTTAACCGCGTATTGATTGTAATCTGCGCGGCCCCAGCTCATCGCTAGATTGGCCTGGATTTCAGGCCCGGTCCGGGGATTTGGGAAAGGTAGTCCGCCAACCCAGTTTCCACCTTTGTTGGTCTTAACATTTCCCGTCTTATCAAAAACGGCAGATATACCATTATTCATGTTGTACAGCGTTCGCTCATAGAACTCTGTCGGGAACATCGCACTGAAATCTTTGGTAGTTGGACGGATTTTGATTCGTCTTCCCATTGTCTTAATTTGGTCAAATACGATCGGGTCTAGGAGTTCTTTGGCGTGATCGACATTTTCAGCGGTTAGGAAATCACCCGTACTTATTTTTCCCTTGGTATACATGTCTATCGACATGAGCTCCTCGGGATAGACTCTTGCTAGATCACCGTTTGACGCGAAAATTTTATTCAACGGCATTAATACGCCAGCCGCTGCGCCGGCAGCAAGATTTTTCATAAGCTGACGACGGCCATAATCATGATCGTATTTTCTAATTATCATATTTATTATCTCCAATATTAATTTTTATTCTATTTATATATCACATACTAAACGTCTCGATTCACACCTTCTATTTAACGAGCTACGAGTACTGCGTCCCCTCCTTGAAAATCGATAATTTCCTCCGATTTCTTCTCAGTATCTTTATCTTCTAAGAATATACTTAGATCAATTCCCTCTCCGATCATGAGGTCATTTCTGCTAGCAAAGTGAGGCTTGATCAGCCAAACAAGCAGGGGAAGTACAACTAAGGAGAGAACCATATTGATAAGCATAATTGCGACTAACAGTAGCCCCATATCAGCCATAAACTTCAAGTCAGATAGCAAATACCAAGGCATTATGCCAATCAACATAATTGTTGCCGTAAACATGATTGCCTTGCCGGTAGTTGTAATCGACCGCGTAATTGCATCGGCCCAGCCAACTTCCGGGGTATATTCCTCGCAAATTCTAGACATCAAATAGATGCCGTAATCGATACCGACCCCAACGCCGAGAACCGCCACCATCACCGAATTTATATCTAAGCCAATACCCAATACATGCATAGTTGCCGATAACATGAAATTTGAGATATTAACAGGGATCAGTATGATCAGCGCAGCCACAGTAGACTTGTATGCATATGCAACAACACCAAATATGGCGATGTTCAAGAGACCCAGAATTAACCAGTGATAGCGACTTACTACTGAGTTCATCGCCTGCTGAAGCGCGATAGTCCCAGACCCCATTCTGACGGTGAAGTCGGCGTGCTCCACACCTACGCTATCGACCGCACGCTGAGCACTTGCCAGCGCAGCATCAACCGTTTCCTGTTTATTATCTTTATACCAAAGCGAGATGGTCGAGTTTTGAAATTCGAAGTCTGAGATATGAGAGAAGTTAACGGGATTGGTGCCGAATACCACCGCTGTGCCTGCCGCTCTTACAGCTGCCGCATTAGGATCTAGGGGCAACCACTTTGGGTCGCCCCCGGAAAACAATCGGTTTGACTCCATCATATAATCGGCAAACGACAATGTTGCTCTGGGAGCCAGCACCTCATCCGACTCAACCATAGACTGAATTGCCAAGGAAACCCGAACAGCCTCGGGTGTTCTAACCACGCGATTATTAATATCGCGAGTTTTGGATTCAAGAATTATTTCGAGGGTGTTAACCCCGGGAAAGTGGCTATTTACGGCGCGTATTGCGGTATTAAAGTCCGAGTCCTCCCAGAGGATATTTGAGCCCTCAACAGGATTACCAATTTTAATCTGCATAGCGATGCCAATTGCCACCACCGTGGCAACCGTGGCAATAACCGCCGTCAACTTTGCACGCTTTCCGTGAGTAACATTGGCTATCGCGTTCAGTAATTTAAGCTGAAGACCCTGAACCCCTGATGAGACTTCATCCTGGGAAGTCAAAGCGTCAATGTTTTTTGGGGTTGGTAAGTACGACAGCACAATAGATATAAGAAACACGCCAGTGGGGATGATGCTGATAGCCCAAAATCCGGTAAACAGCGCAAACCTTTCCATAGCGGGGATTGGCGCTAACGCGATAAATACAATGCCCAATGTATCGGTGACAACGCCGAGAATCGAAGGCGCCATCATGACTCCCATCGTCACTTCGGCTGCCTTTTTCTTGTCTTGTAAGTGGGCGTAGATTTCGTAATAACGCTCACTAAATTGAACACAATGAGAAAATGATCGGGCCACTAGCAGAAGGGGCACAATCATTAATAGCGGCTCGATAGGTGACGATATCCAACCGACCATACCAAAGCCCCATATAGCGGCAACGGTACTACAAATTATCGGCGTTAATGTACCTGCGATATTACGCATATATAAGGCGAGCGCAATAATTAGCGCACATACCGTAATACCGAAAATCATATAAGTTTGATTTTGTAGCTTATACACCCATCCTGTCAGTATTGGCTGACCGACGACATAGACTTCGTGATTGTCATCTCGATATTCCTTAGCCAGCATTTGCACGGACTTGAACACGACATCGTAGTCTAATAGATCCTCTATAAAGGCCGCGGTAATCAAGGTGGCCGACTCGTCGCCAGACACATAGAAGGTTCGGACATTGGGGCTCTGCTCAACATTTAGGCGGAATTTGTCTAACTCTTTCTGGCTCGACGGCACCGAGTCGCCCATTAATGGCCTCATATCAATGCCGTATGGAGTTGCCTCCGCGTAACGCGCTTTCTCGGTCGCTATTGAAATAAGAGAGTCGTGGTTTATACCGGGGGTTAAATCAATGGCACGGGTGAAATCCCAAACTTTTTGAAGGGTATCGGTATTATATATATCGCCATCCTTACGCTTTATCATAACCGTGACGGTTAGTGGATTACCGAAGTTTGGGTGATCCTTGAAAACCTGAACATATGGGTCATCTGCCGGCAGTAAGTCTGAAAATATCGTCTTTATTGTTAGACCTTGAATACCAACTGCGAAAAAAACGGTTATAGCAAGAAATATAAGCGCCACCACCAACCTGTGGCGCATTATCAACGCCGCAAGTCGAAAACGATAATTGTCCATTCCCCATCCTCATTTATTATATTTTGGTAAATGCTAGGAATTTATTTCAACCAATTTCTTATTATCGATGCCGGGCTGAAACACCATCCCACATTGCCATATTCTTATCATATTCACTGAAAACCGAAGCTCGGCACTTCGTCCGGTCGACCGGACGAAGCACCGACACAGCGCATTATCAGCAGTGATGACCAAGATTTTAAGCAAGCGCCCAGTCATCGCTCTTGCATACTAAGAGAGTTAACCGTGACTCTTAAGTTGCTCAAATACACATACCTAACGTGGGGTTTATAATTGCACATCAAATTACACGGCGCCCAAACCTTTTGATGGGGTATTGGTGAAAACTTGCTATGAGAACGCCTATCTAACGATAGGTATTTGAAGAGAAATACAGAAATGAAGCTTATCGCAACTTTTCTCCTTGCATTATCACGGAAGAGACATTAAATATAATATTTAGCGCCGTGCAGATTACAGCGACTGCAGTTACCAAAAGACAAACAATTGTCCCAATAAGATAATATGATTTTTTGTTTTTAGTATTTACTAGTCCAATGCAATGACTTGCGTTTACTGCATAAAGAAGAATAGTTAGATTTTAAAAATTTTCATGTAAGGGTGGCCTGCCGCTGAGCTTCTGACATCCAAGTTATCAGCTGTGGTCAGTTATTATTTTTTATAACACGCTACTGAATTCCAAAAATTGAAGATGATGAGTCTCATGGAATATTTCTAGTGATATTTATTAGTATCATTTCCTCAAGACTAAGTTCACTAGAACCACTTTCACTTACAGGACGATTATGATGATAAAAATAAATTACATTGATCACACCGGCTCCACGTTTGAGATTGGCGCGTCTGAAGGCGAGACGTTGATGAGCGCAGCAACAAACAACCTAATCCCAGGCATTGACGGGGATTGCGGTGGAAACTGCGCCTGCGGGACATGCCATGTCATTATTGACGAAAATTGGACTGGCCGACTTGATAGCCAAAATTCAGAAGAAATCTCTTTGCTGCAAATGACCCCAGATTTCAACGAACATTCAAGACTTGCCTGCCAAATAGTCATCACCAAAGAGCTGCACGGAATTGTAGTCAACCTCCCAGAACACCAAATGTAAAAGACTATCCAAAAGGAGCATAACATGAACATTCCTATAAAAACTCCGCTCGTACCAGACCCCTACTCATTGGATTTGGAAGAACTCGATTTTAGCAGTGGCCGCCTCTTTGAAAGCGATGCATGGCAAGCTTACTTCTCACGCCTTCGGGATGAAGACCCGGTACATTTTCAGAACGAGAGCCCATTTGGGCCTTTTTGGTCGGTTACTCGTTACGAAGACATTCTATATGTCGACAAACATCATGAGATATTTTCTTCTGAGCCGGGGATACTTATCGGTGACTTTGAGGATGAAATACCGCTCGAAATGTTTATAGCTATGGATCCGCCTAGACACGATCAGCAGCGAATGGCCGTACAATCAGTAGTAGCGCCTAAGAATCTCGCCGCAATGGAGTCATTAATTCGGTCTCGTGTTTGCAAAATTTTAGATGACTTACCATTAAACGAGGAGTTTAACTGGGTAGATAAAGTATCTATCGAGTTAACCTCGCAGATGCTAGCCACTCTGTTTAACTTTCCATTCGAAGACCGCCGCAAACTAACCTACTGGTCGGACTTAGCGACAGGTACGCCCGAACTTACAGACGGGGATTTTACTACAGAAGAACGCGCCGCGGGCTTAGGTGATTGCTTAGAAACCTTCCAAAAGCTGTGGATGCAGCGCCTAACAGAGGATAAGCCCGATGGCGAAACCGGTCTAGATTTGATTTCATTAATGCAAGCAAACGATGAAACCAAAGACATGATGGACCGGCCTATGGAATTACTTGGCAACTTGGTGCTCCTCATTGTAGGCGGCAATGACACCACCCGAAATAGCTTAACCGGTGGCGTTTTTGCGCTAAATAAATTTCCTGATGAGTTCGAGAAACTTAAGGCCAATCCATCCATCATCCCAAATATGATTTCTGAAATCATCCGCTGGCAAACACCGCTGGCCCACATGCGCCGGATAGCCAACCATGACGTTACCCTTGGCGGTAAGTCGATTAAAGCGGGCGACAAGGTGGTCATGTGGTACGCGTCGGGTAATCGTGACGAAAGCGTTTTCGAAAATCCCAACGACCTCATCATAGATCGTAAGAATGCGCGTAGCCATCTGTCTTTCGGCTATGGTATACACCGCTGCATGGGTAACCGGCTAGCGGAAATGCAATTGCGAATTGTCTGGGAAGAGATCTTGAATCGTTTCTCGAATGTTGAGGTGGTTAGTGGGCCCGTAGGCATAAAATCGAACTTTGCCAAAGGTTATAGTTATATGGGTGTGAAATTGTCGCCTCTTAGCTAGACGGTAACCATGGTCTCAGTGCGCGGCCCAGCTGCGCGCAGAGACTAACTATTCTCCATAAAAGTAACGATGTGCCGTATTTCATATTAATTCACTAATTTTTACTTCTCTCAGGCTTATAAGTATATGCCCAACACACTAACAGTAGGTGACGGGAATTATGAAGAAGGCCTCTGAGGCAAATTTAGCTTTTCGGTGCTAGCGGTTCACGAGCATCTTATTTCACGCTCTGAACTTGTAAAACGCTTTCCATTTTATCCATGGAGTTAACAATAATGACCCTAAAATTTATCCGCTTGCATGGGGGAACTATCGTACTTAGTCTGCTCTCACTGCTACTGCTTGCCTGCTCATACGTTCCCTTTCCACAGCTTACAACTGAAGCGCCTGAACCCGCTGTCGAATGGAGTAAACACGGGGGCGGCGATGCCGAACAGCGTTTTTCGCCCCTACAAAAAATCACCCCAGAGAATATTTCCGATCTTGGTCTCGCCTGGTCTTTCGATCTTGGTGTTAGTCGCGGCATCGAGTCGACACCGCTGGTCGTTGACGGCATTATCTATGTTACGGCGACATGGAATATCGTCTCAGCTTTGGACGCGAGAACCGGCACCCTGCTCTGGCAGTTCGATCCCAAAGTCGATCGTAGTAAAGCCGCAGATGCATGCTGCGACGCGGTAAATCGCGGGGTAGCGTATGCCGACGGAAAAGTAATTACAGGCACTATTGATGGCCGTTTGCTGGCCTTGGACGCCAAAACCGGCGCCAAATTATGGGACGTAGTGACGGTCGATCAAAGCAAGCCTTACACCATTACTGGGGCACCACGTATTGTTAAGGGCAAGGTCTTTATTGGCAACGGCGGCGCAGAATATGGCGTACGCGGATATATGTCCGCCTATGATATTAACAACGGCAAGATGCTTTGGCGCTTTTATACTGTTCCCGGTAAGCCGGCCGACGGTTTTGAGAATGCTGCCATGGCTAAAGCGGCCAAGACGTGGACAGGAGAATGGTGGAAATTCGGCGGCGGTGGCACCGTGTGGGACTCTATGTCCTACGACCCGGAGCTAGACCTACTGTATATCGGCGTTGGTAATGGCTCGCCTTGGAATCAAAGCATACGCAGCCCAGATGGTGGCGATAATCTCTACCTCTCGTCAATCGTTGCGCTACGCCCCGATACTGGTGAGTACGTTTGGCACTATCAAACCACTCCGGGTGATTCTTGGGACTACACCGCCACCCAACACATGATTCTTGCGGATCTAGAGATCGACGGCAAAGCCCGTAAAGTTCTTATGCAGGCGCCTAAAAATGGCTTTTTCTACGTGATCGACCGCGCCACTGGCAAATTACTGTCGGCGGAAAATTACGTACCCGTTAATTGGGCTAGCCATATTGATCTAGCGACCGGTAGGCCTGTGGAGAACCCCGACGCACGCTATGGCAGTCAAGCACCACATACTCAAATGCCCGGTCCATTTGGCGGACACAATTGGCACCCCATGGCCTTTAGCCCTAACACCGGTTTGGTATATATACCAGCCATAGAAACCCCGTTCGTATATGCCAAAGATGAGGATTTTAAATACACAGAAGGTCGCTGGAATACCGGCGCCGACATGACTAAGACATCGCTACCCTCGGATGAAGCTGATTTCAAGGCTATTAAAGCCCTGCTCAAAGGGCGCTTGATCGCTTGGGATCCAAGAAAGCAGCAACGTGCCTGGCAGGTTGAGCACGATAGTCCCTGGAACGGGGGTGTGCTTGCCACAGCCGGCGGTCTGGTATTTCAGGGCAACGCCGGTGCCAAGCTAGTCGCCTATCGCGCAGACAATGGCGAGCCGCTCTGGGACTTTTTTGCGCAGACTGGCATCGTTGCACCACCAATCAGCTATGAACTGGATGGCGAGCAATATATCGCCGTTGCGTCAGGCTGGGGCGGCACATTTGCTTTGCTGTATGGCGGAGTACTTCCCCAAGAGGAAGCCACACCCGGTGTTAGTCGAGGAGTGGGGCGATTAATGGTCTTCAAACTGGGGGCGAAAGCCGAACTGCCAGCCCTGCGAAATTTAGTGGTCAACAAACCAACACCACCAAAGTCTGACGCTGACGCCGCAACTATTGCGAGTGGCAAACAACTTTATGATGTTAACTGCGCGGTCTGTCACGGCGATCACGCTATTTCTAGCGGCCTAGTACCTGACCTGCGCTGGACACCTTATCTTAGTAGCGATCAAGCCTTGAGTCTTGTTGCCCATGAGGGCCTCTCAAGCGCCAAAGGTATGCCGTCATTTAGCAATGTACTTAACAAAAGTGACCTAAATACTATACGAGCGTACATTGTATCTCGTGCCCACAAGAGTTTTGAGGGTAAATAAAGCATAGGCAATAACTTGGATCTTTAGTCCTTATCCTAACTACTGCTCTGCATGAGACTTCCGCCTTCCATAAGGAGGATGGAAGTCTCAGCACAAATAAATATTGCAAAGACTATCTCAACCCTGATTTGGTATTTCACAGTCAATATCGGGCTCCGACCTTCCTTAGCCCTCAAGTTTTCCATGCGTCGTCCGAGACATGTACTCTCTAGGCGAAACACCAAACCACCTCTTAAATGCTCGATTGAATGAACTTTGCTCGCTGTAGCCAAGCGCTCCGGTAATCTGCGACATCGGAATATGTTGAATCTTTAGTAATTTCTCAGCTTCTTGCTTACGAACTACATCGACGAGGGAGTCAAAGGTATAACCTTCCATTTGAAGCTTGCGGTGTAGCGACCTACCCTGCATGTTCATTTTCTCGGACACCAACTCACGGGTAACATGACCCGTTGGCAGCAATTTTTTAATCAAATGACGCGCCTGGTGGCTTGCGAGCACAATCGGGCGGGAGATCAAATCAGTCTCTATTTCCACCATCGACAAGTAGTTGGAGACCAGTTTGTGAAGACTTGGGTTCTTAGAGCTAAGCTTTAACTCCAGACATTGAGTATCTAGTTCAATTTCATCATGGTGTTGATTGAAAAAAACAGGACAATTGAAAATCGCTTGATACTCTTCTTGCGTTGAAATCATAGCGTGGCGAAAATTAACTGTGATCGGCCGCAAAAGACCACCCGTCAATAACGAAATGATGTTGTAGGTACAGCCCACGGTGTGCTCAACCACTTGCTCATGACTGGAGGCATGCAAGCCGACAAAATCAAGGCAGGCATAGCTCCTCTCACTCTCTTTCAAGGAAAGTGCTATCGCTGGCGTATAGTGATAAAGAAACTGTCCAACGCTATTTATAATTTCTCGCACGTCAGCAGACGCCAAAGCAAGAAACGCAACCGGACCGAGGATTTCTTGATCCTGAATGGCAGCTAAGCGTAGGCCGAAGTCACTACAATTTAGCTTGTCCGCACTATTAGAAAGTAGGCGAGTAAAATCGGCAAACGGAAAAAAATAATCCTCATCGGATAAACGACCACAATCGATACCTGCGCCCGTTACGAGAGATTTGACGTCTCCGTTTAACTCACCGACAAGAGCATCAAACCCTTTTAGACAGCTACTTCTTATACGTGCAGTCATCAGCCCTCTTACAAATTATTATAACTATTTTGTTGAAATCGCTATACAAACGCTCAAACTCGCTAGCGTATGAACGACTATATTGATAACCGCAAGTTACGGCCCTACAGTCCAATACTTTCGCTCAGTATACTTATATGCCCACTTGTGTACTAGGGTCTTTGCGCGTATTAATAGTCGTGCTTACAGTAGGATTTAGGTACTTATTCATTGTGATCTAGGCATAGCTGAGATGCATTGAGCCAGCTCGTGTTGGGCTTGAATGCGCGAGCATTTTCAATAGCACGTTTCATTAGAGGATGAACATAAGCAGTGGAATGCCGCCCCTGCTACGAAGATACCAATCTAGTTCAAACTATGCCAAGCCAAGGAATAGCAACGAAATTTCTGTGCTTAATCATCGCTTCGGCAGACTTATAAATATCACGTGAAATATGCTTCACCAATGAGTACTAAGAATCCGATTTTCAGTCATACAAGATATTATTTTAGCCCCGGTACCTAGGCTAGACTAATGCTACTATAAGCGTCAAATACAGAACGTTTATACTTTTCAGCTAATAATATATAAGGTTTTTTACCGTGAGCGCTATTACTCGACTAGCTAGCCAATATCGCTTAATCGAATCAAAGCTGAGACCGCCGTTTCTTCGAAATGCTATCCTCTACCGCGAGCAATTAACACGCTCTATCATGCACGAGCATTCAACGTCAGGTGTGCTGACATTGATTGCATCTGCAGGTTCTGGCAAGACCACATTAATGGCGCAGATTTTCGAGGAGAGCGAGAAAGCGGGAGAGCAATGTTTCTGGTTAAGTTTAGACTCTGACGATAATGAGCCAGCGATCTTCTCCAAGTATATACTCGCCAGCAGCTGTGATGTCGGCCAGAATTTCGAAGAAAGCGAGTCCGCCTTCCTTGATGCCGGACAGTCCCGAAACTATGAGCAATTTTTAGATATATTATTAACCAGATTAGTCAATGTTCAGCTTGAGACGGCTGTCTTTGTCGATGATTTTCAATTCATAACAAATCCCACCATTATCAAATTCTGGAATAAGTTGCTGCAGTACTCAACACCCCTACTCCGAATTGTAATAGGGAGCCGAAATCAGTTATCTCTAGACCTTGGCCGGAAAAAGATATCTGGAATGATCACTGAGGTTAGCCAAAGTGATCTCAACCTAAGTGCTAGCGAAGTTACAAGATACTTGCGTGAAGTTCATGAGACAGACGTTCCTGAAAACGCAGCTGTACTACTGCAGTCACTTACCGAAGGTTGGATTGCCGGCATTCAACTTGCAGCACTGGCAATTGGTCGAGATCGAGTCGATGCCGTGAGTTACATTGAAAGCTTTACAGGCAAAGATAAAATTTTAACCGAGTATCTTCTACAAACAGTTTTACGCGACCTTCCTCTGGCAGTTCGCGAATTCTTACTGACCACTGCACCGCTAACGAGATTCACCGCAGAGCTTTGCGACCATGTCTGCAAACGTAGCAATAGTAGGGAGATGCTTGAATATCTTAATCAGAGCAACTTATTCATTGTTCCAGAAGATAATGTTGAGCATTGGTATCGCTACCACCATCTATTTTCTGATTTTTTAAGGAGCGAGCTCAGGAAATCCAATCTAGAAAAATACGACATAATTTGCATCAGCGCCGCGACGTGGTGTGAGAGTGAAGACTTACTTAATGAAGCGGTTCAGTATTGCCTGCTAGCGAAGGATTTTAATAAAGCAGCTGGACTAATAACCAAAAGAGGCCCAAATTTAGCCCAGCTCAGCGGCGATCACTCTACGGTACTTGATTGGATGCGCAGACTTCCTCAGGAATACCATACCTCAAGCCCCCAATTACTGCTGGTGCACGCATGGTCAAGCACCTTCTCTCGCGACCCAAAGCTGGCCGTGACTCTGTGCAGAAAAGTCTTTGCGGGGATACACGACCCCGATCTTTATTGCTGGACGTTGAATAAAGATCAGAGTGACGATGCTTTCTGGCTCGCCAAATCAATAGAGGCAATTGCAACAGTCGTATCAGATAAGTTAAGTAAAAGTATGATGTTGTGCGAATCCATAATAGAAATGGCACCACCGCTACAGGTACTCGCACTTGCGACAACCTATTCAGTGATGGCGTATGCTTGTCTCGGGCTTAGGGAGTATCAAAAAAGCGTCAATTATGCCGCAGAAGGGTATAAATATAGTATTCAGGCTGGCTCTAAATTCGCCGCAGTCTGGGCAGACTTTATTTCTGGCCTTGCCAATATTGAATTGGGCCGGCTACATAGCGCACTTGAGGATGCTAATCGCGCTTCCGCTACCGCTGGTTTTGAGCATGTTCACAATGCGTATTTGCGCGCAATGGCTGACTTTATTCATAATGAAGTTAATGTTCAAAAATGCAATTTTGATGTGTTGCAACATCGATTAAAATTTACCCATACCTTTACCTCGCTATACGGGCCCGCTGAACCGCTACTCACATCGATACGAGGGGATGCTAGACATCTCTTTTGGGATGGACAATTCGATAGTGCACGCAAGATTTTACGCAATGGTCAGGATCTGGCGCTTAGCACTAATCAATTTCGACTGTACTTTGCTTTACTCGCAGAAGAGATCGAGTTACAGCTTAGATTTGATAGCATTGACTCTGCCAAAGAAACAATCAGAAGGGTGAATTTCTATTCATCCGAGCACATCAATCTACCCATCGAATTTAAACCGTGGATCGAGGAAACAATAGCGGTTATCGAGATCCGCGTCTTGATGGCTGACGGTAAAGTCGATGAAGCACTTGAGAGAATAAGTAATGTTATTAAGTCGACCGTGCAGACCGACGACACAAGAGTTCGATTTCTACATAAAATGCGCTCATTAAGAGCACTTGGACTATGGCGAAACGGCTCGGCAAAGGAAGGCGTGAGGGAATTGGCGCGAGTAGTAGACGCCGCTGCACCGGAAGACCACGCCTATGAGATAGTCATGGCTGGCAGTGAAATTCTCGAAATGCTTAAGGAGATTCAGCCTAAGAGGAAAAACCTACTAATAGATAACGAGTTAACAGTGAAATACAATTTTATCGAAAGGATCATATCCTCTATCAACGGTGATCTAGATACTCCAGAGCGTAAAATGGGGCTCGGAAAAAGCAATATCGATGTTACCAAGTTACTAACTGGCAGGGAGCTTGATATTTTAAAACTTATCGTTCCTGGGCTCGATAATAATCAGATCGCCGGAGAGCTGCAATTATCGGTCGCCACCGTTAAATGGCATATCCACAATATATTTCAGAAAATTGGTGTTCGTAGTAGAACTGCTGCCGCTGCCTATGGACACAATGCGAACTTAAGATAGATTGATGCTCGGCGCTTACTTTTAACTATGCGTATTTACTAGTGCGGATACTGCCAACCACCACGGTCTGGCAGCACGCTAGTCATGCAGTTTGGACTTATCCCGCCACCTGAGTCTCGAAGGTGCTTTAGACGACCCAAAGCAAGGGCATAGTCAACACATCCATCTCAGTAATCGTTATTGTGTTGGTCTGATTAAGAGATCGTGTAGTTCGCAACACATAGCAACTAACCGTCAAAATCATAAGTGAAACTAAGACCTGCGGCATATTGATACATATATATCGTTAGTGTCTGCTCAGGCCCCAGTGGGTTGGGAGCCTTCAAAACACCTTTTTCGACAAAATATAAGACACCATTGATTTTCCATCTTGGCGATAACTGCTCACTGATACCTAGGGTGTAATGCCACTCTGTAATAGCCGGAGACATCAAATTCAAGAAAATCTCGGAGTCGCGAACAAAATGTTCACCATAATTCAAACCTGCTCGTAAGCTGGTAGTAGCGCGCACATCCCACTGGTAACCCAGTTTATAAATAGTCATATGTTTCCAGCCGAAGCCAGCACCACCGTCGTCCCCCAGCTGACTCTCCTTTAAGTTTGGTAAAAATCGATTCGCGGTGGATTTAACATCAGAGTAAGCAATTCGCTGAATATCAAAAACCACATTATGATTACCGCCATGCCATGCCGACTATCAAGTTTGCCGGAATATCACGATCACCTTGCTCCGCTAGTAGCCCCGAATATTTATTCAACTTTCCCATGCGAATTTCTGATCGATAGCTGGCGCCAACGTGTATCGACTTACTTAAACTCCCCTGCCATCCGACAGCAAGACCATAGCCCCAGCTTTGATCAGGACCGCGATCACTCATTTTATTTCCATTCGAGGATAATCCGGAAAATTGAGACACGCCACTAAACTCAAAGGTCTGATAGGCTAGAGTAGGAGACACACCAAAAGCATGATTTTCATTCAGGCGCCAAGAGTAGGTAGGGACAACAAATATTTGGTTCAAATCAATCCCCGCATCACCACCGAAATACGTGTCACCAGAATAATCCGTGTTATTACCGCTCATATATACAGAGACACCAAGGGATGAGCCGTTTTCAAGCATTTTATTGTATCCAAAGCTCGGGATAATAAAGTTTACGTTCTTACTTCTTTCACTACCCTCAGATAGGTAAAATGTACCCTCACCCGGCGACACCAGAGTGCCATCCGTGACTGCGTAGCCGCGGTGAGAAGAGAATATTTCCGCACCAAAATCTAGCTTATTGCCAACCGAATTCATACCTGCTGGATTTGTTGCAGCTGACAAGGAGTCCTGAGACCAGGCAACACCCGCTCCGCCCATACCCTTGTTAACAATCCCATATCCATGGGATGATAATCCATTCGTTGCATAGCTCTCCGGAGCCACAAAAAAAAACATAAATGGAATCACTATTCTAAGCCACATAACACTTATCTCAGATTTAAGCACATAAGAACGCCAGATCTTATTTAAGGAACAGCTAGAAAAATATATTCTGTTACTAAAGTCCGTAGGAGGGTGCGCGTAGGCAATTCAAATAGCTTGCCTGTAGAGGACAAGGTTTTATCATCTAAAGACATACATAAAAATAATGCTTAACTTCCAGCTCTATTTTAAAAATAGAATTTAAATCGGCTTTCTAATATGAGTATTGAGCAGTTATACTTATTGCACGTAAACATTCCTGCTACCACTTAAAACCGACAATTATAAAAAGACGGTTACTACGGGGATAAAATGCAGAATTTTCAGTTAAAACCATCTCAGACGTATGCTCTTATATGTCATCAATTACTTGCAGAGATTATTTATGGGTATCAGCGGAATCAGTATCTGGCAACTACTTATAGTTTTAGCCATAATTGTTTTACTATTTGGAACAAAAAAAATAGGCAACTTGGGCAGTGATCTGGGCGGCGCATTACGGGGCTTCAAAGACGGGATGAAAGGATTTGATCAAAAAATAAAAGAAGATGCCCAGCAAATCAACTCGGCGGAAATGTTAAGCGAGAATAAGAATCGCCCAGAATAGCAAGCTGCTCCTCAGCGTCAGATTTGGAACTTATCAACCATGTTCGATATGAGCTTCCTTGAGCTAATAGTCATCGCCGTAGTCGGCTTGCTTGTTCTTGGCCCGGAGCGACTTCCAGGCGCTATTCGCACCGGATCACTCTATATTGGTCGAATAAAGCGCACCGTCAATAAACTACGCTATGAAATTGAACATGAAATTGGCGCAGGGGAAATACAGAATACATTAAAGAATGAAGCAACGAACCAAATAGAATCTGATATTGCAGAGTTAAAGAAAAACTTCCAGCATACTATTTCCTCAGCACAAGGCGATATAGCAGAGGGCAGCACGCAAAGCCTAGAGAAGACGGAGGCCGATGCAGATATAGCTGACCATCAGCTTTGCACGAAAAAAGATCCTCATTAATTATGACCTCAAATACCGCAGTCACTATTAGTAGCTCTAATCTGACGGATTGCGTAACCGAACTTAAAAAACGACTTCTACGTGTTTTGGCGGCGATATTAATATTATCGCTGTGCTTAATACCATTTTCTGACGATATATATAGTCTTGTTGCCGGGCCACTTCTCCAGTACCTACCCGAAGGAGGAAGTATGATCGCAACCGATGTGACATCCACTTTCATGGCACCCCTGAAGCTCGTGCTTTGTGCCGCCTTCGCTCTATCAATGCCTGTCTTTCTATTCCAGCTGTGGGGGTTTATCTCCCCCGGACTCTATCGCAATAAGCGGTAACTTGGCATACCGCTATTAATATCAAGTGTGATTCTGTTTTATGCCGGTATCGCCTTTGCTTTTTACGTGGCCTTTCCCCTAGTATTTAGCTTTTTCAGTAGTGTCACGCCTGAAGGCGTATCCTACACACCAGATATTTCACTATATCTAAAAACTGTGCTTAAACTATTTCTCGCTTTTGGCATAACCTTCGAAATCCCGATAGCTACCGTACTCCTAGTGAGCAGTGGCATAACAAGCAGAAAGGCATTACGTGAAAAACGCCCTTACGTTATTATCGGCTGCTTTATCGTAGGAATGATTTTAACTCCCCCCGACATAATATCCCAAGTATTGCTCGCAGTTCCCATGTTAATACTGTTTAAACTTGGTCTACTCTTCAGTTTTTTCATTACAAAAATAGAGGTGCAATAATTCTAATTGCGCAGATAGTATTCACGCTAAGGAGTGTGGACTAAGCATTGTCGCCCGCGCTACCTGCATCAACATCAGCCTAATAACGTGATTGGCTTATCTGCTTAAATCACAGACGTAAGCGACAGCGACCACCATATTAATATTGCCACCTGCGCGAGGAACGCGGGGAAGCGCACTACGAAAATCATCAGGTGGTGAACGGAAATAATGTGCGAAACCGACTGTATTATACGAGCGCCGACATACGTCATTGCTAAACCATCAGTTACCGCTGATTGATCACTAACATTGGCAAGTAAAATAATACCAAAGAATAATGGCGCAGTTTCCAAGCTATTGCTAAGTGCATCACAAATTCGCTTCAATAGCGGACCATCTTGAGTTTCACCACCCCGCGTCCAGGCATCAGCCTTACGCTTAAAACTCATCACCATAAACCCGCGATAGGCAATAATAGTAAGTAGTAGCAGTAGCACCCAGCCAGTATAACCGGCCATTCCGAATAAGGAAGATGTCATTATATTATCTCCACTAGTAAGTTAAGTACATTAAGACATCACTGCCACTTATTAAAAATATGATCTCTTATTACACTGATCCGGTTTTTTTCAGAAAGCAATATTATACTATCTCCGAATTCTCTTTAAGACTGGGGATCCTTTATTGGCTTCCTACTGAATATTCCGAGAATTGGTGTTCCATGGGCGCGAAGTATTGGTTCAATCTCCCGGTGAAGAGCATGGTAGCGATAGAACGGTACCCGTGGAAATAGGTGGTGGATGGAGTGGATATTCTGCCCCAACCAAAACCACTCAAAAGGGCGCATCCAAGAGGGCATAATCAGGCTACTGGTATTCTGATAGCGTTTAGTATTGTCGTAGGGAAAATGTGGTCGATAGGCAAACCAGTAGCTCACACACCACGCGCCAATAAAATAACCAAGAATCACAACAACTGAGATACCTGGGCGATCTACAATTGCAATAATAAGACCCCGCCAACCAAGCGACACACACAACTCAGTGACGTACAGGACACGATCTTTTAGCTTGGCTGAGTGCCAATTGTTTTTTGCAAAAAAAGCATTCTGCGCGAAGAAAAACCACAGTACGGTTAACACAGCTCTTACCGGCCCCTTACCCATTCCACTTATACGAAAATCCGGATCTTTATCTTCAACATTAGTGAAACGGTGATGCGTGAAGTGCTCATGTTTATGAGAGGCATAAGCGATACCAATTATTGGCGCGACAGCGTAGCCACAAAGCCCATTCAGCCACCGCAAGTGCGGTTTATTACCACCGATATTGCCATGCACGGCCTCATGTAAACTTGTATATGAAATATAGGTGAGTATTCCAATTAGAAGCGTGGCAAGCCAAACTGACATGTAACCATAAGAAAAAAGTACTAAACAGGGAATGAAAAGGCTACAAACTAAGAATGTAAGCGCCAATGTCGGCCACGCAACTTTTCCCATATGCCCTATGGCCGCGGCAATTGCCTGCTTGTTTAAATCAGCTAATTCATCCTGCATATTCATTCCTTTATCTAGATTGACAACTTCAATTATTTAACAGTACATTAGCGCTGAATAAATAAAAATAACACTGCAGATATGTCCTTTCACACAGCACTTACGGCCATATTTAATTGCCGATCAAATCGAGCTATCTAAATGCTAGAAATTGAAAATACGCTTCGACCCGTCGCTTTCAGCAAGGTAATGATAAATTTCGCATCCGGGCATGGTGTCGATATTGAAACCTGCTTATGTGGGACCGATATTTCTGAGCATAAACTAAACGACGGCGGCGCACTTATCCGCCGTGAACAAGAAATGCGGCTTATTGAAAATCTAATACTTGCACTACCAAATGTGGCGGCGCTCGGTTTTAAAATTGGACTTTGCTATAATATAGCCACATTTGGAATTTGGGGATTCTCTCTACGAACCTGTAGAACATTAAGAGATGCTCTTCAAACTGCATTGCGATTTTTGCCCTTAAGTACCGCGTACTGCGAGATCAGCTCATTCGAACAAGGCGACTATTTTGGTTTGCACTTGAACCCTCAGTCGACTCCCACTCATCTCCGTCAGTTTCTATTGGAGCGAGATATGGCGACCAGTATCGCCGTTATTAAAGAGCTTAGCCTGAATGAAATTAAAAATTTAAAAACCAACTTCACTGGGCCTGCTACTGCCGACACAAGCTATATCGAGTCGATCTGCGGCATCAAGCCGAGTTTCCGAAGCGCATACAACTCCATCCGAATACCTCTAAGCTATGTTGATAGACCGCAGCCTACTTACGACGCTAAACTGGCCCGCGCACTGGCGGATCAATGCGCTCGGCAGCTTCGGCAACGTCAACCCGGCGGAATATCGGATCGGGTTCGACAACAAGTTCTAGGTCCGTTAGGACTAATGGCGTCACTAGACGATGTCAGTGCCGCACTGACAATCTCTAGCCGAACACTACGGCGCAAATTAGATCGTGAAAATACCAGCTTTCGTGTATTAGTTGAAGAAGAGCGCAAGCAAATGGCGTTTCAGCTACTAATAGATAGCGATATGAAGATCGAGGAACTGGCAGCACATTTAGGCTACACCGACACCAGCAGCTTCACTCGCGCTTTTAAACGCTGGAGCGACTGCTCACCAAGAGACTATAGAGACAACTCAAACGCTGACCAGCCTTCATCAGACGTCATGGTAGACTAATCAGTTGCTCGCGATGTGCGATGCCAAGATCGCAGGCAGCTGCCATCACACCATAATTTTTTTATTATCACTCTACAACTTTTATTTTTATCCCGTCAAATTGTTTTGTGACCGCTATCTGGCATGCTAGCCTTTGACCTAAATCCCCGTCGGCTGCGAATTCAAGCATGTCCAACTCCATCTCTTCGGGATCTTTAAGTAGGCTAGGAATACTGACATCAGCAAATATTCGACAGGTGCCGCATGCACAAGATCCGCCACAGTCACCGTCAATGCCAACCACCATATTATTGGTAGCTACCACCATTAAACTTTCTCCAATTTTTGCAGCGGCCACTTTCTCAATACCGCTACTTTCTATAAATGTAATTGTAACGTCCTCGGCACTAGCTCCCACTATATTTATTTCCTGTATTTATGTTTTTATATTATTTTCAATTATTTTTATTACTTTCCGAAATTCATCATTTCAGCCATTCGCTGATGGTTTATTTCTAGAACGTCTGCGCCAGCGCGCTCAAATCGACGCCATGCGATTTGAATCGGATTTTGCGTGGTAGTGACCATAGGATGTTGCCGCGGATGATAGCCTCTTTTGAAGACCGGCAAAGCTGATTTCAGAAACAGACTTAGCATTAGAAGACAAAACCCCACTTTTTTTACCGCAGTAAATGGGTTTCTAGTCCAGCCTTCTACTTTTGCCATTATCCAATAGCTTTGAATAGTCTCTTTGGCAATATGGCTAAGTGAGAGTAAAACCATCCACTTACGATACCACTCGTGTTCTCCATACAAGTGCTGATAGACGTCAAATGCGACAGCACCATGCTCGACTTCCTCAACTTGATGCCATATCCATAACGCGGTCATGACTCCATCGCTGTCTTTAAACCACTTCTCATGGTTATCAAGAACGATCATTCCTCCGAGGAAAGTAAATGTTTCATATCCTGCGGTGAAGGCAAGCAAGCGCTTCATGTCATCATTTTTAGCGTGCTTTGCGAAATAATCTCGAGCCTGCTTATCCTTACTAGCAATTTCAGGATATCGCTTTGAAAGCCAACGATTGACGCTAATAAAATTCTTTGCATGATGGCCTTCTTGGCCAATGATATGGGAAACATCGCTCAGCAATCCCTCATCCTTTATGAGCTTTTTAGCGCCGGATAAGGCTTTGATTAAATATCGCTCAAAGTAGGGCACGTGAACGCCAAGAGCATTGATGAACATGGAAAATTCTGGCTTAGTCTGACTCCACAGTGGGTCTTGGAACTTCACATTGTCCAAATTGAATTGAAGTGCTCTAACAGGAATCTCGTCCATTGGGTGCATCGAAGGAAGTGTGTTCATCGTTATTGTCTCCAACTAATATTTTGTTAGGATCACATACTAAGTGCTTATCAGAGCCGATCTATAGGTTGGGTTTCGCAATTTTTTTACTGGAAACCCATTGAAAGAATGAACCACGGGTGTTGCAGACATTTATTTTTATGCATTTAAATCAGAACTTTAGGCCAAGAAGAGATCAGTGCCAATGGTATCAACACCGTTAATGCCAAAGACTCCTGAGATAATAGATGGCATCGACGCATAATCCGCATAGAGATTCTGCCTTTCACTCAAGACCTTAGACCGGCGCTTGTCGCCCAGCAGGACCTAGTATCTATATCAAACTTATTTTGCGCGCATAAGCTGCAGCAGCTGTTCGACTTTTCACATCAATTTTTTGATAAATATTATGTAGATGCCATTTTACGGTTGCTATAGAAATCACCAGCTCGCCAGCTATTTCGCTATTCGCCATACCAGCGCCTATCAGCTTAAGTATGCTGATTTCTCTACCGGTGAGCTCATATCGGCCAGTAACATTGACAGTCTTAAGATCAACGACTGGCTCGGCAGCTTCGCCGTTTAATAGCAGGAGTAGTCGATTAACAAAGTTATTCTTAACTTTTAACTCGGCGCTATCTAAACCCTGGTGATGCCTTGATTGAATTTCTTCAAGAATAGGCAAAAGCTGACGCCCAGAAACTAAAATTGGGTAAGCGTGGTCCTCTTGCGCCGCATCGTTGATGACCTTATCTAACTCGCGAACACCTTCTTTCTTTTGGTTATTGTTCCATAGCGCAACCGCCTTCATGGTTGCCAGAGTTCGCAGTAGTCGAATACGACTATCGTTCTTTATTCTTGTCGCATTGATAAGCCTTACAATGATTTTAAGAGCTTTTTCGGCTTGATTGTCAGCTAAGAGGACTCTGGCCAAGATCAGTTGTGTCGTATCCTCAATCGCCGGAATTAACTCTGTAGACAAATCACTGGTATCAAAAGTAAAGAAATGCGTTCTCGTTAGCGTTTCCTTAGCCTCAGCAACCTGTCCACTCCATATTTGAAGCTCAATCTCCTCAGCAACAAGCCCAAAATGTAAGCGCCCCTGATTAGTCGACAGCGCTATCTCTTGGCCGTGATGCAAAACCTCCCACGCTAAACCAAACTTCCCTCCCCATACCAATTGTCTTGCTTCATTTCTAATTGCAGCTAATAGTGGCTCGACCGGACCGTACAAGGATATAAAGGAGCGCCCCAGACCGGAGCTTCCTGTTGAAACATTAAAGTTACACTTCTGAACATTAATTTCTGATCGTATAAAATCAGCCATAGCACATAGCGAGATATTATTATCGCTTGCAGGACCGGCTTTATGGGATGCTTTACTGGCGTTCTCTGAGGCGGCCCTCAGCTTACCCATTTCGACATTAGCCAGACCGCCAAGGAACTCTGCCCAAACTGATCCATAGTTTGATCCAGACTTGATCGAGAATTTGTATCCTTCCGCAGCGTAGTGAGCACTCTTTACATATTCTCGCTGGCCAAGCATTGAGTAGGCCAAACAGTTATATATAGATGAAATGTCAAATAGTTCGGTCTTTGGTATTGTATCTAGGATTTGCTTACATTTACCTGCACTCTTAATCAACTCATCAGAAACGACTGTGGCTATCACCTCGGTTGTCTTAGCCTGCCAGTAACATGTTTCTATCGTAGCCTTATCTAAATCCCAATCAAACAGAGTGGCGTCCTCTAAACCAGCAAGCGCCTTATGACAAAGTTCGATCGATCGCTCAGGATCTCGACTAAATGCACATGACCACGCGTGATTTAACAATAGCTGCGGCTGACTGGTGTGATACTTCTCCGGCAACCTCCGCATCCAATCTAATATCGTGTAATGATCTCCTCGCAGCAAGGCAATATCTGGCGCCCTAGCAGTAATCAAGTCGGCTGCTTTGTCAAAATTATGGGCAGTTAAATAATACTGTATTGATTCTGTTAATAAGTCTTGCGACTCCCACCACTGAGCGGCTCTGATACAGATTTTATTATACTGAAGAGGATTTTGTTTTTTTAACTCTGAACGAAGAAAATCCTCGAATAGATGATGGTAGCGATACCATATTCCGTCGCGGTCTTCAGAAACGACGAAAATATTGTTTTTATCCAGATACTCTATTATTTGATGACCATTGTCTGCTTCATTTATATGATCGCAAAGAACTGCTGAAAATCGAATGAGTGGCGATGAAGATAGTAAAAATGCTCGCACATCGGTAGGTAATTCACTGAGCACTGTTTGCAGTAGATATTCAGTCAAAGACTTGTCTTTGCCAGTAAATCCCTCTATAAAATCTGCCGCAGGCGTATTAGAACTTGATATTGCCAACGCTGCCAGCTGCACACCGGCCACCCACCCCTCAGTTGAATGATGCAGAATTTCTGCTGATTTAATTTCGCAAGGTATATCGTGCGCCTGATGCAAGTAACGCTGAATTTCACTGGCCGTCAAATTTAGATCATTTTGCGTAATCTCTGTAAGCATTCCGGAAATCTGACGCCGGCTTAGATCCAAAGGCAGTCTATTTCGGCCGGCGATGACGACACACATTGTCGGCGGCGCATGCAATATCAAACGATTCCAAAATCGAATAATCTCTGAATTGCTAATATACTGAAAGTCATCGACGAAAATCGTTATTTCTGTGCCGATTGAAATTATTCTCGCTAAAAGCGTATCAAATAAAGCGCTGCAATCTCTGATCGAGCTGTATTTAAGAAATGCCAGCTCACGCTCTGCACTTTTAATATCGACACCGTATGTACAAGCTATAAAGTACTTTGAGAAGATAGCCGACTCATTGTCATCAACATCCAAACTTAGCCAACAACAATGCCGCCCACTCCTTAGCGCGCCATTATATAGTTCCGCCATCAAGGTACTTTTCCCCGACCCTGCGGGAGCAATAAGGGTAAGCAAACGCGTCGCCGCAGCCTCAGCCTCAACTCCCTGGGTTAAAGACTCTCTCGCAAACGCTTGTGCCCGGAGATACGGCGGCTTTAACTTCGCCTCCAGTATTTGAAATTGGCTAAATATTGATCGAGCGGTGTCCACTGCCGGAGAATCCTTATTATTTTCAAACATTTAAATCTGTCAGGAGGCATGACGATAAAATTATTTTAGATATTTATAACTGCCAATACCAACACTTTGACGGGGTTCACAACACCCACAATTAGGTAGCATATCGCTGCTGCGGCAAAATTCAGTATGTAACGAAACGAGTACTATGCATGAATTTACGCTAGAGCGCCTCCTAACAATAATATGTGGATCAATAACCATGCAGAGTCACCACTCTAACAAGCTAATCCGTCAAGGATTTTTCGCCATCCTAGTGTCCCTAGTATCGGGATTCATTCTTATTTTCTCTATGATTGGCGGCGCTTCACTAAGTCCAATCCCGCTGCTTATCGAGTTCGACATGCCTGGTACCACCGCGGGCTGGCGTGGAGTACATATTGGCATGATGATGAACGGCATAATGGCAATAAGCTTTGGGGCCGCGATGCGTGCCTTTTATCTTACTGACACTCAGGCCTTCCGCGTATTCCTGGGCACAGTAATCGCCGTTTGGGGTAACTTCATGTTCTATTTATTTGGCATGTTTGCACCCAATCACGGACTCACTCTAGAGGCGAATGCTATGGGTGAAGCCAGCCTAGCCGGGGGCTTCGCATTTTTCCCGGCTTTAGTGGGTGCTATCACGCTGTTTTATGCGGTGATATCGATGCTTAGGGCAGAATCACTAGATTAGTTTCAACATTGCACAAAAGCGATGACATACCGGATTAAGGTCTTATAACGGAGGAATTATGAGTAGTAGTCAAGCACACGATTTAGTTAGCGAGCTACCATCCAATGCTAACTTCAATTCTATTTTTGAAAATCAAAAAGCCGCCTTTGAAAGCAATAAATTTCCATCTCTGACACAGAGACGGCAGCACCTGAAGTCACTTAAGAAACTGCTCACAGACAATAGTGGTCTTATTATCACTGCATTATGTAAGGATTTTGGCAACAGATGTACCGAGGAGACTCGCCTCTCTGAAATCAGTAATAGCATTAACAATATCGACTATGCCAGTCATAAGCTAAGCACTTGGATGCGGCCTCACAAGCGAGGCACTGGAATTTGGTTTTTACCCGGAGAAAATCAAATAGTGCCACAGCCACGAGGCGTAGTTGGTATTATTGTGCCGTGGAACTACCCTATTAATATCGCGGTATCCGGCTTGGCATCCGCCATAGCCGCGGGGAACAGGTGCATGGTGAAAATGTCGGAGTGCACACCGGCAACAGAGAAATTACTTCGTGAACTTATTGCCAGTAAGTTTAGCCCGGACCATATTTCAATAGAAGGAGGTGAAGCCGACGCCGCGGCTACTTTTTCAGCGCTGCCATTCGACCACTTAATGTTTACCGGCTCCACCCGCGTTGGCCATTTTGTGATGGCGGCCGCCGCAAAGAACCTCACACCCGTCACCCTTGAACTTGGCGGTAAAAGCCCCGTTATTATTGACGACAAATATCCGATTGACGAAGTTGCAAAACGCGTACTTTGGGGAAAGACCTACAATGCCGGCCAAACCTGCATAGCACCGGACTATGCTCTTCTCCCGGCAGGAAGTACCGAAAATTTTATCGTGTGGATTTCCCGCCACTTTCGGGCGCATTTCCCAAATGGGGTGGCGTCCAATGACTACACCTCCATTATCAACAGGGCACATTACGACCGGCTAACAGCTCTGGTAAACGATGCTGAGGCCGATGGCGCTAGGATCGTCAGGCTAGAAGAACCTAGCCCTGAACACGTAAAAAATCGTAAATTCCCGCTGACACTGGTTATTAACCCCTCACCTAGCAGCCGGGTAATGAAGGAGGAGATTTTTGGCCCAGTATTACCAGTTTTAGAGACTGAGTCAGTGAATGACGCAATCAATTTTGTCAACGCAAGAGCCAGACCACTCGCCCTGTATTTATTCTCTAATTCAAACCGTTTGCAAGACGAAGTGCTTAAATCCACCCATGCAGGGGGCGTTACTATTAACGACGTTTTGATGCAATATTTACAGGCCGCGCAACCCTTTGGCGGCATTGGTAGCAGTGGCTTTGGATCTTATCACGGCAAAGAAGGCTTTTTGACTTTCTCACATATGAAGCCGGTGTTTAAGCAGCGCGGTATTGGACGATTTACTGGGGTCAAATTACTTTACCCTCCCTACGGCAATATTGGTCGACGCCTTATTTCCCTAATGGGGGGTTAGTACTACCATGCAAATACATCCATTTTCAGCTATTGACTACCAATGCGATTCAGCACCGGAAAGCATTGCCATTATTGACGATAATAATGCATACACCTTAGCAACATTGCGCCAAGATGCCTGGCAAGCAGTGAATGGCTTCAAGGCCCTAGGTTTCAGCTCTAAAGATCGTATTTCACTGGTATGTAAGAATCGTCGTACTGCTTACTTACGCCCTACTGGGCGGACCCGTTATCGTTTTTATCAACCGGAGACTTAGCCAATCAGACCTTATCTGGATAATCGGTGACGCCAAATCTCAATGCCTCATTATGGATGGGGAAACGGCGGCAACACTGCGCGACATTAACCTTAGTCAGCACTTTATTCTCAAGGACAAGGGCAATACAAAAGACTTAGCAAAACATGAACACTGTTTTTCCGATTGGCTTGAGCAACAGTCATCCGTGCCGGCTGCGATTAGCTTTGCTGCCGATCGCGGCTATTTACAAGTCTACACCTCTGGCACCAGCGGCTTCCCAAAGGGGGTCGTGTTAACCCAGGGCAACTGTGTATCTCAGCTAGTGGCAGTAACACTTACCCTCGACGTTTCGATCTTAGCCGGCGAAAGCATGTATCAAGCTTTACCACTTTTCCATGTTGGTGGAATCTTCGTTTCACTAATGTGCTTGAGCAGAGGCGCCACGCTTCAACTGCGAAGTGAGTTCAACCCCGAAACGACACGCCAGCTATTGAGTTCTGGACAAGTAGAGCACGCGGCTCTAGTACCGGCAATGATTCAAGCTTGTACGACGCTTGAGTCTGCTAGCGACACCCACTATCCTAAATTAAAGTCTATCTTTTACGGCGCTTCACCAATATCCGAGTCTGCACTACGGGCAGCACACCGACATTTCGGCTGCGATTTCGTACAGATTTACGGTATGACAGAAACCCACAGTGTTATTTTCATACTTGGCGCTAGAGATCACAGAGCAATCTTCAGCTCAGAGGACTCGCCGTTAATAGGATCCGCAGGCAGACCAATAATTGGAACCGCAATCAAGTTGACAGACATCGACGGCAATACCGTTACTAAAGGTGGCGCGGGAGAAATTTGCGTTCAATCTGACCTAGTCATGAAAGAGTATTGGAATAATCCTAGCGGTACTCAGGAAGCCATCCAAAATGACTTTCTACTTACTGGCGATGTCGGCCAAATCGGTGATAGCGGGCATCTCTTCGTTGTCGATAGACTCAAAGATATTATCGTTTCTGGCGGCGAGAATATTTCGTCACTGGAAATTGAATCAGTGCTTATGCAACGCCCAGCCATCGCAGATGTAGCCGTCATTGGATCACCCGATGAAAAATGGGGCGAAATTGTGGTCGCCGTTATCTTCGCCAATAGTGCCATCGATACTAGCGAAATTGGGGACTTCTCCAGAAAGTATCTCTCTGGATTTAAACTCCCCAAGAAGATCCTATTTACCGATACTATTCCACGCAATGCCGGTGGAAAGATACTTAAGAAACAACTACGAAAAATGTATACGGAACCTAGCCTGGGGTGACTATCTGTTATAAACACCCAGAAGCACCGCATCCCTTGAATATGGCTGATGCGGCGCTTCTAATATTTACTCCCGCTGGCCTGGCAACGCTATAAATATAAGAGTGGGTCGCCGCCCCACTCTCGCACTCATAGGCAATTACTATTCTATTACTTTAAATGTGATGTATTGTCGATAAATTGTAATGAGCATATTCATGATGACGCTGGGCAACGCTAAGGAAGCTCGCAACGCCAATCAAAACTTATATTAGTCAAAGGCCCGCAGGGAGCGGTATGCGATCACCAGCAAGATGTACATAATCATAAGAATGCCAACGTAAAACAGGAAAAAGGCAATATTATTAGTTAGTGGACCGCCATATGCGAGTCCCCGGCTATCTGTAAATAAGGCGTCCATTGATGAGGCAATAGTGAACATCCAACCAACCGAAATCATGGCGACGCTCATTCTACGGATAGTTTTTATAGTGAATGGCAGCAAGGGTAGTAGCAAGGCAAAAATCCAATGAATTACCCCACCTAACACTCCTTCCAAATGCGTCATTCTCCACGCTTTTACGGAACCGGGCATTTGATATTCAATAGTGGGGAAAGGCCACAAGCGAATTTCACCCAATAGATAAAATAAAAATCCAAATCCGGCAACACCGGCAAAGAAGATTAGTAAGGCACCACTTGCGATTAACATTCTTTGAGTACCTATTAATTCCTTAGACGACTGCATGGTTTACCTCTGTTTTTATAAACTTCATTTTGGGCACTGGCATGGCGGGAGTACTTGTATCGACAAGCGGTGCTTCGGCAAGAGTCATTTCTGATGGATAACTTCTCAGCCACTCTTTAACCCATTCGGAATCTTTTTCGGAACGCGGCGTATGGCCCGGCATCATGGATCTAGTGATGTAGGGAAGAACGTATTTTAAGAAACTTGCCACATACTTATAAAAGCTTAGCCGTGAGCGCCAGCTATACCAAAGACCGTCCTTTTTTAGCATAAGCGCTGCAGCTTTTATTCCCGGCCAGAAGACACCCCAGGTCCCATGCAAAACGCCAAAGGCTCTGGTGAAATAGCCGCCGCACGCAGCTTGATAAGCGTCGTAAGCACAGTTTTTATGTTCAGTTTCCTCAACCATATGCCACAGCCAAAAAGACGCCACTCGACTGTCTGCATTGAGAAAGTTTTTTGACCGCTCTTCGATAATAAAGCGCGTCGCCCCTAAGGTCATCGATTCGAAGCCAGCGCTGTATGCCATTCTACGAGCAAGCGATTTCTTACTCAGTCGCGCATAGTATTTTTCCATCTCTTTTTCAATTTCCGCTAATTCCGGATAGCCATTATTTTTTAGCATATCGTTGAAGCGCTGATGAACCTGATAATGCTGACCTTCCTGGGCAATAAACGCAAAGCCATCAGCGAGCACCGCAGGGTCGTCTACCCGTTTCAGACCTTCACGCATTGTGCGAATAAGATACGGCTCTAAATATGGCATGGTTAGCGACAAACCATTCCACATATGCGCAAATTCTGGCCTATCTGGCGTCCAGTGTGGGTGTATATCATCGGGGAATTCAAAAGGAACTCGACGGGTGACGATGTTAGATTTTATTTTTTTATTCATAACTATACCTCTAGATTGTACCCTGTCTCTCAAGCCCACCGAATAGCAACAGGCACGGTACATAGTAATCAACTTTTATCTAGATCACCCCAACCGAAAGGATAGATTTTTCCGGGGGCCTACTTTGGAAAAAGACCATATTTTAATAGTGTAAGATCCGCTAAAGTAAAATTATTTGCAGCCATTGGTTTCTAATTCTCATTCGGTATTGGCCCTTGTGTTGAGCCTTGTTATGACCGCTGTCGGAAATTTTTTTTCTTTAAGCGCCTTAGGGCTTTTTTTCGTCACGCAATTATTAGCCAGAAAAATACCAATTAACGCTACCTCTTTTGCCTATTGAGCCGCCGCTATACCTGTAACAATGAGAACACCAACATCTTTAATTAATCTCCAGCCAGCTTGCAGTAACAGACATACCTTATTTTACCGAATTCAGCCAATCTGCGGTCACTCAAATTGAAACAGTGAATACGCCTCAATCACCTAGGGAATTGATTTCACGTGAAGCTTACTACTCAAAGGAGGGTGGCAAATAAGGCGATACTGTCGGTATCGCCCAGTGCGATTCACCTCACATTAACTGTCCTCATACGCCACTCATACTGTCGTCTTACGTCATAATTGCGCGCCAGCGAACATGCAAGCGGCACTTCTTAGTGCTACCTTTAATGCTTGTAAAAGCTATAGCTCTGTAACCAATGAGATTAGCAAGCTCACAATAAAAATGATGGAAGGTTTACGATGCCCCAACGGAACACTGCAAAAGCACAATTTCTCAGCAAGGCCATCAGGTACTTCAGCACGACAGCACTTGTCGCGACTGGTGCCGGCCTACTAAGCAGTCCGCTATATGCGGCGCCACGGATTATTGAAGAAGTCATTGTAACAGCCAACAAAAAGGCTGAAAGCGCGCAGGATGTGCCGCTATCGATCTCTGTCATCGGCGCTGATTTCATCCAAGAGTCAGGCTTATCGGATGTCGGTGAGATTACACGGTTTATTCCCAACGTCAGCTTTGATTCGTCACTGGCGCTGTATACCAGTATAACGATACGCGGTTTTGGCACCCCACCACTGGGTGTTGGGTTCGAGCCGTCTATTGGCCTTGTTATCGATGATGTCCCCTATGGTCGATCTACCTTTGCGCAAGATGCGGTATTTGATATCGACCGCCTGGAAGTGCTGCGTGGCCCACAGGGAACACTATTTGGCAAAAATACGCTGGGTGGCGTACTTAATTTCCACACCATGGACCCAACCTCAGAACCAGAAGGCTATATCAAGTACGGTCACGGTGAGAATATTGAAAGCAACAATATAGAAGGGGCGATCTCTGGCCCACTGTTAGGCGAGAACTTTTTAGCTCGATTGGCATTTCGCTACAACGATGCCGACACGCTTGAGTACAACAGCACCCGGGATGAACAACAAACCCAGGAAGATAAGGCTCTTCGCCTGAAATTAAGCTGGTTTTTAAGCGACACCCTTACCGCAAATTTCACCGGACTCTATGCAGAATCACTGACTAAGGGTTATACCCAATCGCTCTTTATTGCCAGCGATCGCAGCCTGCGGGTATTCCGAGAATTTGATCCACAAACCGAGACCGATGCCTACGACCAAAATACCTCGACCGATGCGCCAACACGCTCAGATCGCGAAGTAAAAGCCGCATCTTTAGCCTTGATTTGGCGCCCCGATGAGCTAATGGGTATTATCGCCCCCGAACTCACCACCATTGCCTCATGGTCTGAAGTTATTACGCCATACTCTCTAGATGTTGACTATTCGCCAGTACCACTGGTGGCCTTTAACGAACCACCAGAGGGCAATCCCTATTCAGCAACCGCGATAGAGGTGCGTTTGGCCGGCGGCCTTGACGCTCCCTTCGACTGGGGCGAAGGTATGGATTTCGTGTTTGGGGTGTTCGCACAAGAATCAACTAATGATGTTTTCCAAGATATTGATGTCAGCCTGAACGGCCTTATTGCCTTCGCCCGGGCTGGCGCTATTGTGCAAAATATTCAATTGCCCTTCGACCCATTAATCATTGATCTGCCAATCTCGTTGCCCAATTTAATTCCGGGTTTTATTGATCGTGAACGGTATATTTCTGCGACCGAGTCAACAACCCAATCCTTTGCGGTTTTCTCGCAATTTAACTGGATACTAACTGACCGCCTGACGGCAACCGCTGGGCTTCGCTATGGCGAAGATGAGTCTGAAGGTTCAAGTTATTCTGAAGTTGCCGCAGGTAACAGTCTCTCTGGTGGCTCACTCAATCAGAATGATTTTCAAGCGCCTAATTTAAGCATCAAAGAAACCAATGTGTCGCCCAAGGTGGCCTTTAATTACGAAATACTGCCTGACATCAATGTATACGTGAACGCGGCAAAGGGCTTCAAAGCCGGCGGTTTCGACCCAGCCCCACTCAGCGACGACAACCTTACTTATGAAGGAGAGGAAACACTCACTTATGAAGCTGGTGTGAAGTCTCGCCTACTCGGTGGCTCTCTAACTCTGAATATGGCCGTATTCGATAGTGACGTGAAGAATCTACAAATTCGTACATTCTCCGGTGTCACCCTGACCACATTTAACGCACCTGAGTCGTCTAGCCGCGGCGCGGAAATGGACTTCTTTTGGCTGCCGCCCATTGATGGGGTTAGTTTGGCAGGTAGCCTTGCCTACCTAGATGCTAAATACGATAACTTCACCGAAGGTCCACCGCTTTTTAACTCTGAGCAAAATGAAACGCAAGATCTAAGTGGCAAGCCCCTCCCTTATGCACCGCGCTGGTCTGGCTCACTGTCACCCCGCTGGGAATTCCCGATATTTGGAAGTGCAGACATTTTAGGTAGTATTCGCATGAATATTTCCTACAGTGGTGAGCGCTATCTTGACTCAGATATAGATCCAAACACCCTACAAGAGGCGATCACCCGTATTGACGCCGGCTTGGGACTGCGCTCCGAAACCAAGGGCTGGTCAGTGAACTTCCAGGCCCGCAATCTAAGCCAAGAACAAGATGCGGTTCTGATCCTTGATCAACCTCTTATTCCAGGCAACTACACGAAAACGCCTCACCCAGATCAAACAACCTACCAACTTGATTTCAGAGTCGGTTTTTAAAAACAAAAAACGGGGCCTTCGCCCCGTTTTTTTCTCTTAATAAATACTAATACCGCTGACTCTAGAAAGGTAGATTCCAGTAGGGCAGCCTTCTCTAATAAGGCACCTTCTGAAACAACACATCGGTGATTTGAATCGTTCCCGCCAGACGCTGATCGAAGGCGACATTAATATTAGTCAGCTTGCTTAAGTCCAATTCAGAATCAAACAAGGCTTGAGCATCCAGTCTGAATGGCACCATATTGATCACCGTCTTTGCGCCGGTGTCCCGAGCAGCTACTGTCAGCCCCGGTGGAAAATACAGTGCGTCAGTAAAGTCACTTGCTAATAAGCTGACCGACACCCCATTTATATCGGTCAAGGTCAACGTGAAGTCCTGCCCAAGTGCATTTTCCGGCGTCACACTCACCCCCATGCGCAGTGTTAAGAAATCTTTATCACTGACATCAAGCCCTTCAATAGGCAGCGCATAATTAATACTTGCCAAATTACCCAGGTAACCACCGTAAATCTGTGGCGCCTTAGAAATTGTTGCGATTGACGGGCAGCGGTCGGTATTAAAACCCAGTAGATCGTCAAGACTGCCGCCGTTGGGCGCACACCAACCAGTGAAAGTAAATCCATCAAGGCTGTTGGCAAGACCGAACTCGTTCTCGGTCAACGACTCATCGGTGAGGGTGGTATCGACGACAATGAGATTTTCCTTGGATTGATGAAACGACATATGCAGGCGTTCGTCGCAAGTTTCTAAACCCTCGGGACACGCACTGCTAGGCGCGCGCTCATAGCCGCTCCAATAACCGGCAAATTGAGACTCTGCCCCAACAAACAAGCGCAGAAAGCTCGCAATTAGAAATTCACCGTGACGTTTTTGGTCTACCCGAGAATAACGACCAGTGACCGGCGACGCCTCAGTACAATAAGGATCAAAGCCATTGAGCGTAGCGTCATCATTAAACCAAAAATCATTGTAGTAATTATGATTTGCCCCCATCGAGGTCACCATGAATTGCGGCTGAGATACATCATTGGCGTCGTAGCGAACGTTATCGTACATATAGACCCCATGCAGGGTAGAGACATCGCCATCGCAATACGGTGACAAAGTCACCCAAGCGGTATTCAAAGGCAATTCAGAATCAAAATCGGTCGGCGCCAAGGAGAACACCGCTTTGATTTCATGGGGGAAATCAAAGCCGCCAATAGTGCGGAAGCGCGCATCTTGATTATAGGTAATCGCTTTAGCAACACCGTTACCGCCCCGCGAATGGCCCATCAAGCCAATGCTCAAAAAATCCATAAAGCCATACAATGAGCTGAAATCATTGCCATTGGCATCTATCGCAAAGCTTGATGCTGGATTCTGCGCAATATCTCGGAAGATATCGAGATGGTGCAGAATCACCTCAGCGCGCGCGGTAATGCCTTGATCATTTGAGCCCGAGTCCAGCGCATTAATGTCATTCACATCAATGGAAATAACCACATAGCCATTTGAAGCCATGGTCTCTGCAATATAGTCATAGCCTTTATCCGAACGTATAGGCACCAAGCCATTGGCTTCGCAATCTGTTCCGGAGGACTCGTCGCCGTTGGCATCGCCTGTCGTCGAACAAGTTGAATGACGGCCATGCTGAAATAGAATTATTGGGAATCCCGCCATCGGCGCCGGGGTATCTGCGCTGACTAGCGGGTAATGAATCACGCCAAGTACATCGATCAGATCGTCAAAGGTACTTACTCGCTCGCCGCTATTTCCATCAACATTCCGAGTGGCTGGAATGGCAGCATATTTAAAATCAATCGCACCAGAAACGGCATACGGCCCCTCTGAATCTGCATCGGCTGACGTTGCGTCAAAGCGTTCTGGAGCTCCTTTGGGTTCCTGGCCGGTATCTCCACCGGTATCTCCGCCAGTATCTCCGCCGGTATCTCCACCGGTATCTCCGCCAGTATCTCCGCCAGTATCTCCGCCAGTATCACCACCGGTATCTCCGCCGGTATCTCCACCGGTATCTCCACCGGAATCACCGCCAGTATCACCGCCTGTCTCGCTATTCTGGCTGGGCCCATCGCGCTCTACTGAGCTACCACCACAAGCGGAAATCACGCTTAGTAAACCGGCGATCAGTAATATCCTAAAAATAAATCTCACATTCACACTAAATCGCATAGAAACCCCCTGCTTTATAAAACGAATTCCACCGCCAAGCGAGAACCCGACTTGGCAGTGCATTAAATATCAAGGGAGGGAATAGCAGGTTTGATGCCAACTACACAAACATATCAATATGCTACCTTATGTCACAACGTTGTGTGACACAATCGACCTGTACTGTTCATGCAGGAGCACGAAAATGGTGCGCAAACATAATAACGACCCAAATGTGTTCGGCAACCACATCGCATAAAAACACTTTCACTATGTCGTATTGTTGCAAATTCAAAGACAGAACCTGTCATCTTTTGGATCACTATAGACAATGTCAGCTCAGGATTTTGCTAATAAATAGTCCCAAGCGGGAGACAATCGCCGTCTTAAAAACTGCACTGCGTTTCAGTTGACGCGAATAGTCACAAAAAATGCACATCAATAGCGCGCCTCTTATCTTGTTATTTCTAAGCGCAGCTAGTCCTTTTACAGTCTTGCCAAATCAAAACCAAACTCGCAAAAACATCGTAAAATACACTGTAATGGATCGCTGCATAGCTACCAGCGCTTCACTATCATCATTGAAGTATTTAATAGACGGAGCGATTATGTTAAATAGCGAAGATGACGCTACTTTGAAAAACACACTTAATACCCATCTAGCGATACTAGTCAGCGTGATGGCGGTACTGACTCTTTTTATTACAGATATCAGCTAATTACCAATCCACACCGGCGTAGTTATTAGACGTCGGCATCTAGCTTAAGCCGTGCAGTTTAGTATTCTCAGTGAAATCTAGAGGCCGCGTTCTCGGGGTAGAGCAGGGTACTTAGCAGCCAAACCCCACTGATCTGGAAGCACTATCAGTTCGTACGTAGCAGATAATACGGTGGCAATAGTGCAACAACGAATAAACATAGCTTCCATTTTGACTCTAAACTGATCAGCGAGACTATCCCGATGAAGTACACTCTCCACGAGAAAATTATTATTAACCGCCCCATCGCAGAGTGTTTTTCCTACCTAAAAGACTTTTCGACCATCGAGCAGTGGGATCCAGGTGTATATCGTTCGAGCAAGTTGACCCCGGGTAACCCTAAGATCGGCACTGAATATGAAGTTATACTTAAATTACCAGCCAACAAACTGTCGGCAATGCGTTACACCCAAGTAGCGATCGATGAGCCCAATCAGCTGATTTTACGAGGCGAAGGCGACAGCTTCGCGGCCTTTGATACTCTTAGCTTTAGCGCAATAGACGATGCCAAAACCTGTATAGACTATCGAGCCGAGCTCGACTTAAAATGGCTACAGCCGCCATTCACGTGGATGTTCAAACCGCTGCTAAACCGCCTTGGTAAAAAAGCGGTAACCGGTTTAGAGCAGGCGCTTACTAACCCCAGTGCTCCTGCAGAACGTCGGCTTAAAAATGATCTCTGCGACAAACTCATCGTGCCCGCAACCTTTTCCTTTGGTAAACGCGGCTATCTTTCGATGCCCCGTAAATCACACAGTAATAGAATGGATGGCAAAGTCGTTGCCATTACCGGGCCTACTGCCGGCATAGGCTTAGACGCAGCCTGCGAGCTTGCACGCTTAGGCGCCACCCTAATTTTAATCGGCAGAGACACTTCAAAACTCCAGAAGGCCGCCAAGCAAATTGAAGATTTTAGTGGCTGCGATCCACATGCGCTGCGCGTTATTGAAGCTGATCTAAGCTCACTGCAGGCGACAGCCGCTGGCGCTCATAAAATAGTAGAAACTCAGCCGCGTATTGATGTACTAATAAACAATGCCGGTGCATTGTTTTCATCAAGAGAAGACACTGAGGAGGGCTTTGAACGCGCCCTAGCGTTAAACTTTCTCGCCCCAGTGCTGCTAAGCAAACTACTTCAGGGTCACCTCAACGACGCCAGCCGCATTATCAATGTGGTATCTGGCGGCTTGTATTTTCAAGGCCTTAAATTAGATGATATGCAATTTCTGAAGGAAGCTTACGATGGCAGCAAAGCCTATGCGCGCGCCAAACGCGCCTTGGTATATATGAGCCAAGAAAGCACTGCCAAAACTAATTACTACACCATGCATCCCGGCTGGGCCGCCACACCCGGTGTCGCTAAATCCTTGCCCGCCTTCGACAGGAAGTTAAAAAACTTTATGCGCGACGGTCGCATGGGCGCCGACACAATGATTTGGCTGGCTACAGCGCCTGAGCTTAAAGACTACCAAGAACCTCAGCTATGGTTTGATCGCCACCCCCATACCTACGACGTATTGCCTAACACCAAAGCTAGCGCCAGCGAGAGGCAGCAGCTTGAACGCTGGACGCAGCAAACCTTATCTCCGTTTGAGGTTAGGGTCGCCAGTGAGTCTATATAGCGGCCGCGTCTCGCGTGGGGAAACCGCCGATGCACTTCGTCTCACACGCCATGAGCAATGTCTTACACGCACAGTAGCTAATCGCTACTTCACAGCAGCGTGGAAAAATTTAAAATAACGTGAGCTAAGGATGGCTATGGTGCAACAGGGATGTGCTGCACCACTTCTCTACTAGATATAAAAAAGGCCCCGATGGGGCCTTTTTTATACTTCACTCAGTGGCGAACTTACTTCTCGCCGTCACCCGCAATACTGATTAACTCAACATCAAAGATTAACGCGGAGTTGGAGCCGATCATTTCGCCCGCACCACCTGGGCCATAAGCTAAGGCGGGTGGGATGAACAATTTCCACTTGGAGCCTACCGGCATCATTTGCAGGGCTTCGGTCCAACCAGCGATAACACCACCAACGGGGAAACTCACCGTTTCGCCGCGCTGATAAGAGCTATCGAAGACATTACCATCTAACAATGTACCGTGATAATGGACTTCTACGGTGTCGTCCGCAGTAGGTATTGCTCCATCACCCTTCACCAACACCTGATACTGCAAGCCAGTTTCAGTGGTTTTCACGCCTTCCTCAGTACTATTTTTAGCAAAAAACGCGTCGGCTGCTTTTTGGTTCACTGCGCCCGCTTGTTGCGACTCTTCCTGGCGAACCGCCAACTGCTTCTGCTGATAAGCTTGCAGCGTGCTCATGATATTTTCTTCACTCATCTGCAACTCACCACCGGCGAGAGCATCGCGCACACCCGCGCTAAACGCAGCAACATCTAAAGGAAGATCATCACCAAACCGAGCGCCGACATTTGCGCCAATACCGTAGCTAACCTTAGAAATTTCGGTATCAAGATCTGCTTTAGCCGCAGTATCTCCGCCGCAAGCTGTTAGCAGGCCACTCATTACCACCGCACAAACCAGTGTCTTATTCATGTAACTACCTTATTTATTGAAAAAAAATACTGCCGCGAATTCGACATGCACACTCAGACCACAGTCTGCCACAAGCGTTCCTAGAGACACAGTGCCACAGGATATAAATCCATTATTGATTGGGGAGATAGATTCTCGGCGGCAAGTTTGTATAATGAAGATTGATGGTTTTTTGAACATTCGTAGGGGTTGAATCTCATGTTTGGTAATAAAAACAAAAGCAAAACCGCCAAAACCCCACTTGCTGAGCTGCAAAACCTGCAATCGGAGCTGCACTCACTTAGGGAAAAACAAATTGCGGTGCTTGATCAAGAGCTGTTACTCCTTGAAAAAGAAGAAGTTTCTCAAGAATCGAGAATCGATAAAACTCGCGACCAGCTCGCTCAGGCAAAACTGCGCTTGAAAGAGCAAAAAGACGCCAAACCCAGTATCCAGGCTCGCACCCAAGCTAGTATCGACACTCACCAAGCGCATTTTGATAATCATCAGGCCGAATTAGCCCAGCTGCGCAGCAGGATATTCGAGAAAAAACTAGAAAGCCGCAAAGAAAAGGCGGTTCTAAAAGCGATTATCGATGCGGAAACCGCGCTATCAAAACCAGAAAAAAACCGGCCTGCGGCTAAACAGGCAGCCACTACCCCCGCCGCTAAAAAAACCATACCGAAGGCCGCCGCGGCAAAAACAAAAAAGCCACGTTCCGCCTCACCCCAGCCAAGCCCAAAGGAATCGGCAGCGCAAGCGCCACAGGATGATGACACACCAAGTGCAAACAGCGCGACAACTGCCGCCAAAGACAAGCCGCCGGCTCCCACCGCCGTTAAAACAACGCCAAGTGCGATAACTGCGTCACCACCAAAAGCAGTCGAGAAAGAGTATAAAGCCCCCCGGCGACGAGTGCGGCGCATGAGCGACATTCCCAGCCACCCCGACAAACCCAGTGATCGACTGGCCAGTCTATTCGATGACTTTTAGTGAATGTCGGCAAACTTAAGGGCTAAGTCTCGGCATGCAGAAAGGAGCTGGCCCTGACTTACATCCGCGTGCACCCCAGCGTAGGCCAATAGGTTTTCCAAGTAGCTGTCGCCAACATCACTCGCAGCTGTTAGTCCTGCGATCCGGCTCGCCAACAATGCCACCTCCGCGCGCTCAGCTTCAAGCTCTGCCGTTTTAAGCGCCTCATAGAGACCTCCACTTCCCTCAGCCTGGCGGCGTAATGCCCTCAGGGGAATGACGTAAGTCTCGCGAATAGGGGCTACCAAAGTAATCAGCTCGTGACATATAGACGTTGTCCAAGGCACCTTTTGCTGACCGCAGAACCCTGCCGCTAACAACATATTTACATCCATTTGGTAATGGTCCTGCAAAAACAGGCAATGCCGTTGTACTATGGGCTCCGAATACGCCGCTAGGGCAAACTCCCACATTTTACTTAGCGTCTTAGGTGGTCTCCCGCCGGCACTATATTTTTCATTCATTACTCGGTACTCACGCTATAATCGCGCCCCATCATGATTGAATTCCAGAACCTCAGTTTACAACGCGGCGGCAAAGCATTGCTCGAATCAGCAGACCTGCGCGTAAATCCCGGCGAACATATCGCCCTTGTCGGCGCCAACGGCACCGGAAAATCTAGCTTATTCCAGCTTATGTGCGGCAAGCTAGTACAAGATAGCGGCGACCTCAGCTTCCCCACTCAGTGGCAGATAGCCCAGATGCGGCAAGAGGTCGATGCCAGTGATCGCCGCGCTATCGACTACGTTATTGACGGCCATCATCGCTTTCGCGACATTGAAGCGCAAATAGCAAGCTGTCAGGACGATCATCGTCTCGCCGAATTACACGGCGAATTAGACCTCATTAATGCCTATCAAATACACAGCGATGCCGAGCGATTGCTCACCGGCCTAGGCTTTAAACTTGAAGAATTAGAGCGCTCCGTCAACGACTTCTCTGGCGGCTGGCGAATTCGTCTAAATTTAGCGCAAGCGCTCATGTGCCCCTCAGACCTAATGCTATTAGATGAGCCGACAAATCACCTCGACCTCGATGCCAGCCTTTGGCTGGAGCAGTGGTTAAGTCGCTACGAAGGCACCTTATTTTTAATTTCTCACGACCGCGACTTTATCGATGCCTGCTGCGACCACGTCGTACATTTAGACCGCCAATCCCTAATGCGATATCGCGGTAACTATACGGCATTTGAAAAGCAACGTGGCGAGCGCCTTGCCCAACAGCAGCAAGCATTTGAACGCCAGCAAGTGGTTCGCGCTCACATGGAAGACTTTGTACGACGTTTCCGCGCCAAGGCCACCAAGGCCAAGCAAGCGCAAAGCCGATTAAAGGCACTGGAGCGGATGGCCGACATCGCCCCCGCGCATATTGACTCACCATTTAATTTTCGCTTTTATGAACCCAAGCAGTTTTCAGACCCGCTGCTGTCTTTATCTAGAGCCACACTGGGTTATAACAGCCCCATTCTCAACAAACTCAATATCAGCATTCACCCTGGCACTCGGCTTGGACTGCTGGGCGCAAATGGCGCGGGCAAATCGACGTTGATGAAGACCCTCGCAGGCACCCTGCAACCCCTAAGCGGTGAGCGCCAGCAGGGCGAACATTTGCACATGGGTTATTTCCATCAGCATCAGCTGGAGTCTTTAGATTTAAGCGCCAGCCCAATAACGCAATTACAAAGACTGCGACCAGATGCCCGCGAGCAGGAAATCCGCAATTTCATTGGCGGTTTTAATTTTCATGGTAAGCACGCCGAGCAAAGCTGCGAGAATTTTTCAGGCGGCGAAAAAGCTCGTCTCGCCTTGGCTATTATCGTATGGCAGCGCCCGAATGTATTACTGCTCGACGAACCGACCAACCACCTAGACCTTGAAATGTGCCACGCGTTGACCAGCGCCCTGCAAAATTTTGAAGGCGCGATGATTTTGGTCAGCCATGATCGCCACTTGCTGCGAAATACCGTCGATGAGTTTCTACTGGTCGATAGCGGTCAAGCACAGCCCTTTGATGGCAGCCTTGAAGACTATCGACACTGGCTGCTAAACCGCGACAAAAATGTGCCAAGCGGAGATGAAACGGTATCAAGTAGCAGTGCACCTCTGGTCGACAAAAAGCAAGCTCGCCAACAAGCCGCAGCCCGCCGCGCGCAGCTAGCGCCGCTGACGTCAAAACTGAAAAAACTTGAACAGGCCATGAAAAAGCTTGCCGAGCAATTAACTCGTATTGAGGAGCAGCTCGCCGACCCCGATCTATACGACGATAGCAATAAAGAAAAACTGAAAAAATTGCTTAACGAACAGGCCACATTACGCGAACAAAATGACGCCACCGAAGAACAGTGGCTCACTATTCAGGAAGAACTAGACGCGCTGGAAGCCGAGTCATAACAAGGCGTCTTCATGGCGGCAAATGACTGCCGCCAGATAAGCGACCGCTTAAGCTTTAGCCCTAACAGCTTCTAAAAATGCCCCCATACCTTCCTGCATGGCTTTATCAAGTTGTTTCGAAATATCCGCCGACGCCATCAAGTCATCCCATGCACGCAGACCGGGCACTTCTGCCAATACATCCCACTGATAAACTGCCCCTGTGGCCAATTTACAGGTGAGCATGCAATAGCGAAGTACCACATCAGCCATCGTCATGGTCTCACCAAATAGATAGGGAGCTGGTTTTCCTAAGATCGCCAGCGCCTGGCAGCCTTTACTAATGGTTTCATGCACTTCGGCCTTAATATCTGCGCTCACGGTTTGACCAGCCAGAACTTCGGGAAACAAGCGGCGGCCGGGAAGCTCAAAATATAACTCCGCCATTTTCATTAACTCACTAACTTTTGCTCGTTGCCATTGATCTGCGGGCAGCAATGGCCTGGCAGGATAAGCCGCTTCAATATAATTCAAAATGACGCTAGTCTCGGCCAAGCAGCCGTGTTCGGTCTCAATACACGGCACCTTACCCATCGGACTTTTATCATTATACGCGGGATCCATGCCGGGAAAGGTCAGCACTTCCTCAAACTCCACACCCTTGTATAGCAGTGCGTGCTTAACCATATTGAAATAATTACTAACTGCAAAGCCGTATACTTTGAGCATAATTGACCTTCCTCTTTACTGTTATAGTGATGTGTCTAGCAGTATACCCAGCATTGAATTGCTGGCACCAGCGCCAACATCAATCAACTATTTTCAATGGTAAAATACGCCATCTGGCAAAGCTGACAATTTCGTAAGTTGCCGCGAAGAACTAATTTGGCTACTGTTCGCGCTCTGATTTTACCGCACGAGAAAGTTATGGAAATTGCGCTTCCCCCTCATATAAACGATGTTAAAGGCTTTTTAGCAGACAATGAAGCTCGGGCACTCTACGAGCAGGCACTGTCGGTTGCTGAGCGCGGCGCGGTCCTAGAAGTGGGCAGCTATTGTGGAAAATCAACCATCTATTTGGGCCTAGCCTGCCAACAAAAAAACAGTGTGGTCTACGCCGTAGACCACCACATTGGCTCAGAAGAACACCAACTGGGTGAAATGTTTCACGATCCCGAACTCTATGACGCTGGCGAAGGGCAGTTCGACACCTTTAAGGAGTTTCGCCGCAATATCCGCCGCGCAGGGTTAGACGATTGCGTTGTCCCCATTGTTGCCACCTCTGAAGTTAGCGCACGCCACTGGCATACCCCGCTGGCGATGGTCTTTATCGACGGTGGTCACAGCCTTGATGCCGCACTGTGCGACTACCGTTGCTGGGCAGGTAAAATTATCACTGGCGGCGTGCTGGCCATTCACGATTTATTCCCCGCCCCAGAAGAAGGCGGCCAAGCCCCCTACGCCATTTATAAAATGGCGCTAGCTTCTGGCCTGTTTGAACCGATAGCACGGGTCAACACATTGGGTATTCTGCGCCGGCTTTAAGTCCAGTGCGCATAACATATCGATAAACCGCTGCTATTGCGGCGGATCGATATGCGACCCCAAGCTGGCATTTACGCGGAACCAACCTGCAATGCTATATCTCAAGCGGCTAGCCTGACTAACTTCGTGGGGAAAGCGGTCGCTTAAAAACACCACTAAAGTACCCATCAACGGCGATATTGTGGCAATGGCATTATCCCTGTGGTCGTACATCAGCAGATGCCCGCCGTCTGCGACCTCCCAATTTGGATTTAAATAAAACACCGTCGATAACACTCGGTTGGTTCGCCCCTTAAACGCGTCGACATGCTTTTTATAAAAGGCGCCAGGCGCATAGCGGGCAAAATGGCCCTCGTAATCGAATAAGCCCATAAACAGACGCCGATTCAAACCCATCCGCAATGCTTCCATCCACGCTAAATAAGCGGCCTCTACCTCGTTATCGGGCGTGAGCCAGCAAATTTCATCATTGCGAACAAGAGCGTTGAGCTGAAACTTATCAGCGCGACCCACCCCCGCAGCGCGAAATACTGAGTGGTCAAAACTCGCAGCACGAGCCAATAAAGCATCACCCATAGTGGCAGGCAGAGCCGCCGGCAGCACCGCATAGCCGGTTTCACTGAGTGCGTCGGCAATACGATCAAAGACCAGCTCCGTATTTAGCTCAGATGACAATGATTCAGCGTCCACGGCAAAGTCCCCGAAAAAACGTCATATCTACTCTTAAGCAGTTCCCTGTCACTAATTAATTCCCTATTCGCAAAGGCATCGCTGCTGGCAACAAAATGGCTGATTCAACGCAAATGCCGCAAAGCCACCACTAAATCCGGGATAAACTGTACGTAGCTACCGTACTGCCAAACTTGGTTGGAAATAGACGGTCGCAACTCGCGCTCTACTTGATCAATTAAAGCATGCAGACGGCGGCGACCTTGAGCGCGATTTAGTACCACTTCAATCAACGGGGCAAGTACCGGCGTCGCCATCACCATCGCTGTAAAACCGGTAAGACCGCCGCTTACTGCCACCCAAGTAGGCACGCCAAACCAGCCCGCCCACAGAGTAACCCACGCGCTTTGCTGACTGAGATAGAGCGTGCTGGCAGCTGAAACACCAATCATTGACGCGCTGCCAAAGGCAATTTTATCACTCACGCCGCGCCCAAGTAGGCCAACGCCTAAAAACAGTAATAAATCGCGACTGCTATCATGATTCAAGCCCATTTGCGCCACGGCGGCCTGCAGACGCTGGGCTGCGAGTTCACCGTCGTAGGGCGCAAGCACTGCCTGTAAACGCGCCGCATCGCCATAATGATAGTCAGGATGGGTGCGCAAGTGCTCAAGTAAAAGTACCTGTAGCGCCGCTAAATCCAATAGCTGTGTCGATAAAACATCGGCAACCGCCTGCTCCTTGCCGGTCAACTTTCGAAATACCGGCTTATCGCCCGCGCCCACACGCCGCAACAGCCGCCACAGCGCCCGCGGAATATTCAATAAATCCGCGGGTATATCGGCCTTATTACGCCAGTGCCTGCTACTCACCGCAGACAAGGGCCTGAAGTGACGACTATGCACACAGTCTACGCGCGCGCGTGCAGCTTCAAAATGTCGACTTATCGCCGCCTGCAAGGTCGCCTGCCATTGGGACTCTAGGTCACTCATCGTGGTATCGTCCATATTTAGGCCTGCAGCTCCTTGCACATTCGAAAGCGCGTAAAAATGGCTTGTAAGCCTATGACATTACACACAAAATGAGGACTTAAACTCATAACACACACCGCCGCCATGTCAGAACATACCGATTACGTAAAATGGTTTCGCAACTCGGCACCGTATATTAACGCTCACCGCGGCAAAACATTTGTCATTATGTTTGGCGGCGAAGCTGTTGCGCACCCTAATTTTGCCAACATTGTGCATGATATTGCGCTTCTCAACAGCCTCGGCGTAAAACTTGTACTGGTTCACGGTGCACGTCCGCAGATAGAAGACCGGGTTCGCGACGCCGGTATCGAAAGCCGTTATCACAATGATTTGCGTATTACCGACGATATCGAATTACGCTGTGTCACCGATGCCGCGGGTTCGCTGCGTGCTCATATAGAAGCCCTATTATCGATGGGAGTCGCAAATTCGCCAATGCATGGCGCGGCAATTCGGGTGTGTTCTGGTAATTACGTCACCGCCATGCCCATTGGCATCGTGGACGGTGTCGACTTACATCACACCGGTATCGTCAGAAAAATTGACGCCCAAGCAGTGCAGCAACAACTGAATAATCAGCACATTGTCATGCTATCGCCACTGGGTTACTCCCCCACCGGTGAAATTTTTAATCTCACCGCTGAAGATGTTGCCGTGCACACTGCAGCGGCATTAAAAGCCGACAAACTCATTTTATTTACCGCCGACGCCGGCTTGCTCGATAGCGAGCAGCATTTAATTAGGCAGTGCGAATACCGCGATGTTGATCGCGAAATAGAGCGGCAGGTAACGCTGCGCAGCGATAGCATTGTGCAAGCCGTTGTTGACGCCGGTGATCTTGGTATTAATCGTTGCCACATGATTTCTTTCCAACACGACGGCGCGCTTCTGCAAGAGCTGTTTAGCCGCGATGGCGCCGGTACGCTTATCACTCAAGAGCATTACGAACAGCTTATGACGGCCCGCATCGATGATGTTGGCGGCCTGCTTGCTATTATTGAACCACTAGAAACCAAGGGCGTCTTACTAAAACGTTCGCGGGAACTATTAGAAAATGAAATTGAATATTTTAAAATTCTGGTCCGCGACGGCATGGTTATCGCCTGCGCAGCGCTGTACCCCTATCCAGAACACGGTAGTGGTGAAATTGCCTGCGTGGCCACCCACCCTGACTACCGAGGTGCCGATCGTGCCGAACGGCTATTGGAATTACTGGAAAAAGAAGCTCGCAAGAAAGGTCTAGATTCGGTCTTTGTACTCACCACACAAACCGCACATTGGTTTCAAGAGCAGGGCTATGTGGAATGTCAGATTGACGACCTACCGCCGACTAAAAAACAGCTTTATAACTTCCAGCGCAAGTCCAAAGCATTTATTAAGACCTTAATTTAGGCCTGACACTAGTATTATGCGTGTACCACGAATTTATGTAGAACAAGACTTGGCAACAGGCCGTGCGCTAAGCCTAGACGAACGCGCAGCCCACTATGTTTCTCAAGTACTGCGGATGCGCGCCGGCCGTGAACTCATTCTGTTTAATGGCGACGGCTCAGCCTATCCGGCAATCATTACTGAAGCGGGCAAGAAATTAGTTAGCTGCCAACTTGGCGAAGACCTACTTGCGTCATCACCACCCTCGCACCTCAAAATTGAGCTTGCCGTCGGCATATCTAAAGGCGATCGCTTTGACTGGGTTATTCAGAAAGCCACGGAGCTTGGCGTTAGCAAAATTACACCGCTATTTACCGAGCGTTGCGACGTGAAACTAAGTGGTGAACGACAAGATAAAAAACAGCGGCACTGGCAGCAAATTATGGTCAGCGCCTGCGAACAAAGTGGCCGCAACGATTTAGTCGACATCCAAAACCCCTGCCGCTTGCAAGACTGGTATGCCACCGTAAACAGCCAAGTTAAATTGGTTTTATGTCCCAGCTTAAATGAGGAGATTGCCGTCGATGGCCCGGTAAATCACATTACCTTGCTGGTCGGCCCAGAGGGTGGCCTCAGTGATGACGAAATCGCTTATAGCATTAAGCACGGTTTTTTCGCCCTGCAGTTAGGGCCAAGAGTGTTGCGCACAGAGACCGCACCGGTCGCCGCCATTAGTATTGTTCAACATCGCTGGGGAGATATGGCGTGGCATTAATCCACGCGCCTTATTATTAAAAACTAACTACAATACGGCGATAATTGCTTCTTCAAACCTGTCCCAATCAGGGATCATTAGCTTTAAATCTAGCGCTCTAACCTGGCTGTGAATCAGCGGGTAAGCCTCGGTCTCCATAGGCACAATATCACTGTCGCGCAAGCGCACAAGACGCGGCACTGCGCTTAAGGCCAAGGCAAAAAATGGCATCTTTTGCCTGTCAGTAATACCGTGCAAAATCGCCATTTGCCGCAGCGCCAAACCTTCGGGTAAGTGGCCATCCAAAAGACCTTCAAAACTGACAACCGGAATTTCCTGCTCGCGCCACACCATATAGCCCAGTAAAAAGGGTGACGATACCGCCGAGATCAGCTGCCCCGCCAAGACCACTTCTGCCACTGCGGCATTGGGAACCAATAGGCCTCTGCTCACCAAAGGCAATACAATATTTGCTAATACTGAAGACGGCGCTTCTACCACTGTATTCATGCATCCACCAAATTAGAGGTCACGTCATCAATCGCCTTTAATAATTGTATCTCCTGATAGGGTTTACCGAGGAAATTATGCACACCCAGCGCAAACGCCCGCTGTCTATGTTTTTGGCCGGTACGAGAACTAATCATAATAATGGGGATATCTTTGGTCCTCGCGTTGCTGCGCAATCTGCTCGCCACTTCGAAGCCATCCATACGGGGCATTTCGATGTCCAGCAGAATCACATCCGGCAAGCGCGCGCTGTCTTGCAACTGATTCACCGCATCGAGTCCGTCGCGCGCGAGTGCAACCTCCATATGCTGACGAGCAAGTAGCCGCGAGGTCACCTTTCTCACTGTCACCGAATCATCGACCACCAACACTAAGCGGCTGTGTTTTCTGGCGACAACGGATTGCGAGTGCGGCGTGCTACCCGCCAAACGTCTGGCAACATCGGCGCGAATACTCGCCAACATATCCAAAATAACAACAACGCTACCATCGCCCAATACCGTCGCACCCGACAAGCCCGGCACCGCAGCAAATTGTGGTCCTAAGGTTTTTACTACGACTTCACGCGAGCCCAGTAACGAGTCTACCTGAATCGCCGTAGGAGGCTCCGCGTTCCGGATCAACAATACCGGCCGCGACTCCAACTGACCCTCAAAATCGGGCACCCGCCCCGCATCGAGTAAATTACCCATATAGCGTAATTTATACTGCTGCCCTGCGTATTCGAAATCTGGGCCTCCCTCGTGGTAATACACATCTAGCTCGTAGGGACTGACCCGCACAATACCCTCAATATTATTCAGGGGTACTGCAAATATTTCGCCGCCCACACTCACCATCAAAGCCCGGTTTACCGACACCGTAAAGGGCAGTCTAATTTCAAAGCGCGAGCCACGGCCGAGCTCGGTCTTGATCTCAATCGCACCACCCAGGTGCTTGATCTCGCTGCGCACCACATCCATGCCAACACCGCGCCCAGAGATTTGGGTAACATTCTGCGCGGTACTAAAACCGCCATCAAATATATATTCTAATAACTGCCGTTCACTAAGCTCAGCATCGGCCGCTACTAGCCCCATTTCTTCCGCTCGGCGGCGCACGGCCTGCAAATCAATACCGCCGCCATCGTCGCTGATGATAATGACAACATCGCCGCCCTGGCGGTCAAACCGCATATTAATTTCGCCAACTGCAGGCTTGCCCGCCGCCTCGCGTATTTCCGCAGATTCAATACCGTGATCTATGGCATTGCGAAGCATATGTTCTAGGGCGGGGATAATCCGCTCCAACACCCGACGGTCCATCTCACCTTCGGCATTGTAGACATTGAACTCAACTTGCTTATTAAGCTCGCTGCCAACCTGCCTAACGCCACGTCTCAGTCTCGGCACCATCCGCGAGAAGTACACCAACTGCGAACGCATCAAGCCTTCTTGTAATTCAGTATTCACTCGCGACTGCTGAACCAGCAGCGTCTCCATGTCGCGACTTTTCTCCAACAAGGTCCCGCGCAAATCGACCAAATCAGACGCAGACTCTAATAAGGATCGCGACAACTGCTGCAATTGCGAATAGCGGTCAAATTCCAGCAGGTCGAAACCGTCAGCGCCTTCGCTTTCAACTTGTTCTTGACGGAAAATAATTTGTGCTTCGGTTTCTATGTCCATGCGCCGCACTTGGCCTTGCAAGCGCTCAATGGTGATTTCCATTTCTTCCAAAGAGAAATTGATTTCACTCACTTGCTCCTCAACCCGGCTGCGAGCGATAGACGTTTCACCGGCGAGATTAATCAGCCGCTCAAGCAGAGGCGATGGCACCTTAATCATTTCTTGGGGCGCGACTCGCGCCATCGACGACGCCAGCGAAGTATCTTCACGCGGCGCCGCAGCGCTTGGCGTTACTGGTGTTAAGGCTTGATCAGAACTTAAAGCCTCGGTAGAACTTTCTGTGCGCTCTGTAAGTTCATCTATAGCCGCATCACTGCTGCTAACCGGATTAACAGCGGACATCACAAAGGTCGGGTCATCTATTGCCGCAATGGAATTGACGAGTTGATCTTGAAACTGCTGAACCTGATTAAAAAATGCTTCAGCGCCGGTATCTCGATGTGCAACTGCGGTCGAAATAGCGGTTTCAAAATTATGACTAAGATCGCCCACCGCCATCAAGCCCGACAGGCGAGCGCCCCCTTTTAAGGTATGGAGATAACGCTGAATGTTATCGAGATGAAGTAATTCCTCGCGTTCGCTAGACCATTGATGGATAGATTCATCGAGTCCTTCCAATAAGTCTGCTGCCTCTTCTAAAAATATTTCTAGTATTTCAAGATCAATACCGTCATCAAGCGGCGGAGACTCCACGGGCGCATCAGCCACCGTCTTGTCGTCTCTAGCACTGTTTATACCTGCCGATTGATCACTTTCAACACGGTCATTCTCCGCCACGCCAACAACAGTGCTGTCTTCGCCACCGGCAGCATCAACGTCTTCAGCAACAGTAACACTGAGGTCGACATTGCGAAGGCGATCAATCAAGGCAGTATTCTCTACCACAGTTTGTTCGGCAGCCAACTGATTCAAATAATCCATCAGCTGCTCTAAGGCCTCGTTAACCAAGACCGCAAATTGGTCGGGCAAAGGGTCCTGTGCATGGCTGAGGAAAACCTGCAGGGCCTGGGCAAGTTCGGCCACCGGCTCGCAGTTAATATCTTCGGCTCGCTGAGCAAACACTCCCATAATTTGGGCGTGTTCAACCAAGGTAGCGGCACCAATATTGGGATCATTACTGAGAAGATCTAACAAGCCCGGAATACTGTCGCTGTGATTTGCCAAGAATGAATCCAGTGCGCCGGGAGGCAATTCGCCACGCGCGGCGCGATCAACCGCGAACTCGGCCTCATGAACAAGCTGGAGAGATAAAGCATTAATGGAAGACAGCAGGGTAGTTGGGGTATGCAGCGACGACACCGGGGTGTCAGCCAACTGTTTAACCATAAGACGAACCTGGCGTACCACATCGGAGATCAAGGCAACTAAGCTCTCCCCCGCGGCAACCCGCATAGAGCGCAGCTCTTTTACCAAAGCCTCCAGCGGCGCAATAATGTTTGCGACTGGCCATACCTCAGCCATCTTTGACGAGCCTTTAAGGGTATGCAAGGCGCGCTGGACTTCATCGCTTAGTTGCGCCGGGTAACTGTCAACTGACTCAACATAGGCTTCCAACACCCGCAAATGGGTATCTGCCTCACCCATAAAAATTGCCGTCAAACCATCTTCATCAGCACCAGAACCAAGATTTGATTGTGGAATTTGTTCTTGCGCCAAGGCCCCCGCAAATGTCATTAAGCCATCGACCGAAGACGCAGGTAACTCTCGCCCCGCAGCAAGCGCAGACAACATATCCGGGAGCAAAGCAGTGACATTTTTAATTAATTGCAGGCGGGCATCGTCGATCACAAAGTGGCTATCCACCACCTTATTTAGCATAGCTTCAACTGACCACGCGAGCTCGCCAATTTGCATCGCCCCCACCATCCGGCCGCTACCCTTAAGGGTGTGAAAAGCGCGGCGCACAACCGCTAGGTAATCCTCAGAATCAAGACGCTCCTGCCAGATTGGCAAGGTCTGATTCAGCAGCGCCAAGACATCTTGAGATTCCTCAAGAAAGACATCAATAATTTCTGGATCTAAGTCGACCTTGGCACCGATATCAACAGGCTCAGGGACGGCGGAATTAGTGACCTTACTCGGCCAGTGCAATATATTCGTATCTTGCGCGCCACCGCGTAGCGGATAACCCAAGCGGGTCACACAGGCTTCAGCACCAGCTAACAAAGCCTCGTCGTCATATTTGCGGCCATGACTGCTGCGTTCGAGATAATAATCCACTGATGTTAGTGCGTCGGCTAAGGCATCAAGGCTTTGCCAATCGGGCACTAGCTGTTGGGCTATAATATCGTTAGCAAGGTAGTCGGCGCAGCTTTCCAAAATCGCTGCCGGCTCAGCAAATCCCACCGGCGCCAACTGCGCGGCTAAGCCACGCAACTGCAACGGAACTTCCTGTAAATGTGCGCTCTGCCACTGCTCGGACACATAGGCAATAACCGCCTCTTGGGCATCAAATAACACCGAGCGACTTTGCGCTATCACATGCGCCACACTCACCTCTACCTCAGCTTTACTGCTCAGCAAGGCATCTGGGCGCGAAGAATCGGCCACCTCCGCAAGCCGCTCAGCCAAGCGCTGCAGCGATGTCGCTACCGCCTGCATCTGCTGGCCAGCCAAACCCTGTGTTACCTGTTCAATAATCGCCTTTAGAGGATACAGCGACTCAACCCAACCTAGCACAGCCAAGGCATCCCCAATATGGCTGCAGCGACTAAGCAGCAGCTCGTTATCGGTTACCGCTCTTGAGGCTAGGAGCAATTCAGCAACCACCGCTTGGCGCGCCAAGTCAGCAAATTCACTGTGACTCGCGACACTATCAAATACCGTCGCCAAACCGTGTTTTTCGCGCTGATCGCTAATGTAGCGCGACGACGACGGACTGCTCGCGATGTAAAACAAAATATCTTTTAACAGCGGCAAAGCAACCGCGTTTCGCGCTCCCGCCTGACCATGTTTAACCAGCGCCTGTAACTCGACACCCAAACGACTGAGTAAATTACGCACAGCAAAATGGTTGGCGATTGACTCGTTGAGCAAGCCTTCTAATAACGCCAGCGCCGACAACCACAGTACTTGCTGAGCTTGACCAGTGCAGAGCTTGGCTGCGCGTCCTGACACCTTGCCGAGATACACCAAATTTTGTTTGTCATCATCGCGCAGCAAATATGCCTGAAACGCCATTTGATACATTTTTAACAACTTGCCGGCGAGTTCATTAAAGGTGTCTGGCGATAAACTCGATACTTCCCCAGCGCTGCCTGGAGTCAAATTTATCTGGGGATTAAACAATACCGAAGAGGATAATAAGGGCTGGTCGTTCGCTGCCCGAAGGTCGTTAAATATCATTATTAACGACGCCGGTAATTCGTTCTTACTATCGCCAACGCGTCGCAGATACGCCGGTAATTCGTCGGCACAGGTCTGCACGGCCTCAAGCACATTGCGCTCCCGTCCATCCCCGTACGAAGCGGCGCTGACAGCGGCAATACTACGCTCCATTTCATCAACTAACAGCGCGGCGCCACTAAACTCAATCATTCGCAAGCTGCCCTGCACCTGATGCAAGAGCATACCTGCCCGGTTTAACGACATCGGGTGAGCGTTGTGAAGATAATCGTCTATCAGCGGCACACACTGAGCTAGGGCGTCGGAGATTTCTCCGGCGACCCAGTCAAGCGCAATATAGTCTCGGCGATCAGTCATATCGTTGGACTCTACATTCCCTTCTCATCGCGATGTCCGCAACGCCACCAAATCCCGCAATAGCTGCGGCCTTCAAATAGGGCCGCAAAGTTACTGACTCGATGACGCTATAACGTGGCAATCAGCCCTGCTGTTTGGGCAAGGTGAAACCTGCCACGGAACTACGCAAATCGTTAGTCATTTCCGCCAAAGCACCAATAGATCGAGCTGTCTCTGTAGAACCGGCTGACGTTTGCGAGGTAATTTCCTGAATGACCTGCATCGTTAAAGATATTTGCCCCGCAGAGACTGCCTGATCGGCAGCGGCACTAGAGATGCTTTGAATCAGTGCTGCCAACTCCTGCGAAACCGTTTCGATTTCGGTCAATGCAGTACCTGCATCCTGAGCTAGACGCGCCCCGCGCACCACTTCAGAGGTGGTCTGCTCCATCGAGATAACTGCCTCATTGGTGTCTGATTGAATCGTTTTTACCAAGGCCCCAATCTGCTTAGTCGCACCCGACGAACGCTCCGCTAGCCGCTGAACCTCATCGGCAACAACCGCGAAACCACGACCGGCATCACCCGCCATCGATGCCTGGATCGCCGCGTTCAAGGCCAAGATATTAGTTTGGTCGGCAATATCATTAATCAGCGAAACAATATCGCCAATCTCCTGCGAAGACTCACCCAAGCGCTTAATCCGCTTGGACGTTTCCTGAATCTGCTCACGGATATTGTCCATGCCTTTAATGGTGTTCTGCACCACCTCAGACCCCGTGTTAGCGATGGTCACCGAGCGCTCTGCTACCGCTGCTGAATCACGAGCATTAGACGATACCCTATCGATAGTTTGCGCCATCTCTGAAATGGCCGCGGATGCCCCTGCAATTTCTTTCGCCTGACTTTCCGAAGCCTCTGCCAGAGTTAAGGCCGTTGACTGCGAACTCTGCGCCGCAGACGATACCTCTACCGCGGTTTCGTTAATCTGCGATACCAATACCCGCAATTGGTCTATCGTGTAGTTAATCGAATCGGCGATGGCCCCGGTGAAATCCTCCGTCACAGTTGCCGACGTGGTGAGATCGCCATCGGCAAGATCCGCCAACTCGTCGAGTAAGCGCAAAATCGCGGACTGGTTTCTTTCATTGGCATCGGCGGTTTCACCCAAGCGCATCTGGGTATTGCGGATCGACTGCCACGCCAATGCAGCTAGACTAATTAATATCACAGCGACAAAAATCAAAGCACTGGCAAAAGACAGCGGACGCTTTTCAGGTAACTTGCTAATTGCCGACGACAAGCTGCTGGTCACCTGGGTGATTTCAGGCACCCTACTAGCAATCAAAATAGCAGCTTGCGATGAATTTAAGAGCTCAGGCGAAACCTCAAAGACACTTTCCATTGAGCCACTCAATTGCTGGAAAGAACCGGCAATCGCTCTCAAAATTTCAGGCGCCTTGCCCGTGCTTACCCGCTCGACCCCAATCGCGCTATTGCCCGTGAGCATGCCATTTAACACGGTCGCAAATTCGCTTGCATCAATAGTGAATCGCTCTGCAGCCAACGTAGCAGCTTCGCCGCCCCCAATCATGCGATCGACATGACGGCCGATACGCTCGGCTAACCAAGATTGACGCTGAGCCATGGCAACCTGTTTAGCGGAAGCGCCACTTTTTAATAATATGTCGACAACCCGATTGTTGTTTTGCTGCAGTTCAGGGAGCTTTTGGTTAAGGCTTTCGGCAACCTGATACAAGAAAATAATACGCTCACTATTGCTGGTAATCGTATTCGCCGCGCCGTCTACCTGAGCCCACAAGACATTTAAGCGGTCAATATCCGAGCCCAGCATGTCCGCAGGTGATGGCAGCCCCTTGCTTCCATCTACTAATTTACTGCGCGCCTGTTCAAAATTTCGCTGTGCACGCGCCAGTGCATCAAAACTGTCTTGATCACCTAGCGCGGCCTCTCGGGAGGAATTCGATATTTGCTGCGCGTAGAGGCGCATTTCACTGGCCAGCTCCAAATAGCGCTGGTCATAGTCGGCGTCGCGCAAAATAATAAAGGTATTTAAACCGGCGCCAATAAAGCCCGCCAATATAATTACTACGAGAACGCTCACTACACGGCTGGTTCGCAATCGTGCGAGCGCGCCTTGATTACCTGCTTTCATTTACCCGAACTCCCGGTACTCTTATCTAGGTATTGGTTTAAATTCCGGGCTTACGCTGCCACGGTATAAAAATTATTATCTTCAATTAATTGCTGAGGACGAAATACCACCCAGTACCGCTGGTCTTGCTGGTAGCCGCCCTGAATATAGCTCGCCATAGCGGCGACATCCAGGCCACCATCAAGCCGAAATGTGTCCACATTAAAGTGCTGCATACCAAACACGTCATCCACAATAAGACCGAGGTAGATATCACCTTTCTCAATAACCAGCACCCGTCGCTGGCCTTGATCTGGCGCTGCCTGCTCACCAAGAAAAGCGCTTAAATCCACCAGTGGCAGCAAGCGCCCACGCACATTGGCCACGCCCCTCACCCAGGGCTTAACACCTGGCAAACGAGTGGCCGCAGGTTCAGTTAACACCTCGGCAATATCATCCATTGTTGTTACACAATACTGCCCGCCGATACGAAAACCGACACCATTCCACACAATCGCGCGATTATCACGAGCACTTGGCAACACCGTAAACCCCGAACGGCATCTAACGGCGAGGCTTTGCAAATACTCAAAGGACGAGATCTTAGACATAACTCACTCAATGTCGCGACTAGTTAAGTACGGCGTCAATGGCCTTAAGCAGGCCCTTACTGTCAACCGGCTTCGTTAAATAGCCCTTGGCACCTTGGCGCTGACCCCACAGGCGATCGGTTTCCTGATCTTTGGTGGTAACAATAATAACTGGGATACCGCTGGTTTCGGGGTCACGACTTAGCTGCCGTGTTGCCTGGAAACCATTCAAGCCAGGCATAACAATATCCATCAAAACCACATCCGGCATCTTCTGCTTAGCAATATCTAGACCTAGTTCACCACTTTCGGCTGTTAAAACGTCATAGCCATTTTTACTTAGAATCTGTGAAATTTTAAAAATCTCAGTCGGTGAGTCATCAACAATAAGAACCAGTGGCATTTAACTTCCTCATTCAAAGTACCGCGGCACACGGCAAAGCATTAAACCAATCTCCACGACCGATTCTGCAATTCATTTAAGTGGGTAAATACGCGAATTAAACGTTCGTAAGCTGCACATGATTCTGAATTGCCTCAAGCAACTCACCCTTGCTGAATGGCTTAGTCAAATACTGATCTGAGCCAACAATACGGCCCTTCGCTTTATCGAACAAACCATCCTTACTGGACAGCATAATGACTGGCGTCGATTTGAATTCAGTATTATTTTTAATCAAGGCGCAGGTTTGGTAACCGTCAAGCCGCGGCATCATAATGTCGACAAAAATGATGTCGGGCTTAGTATCGGCAATCTTTGCCAAGGCGTCAAAGCCATCTACCGCCGTGACGACGTTGCAGCCTTCTTTCGCCAATAGGGTTTCCGTGGTGCGCCGAATTGTTTTGCTATCGTCGATAACCATTACTTTTAGATCGGAATAATTAACTGCCATAAGAACTGATGACCTTAAGAAGCTTATATATTGGTGCGCCAACAATCCGATATCTACTCGAAGTGTGTTGGTTTTTTACCACGTAAAGACCGCTGACACCATCATCTAGTCATATCAGTAAAGCAAAATTACTGGAATAGGCAACCTTTGGCGGTTTTTGCGGTATTCTATCAGCGGGAATTATTAAGCCAGCGTGGCTATAAAATAAGCCCAATTTACACCGTATTAGACACAGGTAACAAAATGACTATTCGCCTTGGCGTAGTGATGGATCCCATCGAGCACGTCGCTTACAAGAAAGATTCGACCCTCGCCATGCTCTGGGCAGCTGCAGACCGCGACTGGGAACTTAGCTATATGACGCTCGCCGATCTGCATGTGACGGGGGGTAAAGCACGAGGCTCAGTGAGAGCGCTAAAGGTGTTTAAAGATCCCGAGCACTTTTACGAACTAGGGGACAGTGTTGATATCGACCTAGGCGATCTCGACGTTATTTTAATGCGCAAAGATCCTCCCTTCGATAATGAGTTTCTCTACGCAACGCATATTCTCGAATTAGCTGAAACCCAGGGCGCCTGGGTCGTTAACAAACCTCGCAGCCTGCGTGACTGCAACGAGAAGCTCTTTGCACTGCAGTTTCCCCAGTGCGGCCCAACACACCTCGTCAGTCGCGATCAAACCCGATTGCGGGCCTTCCACGCCGAGCACGGCGACGTCATCATGAAGCCCTTAGACGGCATGGGCGGCAGCTCCATATTCCGACTAAAACACGATGACCCCAATGTGGGCGTTATTTTAGAAACCCTCACCAACCACGGCCAAATCACCATCATGGCGCAGGTGTATTTGCCTGAGATTCGTGACGGCGACAAACGCATCTTACTGATCGACGGCGAGCCGGTGCCATATTGTCTGGCCCGCGTGCCCGCAAAAGGTGAAACCCGCGGCAATCTCGCCGCCGGCGGCACAGGGCGAGCTCAAGCACTCAGCGACGCCGATCGTCGTATCGCGGCAGCAGTGGGCCCCATCGCTAGGGAAAAAGGACTATTGTTTGTGGGCTTAGACGTTATCGGCGACTCCCTTACCGAGATTAACGTGACCAGCCCAACCTGCATTCGCGAGATTGACAGCCAATTTGGAACCGACATTGGCGGTCAGTTAATGGATTGCATCGCCGACAAACTCGCCAACGCTAAGTACCGCGGTCAATGACGGCATCGGCGACCCCGTTCATTGAAGATCAAGCTCCACCCGAACGGTTGGGGTTTATCGCAGCGGTCGCCACTGCCATGCATCTCGCGGTCATTTTGGGCATCACTTTTGTGCCGCCAGACGCAAGCATAAAAACACCCAGCCTAGAAATTACCTTAGCGCAGTACCAAAGCAATAAGGCCCCAGACAAAGCCGACTATTTAGCCCAGTATGATCAGCTTGGCAGCGGCACTCTGGCAGATAAGGCCGAGCTCAGCACGACCACTGAAAGCGCCTTTCACGACAATACCTTGCAGGATGAAGACGCACTTAAAATCGCCAAATCCGTTCCAGACCGAAGCAGCTCGTCACTGCTTAGCACCACCGCCACATCTTCTCGCAGCACTAATCCCCAGAAAACCCGAATGCTACACCAGCAACAGAAGTGGAATGGCAGCGACAACAGCAACCAGCTCAGCGAGAATATTTCCGCCTTAGAGGCGCAGCTGGAGAAATACCAGCAAAATTATGCACGTATGCCACGACCGAAATTTATTACCTCAGTGGCCACCAAGGGCTCGCCAGACGCCCTGTATTTAAACCGCTGGGAAAAGCGAGTAGAAACCGCAGGAAATGCCAATTATCCCGAAGAAGCTCGCCAACAAGGCATTGAGGGGGAGCTACGACTGCTGCTTATGCTAATGCCCGATGGCCGCATAGACGAGGTGCGAATACTCAGTAGCTCTGGCAGCGCCATACTAGACCGCGCCGCACATCGCATTGTGCGCTTAGCTGCGCCTTATGAGGCAATTCCCAGCGATGTACTAGATGGCAAAAATCGTCTCGGCATCGTTCGCACCTGGCGCTTTGAACGCCAGTCACTCAAAACTAATCAAGGTTGAATTCGGTCCTATTATCAGCAAGCGCCTTGTGTTTGCGGTAATTTCGCCGATACTTACCAGCATGACAAATACTGCGTTCGTATCATTTAAAAATCACTTTCTGATCGCACTTCCTGCGCTCAAAGACGGGATTTTTACCCATAGCATTACCTACCTCTGCGAACATGACGAGCACGGCGCCATGGGGATAATTATCAATCATCCCTTAAACATGGATGTCGATGAAATACTCGAACAACTGGAACTCGACGGCTGCAGCTATGACCACCAACAACCGGTCTATGCCGGCGGCCCCATTCACACCGACCGTGGCTTTGTGCTGCACCGTCGCGACGGCAAACAGTGGGAGTCAAGTATTGACGTGACCGACACCATTACCCTAACCACCTCCTTAGACATTCTGGATGCGATCGCCCGCAATTGCGGCCCCAGTCAAAGTATAATCGCATTGGGTTATGCAGGCTGGGACGCGGGGCAACTTGAAGAGGAACTGCAGGAAAATATTTGGCTTACGGTCGCCGCCAGCGATCATGTTATATTTGAAGTGGAAGCTGAAAAGCGGGTCGACGCCGCCCTCGCCAGTCTTGGCATCGATTTCTCTCAAATCTCCCCCCACAGTGGTCACGCATAATACCGATGAACGATAAACCCCAAACCCTGCTCAGCTTTGACTTTGGCCTGCGCTGGATCGGCTGCGCCATTGGCCAAACATTAACTGGCACCGCGAGCCCCCAAGCGGCACTGCAAGCCAAAGACGGCATTCCCCGTTGGGAAGACATCGATAAACTACTGGCAACCTGGAAGCCAGATGCCGTGGTGGTGGGGCTGCCCTTGAATATGGACGGCAGCGTATCGGAGATGTCATTGCGAGCGCGCAAATTTGGCAACCGCATTCATGGCCGGTTTGGCATTGCCGTGCATTTTGCCGATGAACGCCTAAGCAGCTTTGAAGCCCGCGGCGACATCATTGACGACACCGGTTCCCGCGACTTCAAAAACCAATCCGTCGACAGCCGCAGTGCCGCTATCATTCTAGAGAGCTGGATGCGCGAATAAGCTTCACACTCCGTAGCCGACGTTAATTAGCGACGATATCCTCCCGAACCCGGCTTGCCCTTAGTCTCTTCTTGCATGGTCAAGCCACCCGCCATTTTCTCGGTATGCTCGGGGTTATTATCTGCCCCCAACTTAATCAGCAAGCGCAAATCATTCGCAGAATCGGCGTGTGCGATAGCATCTTGGTAGGTAATTTCGCTATTCACGTACAAATCGTATAGCGCTTGATCGAAGGTCTGCATACCCTGCTGGCTCGATTGCCGCATCAGGTCTTTTAGACCAGCCACATCACCTTTACGAATTAAGTCTGAGGCCAGCGGCGTATTCAGCAGTATCTCTACGCAGGCGCGGCGCCCCTGACCATCGCGGGTTGGAATTAACTGCTGCGCCACCATCGCCTTGAGATTTAATGACAAGTCCATCCACAGCTGCGGATGCCGATCAGCGGGGAAAAAGTGCAGAATGCGGTCGAGAGCTTGGTTGGCGTTGTTCGCGTGCAGGGTACACAAACACAAATGCCCGGTTTCCGCGAAGGTAATCGCCTGCTCCATCGCTTCCCGGGTGCGAACCTCACCGATCATAATGACGTCCGGCGCCTGCCGGAGCATATTCTTTAATGCTACTTCAAAAGACTCGGTATCAATCCCGACCTCGCGCTGAGTGACTATACAGCCGCGGTGCTGATGCACGAATTCAATCGGGTCCTCTACGGTAATAATATGACCCCGTGAATTTTCATTGCGATGACCAATCATCGCCGCCAAGGACGTCGATTTACCGGTACCGGTGGCGCCGACAAAAATAATCAGTCCTCGCCGAGTCATCGCCAGCTCTTTCACCTGCTCTGGCAAGCCCAATTCATCCGTTGTCGGAATATTGGTTTCGATCCGCCGCAGTACCATGCCGACCAAATTGCGCTGGTAAAATGCGCTAACCCGAAAGCGACCAATCCCCCTAGCACTGATGGCGAAATTGCACTCCTTGTCGCTCACAAACTCCCGCCGCTGCTGTTCATTCATCACCCCAAATACCACTTCACGGGCTTGCTCCGGGCTCAAAGCATTACTGCTCATCGGCGCCATCTGACCATTAACCTTGATCGACGGAGCCACCCCAGCGGAAATAAACAAATCCGAGGCACCTTTTTCTTGCATAACACGCAATAGCTTTTCAATTTCCACGGTATTTCTCCCTAGCGCAAACTAGCAATGTCAGACGCATCAGAAATTCTCTGGGAAACGGGCTTTAAGACGGGCCGCATCGCGGTTTATCAGTCGTTTTTGCAATAGCGTTTTCAAACATTGATCCATGGTTTGCATACCCATGGCAGCACCTGATTGGATTGCAGAATACATTTGCGCCACCTTGTCTTCGCGAATCAAATTACGGATAGCCGGGGTGCCTATCATGATCTCGTGCGCCGCAATCCGACCACCCTCCGGCTTTTTCAGCAGCTCTTGTGAAATAACGCCCTGTAGCGATTCCGACAACATAGAGCGCACCATCGACTTTTCATCACCTGGGAACACATCCACCACCCGGTCTATGGTTTTTGCCGCTGAGGTCGTGTGCAAGGTGCCAAATACTAGGTGTCCGGTTTCCGCCGCCGTTAACGCCAGCCTAATAGTTTCTAAATCCCGCAGCTCACCCACCAGAATAATATCGGGGTCTTCACGCAGCGCCGAGCGCAATGCTTCATTAAAGCCGTGGGTATCGCGATGGACTTCACGCTGGTTTAGCAGACATTTTTTAGACTCATGCACGAACTCTATAGGGTCTTCAATGGTGAGAATATGCTCAAATTTATTGTCATTAATAAAATCAATCATCGCCGCAAGCGTGGTTGATTTACCCGACCCGGTAGGACCCGTTACCAGGACCAAACCGCGCGGCAACATCGATATATCTCTAAACACCTGCCCCATGCCAAGGTCTTCCAAGGACAAAACCTTAGAGGGAATGGTACGAAACACCGCGCCGGCGCCGCGGTTGTGGTTAAAGGCGTTTACCCGAAAACGCGCCACTCCCGGGACTTCAAAGGAGAAGTCAGTTTCTAAAAACTCTTCGTAATCGCGGCGCTGGCGATCATTCATGATTTCATAAATCAAACTATGCACTTCGCGATGCTCCAAGGGCGGCAAATTAATGCGCCGCACATCGCCATCCACCCGAATCATGGGCGGCAAGCCCGCAGACAAATGTAAATCTGAGGCATTTTGTTTGGCGCTAAAGGCCAGTAATTCTGTGATATCCATGAAAATCCTCAAAGGCATCAAAGCGTCGGTGGGCAAAACCCCGACTAAAAACCAACATCACGCCAAGATAAGCAGCAGATATAGCCAATGGCATATTAAACAAGCCGAATACTGTCCACTCAAAACTGTATAACGGGCTGTCACTGCCGTACAGCACAAAGTTTTATTTTAAGAGCGTGCAGCAGACCAGAGCTGCATCAGGCATAATCTTAACCATGAGCAATGAAATAAATGTACCAGCCAATATAGCAGCTATTCAGGCGCGGATAGATGCTGCCTGCCGACTTTATAAACGTCATACGCCACCGATCCTGATGGCAGTCACCAAAACCCGCAGTGCGGCAGAAATCACCACCGCCATCAACGCGGGCATCACCGACATCGGCGAAAACTATCTTCAAGAAGCCATCAGCAAACAAGCGGAGTTATCGACCCAACCCAAGTGCTGGCATTTTATCGGCCCCATTCAGACTAATAAAACCCGCGCCATCGCCAGTCATTTCGACTGGGTACACAGCGTCGACCGCGCTAAAATTATCACCCGTCTCAACGACCAGCGACCCATCGAGCTACCACCATTGAATATTTGCCTGCAAATCAACATCAATGATGAAAGCAGCAAAGCTGGTGCGACTATTGGCGATATCCCCGCCCTTGCCGAGCTGGTAAACAGCCAAGCCCGCTTAAGGCTGCGAGGCTTGATGGCTATTCCCGCAAATACCAGTGACACCCAGCAACAACGACGTAATTTTGCCGCCCTGCGTGGCATTTTGCAGTCCCTGCAAAAACAATTTCCCAGCGCAGCCATAGACACCCTGTCTATTGGTATGTCTGGAGATATGGAATCTGCCATTGCCGAAGGCGCGACTATCGTCAGGATTGGCAGTGATATTTTCGGCCCCAGACCAACACAAGAGCCATGATAGGTCGCTTGCTGACTGCCAGTATCAAAACGAGACTGATATACTGCCCGCGGATTTTGCAGCCCGCGCTTCATTTACGAGGCGGCGGGTATAAAGTAAACGGGGACATAACGTGGAAGAGATGAAAATTGGCTTCATTGGCGGCGGAAATATGGCCTCCAGCATCATCGGTGGCTTAGTTGCCAGCGGTGTGACAGCGTCAAATATCTGGGCCAGCGATCCCAATGCCGACAGTTTAGCTAAACTCAGAGAAGTCGCAGCAGTCCATACCGGCAGCGATAACAACGCCCTTATTTCCCAAGTAAACGTAGTCATTCTGGCGGTGAAGCCCCAGCTTATGAAAGTTGTTGCGCTGGACATTGCCGCCGCAGTCCAAACACACCAACCACTAATCATCACCATTGCCGCTGGTGTTACCAGCGCCAGCCTCGCGACATGGCTGGGAGGCAGTCCCGCCATTGTCCGCTGCATGCCGAACACCCCCGCACTGGTTCGCAGCGGCGCTACCGGCTTATACGCCAACGACCAAGTCAGCGCGGCGCAGCGCGTACAAGCAAGCACCATCTTAGAAGCGGTGGGCTTGGCATTGTGGGTCGACAATGAGGCCCAACTCGACGCAGTCACCGCCGTATCGGGCAGTGGTCCGGCATATTTCTTTTTGGTGATGGAAGCCATGCAAGCCGCCGGTCGAGATATGGGCCTGAGCGCCGAAGTAGCACAACAGCTCACCCTGCAAACCGCATTGGGAGCAGCCAAAATGGCAGTAGCCAGCGATGTCGACGCCGGCGAATTACGCCGTCGGGTAACATCCCCCAAGGGCACCACTGAACGGGCTATTACTATCTTAGAAGACGGCGGCCTACGCCAACTATTCGCACACGCACTCGACGGGGCCCGTGTCCGCGCCGAAGAACTCGCTATTGAACTCGAAGGAGAATAAGCCGCATGTCAGCCGCTGCCGAAATCACCACCATGTTACTGAACACCCTAGTCAGCTTAGCCATTGCTGCATTTTTATTGCGGATGATCCTGCAATTAGTGCGCGCCGACTTTTACAATCCAATTTGCCAATTTTTAGTTAAGGCCACTAACCCCCTGGTCATACCACTGCGTAAAATCATTCCTAGTGTTGGGATAGTCGACACTGCCTCACTGCTACTGGCGCTCATTGCCCAAGCTCTAGGAATCACGCTGTTATTCCAAATATACGGTGGCGGCTTTCCCAACCCCTTACAGCTAATAATGTGGTCCGTCATCGGCCTGTGCAGCGCGGTATTAAATCTGTACTTCTTTGCCATTATCGGCAATATCATTTTGAGCTGGGTTGCGCGGGGAACCAGTAACCCCGGCGCCCAAATTCTGCATCAAATCACTGAGCCGGTAATGGCGCCATTCCGCAAATTGCTGCCAGCAATGGGCGGCCTAGACTTATCACCGATTTTTGTTTTTTTATGTATCAACGTACTTGAAGTCATGCTGCGCCATGTCGCTGCCAGCGCCGGATTGCATCCAGCCTTAGTTATGGGGCTGTAAATCGTGGCTGAGGTGCCCGCGTTTTTTCGCTGGCATGATGGTAATTTAGTGTTGTTCTGTCATATCCAGCCAGGCGCAAGCGCCAATGAGTTTGCCGGCCAACATGGCGATCGCTTAAAAATCAGAATTCGCTCAGTGGCGACAGACGGCAAAGCGAATGCCGGCTTAATCGCATTTATAGCCAAAGAGTTTGGTCTTAGCAAACAGGCGGTGGAACTCACCGCTGGCGAGCAAAGCAGACAGAAAACACTTAAAATTTCAGCGTCAGCAACAATACCAAGCGCGCTGAATATAGTGATAACAGCACAGTAAGTCCGTTTTTAACGGCCAACAACAGTTCAACCCGCATGCAACACGCAAGCCCATGCCGGTTAATAAGGATATCGGTGCAAATGACAGAAGCTCCGCCAAGCACACAGACTGCGGATAACAATAGCGTTGGCATTGTTTTGCCACAAACGCTGCACTTCGACCAGCCACTGCAACTGGCCTGCGGCCGCGCCCTGCCACAACACGATATTATTTACGAAACCTATGGCACATTAAACGCCGATAAATCCAATGGCATATTAATTTGCCACGCCTTGAGCGGCCACCACCACGCCGCGGGCAAACACAGTGAAGATGATCGTAAGGCCGGCTGGTGGGAGAGCTGTATCGGACCGGGAAAACCTATAGACACCGATGTCTTTTTTGTCCTCAGCATCAATAATATTGGCGGCTGTCATGGCTCTACCGGCCCCACCTCCATCAACCCAGAAACCGGCGAACCCTGGGGACCAGACTTTCCGCCACTGCGCTGCCGCGACTGGGTAGAGAGCCAGTTTTTAATGATGAAGCACTTTGGCATCAACCAGTGGGCAGCAGTCATTGGTGGCAGTTTGGGCGGCATGCAAGCCATGCGCTGGGCGCTTGAATACCCCGACGCCCTTCGCCATTGCATCATTATTGCCTCTGCCATGAAGCTGTCGGCCCAGAATATCGCCTTCAACGAAATTGCTAGACGCGCCATTACCTCAGACGCCAATTTCCACGATGGCCGCTATCTTGAACACAACACCCTGCCCAAACAGGGCTTGGGGCTGGCGAGAATGGTTGGGCATATTACTTACCTGTCAGAAGACGGCATGAAACAAAAGTTTGGCCGAGACCTCAAAACCGGCAATCTTGCCTTGGGTGCTGGCTCAGACACTGCAGTGGAGTTTGAGGTGGAAAGCTATCTGCGCTATCAAGGCGAGGCATTCTCAGGCAGCTTCGACGCCAACACCTATTTGCTCATGACCAAGGCGCTGGACTATTACGACCTGGCCAGAGAATACAACGACGATCCGGCCGAAGCCTTTAAGCACGCCAAGTGTGCCTTTATGGTCATTTCATTTACGACTGATTGGCGCTTTGCACCCCCGCGCTCAAGAGAAATAGTCGACGCACTGGTCGCCGCTAACAAAGCGGTAAGCTATGCAGAAATAGCGGGGGATCATGGCCACGATGCCTTCCTCATTCCCATTCCACGCTACATGGACGTCTTCCACGCCTATATGAAACGACTCAAACAGGAGCTTGGCCATGCGATTTGACCTCACCCTGATTCAGCCGTGGATTAATGCTAGTAGTCGCGTTCTCGACCTTGGCTGTGGCGATGGCATGTTGCTGGAAACTCTGGCCAAAGAAAAAAACGTATCGGGGGTGGGACTAGAAATAGATCACCACAATATCACCCTTGCACTGGCCCGCGGGGTCAACGTCATTGAGCACGATCTCAACGTCGGTTTGGGCAACTTTCGCGATGACAGCTTCGACATGGTGGTCATGACCTTGGCGCTGCAAACCCTGCGCTATCCGCATTTGCTCATAGACGAAATGCTGAGAGTCGGCAGGGAGTGCATTGTTACCTTCCCAAATTTCGGTCACTGGCGCAGTCGCTGGCATCTGGGACATCGTGGTAAAATGCCAGTATCCAAATATCTTCCCTATACTTGGTACGACACGCCAAATATTCACTTTTGTACGGTCAAAGATTTTGAAACCCTATGCGCCGACAAAAACATCCGGGTGCTAAACAGCAGCGTAATATCTGCTGACAATAGCCAATCAGCATTAGCCAATCGCTTTCCCAACTTACTGGGTGTCACTGCGGTTTATCACATTAGTAAATAATACTGCGCATACAGAGCATAACTATGAAAATACATTTGAACTACGCCGCAATTTTCACCTTGGTTTTCACTAGCTTTTTTAGCGTGGCAAGCCAGGCCCAAGAAGCGCCGCCCGCAACTAAAACTAGCTCAATCTTCGGTAAAGATACCGTATATTACACTGTCTTAAACACCACTTTTATTAGCCCGCAGGTAGCGAAAAGCTACGGTATTGTTCGTGGCGAAGATAAGTTTTTAGTTAACGTCTCGGTTCGCCGCCAACTCGATACCAGCAATATTGCCGTGCGCGCCGATATAACCGGTAACAGCTCGGACCTGATCTATGTCAACACTTTGGAATTCCGCGAGATCATTGAGCAAGACGCTATTTACTACATTGCCGAGTTTGATATCAGCAATGACGAGCGCCAAAACTTTCGCCTGTCTGTGAGCGTAGACGATCGCCCGAGTTACGACATTCAATTCAATAAAATGCTGTATCTCGACAAATAAGTGGAAGTCACTGTGCCCTCATCGTCTGAAAATGTAGTTGTTCTGGCCACCGGCAATCGGGGAAAGCTGCTTGAACTCGGCCAGCTGCTTGAACCCGTGGGTATAACACTACGCAGCCAAGCAGATTTGGACGTGGTAGAAGCCGAAGAAACTGGGCTCAGTTTTATTGAGAACGCTATTCTCAAAGCCCGCAATGCCGCCCGCCAAACCGGCTTTGCCGCGTTGGCAGACGACTCCGGCCTTTGCGTAGACGCACTCGGTGGCGCACCCGGAATTTACTCGGCGCGATACGCTGGCGTCAATGCCAGCGATGCCGATAACAATGCCACCCTGCTCACAGCGCTAGCGGATCAAAGCAATCGCAGCGCGCATTTTCACTGCGCACTGGCCTTTGTTCGCCACGCCGACGATCCAGCGCCCATAGTCTGTGAAGGGCTCTGGCAGGGCGAAATTCTCAGCGCGCCACGGGGTAGCAAGGGCTTTGGCTACGACCCGCTGTTTTATGTCGCCGAGTTAGCATTGTGTTCTGCAGAGCTGAGCAAGGCCCAAAAGAATCAACTCAGCCATCGCGCACTGGCACTAAAACTATTGCTGCCCAGATTACACTCTGAATATCTCGGCAGTTAGTCTTGGCACCACCAAGACTCACCAAGCCACCAACATCCTGGCGCTGTCAGTGGCAAAATTCGCGAGTATTAGTCCTGCCTGCCGGAAGGCAAACTCCACCTGACAAAGGCGATATTTGCGCGGTTCTCTTTGAAGCCACCGCAGAGCTTAATGAAATAGCTAAGGTGAACGGCCGCAACATAGTGCCGCTCAAACCTGCTGCCAACACCCCCGCGGTAAACAGCGTCAGCCTGATCACCATAGACGCTGAGCATGAGGATCAATATATACTTTGGCGTGAACATAAAAACCAGCGCCAACTGGTGTGGAAAGACATCAATCATATCACCGCCCGGTCTGCCTAAACGGCATATCAAGCAAGTGCATGCAAAGGCAGCTACTACATTATTCACGACACCAGTGCAAAAAGGCATAGCGTTTCCGGCTTTAAATCTAGGCTCACAACATTGCACTAAATACCATAACCGCAGTCTGACCGGCATGCGATATATGTGACTCAGCTACACGCTATAATGACTCACTAGCGCTAAGCTGACCGGTAAATTATGGTGGCTAAGTATTACAAACAACCACGGCGCCAAATCATGAAAGTTATTTAGTGAAATAATTTTCTGCAGGTAACCGCGCTTTTAGCGTCTACCTACTCATAAAATCTGGAGAATAAGTCTCATGTTAAAACGGATTATGCAGGGTATTGTCGTCCTGCTAGTAATTGCGGTCGTCGGTGTTGTTTTTGCCCTTGAGCCCATCGCCAAGTTTATGATTGAACATGAAGGCAGCAAGCAAGTTGGCGCCCAAGTCGATGTCGACAGTGTTGATATCAGTTTCTACCCCACTCACGTTACCCTCAATGGCCTGACCGTCGCCAACCCCCAAGAACCCATGCGCAACCTGCTGCAAAGCGAAAAAGTCTCCGCTGATTTAGACGCCAAAGCCCTCTTTAAAATGCAGGTAATTGCAGATCAAGTTCTGCTATCTGGCCTGCAAATGTATACCGAGCGCAGTACCCCAGGCACCTTGGACGGCAGTATGCCGCCAGCCAAGGACGAGAGCGCCAGTGCTATGCCCAGTATTTCCCTGCCCGACCCCAGCGCATTACTGGCAGAGGAAAAAGCCACTATCCAAGCGGAAGTAACTGACATTCAAAACGGCTTTAGCGAGATCGAAGCACGCTGGAAAATCAAGTCAGAAAAAGTGCCCGAACAGGTCCAATTCGACCAATATAAACAGCGGTGGGATGAACTCAAAGATAAAAATGTTATTGAACGCATCGCGGGCGCCAAAGAATTACGTGACGATATTAAGGCCGAACTTCGTCAATTTGATAATCTCAAAGAAGACCTTTCAACAGACTCTGCAGCGGTTAAATCGCTCAGCTCGCGCGCCGCTAACCTCCCCGCCGAGCAATCTAAACGTATGATGTCTAAATACGGCCTAGATCAGGGCAGCGAAGGTATGCTGCGCTTTCTACTCGGCGATGAAGTGAACGCCCTAGTGCAACGTGGACTCAGCCTATACCAAGAAACCATAGGCAAAGTAGCGAGCAAAGAAGAAGCCGCACCCAGCAGTGAACCCGCAACCGAGTTACCGGTGAATATTTTAATTCGCAAAATTCTCATTGACGGCCACCAAGTTATTGGCGGCGAGAAGCTGGCCTATTCAGGCGAAATTAACGACGTCACTGACAAGCAAGATTACTGGAACAAACCGATCACCATGGCACTACGCGGTGGTATGGAACAACAATCGCAGCTGGTAATTGATGGCATCTTTGACCAGCGCAACGACACCGTTAAAAGTGTGTTCAATATGGCCCTGAAACAGCTGGCACTGTCTGGTGTATCGCTATCACAAAGCCCTGAGCTACCCTTGCAACTAGAAAAGGGCATTGCTGATATTGCCGCTAACTTCTCAATTGATGGCGACAATCTAAAAGGATCGGTGGCAGGTTTGGTGAACCAAGCCAAGTTATTAGTCGCCCAAACGGCCACCAACAATAAAACAGCTACCCTACTTGCTACTGCACTAGAAGACGTCTCCAAGCTGGTTATGGACCTAAGCGTTAACGGCACCGTCAATGAACCTGCAATTAAACTAAAATCCAATCTCGACCGTATTTTGGGTGACGTGCTCGGCGCCGAGCTCAAGTCGCAACTTGGCGATGTGCAAGAAAAACTCAAAACCAAACTCAGCGCAGACTACGGCCCACAAATTGCTAAATTTCAAGATAAGCAAAACCTGCTAGGTCAATACCAAGATCTGCTCGGAGATCGTGAGGCGGCACTAAGGGCCTTAATAAAGGAAATGATGTAAGCCATCGCTAAGCCTTGGCAATGACAATCTCGTCGTAATGCTCCCTAGACACCCAGGACTTCAAACAAAAATAAGGGTCACAAGAAAGCCACTTCCATGTGACCCTTATTTTTTATAATTGCGCTCACCTGCGAAGGGGTACACTTCGCCATTCCCCGCGCTAATTAAATACCATCCTCCTAGCAACGCTCTCTCATCGGTATGCCCGCGCTACCATCACTCACCCAAGCCAATACCCCACTTTTGTTCAAAATAGATAGCGGCTTTCAGCTAGGCGCTTCTTTAACAGCAGCGTGAGACATTACGACCTTATCTATTCAGTTGGCATAGTTCACCTAGGCGTTTAACCATTTAATCAGAAAGCAGGAAACAGGAAGCAGGAAGCAGGAATGACAGATTTACTCGTCACGCATCCATATTTGTTAGCGCCGGTGATATTTTTTGCCCGCGTTACCGATGTCTCACTTGGCACCTTTCGAACGCTTGTAGTGTTTCGCGGCCACAAGTTTTTAGCCGCAATTATTGGCTTTTTTGAAATCATGATCTGGCTAGTGGCTGCGTCACAGGTGCTAACAAATCTGAACCAGTGGTATCTAGCCTTGGCATACGCCGGAGGTTTCGGCGTGGGCAACTATGTTGGGATGTGGATAGAAAGCCGGTTCGCTATTGGCAATGAGCTTATTCGCTGCATATCATTCAATCGCGATGTCTTGGCAGAAAAGGTCAGAGAAGCGGGGTTTAATGTCGTTTCAATTGATGGCGATATGGGCAATGATAAGGCCGTCGAAGTGCTATTCATTATTGAAAAACGCCGCAATGTACCCATGCTTATCCAACTGATTAAAGCTGTAGATAATACCGCCGTTTACTCGGTGTCTGATGTTAAAAGCGTTTATGACGGCGTCGACCTCTTACCTAGGCGCAGCTTTTTTGGCAGCGGCCAAATGCATTAAAAACACCATTTTATGGGTAATTGCTATCGCTGAAGACCCAACGACTGCTAGGAGAAATGATGTGGCGATAGGCCGCTATTAATTTCACAATCCAGCAAGACCTTGTGCTATCGTCGACTTAGAATTTGAAACGTGTTCTCGTTGTCATGTATTGTTCACAGTAACAACCTACTCTCGACTCAATTTATTTGAATTATCGGCTGATATTGATCGGCCCTGACCGTGGTAGGAAAATATGTCACAAAAAGTAATACTTGTCGTGCTCGATGGCTTAGCCTATCAAACTGCCGAGCAATGCATGGGCTTTCTGCAGGGCTTAAAGGCGCAGGGCGGCACCACGCTTTATAAGCTCCAGTGCGAGCTACCGTCTAAGTCGCGGCCACTGTATGAAACCATTCTCACCGGTGTTCCCCCGGTTCTGAGCGGCATCGTCCACAACGATGTCATCCGCAATTCCAATCAGCAAAGCGTCTTCAGTATGGCCCATAAACAAGGGTTAACCACCGCTGCCGCTGCCTTCCATTGGTTTAGTGAATTATACAACCGAAGCCCCTTTGATCCGATACGAGATCGATACACTAACGACCTCGAACAACTGATTCAGCATGGTTGTTTCTATCATGGCGATCACTACCCTGATAACTATCTCTACCTAGACGCAGAAACGCTGAGGCGCCGTTACAATCCAGACTTCTTATTAATACATCCTATGAACATCGACAATGCCGGACATAAATCGGGCGTCGACAGCGCTCACTACCGCAATACCGTCAGAGTCTCAGATGGCGAGCTATCAAAATATGTTCCCACCTGGATTGATGAAGGCTATCAGGTACTAATCACCTCAGACCACGGAATGAACGCCGACAAGAGTCACGGCGGCACTCTCCCGGAAGAGCGCGACATCCCCTTATTTGTGATCGGCGAGCACTTCTCCCACCAGGCCGACTGCGCGCCGAAACAGACGGAAATCTGCGGTTCCATCTGTGAACTGCTAGGCATTACCGACCACAATAAGCCAGTCACTAAAAAGCTATTGCTGGATGCCCAAGTAGTGAATAAAAAGCATGTGGTCGCGGTTGGCTCATAAGCGGCTTATCTAAGATATAGATAAAAGATAAGCGACAAACCCTGCGACCGCCTGTCACCGACTCTGAGATTGCGTTCTGCGTTCCGCTGGCCACCTTGGATGGCTGCAAGTCTGACGCCTGCCAGCTAAACATTATCAAACTTAATAAATAGTTACCTGCTCAGTGCCGCTATATTCGCGATAGTTTTTAACATCTTGGTAATGGAGTAGATTTATTCTATGTCGTCTTATCCAGTAAAGTACTGGATAAAGATCATTGCAACGACGACGCTGAGGACAACCATTCCCGGCTATGCAAATCGCTCGCTTGGGATCGGCTATGCCGGCAATTCGGCAATTGCAGCTTATAAATTTTCAAGCTAAGCCCAACACCGGATAAAGTCACAAGCTTGTCTATACCCTAGACCCGTGACAGTAACTATAAACAAATGGCAATAATCATGTTAACAAAAAAGCTAATATTGACTGCAAGCTGCATCTTGGGCTTGTTAGGATGTTCGGGCCTCAGCAGCACCAAAACCTTTACGGTAGCATTTGGATCCTGCGCGTACGACAGTCAACCCCAGCCTATTTGGAATGATATTGCCGCTAAGCGCCCCAACTTATTTTTATTTATTGGCGACAACCAATATGCGGACGTAAGCTATGACGAACAAGGCAATCGCACCCGTGAACCAGTGACTAATCCAGCGAGGTTTAAAGAAGCCTACGACGCAGTTTCAGCTAAACCAGAGTTTGCAGCCTTTAAAGCAAGCACTCCTATAATGGGCACGTGGGACGACCATGACTACGGGATAAATGATGGCGGAAAGGAATACCCTTTGAAAGCCGAAAGTCAGCAGGCATTTTTAGATTTTTTTGGCTTTGCAAAAGATGACCCCATTCGCCACCAATCCGGCATTTATCACAGTCGTATTTTTAATGACCAAGACCGAAGCATACAAGTGATTATGCTCGACACCCGCTATCATAGAGATAAGCTAAAAATACGCCCAAATGGCAATTCAAAACACTCTGGTAGGTATGCGCCCAACACAGATAAAAGTAAGACATTGCTTGGTGAAGAACAATGGCGCTGGCTTCGCAACGAGTTAACTAAGGACGCCGATGTGCGCATTATTGTTAGCAGTATTCAAGTAGTAGCCTATGAGCATCGCTGGGAAAGTTGGGGCAATTTTCCCCACGAAAGGGATGCACTTTACGCCCTTATCACCCAGACAGGTGCTGAAAACACCTTCTTTTTGTCGGGCGATCGCCATCTAATGGAAATATCCAAAGACACGGGCCAAAAAGGCAGCCGCGTTCCGTATCCTATTTGGGACTTTACCGCCAGCGGTATGACTCAAGCCTATAGTGCAGTAAGCGAAGCCAATACCTTCAGAGTTGGTAAGCTTGTGCGCGACACACACTACGGCGTGGTAAAAATAGACTGGGCTGAAGAGCTTCAGCAAAGCACTATTACTTTTACTGCATATGGTTTGGGCAATAAAGTATTTGATACCGCGTCATTTAAGTTAGCGGAGTTGACGCTACAATAATCGCTTACTGTCCAACACCTATAGCAAACTTGATTCGCAGGATCTAAGCTAATCGAGCACGACCCACGTGGGAGCTGGTTTATGAAAGAGCTAAGCGCTAGCGAAGCCGGTTGCAAACTCTATGTCTTACTGTTTGCAGAAGGAGACTGGGAGCGCGACCAGGCCAAATAAGCCATAAGGATTTAAGCCTCACTTTTTTAGCTTTTTCAAAAATACCGTGATTTCTTTTTCAGTTTGTTTATCTGCTTTCCGCGTGGCCACTTCCAAACCTGTTTGCCACACGGTTTCTGCGGAGACTTTATTACCTAATTGAATATGCGCTTTGCCAAGTAAATTCCAGGCGGCGGAATAGCCTGGATCAAGATCGACACAGTGCTGTAAATGTTCGCGGGCGAGGTCTAAATTTTTATCATCAAGGTAGGCTTTACCTAGGCCGAAACGCAGCATGGCGCTGTCATTTCCCTTAGCGAGCATTTTTTCCAGAGCGGCGACATTCACATTAACATCCTATTATTTTACCAGACCTTGCCTGCAGCTAAGTGAACAAACGCGGTGATTGATTTTGCTTACGCCAGCCGCTCAGAATATTAAGCCCCGCTCACACTAGGCTGCGGCAATTCCGGTAGCGCTTGTCCCTGCATTTGCAGGGCTTCTCGAGTATAGCGTTCAGCGTCGCTATACTCCCCCATGTTACCGAGTAAGCGACCAAGTTCAAAGCAAAGCTCAGCACTGGCGTTGCGGCGATAAGCTTGCTCAAAATACTCTTTAGCCTTTCCCCATAGTTCATTGCGCAATGACAAACGCCCCAAAGTTAATAGCAGCGCACTATCGTCGCCGTGATCTTTTAGCCAGGACTCTGCAATACTGAGCTGACGCGACAGATCTGTGCCGGCAATAAAGCCATATAGCTGCACCAAATTGCTAGACCAGTTCTGTTTTAAAGCTTGGCGCAATACTTTTTCTGCGCTTGCATGATCGCCCAAGACGACCAGCGTTCGGCAATAAGCCAGCGCGAGATCGGCGTCATGGTGCCAAGCGCGAGAGACATGCTTCCACCACTGCTGCACCGCCGCCACATCAGACTGCATAGCGGCCTGTTCCAACTGGCCCATGAGCGCCTGGCGCTCTAAGATATCAATTCTTTCTGCAGGAAGAATATTGTGTTTACGTAAATCTGGTAGCAGCGCTAACAATGAGGTCCAATCACGCAAACCGGAATACACTTTTTCCAATAAACTCAGCACTGAGGGATGACGTTCGGCATTACGACGGGCGCGGGTCAAGGTGGCTAGTGCTTCTTCAAGGTGCCCATTGTCGATTTGCATTTGGGCCTGAGTGAGTGCCACTGCGATACTCGCCTTGGCGCTGGTACCCTCGGCCAAACCGAGATAGTGACGGCTCGCCGTGGAATCACCTAGGGCATGACTCGCGCGGGCAGCTAATAAGTAATTGATTAGCGGTGCGTCACTCCCTTTTAAAGCATCGGTTAATAAGCGCCGAGACTTTTCCCAATTACCTTCGATAAAGGCAATCATTCCCAGGGTTGTATGACTGCGGCCGCGACTGGCTTTGCGGTCGTTCCAAAAGCTGCCAATCTTTTGCGAAACTTTGGCGCCACGGCGCAAGCTAAGAAAAAGCATGACCAATAGAAACAGTAAGACAAACAGTAGTGCCAAGCCCACCCACATCGTCATTTCGACGGTAGTTTGGCCATAGGCAATCAGAATATAGCCGGGGTCTTTTTCAATCGCCATCGCCAAGGCGGCGGCTACAATTAGAGTGAGCAGAACCGCAATGAATATTTTCATTGGCGAGCCTCTTTCTGCCAGCGGTTACTTTTAAGGTACTCTTTTAGCATGCGCAGCGAGCCAGAAATATCGGCTAACTCAACATCTACCGGAACCCCCGCAAGGGTATTTATTTGCATCAGCAAGGCATCGCGCTTTTCATCAAGCTGATAATAACGATTTAACCACGCCGCGGCTTTTTCCAAAGCGCGCTCATACAATACCGGTTGGTTTGCCAGCAGCGCCAACTGTGCTTGCTCAAACATCAGCTGCAAACTTGCCCGCAACACAGCTTCTTGCTCAGGCGCCAACTGCGCGCGGAAATTGTCTTGATGATGATCAATACGAATATAGCTGCGGAGTTTTTCCAATGCGGCAATCAAACCACCTTGTAAGCGCTGCTGCCAAGCGGACTCTTCTACCTGAACAGGTATGGGCACGTAGCTCGGCGCCTTGTATATCCTGAGTTTTTCGACTTCGCTAGCCAGCGCCTGCAAGGCCAAATAACTGCCCTCAACATCGCGCTCGGCGCTGCTTTGCAACGCGCCAATCTCTCTCGCTAATTCAGCGCGCACTGGCAGTAGAGCCGGCTCGTCTAGATCTCGCAATATCCCATCTGCACTGCCCAATAGCTGGGCAGCGGAGCGCGCATCATGACTAAGCTGGGCGCGCTGATTAGCGAGTCGCAGCAAGTATTCCACCTCTGTCAGCAACCAATCTTGACGGTCTACAGTAGCCAGCGACTCCACCGTGACTTCTAGGTTCTGACTGCGCATAGTTAGGGCGCCTAAGCGTGTCCCAACATCGCTGCGTAGCTGAGATAAGGCTTCACGCTGGGCGCTGATCAATGCTTTAAACTCGCCCTGCGAGGTGCCGAGCGCGCGCAATTCTGCTTTAAAATCAGCATTGGCATTTTTTTCCTGCGCAGCCAGCAGCTGATCTTTTTGATACATCCAGCCAGCCAAAACCAGAGCAGCAAGAGCGATAAGCAATGCCAGCAAGCCCAGCACATTACCACCGGACTTTTGTTTCACTGTGGGCTTCACTGGCGGTTTGTCTGCTGGCTTATCTAGCGGTTTATTGGCTTTTTTGTTTTCGCTGGGTTCGGACGCATTGATTACCGCCGGCTTTTGCTCTGGCTTGGCATTTGCGTCTTTATTATCTTCCGGTTTATCGCCGCTCATTATGCTCTCTCAAGATCCATTTAATAATGTATAGACGGATTGTTCTGTACGTAATGCTTTAGGGCTGCAAGGCTTGCTGCAGTGGCGGCATTCTCAGCCTGTATCACTGTTTGATAGCCCTGAGCCTTCGCAATGCCCGCCACCCGCGAACTTGGCACCAGCACCGGGTACGGCAATGCTGCCGCGCCCATCAGTTCGGTAAAGTGGCTGAGGGTTTCGCCGCTATTTAATGCAACCATGTTTATCTTGTGTTGTAACAGCAATGCCTGCAATTGACCACTGTCGATATCGGGTTTGCAGCGCTGATAACACTCTGCGTAATCGACTACCGCACCGCGCTTCCTCAACTCGGTAGCTAGGAATTCCCGGCCACCGACGCCACGGATAATTAATATCTTAGACCTATTAATGTCTTGAAGGTCGCTACAGGCCAACAAACTCTCGCTATTCATTGTTTGGGCACTATGGCGGACGGTGATGTCGCGCTCGGCGAGCGCCGCTGCGGTAGCCCCGCCGATTGCATAGACATCAATACCCATTGGCCATTGCGGCCAGTATTGCTCTATTTGATCTAAGCCATGATGCACCGAATTCACGCTGATAAATATTAAGCTTTGGTAGCTATCGAGATTCATCAGCAGACTGCGACTTTGTTTAATTGCGGCCTCATGCTCAGGTAAAGAAAGCGGCGCAATATTCAGCAAGGGCTGCAAGATCGGCACGGCACCCGCCGCCGTTAAGGCGGCGGCAAATTCGGCACTGCGATCAGCTGGTCGCGTAACCAATACCCGTAAATTATTCAGCTTTACTGTCGCCATATACTGCCTTCAATATCGCGCCGGCACCCTGCGTCAGCAGCGCTTCTGCCACCGCAACACCCAAGGCTTCAGCTTGATCACGGGGACCACAGTGCTCTGCGGTCAAAACCGTTTCACCACTGGGTGCGCCCACTAAACCGCGCAGCCAAAGTTGCTCGGGGTTTTTAGGATCAGCGATTGCATAACCGGCAATGGGCACCTGACAACCGCCTTCAAGACGGCGATTCATGGCCCGCTCAGCCATCACTTGCTCTGCGCTTACGGCATTGTGTAGCGGTTGTAATAGGCCAATGACTCTGGCGTCGTCCAAGCGGGTTTCAACACCAACCGCACCTTGGCCGCAGGCAGGTAGACTAGATTCAACCGACATTAGGGAGGCGATACGATCTTCTAGTTTAAGACGAATCAAACCGGCCGCAGCCAGAATAATGGCATCAAATTCGCTTTCATCAAGCTTGCGTAAGCGGGTTTGCACATTACCGCGCAAGCTGGAAATTTGCAGATCTGGACGCTGCGAGCGAAGCTGACACTCGCGACGCAAACTAGATGTACCAACCCGGGCGCCCTGCGGCAAGGCATCGACTGAAGGGAAGTGGTTGCTCACAAAGGCGTCACGCGGATCTTCCCGCTCGCAAATAATCGCCAAGCCCAAACCTTCTGGAAACTCCATTGGCACGTCTTTCATTGAGTGCACCGCAATATCGGCGCGACCATCCATAAGCGCCTGCTCAAGCTCTTTAACGAATAGGGCTTTGCCCCCAATTTTGGATAGTGGCGAATCTAGCAATTGATCGCCTCGAGTAGTCATTCCCAGTAATTCAACTTCTAAACCGGGGTGGGCAGCCTGAAGCTCTGCCTTGATGAATTCCGCCTGCCAGAGTGCCAGCAGACTTTCGCGGGTAGCGATGCGGATTGTATTGTCAGACATGAATATTTCCGTAGAACTCCGTGGGATCCCCATGATACTGCAGCAAGCGCGCCGACAAAACCGAAAACCTAGAGTCTTTGGATCACTAAATACCTTTGGCGAGACGGGCGCGCACCACCGGCAAATACCGCCGACTAATTTGCGGCCCCTGGGCGACACCCTTTAATTTGACCCGATATCCAGTCACATCGTGGCGCTCAATACGCTGTAAATACTGCAGGGCAACCAAGGCATTGCGGTGAATACGCAAAAACTGGCTAGCAAATTCTTGCTCAAGCTCCCGCAAGCTATCATCGATAAGCAGCTCACCACCCGCGTGCCCGGCACAGAAGTATTTATGGTCGGCGTGAAGATATTGCACTGCAAACACTGCCAACACGCTAATACTCTGCAGCCCGATTGACGATAATTGACAGCCCTGAGCCGGCGATTCCAACTCGGCAAGCGCGGTAATTGAAGATTTATTGAACCAATTGCGGCACTTGCGCGGTGCGCTGAAAATTACGTTGTGCACTGCTTTGCCAATGCGACACGATATTCACCCTAGAAATATTTTATAAAGCATAGCAGGCTGGTGGCAGAGCGGATACGACTAGCAGGACTGACCATCGTGGCATTAGCCATCAGCACCTTCGCCAATGTAGAAGCGCGATTCAGACTAAAACTGTTATAATAGCGGCCTTTTAAGCAGTGGCTGGCAAACACACCCACGCTAGGCCAATCAGCAAAATAGGAACACAAGGCAATGAGTGACAAAGAACCGAGTATCAAACCCTGGGGCGGCCGCTTCAGCGAAGCCACTGACCAATTTGTGGAGCGCTTCACGGCCTCAGTCAGCTTTGATCAACGCCTTTATCACCACGATATAAACGGTTCATTAGCTCACGCGGCAATGCTGGAAAAAGTAGGGGTATTAACCGCCAAGGAAGTTGCGGAAATTCAGCGCGGCCTAGAAGAGATTCGCGCTGAAATACTGGCTGGCACCTTTGAGTGGTCAGTCAGCCTTGAAGACGTGCATATGAATATTGAGGCACGTCTGACCGATAAAATCGGCATCACAGGTAAAAAGCTGCATACCGGCCGGTCGCGCAACGACCAAGTCGCGACCGATATTCGTTTATATGTACGCGACGAATTAGTGCTTATTTGCACAGAGTTAAGCCGTTTACAGCTGGGACTGATCAATCTTGCTAGACGCGAAGCCAATACCATTATGCCCGGCTTCACCCATTTGCAGACTGCCCAGCCGGTCATCTTCGGCCACCACATGCTGGCCTGGAACGAAATGCTGGAACGCGACTACAGTCGCTTTCAAGACTGCGGCGCACGCTTGAATCAGTGCCCACTGGGCGCAGCCGCACTGGCGGGAACCACCTATCCAATCGATCGGCACTACAGCGCTGAATTACTCGGCTTTGACCGCCCCACTGAAAACTCGCTGGATTCGGTCAGTGACCGCGACTTCGCCATTGAATTTGCAGCGGCCGCTAGCCTGCTCATGACGCATATGTCGCGTTTCAGCGAAGAGCTGGTATTGTGGACGTCAGCGCAATTTAAGTTTATCGAGCTGCCCGACCGATTCTGCACGGGTTCATCGATTATGCCGCAGAAAAAAAACCCCGATGTGCCAGAATTAGTACGCGGTAAAGTGGGCCGTGTTAATGGTCATCTTGTCAGCCTCTTAACCCTGATGAAATCGCAGCCACTGGCCTACAACAAAGACAATCAGGAAGACAAAGAACCACTATTCGATATTATCGATACGGTCAAAGATTGCCTAAAAGCCTACGCCGATATGGTGCCCGCAATCACCGTCAATAAAGACGTTACCCGTGAAGCAGCCAAGCGCGGATTTTCCACCGCAACCGATTTAGCTGATTATCTGGTGCGCAAAGGCCTGCCTTTCCGCGACGCTCACGAAGTGGTCGGTAAGTCGGTTGCCTATGGTATTGCCGAGAACAAAGACCTGTCGGAAATGACGCTGGATGAATTACACGCTTTTAGCCCTGACATAGATGATGATGTCTTTGATGTTCTCACCTTGGAGGGGTCGGTCAACGCCCGCGACCACATAGGTGGTACCGCGCCTAAACAAGTACTCGCCGCCGCTGATCGAGCCCAAAGCCGTCTGACTGAACGCGCTTAAAACCCCCAATCCGCTGACGCAGCTTGCGTCAGCGGATGATTACCCTCAGCATCATCATATTTATCATCACAAAAGAATGCTTATTGACTGATCAATCCTTATATTTTTGTTCGTATACCAGCTCGCTTAACGAATACTGCATACCTTGAAGTTAATCACGGAGTACTGTCTTGATAAGCGCACAATACAAATTGCTGCTCGGTGGCGCGATGGTAAGTTTACTTGTTGCCTGCAGCCCTGCCGACACACCCGCTGCCGGCGGCAGACCAGCTCCCGCGGTAAAAGTAAGCACCCTAGCCACTGAAATTGTGCAAAGTCGCGTGCAAGCCTTGGGTACCTTACTCGCGCAAGAGTCGATTGATATCAGCAGTAATGTCACCGAGAAAATCACCGCGCTGCATTTTGATGATGGCGACAGCGTCACCAAGCGACAGCTGCTAGTAACTCTGCAGCAAGATGAAGAAGCGGCGCAGCTCAGCTCTGCGCGCGCGGATTTAACCGAGCAAGAACGCGAGTTGGCGCGCCTCGAGGCCTTGCTTGCCAGTCAATCTGCCGCTCAAACCGAATATGATCAACGTCAAACTGCCAAGCTCCGAGCGCAAAGCAAAATTGCCGAGATTCAGGCCTTACTTGCCGAACGCACTATTCTCGCCCCGTTTAGCGGCGTCATTGGCTTGCGCCAACTTAGCCCCGGCGCCCTAGTTAGTCCGGGCACCAGTATCGCCACGCTGGATGATCTGAGCGTAATGCGCCTAGATTTTCAACTGCCCAGCCTGAGCATCAAGGCCATTGCCCCAGGCCAAAGGATCGTTGCACACAGCGACGCCTTAGATGAGGACTTTGACGCCACTATTTCTGCCGTTGCCAGCCGCGTAAACCCGATTGATCGCAGCATCACCGCCCGCGCATTAATAAAAAATCCAGATCAAAAACTAAAGCCAGGCATGTTAATGCTGGTATCGATTACCACCAGTGAGTACGACGCCATTATGGCACCTGAATCGGCACTGCAAAGCATTCAGCTAAAGCACTACCTTTGGATTATGAACGCCGACCAAAAGGCCGAGCGCCGGCAAGTAGAGCTGGGGATTCGCAAACCCGGCTTTGTTGAAATTCGCAGTGGCGTAAGCGTCGGCGAGCAACTCATTTACGAAGGATTTGCCTCCCTCCAAGCCGGTAGCGCGGTCGCGCCACAGGAAGGTTAAATTATGCTTCTCTCTGATACCGCGATAAAACGACCCGTATTCGCTGTAGTCATTAGTCTTTTGTTAGTGGCGTTTGGGCTGCTAGCCTTTGAGCGCCTGCCACTGCGGGAATACCCTGATATTGATCCCCCCGTGGTATCGGTGCGCACCGTTTACGTCGGCGCATCGGCCGAGGTCATCGAGTCCAGAGTTACCCAAATTATTGAAGACCGTATCGCCGGCATTGAAGGCATAAAAACCATTAACTCCACCAGTCTCGATGGTTTCTCCTCTATCAATATCGAGTTCAAATTAACCCGGGATATCGACGCTGCCGCCAATGATGTGCGTGATCGAGTATCAGGCGCGCTGGCCGAGTTACCAGAAGAGGCCGACCCGCCAGAGGTGCAAAAGAGCGACTCCGACGAACAAGTCATCATGTGGCAAAACTTAACGTCGGACACCCTCAGCGTCTTAGCCTTGGCCGATTACGCCCAGCGCCACATTGTTGATCGCTTTGCGGTACTCGATGGCGTTGCGCGGGTGCGCATTAGCGGCGGCCCCGAATATGCCATGCGCATTTGGCTGGATCGAGAGTCCCTTGCCGCAAGACAGCTGACCGTGAGCGATATAGAAGATGCCCTACGACGAGAAAACGTCGAGCTTCCCGCCGGCACCTTAAAATCCATAGACCGAGATTTTGTGGTGAAGATTAATCGCCACTATCTCACCCCCAGCGACTTTGAAGGCTTGGTGGTAAAGCGTGACGAGCAAGGCTATCTCACTAAACTCAGTGACGTTGCTAAGGTTGAGCTCGGCGCCGCCGAGCACCGTCAGTATTTCCAAGGCAACGGCGTGCCCATGGTCGGCATAGGCATTGTAAAACAAAGTGTTTCCAATACCCTTGCCGTCGCCGACGCCGTTCGCGCCGAAGCGGAGAAAATTCGCAAAACCCTGCCCGAGGGCATTCAGCTGCACCCCAGTTACGACAGCTCGGTTTTCATCGCCCAAGCCATCTCCGAGGTGTATAGCACGCTATTCATCGCCGCTGCGCTAGTGGTACTAGTGATATTTTTATTCCTAGGCGATTTCCGCGCCATGCTGGTTCCCGCGGTGACGGTGCCGGTGTCGCTTATTGCAACGTTTACTGTGTTGTATGCACTGGGTTATACCGTCAACTTACTCACTCTATTAGCGCTGGTATTGGCCATAGGACTGGTTGTTGATGACAGTATTGTGGTGCTCGAAAACATTCATCGCCGTCTACTTAGCGGCGAACCGCCCTTGGTGGCCGCCTATCGCGGTAGTCGCCAAGTTGGCTTTGCCGTTATTGCAACCACCGCCGTACTGATTGCGGTTTTTGTACCCATCAGCTTCTTAGAGGGCGATGTCGGACGTTTATTCGGTGAATTTGCCGTGGCGATGGCTGTCGCGGTGTTTTTCTCCAGCATTGTCGCACTCACCCTATCACCCGTTATTTGTTCCAAGGTTTTGAAACGCGATGCCATGCATGGCGGTCTTGCCACCTTTGTCGAAAACCTGCTCCACCGCATGGAGACTCGCTACGGCACGATATTAGCTAGCAGCATGAAACATCCGATCTTGTCGGCATTGGCATTGGTAATGACCGTGGGTGCCTGCGTCTTTTTCCTCCAAAAAGTACCTGCCGAGTTCGCGCCCAAGGAAGACCGCGGTGTGGTATTTATGATTATCCGCGGCCCTGAAGGTGCCTCTTTCAATTACGTGACCAAACATCTAGCTGAGGTTGAGCAGCGACTCATGCCCATGGTCGACGCCGGCACGATCAATAGGCTATTACTACGCGCGCCCGGTGGCCGCGGTGGCGCCGACGTTTACAACCAAGCCGTCGGTATTTTGGTGTTAACCCCCTGGGGAGAGCGTGAGCCTATAGCCAAGGTGGTCGGCGAAATACGACAGCGGCTTGCAGGCTTTACCGCCTTAAGCGTTTTCCCAATTACTCCCCAGTCCCTTGGTGGCGGATTCAGTAAACCACTGGAGTTTGTTATTGGTGGCAGCAGTTATGAAGAACTCGCTGAGTGGTCTGAGCTGATAGTTAAAGAAGCGAAATCAAATCCCGGCCTGCTAGGTGTCGACAGTGATTTCCGCCAAACCAAACCACAGTTAGCCGTAACGATTAATCGAGACCGAGCCGCCACCCTCGGCGTTAACGCCAGTGACATCAATCGCAGCTTAGAGACCCTTCTGGGCTCGCGAAAAGTGACGACGTTTATGATGGGGGGCGAAGAATACGACGTCATTGTCGAAGGTGAACCCGATGCTCACCGCAGTCCACAAGACTTAAATAATATCTATGTGCGCTCAGAGACCAGCGGTAATCTCATTCCCCTAGGCAATCTGGTGACCTTGCAAGAGCGCGGCGATGCCGCAGAGTTAAATCGCTATAATCGCGTGCGCGCAATCACCATCGACGCCAACCTAGCAGAGGGGTACTCACTGGGCGAGGCGCTAAGCTACTTTGAAAATCTGGTCGCGGACAAGCTGCCCGACGCCACCGTTGATTACAAGGGGGAATCGCTGAATTATCACGAATCTGGCAATTCGGTTTACTTCACTTTCGCCCTAGCACTGCTGGTGGTCTATCTGGTACTTGCCGCCCAATTCGAAAGCTTTATTCATCCCTTTATTATCTTGCTCAGCGTGCCACTCGCCGTAGCCGGCGCTTTGATCGGTCTTTATCTGACTGACCAAAGCCTGAATATTTACAGCCAAATTGCGCTTATTATGCTGGTGGGCTTGGCGGCTAAGAACGGCATCTTACTGGTGGAATTTGCCAACCAATTACGCGACCAAGGCTTGGAGTTCGACCAGGCGATATTGCAATCGGCTCAACAAAGACTGCGGCCCATCGCCATGACAGCTATCACCACCATTATGGGCGCGGTGCCGCTGATACTCTCTTCCGGACCGGGCAGTGAATCTCGTTACGTCATCGGCATTGTGGTGGCGTTTGGTGTTAGCTCCGCGACAATATTAACGCTATTTGTTATACCCATGGCCTATCGACTGCTAGCAAGAAACAGCAAATCACCCCTCACCGTCACACGACAATTAGAGGCTCAGCTTGCCGTGAATGAGGATAAAGAAAAGTACACCTAATCTGGTCAAGGTGTACTAGGAAGAACGAGCAAGTTCCTTTTCTGGCAGACTGTACGCCGATTTGACCTCTAGTAGACGGACCTGATTGAATAAGTGATGGGCGGCGGTGTGCTCAGTGAGTGCATCTGCCGCTAATAAAATGGCCGCTGCCGTCCATGTTGGACGCTCATCTGGCCACAGTAAGTCTTCAACAAACTGATAGCCCGTCCAATATTCGCCATTGCTGTCGCGCCACTGGTGCAACCAGCTATACACCATGACCGCACGGGCATGATCGCCTGCCGCCAATAGTGCCATTGTCAGCTCACAGGATTCGGCTACGGTTACCCAGGGTTCATCTGACACGCAGCGACACCCGAGGCCTTGTTCAACAAACTCATCCCAGCGCTTTTGCAAATGCGCACTGGCTTTGGTGGTCGGCACCGCGCCGGTCAAGACCGGATAAAACCAGTCCATGGAATAGCGCGCCTTGCTCTCCCAAGTCCGATCAAAGCGCTCAGGTTTATTACGCAAAGCCTCACCTAGGGCGACCCTTGCCTCACGCCAAGCAGAGCGCGGATCGCCAATCACAACCGAGATATTTACAGCACACTCGAGGCTTTTGTATATTGACGAACATCCGGTAATTAATGCGTCAACCATTGGCTGGCCATGAGCATCAACCGCCCAGTTTATTTCGCCGTGGCGAGACTGCTGAGCCAGCACAAAGCCAATCGCGCGCCGAACACAGGGCCACATTTCGCGCAAAAATGGCCGATTTTCACTGATTAGATAGTGATGCCAAACGCCGGTAGCAATATAGGCGACAAAGTTAGTTTCACGTCGTTCACGATTATCGACTTCCCCATCGCGGTAGGCCGCCCACCAACTGCCATCTTCCAATTGGGCGTCTTTCAGCCAGCGGTAGGCATTTTCTGCCGCAGCGTATTCGCCGCCAATACTTAGACCCATGGCAGATTCAACATGATCCCAAGGATCACAGTGGCCACCATCAAACCAGGGGATGCTGCCATCGGCTTGCTGAGCGCGCAGCAAAAACTCCACAGTCGGTTTAAAAAATTCTTGCGGGAAGAGGCCTTTGCTTAAAAACAGTCCGCTCATGCCACCTTCGCCTTTTCAAAATACATCACAACTGATTTACCCAATACTGGATTCAAACTGGCTTCTAAGGTTCTGGTAAATAAAGGTCTATCCATTAAGTCCCACACCAAAAACCGATGGTATTGCTTAATGGCAACATTAGAGTCCTGATTTTTCCAAAACGCGCACTTCAACCACCAATAAGGTGAATGCAAAGCGTGTGCCCAATGACGCCGATAAAAACGAAAACCCAAATCCTGTATTTGTTTACGTAATTCACTGGCCTTAAAAATACGCAGATGGCCGCCCTCGACCTTGTGATAGGCCTCGCTCAGTGCCCAGCATATTTTTTCTGGCCACGCTCTGGGTACGCTGGCGCAAAACAAACCGCCGGGTTTTAGCACCCGCTCAATTTCTTTCAATACCGCGTGGTAGTCGGGGATATGCTCTAAGACTTCTGAGCAAATAATTTTATCGAAGGTATTGTCTGCAAACGGCAGCTGCATGGCATCGCCGTTGGCCAGACCAAAGGCTTTTTCTGTTTGGCCGTCGCCTTCAAAATCTGCGAAACGACTCTGCGCCGTTTGCAAATCATCCAAACACAGGTCAACACCAATAGCGATTACGTCCGCCTCAACATAAGCCGATATAACATGACGGCCTTCGCCACAGCCCAGATCTAAAACTTTATCGCCACGATTTAAATCGAAATGACGAAAATCAACCGTTTTCACGTTGTATCACCTGCCAGTAGTAGTTCGTCATTTGCTGCGCTGCGCGTTTCCAACAGAATAGCTCTTCAATTCTTGCGCGACCGGCCGCGGCCAATTCATCACGCCATGCTGGCGATGCTAATAAGGTATCTAATACCTCGGCAATGGCCTTGCTATCGCGAATGGGCACCTGAATCGCCGCATCGCCAACCACTTCGGGTAAGGCGCCACCATCGGTAGATATTAATGCCGTACCGCACGCCATGGCTTCTCCAGCGGGCAAACCAAAACCTTCATAAATAGAAGGCACCACTACCACCGAGGCTTCGTTATAGTATTTAACTAAATCTTCAGTGCTGATACCACTCACCGCACGGATGTGTTTACTCAGGCCTAATTCGCGGATTAGGCGACCGCTTTCACCATCTTCTTTAGGTGTACCGACTAATAATAATTCGAGATCAGGGTAGCGCGGTATTACCGCCGCCACCGCTTCAAGTAAATAGCGCATCCCCTTCAGGGGTTGATCCGACGATACCGTAGCCATAATGCGATTAGGGTTTTTTACGATATGCTCCAAAGGTCGAAACTCTTCGGTATCAATACCGCAATGCACCAAGCTAATACCCGCCGGCTGAATATTGAAGGCGGCGGCAATATCAGTTCGAGATCGCTCCGACACCGTCACCACATGATGTAGCTCACGGGCGACTCTGCGCTGCATAATCAAAAAGCTGTGCCAGCGGCGAATCATCAAGCGCTCCGTCCAACTCTTGGCAGCACTCAGCGCAATACTCAAATCGCTGGTTATTGGATGGTGAATCGTTGTAATAAGCGGAAAGCCCTGCTTTTGCAGATCTAACATGCCGTAACTCAGGCACTGGTTGTCATGGATAATGTCGTAATGACGGCCGTGTTGCTTTAGGTATTTAAGCACGCGTCGGCCAAAGCAATAGGGCTCTGAAAATGCACCGGTTAGCTTGCCAGTCCATTCATATATGTTGGTGAGCGAGCGCAGATGGTGGGGTCGAATTGAACCCAAGCCGGTTTCAAATAAATTCATTCCCGGCATTCTAATCAAGTTAACCCGCGGATCAAGATGCGGATAGGGTTGCCCCGAAATCACATCGACTTGATGACCGGCTTCAACTAAGGCCTTGCTTAGATACTTAAGATAAATTCCTTGGCCACCCCCGTAGGGCGCGCTGCGGTAGCCCAACAGGCACACACTCAAGGCGCGCCGGGATCTAACGTCGCTGAGAGGGGTAACGCTGGCTTTAACCAGCTCCATAGGTGACGGGCTGACGATATTGGCTGGATCTGACGGCATAAAACGGAGTCGCTGTTATTCGGATTACTGTTATTCGGACAAGTACCGTGGAATTCTCCTCAGCCTGGAAACCTGTTGAGGCTGCCGAGGTCAAACCGCGCGTTATTTAAATGCCGCGAAGCCGAAATAGGATGAATGCCGATCATGTAGTAACAGGATTCTAACCACGAGGTGAGGAGAAATCCACCTGCAATTTTTAGCGAGGCCCTAATCTGGCATTAAGACTTTGTCATGTTAAACTCCCTAATGACCCAAATTCGCCCATAGAGAATAAGACACTCATGCGTATATACGCTGTTTTTAGAGCTTTATTTTGCCTGAGTATCACCGCAGTGGTACTTAGCGGTTGCGCCATTGGGTCGGCAAAAACAATGCCGAAAGGGGTATTTGAAACCACTGTAAAAGCGGGCGATATTCGCCTGTTTAGTTACAGCCAACCTCTATTTCGAGAAAAAGCCCGCCCTATTACGTCCGCCAATAGCCGAGCAGACGGCACCAGCAAACCGCGCGAGGACAGCGAATCACAACTAAGAAGGACCGTACACAACCTTGAGCAAGACCCACGACTCGCAGAATACTGCCCCGCTGGCTACACCTTGATTGAACAATACGCGGTGTTAAATGATGTAGTAATCCGTGGGGAATGCAGATATCAGCAAGAACAAGCTAAGTAATAAGCGCCGCAGTATTACTGCCACGGCGCCTTAATAGAACACTTAACTAGTCGGTGTTAGCCACTCAGGGAACTCTTCGCGACGTCCCTTAATTTGATCAAAATACATGCTTTGTAGCAAGGTAGTCAGCGGCCCACGTGAACCCGACCCAATTTTTCGGCCATCTAATTCACGGATCGGCAGTACTTCTGCCGCGGTACCAGTAAAGAATGCCTCATCTGCGATATACATTTCATCGCGGGTGATGCGCTTCTCCTCCACCGCCAAACCCAGTTCATTAGCAAAGGCAAAAATAGTATTACGAGTAATACCATCTAAACAGCTCGTTAACTCAGGAGTGTAGAGTTTGCCATTGCGAATCATAAAGATATTCTCGCCACTGCCTTCTGCCACATAACCTTCATTATCGAGCAACAGAGCTTCTTCGCAACCACTGTCTATTGCTTCGCGTAAGGCCAGTATCGAGTTGATGTAGTGACCGTTGGCCTTCGCTTTACACATAGAGATATTGACGTGGTGGCGAGTATATGACGAACACCGCACTTTAATGCCGTTGTCGCGAGCCTCCGGACTCATATAGTTAGGCCAATCCCATGCGGCAACAATGACATGCATTTTGAGATTTTCGGCGCGCAGCCCCATTCCCTCCGCACCGTAAAAACACATTGGCCGCAGGTAAGCTTCCTCTAAACCATTTTCACGAACCACCATGCGCTGCGCTTCATTGACCTGTTCTTTGGTCACACTCATGTCCATACGCATAATATGCGCAGAGTTGAATAAGCGGTCGGTATGTTCCTGCATACGGAAAATACAGGTGCCACGGTCTTTGGTCTTATAGGCACGCACGCCTTCAAAAACACCCAGTCCGTAGTGCAGTGTATGAGTCAAAACATGAACTTTGGCATCGCGCCAAGGAACCATTTCACCGTCAAACCAAATCAAGCCGTCACGATCTGCCATAGACATCGTGTGTTACTCCTCAAAAAAAGGTAAATACTATTATGGAGACAACATCAGTTGCTGCCAGAAACCGCTGACAATTTCCCGCTCGGCACTCAATACCGTTTCGGCTATCAATCCTTTTTGCTCTTGTAAGCTTAGGCGATGTGCCTGACTGCGGAACGCCTTGTAAGCGTCAATCAGTGTCTGGGTATCCGCCGTAGAAATCAGGCCTTGTTTAGCCAAAGATTCCAGTATGCGAATGTTATCAGTGTAATGAGTAAGCGGTGGGTGCTGTTGTGACCATGCTAAAACGCCATATTGCACCATAAATTCAATATCAACGATACCTCCAGACCCCTGTTTAATATCAAATTCTGCATTTTTATCGCTAGCGGACATAAGATGATCACGCATTTTCTGACGCATACTTACAACTTCATCTCTAAGGATCGCGATATCACGCGGTTTACTGAGGATCTCCCCTCGCAATGCTTCGAATTTTTGTGCTAATAATGCATCACCAGCCACCGCGCGCACCCGCACCAAGGCCTGATGCTCCCAAGTCCACGCCTGGCTATTTTGATAGTCTTTAAACGCCGCAAACGACGATACTAACAAGCCCGAATTACCCGATGGCCGCAAGCGCATATCGACTTCATACAAGGGACCTAAACGAGTCGCCGCTGTTAAAATATGAATAATGCGCTGGCCGAGGCGGGTAAAAAATGTGGCCGCGTCCAGTGGTCGCTTACCATCGCTTATGACGCTAGACGGCAGGTCGTGCATAAACACCAAATCTAGATCTGAGCTATACCCGAGTTCAAGCCCTCCCAGCTTGCCATAAGCCAAAATCACAAAGTGACGCTGATCATCACCTGCCGGCACGGGGCTACCGTTTTTATCAAGTAAGTTCTGCCAGGCAACATCTAACACCGCATCTAAAACCACCTCAGCAATATAAGTCAGGTAATCACTCACTTTCATCAACGGTAAACTACCCGTCACCTCCGACGACGCAACACGCAGCACATGGGTCAAACGGAAATGGCGGAGGGCTTCCATTTGCGCTTCCAAATCATCGCTATCAATACGCAATAAGCGCTGTCTAAGCTCGCTGCTCAGACCCGCTTTTTCGGGCACCGAAAACAAGCTATTTGCGTCTAGCAACTCATCCAGCAGCACTGGCTGAGCAGCAAGCTGCCGAGCAATCCAAGGGCTCGCTTCACACAGCACCACCAAACGCTTGCGCGCGGCAGGGTTCTCCATTAACAACACTAAATAAGCAGTACGGCGAAGTACCGCCTCGATAAGCGGAATCAAGCGCAGCAATGTCTCTGCCGGCGAGTCAGCATCACACAAGTCTTCCAATATAAGCGGCAGAAACTCGTACAAACGATCTCGGCTCCTACCCTGCATACGCAATACGCTGGCGCCATTGAGTAGCGCAACTAATAAGCGAGCAGCCTCGTCGGCGTCATCAAAGCCAGCTTCCTCCAGCGTTTGCCGCACTAGGTCGCGGTCGAGATCGTCTAACATAGCTCGCCAACGATTCTTACTCAGGTGCTGCCGGTCATCGGGTTCGACCTCTGGCGGCGCAATAATATGGCCGAAATGTGCAGCGACGCGCTGGCGGTGCCGCGCCAAAACATCATGAAAGGCGGCGACATCATCACCAAAACCCATAGCGAAACTCAAGGCAAGCAGCGCGTTATCGGTATCCGGCAATTGTTGGGTCTGCTCATCGCGCCAAGCTTGAATTGCATGCTCGGTATTTCTTAGAAATTTATAAGCCGCCTGCAACTCGTCAACCACGGACTCAGGGAGGTAGGCCATGCTTTCAAGCTCAGCAAGGATCACTTGCAACTGCAATGCCTGCAAATTCAGCTCTTGACCACCGCGTATTAATTGAAAACACTGGGCGATAAATTCAATTTCACGAATGCCGCCAGAGCCCAACTTTATATTGTCTTGAAGCTGACGCCGCACGACCTCACGCTGAATCATCAGCTTCATATCGCGCAGCGAATCGACGGCGGAAAAATCCAAATAGCGACGATAGACAAACGGACGCAAGAGCTGAAGCAGGCGGTCGCCTCCTTTCGTATCGCCGGCAATACACCGCGCCTTAATCAGTGCGTAACGCTCCCAGTCACGCCCTTGATCTTGGTAATACTCTATTAGGGCATCAAAGCTGATGACTAGCGGCCCACTCTGCCCATAGGGGCGCAGACGCATATCCACCCGAAATACAAAGCCATCGGCGGTGCGAGCATCTAAGGCGTGAATTAAACGCTGCCCAAGCCGGATGAAGAATGCTTGATTGTCATCGCTGCGCGGGCCACCCACGGTGCTACCCGGCTCAGGATAAGTAAAAATAAGATCAATGTCAGAAGACAGGTTTAACTCCCCGGCCCCCAGCTTGCCCATGGCAATCACGACTAACTGCTGTGGAATGCCCTCTGCCGAGCGTGGCTCTCCTCGTTCGACTACTAACTGCTGATGCAAAAACGTCAATGCCACCTCGACGCAGGCGTCGGCAAGCGCAGATAAATCCCGAACTGTCTCTTCCATCTCGGCCAGACGATTAAGATCACGCCAGACAATACGGAGCCAATGGCGATTACGGAAATCTCGCAAAGTTGTGGCCAAGCCCTCTGCACTTTCACATTCAGTACATAACTCGCGCAGCTCTGTAAGCCAGGCATCGTCAGCGAGATGTGAGTGAAGCTGCTTATTCAACACAAAATCAGCAAGCCAGGCTGGCCTGCGCAGGCATAACTCTACCAAAGCCGGACTACAGGAAAATGCGACTAGCAATTCCTGGCGGTGTTCAGACTCGACAAATGCGCGATACCAATCACGCGGCCCTTGATCGCAACGCTCAAGCAGACTTTGCCAGTGTATTTCGACATCAGCCGCTAAGGCGACCGGTAGCTCTTGAGCCAAAATATTAAGACTACGATATTGGCTGGGCAGTGACATTGTTTGATCCTTTACTACTTATTATTAAGCTCAGCCAGTTTGCACTGGCGGCGCTACTCGCAGCACTTCGGCGATGGTGGTTTCACCGCGGGCGACTTTTTGCGCGCCATTCAGCCTAAGGGTACGCATGCCGTTTTTCATGGCCATCCGGCGCAACTTATCTAATTCCACATCATCGGCTATGGCAGCTTGAATCTGGCCCTCAACCGGCAATATTTCGTAAATACCCTGACGGCCATAAAAACCCGTATTGCGACATTCCAAACAACCCGGTGCATGATAAATTTGTGCCGGTGGGCTGACTTTCCACGGCGCGGTTAAGGTCGTCCACGCGGCTTCATCCAGTGCCACAGCCTCTTTGCAATGCGGGCATAAACTTCTTACCAAACGTTGCGCCATGACACCCAGCACCGTGGCGCGAATCAAATACGCGGGCACTCCAAGTTCCAGTAAGCGCGTTACTGCCGAGGGGGCATCGTTGGTATGTAGCGTTGAAATCACCAGATGTCCCGTCAAGGCCGCTTGAATTGCCATCTCAGCGGTTTCTAAATCACGGATCTCACCGATCATGATAATATCTGGATCTTGCCTGAGTAAGGCGCGCACGCCACCGGCAAAATCCAGATTAATATTGTGCTGCACCTGCATTTGATTAAAGGCGTCTTCCACCATTTCAATCGGGTCTTCAATGGTACAAACATTCACCTGGCTGGTGGCGATCTGTTTGAGGCTAGAATACAGGGTGGTGGTCTTGCCCGAGCCCGTCGGGCCCGTCACTAATACAATCCCGTGGAGAGAGCGGATCATACTGTCCCAGCGCTGACGGTCTTCACCGCGCAAGCCCAGCTCTTCAAAGCTACGCAACAGCACTTCAGGGTCGAATATCCGCATCACCATTTTTTCGCCGAATGCGGTAGGCAGCGTCGACAGCCTTAATTCGATCTCGTCACCGCCGGCATTTTTGGTTTTTAAGCGTCCATCTTGGGGCCGACGCTTCTCCGCCACATCCATACGACCGAGTATTTTTAAGCGGCTCACCACTGCCGTCAATACCGACGCGGGCAGTTCATAGACGTTGTATAAAACGCCATCGATACGAAAGCGAACATTGCCGTGCTCACGGCGTGGCTCTATATGAATGTCACTGGCGCGCTGGTCGTAGGCATACTGCAGCAACCAGTCGACGATATTAACAACGTGACCGTCGTTGGCGTCTAGATCTTTTAAATTGCTGATTTCGAGTAATTGTTCAAGATTGGTATTTGCATGACCGCCGCGACGACTGTCACCACTTGCACCGCGTACCGACTTTGCCAAGCTATAGAATTCAACGGTAAAACGGTCTATTGAGTCGGGATCGGCAAGTACCCGCCGAATGGGTCGATGCAACACTTGCTGTAAATCTTTTTCCCAGCCGCTAACAAAGGGCTCGCTGCCAGCAATGACCACTTCCTGTGGAGAAACTGCCAAGGCCAATATCCGATGACGCTGTGCAAACGCATACGACATCACCTCAGTGACTGCCGGTACGTCTATTTTCAAGGGGTCGATACGCTGCGGTAGCTGGCCACAATACCCCGCCAACCATTCCAATAGTCGATCCATGCCAAGCACACGTCCGGAGCGGCTGGCATCCGGCAATTGCTCTGCAGCAAGATAATTCAGTACATGTTGGATTCGGGCGCCAATACGCGGTGGATTCGGGCGTACCCGCTTAGCGACGGCAGCGTCCAAGAGCCCGTCGTCCACCAGCTGGCGAATGATTGGGGCCGCGTCAAGTGGGCCAGTTTTACTGAGATTGCTGTGCATACTAAACATAAACCCCGTGATGATCTTCGACACCATTAGTGGCAAGTCACAATACCTTAATAACTCTGTGCTTTTATAGATCGCAATTAATTTCTGGTGAGCCTCAACAGAGGCCAGTATAATCCCGACCACTTAAAAAGAACGCAGTAAGGAGTCGCACCGTGCCCGTAAATTCGCTTGGTAGTTTGTTTGGGAAATCTCCATTTGCGCCGATTCAAGAACATATGCAGCAGGCTCATGCCTGCGCCGCCGCGCTCAAACCGTTCATTGATGCCGCCCAAGAGGATGATTGGACCAAGGCACAAGCCGCGCATCGCGTCATTGTTCAGCTTGAAAATGAAGCCGACAAGCTCAAAAAGCAAGTCCGCTTGCAATTGCCTAGCAATCTTTTTCTCCCCGTCCCGCGCCCAGACTTGCTCGACTTAGTAAGAATGCAAGATGGTATTGCCAACTGCAGCAAGGACATCGCCGGACTGATGCTGGGTCGGAGAATAAAATTTCCAGCGTCGCTCACCAAACCCATGAGCCAATACGTCGATTTGGCTATTGCTACCTCGGCTCAGGCTATGAAAGCCATTGAAGAACTCGATGAACTGCTGGAGACCGGGTTTCGCGGCCGCGAAGTCACTCTAGTCGAGTCTATGATTGAAGAACTAGATAGCCTGGAGCATTCCGCTGACGGGCTTCAGATCGACATACGCGCGGCCTTGTACACTATTGAAAAAGATCTTCCGCCTGTTGAAGTCATGTTTCTGTATCAAATTATTAACTTGATCGGTGAGCTGTCTGATAGATCACAAAAAGTTGGCTCGCGACTACAAATCGTCATTGCCCGCTAGATTCTGCCTATAACTAAGGAATTACTATGTCAATTATTGCTGAACATGGGCAACTATTGCTAATTTTAGCTTGTTTGTTTGGTTTCTTCATGGCGTGGGGTGTTGGCGCCAACGATGTGGCCAACGCAATGGGAACCTCAGTGGGCGCCAAGGCGCTCACCATCAAACAGGCGATTTTGATCGCAATTGTATTTGAGTTCTGCGGTGCCTACTTGGCTGGCGGTGAGGTCACCGAAACCATTCGCAAGGGCATTATTAATCCAGAATATATCGCTGATAGCCCCGATTTGCTGGTCTTTGGTATGCTGGCCTCCCTACTCGCCGCCGGAATCTGGTTATTTGTGGCGAGCATGAATGGCTGGCCGGTATCTACCACCCACTCTATTGTCGGCGCCTTAGTCGGCTTTGCTGCTGTAGGGATAGACACCGACGCTGTCGCCTGGGGCAAGGTCGGACAGATTGTTGCAAGCTGGGTGGTCTCCCCGGTGCTCGCCGGCACCCTGTCCTTTGGTTTATTCCTCAGCGCCCAGCGATTTATTCTCAATGCCCCCGACCCCTTTGCCGCCGCGAAAAAATACATCCCGTATTATCTGTTTTTAGTCGGCTTTATCATCGCCATGGTCACCATGACCAAGGGACTCAAACACATCGGTTTAGGCCTGAACTTCAAAGAATGCATAATGCTCTCTGTGGTCTTCGGTGTATTAGTATCAGGTATCGGTCAACTCTTTCTACGCCGAATCAAAGATGTGACGGCAGGTGATGGGCGGTCGCGCTTTGCCAGTGTAGAAAAAATGTTTGCGGTGCTGATGGTCTTTACTGCCTGCGCGATGGCCTTCGCCCACGGCTCTAACGATGTCGCCAATGCGATCGGTCCGGTAGCTGCGATTGTCAGCGTTATTCAATCTGGTGGTGAAATTGGTGCTAGCTCCGGTCTACCAAGCTGGGTATTGCTGATTGGCGCCGGCGGTATTGTTTTCGGCCTAGCGACTTACGGCTTTAAGGTTATCGCCACCATCGGCACCAAAATTACCGAGCTAACCCCTAGCCGTGGTTTTGCCGCTGAACTCGGCGCGGCCTCAACCGTGGTGCTTGCGTCCGGTAGCGGCTTACCCATTTCGACGACCCATACATTGGTTGGTGCGGTACTTGGTGTTGGTTTAGCTCGCGGTATCGCAGCCCTCAATCTAAGCGTTATCCGCAACATCTTCATGTCGTGGATCATCACTCTGCCTGCCGGCGCCATACTATCGATTGTGTTCTTCTTCATCCTGAAAGCAATTTTCAGCTAATCACTAGACCTCCACCCTCACGCAAACAAATCTAGTGGTTTTGTTTGCGTGACTCGCTACAATGGCCCGTTACCAGCGACTTAGCGCGGACTCATCGTGGCAAACTCAAATAGCACTCCCAGTGTTCTGTCGATGATGACAGGCCTTGTTAAACTTCCCTCTGTCAGCTCCACAATGCCGAGCTGTGACATGGGTAATATCCACGTCATTGAACAGCTCGCCGAATGGCTTGAACCACTGGGCTTTCAAGTCCGTATCCAAGCCATTGCCGGCAACAATAAAAAAGCCAATTTAATTGCCACCCTCGGCACCGGAAGCGGCGGCCTAGTCTTGGCCGGGCATACTGATACCGTGCCGTTTAACGAGTCGCTCTGGCACAGTGATCCCTTTACGCTCACCGAGCGCGACAACAAACTTTACGGCCTGGGTAGCACTGATATGAAGGGCTTCTTCGCCATTGCTATCGAGGCCTTAAAACCCTTCTTAGGCAAGCCACTGCGCGCGCCCTTAATTATTTTGGCGACCGCGGATGAAGAAAGCAGTATGGATGGCGCACGCTCACTGGTTCAAGCCGACGTTTCGGGCGCGCGTTATGCCGTGGTCGGCGAACCCACCGGACTTAAGCCCATGCGCGCCCACAAGGGCATCGCGATGAAGGGAATTACTATTACTGGGCGCTCAGGCCACTCATCAAACCCCTTATTGGGTAACAACGCCATGGACGCCATGCACGAAGTCATGAGCGGGCTCATGGACCTGCGGCAGGAACTGGCACAAAAATATCAGCATCCCGGCTTTAGCGTGCCCACACCGACGATGAACTTCGGCTGTATTCACGGTGGCGACAACCCAAACCGTATTTGTGGCCAATGCGAACTGCATTTTGATATTCGCACCACCCCAGGGATGAACAACGACGAGCTCGACACCTTAATACAAAAAATACTCACTCCTGTGGCAGAGCGTCGCGCCATCAATATTGGTTTGCGCGCATTAATGCCCGACTTAGCGGCCTATGAAGAACCCGCCGATTCAGAGCTCGTCACCCTTGTCGAACAGCTCACCGGGCATACGGCAGGCACCGTCGGCTTCGCGACTGAAGCGCCATTTTTCCAGAAATTGGGCATGCAAACCATCGTAATGGGCCCAGGCTCTATAGACCAAGCTCACCAACCCGACGAGTATATGGCGCTGGATCAAATACAACCGACGATTGACGTTTTACAGCAAATGATTGGGCGATTTTGTGGCGCCCAAATTGTAAATCCCTAAGCCCCCACCCACAGGAAACCCCAAGCAAGAATGAAGCACTAACGCATGCCTCGTTATTATATTGCGCGCCGACGGCATAATCTTATTTATTAACGTCTACAACCACACGACCACATAAGGTGCCTTCCATCATTTGCGTTGCCACGCCAAGGGCGTCAGATAGATTGATGTCTTTCACAATCAACTCAAGCAAGTTGACGTCCAAATCCCGCGCCAGACGCCCCCAAGCAAGCATTCGTGACGCCTTAGATGCCATCACACTATCGATTCCCAGCAGCGAAACACCGCGCAATATAAAGGGCATGACGGTAGCGGGAAAGTCATAACCCTGCGCCAGGCCGCAGGCGGCAACGGCGCCGCCGTAACGGGTTTGTGCGCAGGCATTTACCAAAGTCTGGCTACCCGCGGCATCAACCACCCCAGCCCAGCGCTCTTTCTGCAAGGGCTTGCCGCGCTCACCCAGCTCCTTACGATCAATAACTGAGGTGGCACCAAGCTGTTTTAGATAATCTGCTTCGCTAGCTTTCCCCGTGGCCGCAACCACGTTAAAGCCGGCCTTGACCAACAGGGCGATAGCAACACTACCTACGCCGCCGGTTGCCGCAGTGACCAGCACTTCACCCTGCTCTGGCTTAACACCCTGCTGTATTAATGCCTCTACACACAGGCTCGCGGTATATCCCGCAGTACCAATCGCCATTGCCTGGCGCGTGGTGAATTCTGAGGGCAACGCCACCAGCCAATCACCATTCAATCGCGCTTTTTGAGCCAAGCCACCCCAGTGACCTTCACCCACACCCCAGCCATTCAATACCACCTTGTCGCCCGTTTTGTAGGCGGCATGGCTGCTTTCCGACACCACTCCGGCCAAATCAATACCGGGGACCATCGGAAATTTACGCACCACCGGCGAGCTGCCGGTAATTGCCAGCCCGTCTTTATAATTCATCGTGGAATACTCCACATCGATCGTCACATTGCCCTCAGGTAATTGCGCCTCGTCAATTTGGACTACTGAAACTGACTGACCAGCTTCGTCTTTATTAATGATAATTCCAGAAAACATAATCACCTACTCCCCGCTTATTAATTCAAAAAACAGGGCTTGCCGACTTACCTCGAAAACAGGCGGCAAACCACTTAACGATAGCTTTCGCTGGGTATGGGCAAACGACGACTGCCCCGGCAAAGAACCTCAAGCTAACGAATGAGCATACCAACACCACCATGCAACTGTCGCGGCTACTGCGAAAGCTAGACAAACGTCGCATTCAGTCATTACTTGGCCACCATGATCGCTGCTGGATCGACCATATCAGTGGTCGATTCAAGCCATTCTGCAGCTGCAGTGCGCCTCGTACTTGAGGATTTGACGACGAACTCCCACACCTCTTAAAAATCGATTACTATAGCGATCCACGGTGACATGATTTGTTTCGATATGACGCCTCTTAAAGGGTTATGCCAATATATTTGGCGTAACAGAATCCTCACAAAAGCTATGTTGGAAACGATGACACAAGGCAAAATTTACTTTGTTCGCCACGGCCAAACCTACGCCAATATAGACAAAGTGTGGCACGGCCAAACTGACACCGAACTCACCCCCGAAGGGATCGAGCAGGCACGAAAGCTAGGCGCCTATTTTAGTAACTACCTGACACCAACGGTCATTTATAGCAGCACATTGCAACGCGCCCGTATCACCGCAGAAGCCATTGGCATACGCTTTGATCTGCCGGTCTTTCAAGACCCCCGGCTAATGGAGTTAGATTTGGGGGACTGGGAGGGCGAAACCTTTAAATCTCTGAGTAGCTCAGATAACAACACCCTTGACGAATTAGTCAATAACCCGGGCTTTTTCTCACCCAACGGCGAGTCCCAAGATGTTGTAAAACTGCGGATGGTGGCGGCAATAACCGATATCACTACAAAGCATCAAAATGAAAATATTGTTATTGTTTCGCACGGCGTTGCCATCAGCATTGCGATAGCACATTACTTAGACAACGACACAACTCAGTGGCCGAAATACAATAAAAGTAATACCGCTTTTTCGGAACTATGTTTAAGCACCAAACAGCTTTTGCGCTTTAATGAAACCCGCCACCTTGAGCCGTAAGCAGACTTAATAATACCGCTGCGCATCGCCAGAAAGTGATGTGTGCATAAGTAAAATAATAGACGTAAAAAACCGCGCAGTGCGCGGTTTTTTACGTCAGCAATAAATCAAGACTGCCCAGAAAAACAGAACTACTTGATTTTAGCTTCTTTGTACATAACGTGCTTACGTACCACTGGATCGTATTTTGAAAATTCAAATTTATCCGGGGTATTACGCTTGTTCTTAGTGGTCGTATAAAAGTGACCAGTACCCGCACTAGAAACCAAACGGATTTTGTCGCTCGCGCCTTTCTTAGCCATGACCAGTCTCCTTAGAATTTTTCGCCGCGGGCAGTAAGTTCTGCTAACACAGTCTCAATACCTTTTTTGTCGATGATACGCATGCCTTTGCTAGAAACTCGCAAAGTAACAAAACGCTTGTCTGCTTCAACCCAAAAACGATGGCTGTGCAGGTTTGGCAAAAAACGACGACGAGTGCGGTTTTTTGCGTGTGAAACATTGTTTCCTGTTACCGGACGTTTGCCAGTAACTTGACATACTCTAGTCATGATAGTCGCCTCTTCAACCTTTATCCGTAGTGACGGAGCAAAAGGTTTATAAAATCAGGTTCAAACCGGGCCGCCGCGTGTTTCTCACAATACTCGGGTGTCCTGAGGAAATGTAACATCCCGGACACGGCCCAAATGGAGCGCGACTTTATATCAGAACGACGAACAGCAAGCAAGTTTTATCGCGATCTTTTACCTTAGATCAACCCGCGCTCGGCCAGCGAAATCACCTCGGGACCCGCCACTACACAGTGATCCAGCAAGCGTATATCCAGCAGTGCCAAGGCATCACGGATACGCCGAGTAATCCGAATATCGGCGTCGCTAGGCTCAGCGATACCTGAGGGATGGTTGTGCGCTACGATCAACGCCGCGGCATGCAGCTCTAACGCTCGCCTCGCAATTTCACGCGGATAAACTGCTGCGCCGTCGATAGTGCCGTAAAAAAGAGGCTCATAGCGGATCAGCTGGTGCTGATTATCTAAATACATCACCGCAAATACTTCGCGTACTTCTTGTCGCAGCTGCGCTAACAGAAATTGTCGAGTGGAAGCTGCGCTGCTAAACACCTGCCGCTGCTGAAGCGCCTCCGCCAAATACCGGCGAGACATTTCTACTACTGCCTGTAATTGCACAAACTTGGCATCACCCAAGCCATGAGACGCACAAAACTGCTCGCGGCTGGCCGCAAGCAAGGCACTCAAGCCGCCATGCTCCTGCAATAAATCGCGCGCAAGATCCACCGCAGACTTACCCGAAACGCCGGTGCGCAGGAAAATTGCCAATAACTCGGCATCTGCCAGTGCGGCTGCACCCCGCTGCAGTAGCTTCTCTCGTGGCCGCTCATCTGCAGGCCAATCGGTAATCGCCATAACACCCTCCTTGATGAGCATGAAATACTGCAACCAAAACTACGCGGTAGTCGGCAGCGTCGATAAGCTTCATAATAGCGCCATACTGAGCTATAGCGACAAGGCGATATGAAACAACTAAGCAACCGTCACATTCTTCTCGGCGTTACCGGCGGCATTGCGGCTTACAAAAGCGCCGAACTGATACGGCGCTTAAAAGATCACGGTGCCGATGTCAGGGTTGTTATGACCGCCGCGGCAATGGAGTTTATTACGCCGTTGACCCTGCAAGCCCTGTCAGGTAATCCGGTTCACACCACCCTGCTCGACCCCGAGGCAGAGGCCGGCATGGGCCATATTGAATTGGCACGATGGGCAGATCTTATTTTGATTGCCCCGGCCAGCGCCGACTTTATGGCGCGACTTGCCAGCGGCCGTGGCGACGATTTGCTCACAACGCTGTGCCTCGCCACCGCCGCCCCAATCGCCTTGGCACCCGCTATGAATCAGGGTATGTGGCGCGCCCCCGCCACACAAGCCAACACCGCAACCCTAACCGCCCGTGGTATCGCCCTATTTGGTCCCGCTGCTGGAGAACAGGCCTGTGGTGATATTGGTCCCGGTCGCATGCTGGAGGCCGAAGAACTGGCCGCCTGTGCCGCCAAGATCTTTAACAGCCGTCTGCTGGATGGCATACACATGACCATTACCGCGGGACCAACCCGCGAAGCCATTGATCCAGTGCGCTACATTAGCAACCATAGCTCGGGAAAAATGGGTTATGCCTTGGCCACAGCCGCCGCCGACGCCGGCGCCATAGTCACGCTGATAAGCGGCCCCACTAATTTGCCCTGCCCCGAGCGGGTAACACGGGTAGACGTCATTAGCGCCCAAAATATGCTCGTTGCCACCGAGGCGACTCTCGGTAAATGCCAGCTCTTTATCGGCTGTGCCGCCGTGGCCGACTACCGCCCCAACTATGCTGCCGAACAAAAAATAAAAAAAGACGGCGATACCATGCGCATTGAGCTAGTTCGCAATCCAGATATTGTAAGTACTGTTGCCCATCACCGCGCCAGGCCAGTCACCGTCGGTTTTGCCGCCGAGACTCAGGACCTTATACGTTACGCCAAAGGCAAATTGGAAAACAAGAACCTCGACTTAATTATCGCCAATGACGTTTCAAATACCGCGATCGGCTTTAACGCCAACGACAACGCCGTCACCGCAATTTGGAAGGAAGGGCAGCTCGTGATTACTCAAAAGGGTAAAAACCAACTGGCGGTGCAGTTAGTGGCCTTGATCGCCAAGCAATTCTTTACTGCGAAAAACTAGACAGCGTAAGTAAGCACTACCATTATAATGATATAGAGGTCAGCAACACCTAAATATCCTCCACCGCAGTCAAGGACCAGATTACCACCACCATGACAGAAACAGCGCCCATTAACTCCGCAAGCCATAAAGTAAAAGGCGGTCCGCGATTTTCCTCGAATCAACGCGATATCGTCATCTCCGCCTTAGCGTGCATCGGCATAGTTTTCGGCGCGTTCTATTGGATCCAGCATTTTGAAGAACCTAGAGCCTTAAAACAGCGCATCGACGCCGTCACCGCCAATATTGCCGACCATCAGCGCGGTATCGTTCGCGACGTGATCTCCCAGCTCGGTGAGCGCGTCACTGAGCAAACCACCAACGCCGAACTCACTAACGCCCTGAGCCAAGGCAATATCAGCGCTGACAATCTTTTTGCCCAAAGCCTTAACCGCGCATTTCCAGAAGCACTAGACACCAAGATTATCTACATTGGCAAGCAAGGTATCGCCGATGAGCGCAGCGAGACTTTAAAACTGCGAAACAATATCGAGATCGATATGCTGCGTAAAAGTATCGAAAATAACACCCTTGTCATCGAAGCCTACCAACACGATCGGCAGTGGCTCATCTCCTTTGTTAAAACCGCCGGCAAACACGGCGCAGTCTATGTCACGTTTAATGCCCAGTACTTTGAAAAAATGCTGAATAGCCTGGCGGGAAACACCGTTAGTATTGAGTTGATTCAAACCTATAAAACCCGCCGCGATGTTGTCATCAAGCCATCTATTATTAACTACCCTGATGCAATGCAAAGTCGGGCGTTATCGGTGCCAGGGTGGACCTTGCAGGTGTATCCTCAGGAGATTACTGTGCAAAGCCTTAGCTCTGACAGCACCTTGCTTTGGTTAATCTGTGTACTCTGCGTTGCCCTAATTGCAGGCAGTCACGCCATTTTCTTCGTCCGCAGCTATCAAATCCCCCTTGCTTCCGAACGCGCAAAAACAAACACCGAGGACACAGCAGCACCCCAAGTCGAGGCAACACCCAGCCTGGAGCAAGCATTGGCCAAAAAACTTGCTGCAAATCGGCAAAGTAGCCTGTCAAAACGCGCCAATTTCCCAGCGCCAGGCAGGGCACCGCCACTAGCAGAATTAAGTACTAGAGGAGCGACTGGCAACAAAAAAACCAATGCCACCCGCATTGCCGCAAACTGCTTCCGTGCCTATGATATCCGCGGCATTGCAGACACCGAGCTAAACGACAGCACCTGCTTTGCCATTGGTCGTGCCATTGGCAGTGAAGCACTCGATCGCGGCCAATCCAAGCTGTTATTGGGTCGAGATAGTCGTCTAAGTAGTCCCAGAATCCACCAAGCCCTTCTCAAAGGCTTGCTCAGTACCGGTATCGATGTCACCGACATCGGCATTGTCGCCACCCCAATGTTGCACTTCGCCTGCCATAACCTGAACGTTGGCAACGCCATTATGATTACTGGCAGCCATAATCCCAGTCATTACAACGGCATGAAAATTAGCCTAGAATTTGCAACCCTTAGCGCCAAAGACATACAGGCACTTAAATACCGCATCGAGACACAAGAGTTTGAGACCGGCCAGGGAAGCCTTGATACTGACAGCATTGAGCAGCGCTATATTGACCGGGTTAGCGGTGACGTGGTCATCGCCCAAACCCTGAAAGTTGTGATTGATGCCGGAAATGGCGCGACATCTAAAATTGCGCCAACCCTCTTTGAAGAGCTGGGTTGCGAGGTTATCCCCTTATTCTGCGAGCTCGACGGCAACTTCCCCAATCATGCGCCAGACCCCACCATTGAGAGCAATTTAAGCGCACTTAAAGTGGCGGTCGCAGAGCATCAAGCAGATATTGGCATCGCGTTTGATGGCGACGGCGACCGGCTTGCCATTGTCACCGCAGAGGGCCGCTGCCCACCAGCAGACCAATTACTCATGGTGCTTGCCAGCGATATGGTAGCGCGCAATCCCGGCGCCGAAATTCTTTTTGATGTGAAATGCTCACGCCTGCTCTCAGAGCTTATAGTCGACGCCGGCGGCCGCCCAACTATGTGGAAATGTGGCCACTCTTACATGAAACAAAAAATGGCTGATACCGGCGCCTTACTGGGCGGCGAATTTTCTGGGCATATATTCTACAAAGAGCGCTGGTATGGCTTCGATGACGGCATGTATACCGCTGCCCGCCTCCTAGAAATACTCACTCTGTCCGGCACCACTATGGACGACGCCCTCGACAGCCAGTGCAAACTCGTCAGCAGCCCCGAAATTTTGATCCCCGTTGCCGATGAACGTAAATTCGCCCTTGTCGAAACTTTTGCAGAAAATCAAAAATTTACCGACGCCGCGCTCATTAATATTGATGGCCTGCGGATAGAGTTCAGACAAGGCTGGGGCTTGATTCGGGCGTCGAATACCGGCCCAGCCATCTCCATGCGATTTGAGGCAGATAGTGAAGCCTCACTCACGCGCATACAAAATGACTTTAAGGATTTGCTGCTAAGGATTGATCCCACACTAGTAGATAGTCTTTAATAGGCGTCCTTTTTAACCACCGACTTTACGGGAACCCGTCATGTCTATGAGTCGCGCCGCCGCCGGTGATGTTGCCCGCATCCTCACCGAAGCTTTGCCCTACATTCAACGCTTCACTAATAAGACCATTGTGGTTAAGTTTGGCGGCAACGCCATGATAGACGACAAGTTAAAAGAACAGTTCGCTCGCGATATCGTTCTGATGAAGCTAGTCGGCATGAATCCGATTGTTGTGCACGGTGGCGGCCCCCAGATTGGCGCCTTGCTAAAACGTCTAGCGATAGAGTCGCACTTTGTGGATGGCATGCGCGTCACCGATACCGCAACTATGGACGTGGTAGAAATGGTACTTGGCGGCTCAGTGAACAAAGAAATTGTGTCGCTGCTTAACCGCAATGGCGGCAAAGCCATTGGCCTGACCGGCAAAGACGGTCAGCTCATCCGCGCCAGAAAACTCAAGGTCACCCAGCGCACGCCAGACTTGGCTAAAACTGAAATCATCGATATTGGCCACGTGGGCGAAGTCGAGGAGATTAATACCGAAGTCTTAGACATGCTAATTAACAGTGACTTTATCCCAGTAATCGCCCCTATTGGGGTCGGCTCGGACGGTGCGTCTTACAATATCAATGCCGACTTAGTAGCCGGTAAAGTGGCCGAAGTGCTAAAAGCTGAAAAGTTAATGCTATTGACCAATATCGAAGGCCTGATGGATAAATCTGGCAAGGTATTAACAGGATTAACTACCGAGCAAGTCGATGCCCTGATCGCCGATGGCACGATTTACGGCGGAATGCTACCGAAAATAGGCTGCGCACTGTCTGCCGTTAACGCCGGCGTGACCAGCGCTCATATTATCGATGGCCGCGTACCTCATGCCGTACTGTTAGAAATCTTCACCAACACAGGCGTAGGTACACTCATCACCAACTCCAATGCATTACTCGATTAAGCATAATACTAAGTGCATCACTAAGCACCGGCCCCGAGCCCGCTAAGGTCAGCTATACCCTATGAACAAACGTCCCTCACGACGCGATGAAATTTTAAACGCCCTCGCTACCATGCTGGAAAGCCAGCCGGGCGCTCGTATTACCACCGCAAAGCTGGCTGCCGAAGTCGGCGTGTCGGAGGCGGCCTTATATCGGCACTTTCCCAGTAAGGCCAAAATGTTTGAGGGTCTTATCGAATTTGTGGAAGACGCGATCTTCAGCCGCGTGACCTTGATCATTAAGGAGGAAACTCAGAGCATCGCGCAACTTAGCAATATCCTGCAGCTATTACTAGGATTCACCGAACGCAACCCCGGCATCACCCGTATTTTTAATGGCGACGCCCTCGCTGGTGAGAATGAACGGCTGCGCAACCGCGTCGTCCAGTTCTATGACCGCCTAGAAACTCAATTAAAAACCATTTTACGCGAAGCAGAATTGCGGGAAGGCTTGCGTACCGTCATCACCGCCAATAGCACCGCAAACCTGCTATTGTCAGCCGCCGAAGGCCGCATCGGCCAATTTGTTCGCAGTGATTTTAAGCGCCTTCCCACCGAACACTGGGATGAACAATGGCAGCTACTAAGCAAGATTATATTCCGCTAAATACCCCTCCACAAAGCAAATCCGTCACTAGCGAAACGGCCCCCGCTTAACCTCAGGGTAATCTAAGTTAGCTGGGCGCTTGCGCGCGCGAACGCTGCGCGCATCAATCAGCTCAGCGCAATCGGGACAGGTCAAAATCGGTTGTATATCGTGACAACAGGAGGTGTGCTGACGGAGAATCGGTGGGCCTGCCGCATCCGAATAGTATTTATCGCCCCAGTTTAGGAGCGTCGAAATAACAGGGTAGAGATCCCGCCCCTTCTCCGTTAGGCGATATTCATAACGCACGGGCTTGCTTTGGTAGGCGCGACGCTCAAGCACGCCATGCGCTTCCAGCTTTTTCAGACGCTGGGTCAAGGTAGTACGCGATAACTGAAGTCGCGCTTGTAGGTCGTCAAAGCGTCGCACTCCCAGAAAGCAGTCACTCAGAATAACTAACGTCCAGCGGTCCCCCAACACAATGGATGAGCGTGCGACCGAACATTGCTCCGTACTCAACCCGTCCCATTGCATTTTACTTACCTTCATTTAATAGCGCATGTAATAGTATTTTTCGGTCCGCAGTATATACAAAGTCCACATTTTGGACTAACTTTTACACCAAAGTCCACTTTGTGAACTAACCAGGGCATAAATCACATGCCTAATTAGGAGTAAGCCATGCCCGCCCCCATTCCCTTTGATCCAGAGGCTATTGCCACTGCGAAGCAAATTGTACGCCCTGCTAAAGACGGCGTCACCATTAAGCGGACCATCTGCGCTACCTGCGATATCGCCTGCAGCGTGGTAACAGAAAGTAAGCAAGGTCGGGTGGTGAAGGTGCGCTCCTCAGATAATCCCATTTTCCGCGACAATATTTGCATGAAGGGAATTATTGCGCCCAAGGCATTCGCTCACCCAGATCGCATTCTGTATCCATTAAAACGCGTAGGTGAACGCGGCTCGGGGCAGTGGGAACAAGTCAGCTGGGCAGACGCCATGAGCGATATTGGTCAGCGCCTCAAAAAAGTCATTGCTGAACATGGGCCAGAGGCTTGGGCCGTTTCCACCAGCCAATGGAACACCGCCACCGACCACGGTCTTGGGCGGCGTATTATGAACCACGTTGGCACACCCAACTGGATCAGCGGTGTCGCACTCTGCGCGGGCAACACCGCCGCCATAAACCGGTTTACTTATGGCTGGTTTCCCATGGGAGACTTTAACAACACCAATTGCATTGTACTCATGGGCCACAATCCACGCCGCCATAGCTGGACCCCGATCTACAACTACATTCGCTCCGCCCAAGAACGCGGCGCGAAGTTAATCGTCTGCGACCCACGCAAGAGTTCGAGTGCCGAGCGGGCGGACATCTGGCTACCGCTAAAAGCTGGTAGCGATGGCGCCATGATGTTTGGCTGGCTCAAGGTTATCTTCGACGAAGGACTTTACGACAAAGATTTCGTGGCCAATTGGACGGTCGGATTTGAGGAGTTACGCAAGCGCGTCGACGAGTTCCCCCTAGATCGCGTTGCCAAACTCACCGGCTGCGACCCCGACATGATCGCCAAAGCCGCACGCATGTATGCCACCTCAGGACCCTCAATTATTCCCTGGACGCCAATCACAGATATGCAGCGCAACAGTACATCGGCGATTCGCCTACAAAGTATTCTGCGCTCTGTCTGCGGTTACATCGACGTTGCCGGTGGCGAAACCCTACAGGGCTTCAACCCTGACATCGTCTCAGAATCTACCATTGAGATGCACGAGGTGCTATCCGAAGAACAAAAGGCCAAGCAGCTTGGTTCCGACACCCACCCGGCCTTTACCTATCGCGGCCAAGCAGCCTTACGAGAGCCGCTCAAGCGCGTGTGGGGCCACGAATATCCTAATCAAATAACCGGCTGTTACATGGCAAATCCGTCCGCCACCTTCCGCGCTATGGCAGGCGAGGGCAACTATCCGGTTAAGGCATTTTTTGCCCTGGGTAATAACACCGTTATGAGCTTCGCCAATATGCCACTAATCCTCAAAGGCATGATGAATCAGGATCTTATCGTTGCCCACGAGCATCATATGACGCCCACGGCGCAATTAGCCGACTATGTACTGCCCGGCGATAGTTGGCTGGAGCGACCTTGGTTGACCGATACTTTTGGCTGGATGTCAGCCTATCGCCCGTCTGAGCAGTCAATGGAACCGCCTGGCGAGGCGAAGAGCACCTGGGAATTCTGGAAGCATATTGCCAACGCCCTAGACCGGCCAGAACTGGTGCCATGGGAAACCCTGAATGATTTCTATGACGACCGATTGAAAGGCACTGGCATGAGCTTTAAGGAGCTTTCCGAAACCACCGAAATCTATTTCGACAAACCGGTATTTCGCAAATACCTCAAAACCGGCTTTGCAACACCTAGCGGCAAGGTCGAGCTGAAGTCATCGATCCTTGAAGACTTGGGCTTCGACCCACTGCCCTACTTCCGCGAAGACCCGCCGGCTGACCCCGACTACCCGCTGCAAATGTTTACGGGCGTGCGTGAAGATGGCTACTTTCAAACCGCCCAGCGGCAAGTGCCCGAAATGCGTAAACGCGCGCCGGAACCACAAATATTTGTCAGTCCAGGTACGGCCAGCAAGTATCAACTCGACGAAAATGAATGGGTCACCATCGAAAACCAAATCGGCAAAATCTCCGCTCAAGTTGCAATCAAAGAAGCTATGCCTGACGGATTGGTGAGAGTACCGCATGGCTGGTGGAAACCAGAGATGCAGCAAGGCGCAGGTCACTTGTCTGGCGCCCTGAAATACAGCGATGCCCAACTTTGCCGCGACGATGAAGACTATCTCGACCGGGAACAGGGAATTCCGCACCTGAAGGGCATACCTTGTCGTATTATTAAAAGCCTAAGCGAAAATGCTACGAAGACAGAGGCCCAAGCATGAGTCCGTTTTATAGCGATGATAAAAGGCGGGAGCTGTCCGCAAAACTGCTGATTTGGCTGGCGGCCCGAGCTTCCAGAAACCAATCGATGCTGGATCGGCTTTGCCTGTGGCTCGTTGACAGGGCAATGCGTCGTGACCCCGACGAGGATTTCATGCGCGATCCGATTATAGACAATGATCAGGGCTTTGATCCTGAAGAACTGGATCGCTACCAGCGCGGTGAGAAATAGCGCACCGTGATGGGGGAAGAAAAAAGCGCGACGATTTGCTGTTGAATCTACAAACTAGTCGTCAGAGGAGTAATACCGCAGCTGTTTTTCAGCCTGAGACTGTAAAAGCGCAAAGCGTTCTTTATCGCGTTCATAGCCCCTAGCAGCCTCATCAAGGTCTTGCTGTCGACCGTTGATATGTTGCTCCGTTGTCGTGACTTCTCGGCGTAACGACACCAAGGTATTCATAAGTGCGCTGGGCACCTCTTCCCCGCGCCGCTCCAATTCCGCCGCCTCACTCTGATTACTCAAGATCTGCTGCTTAATAACCGATAAATTACTTTTCAGAATTGAAATACGGACCTTAATATTATTGATAGCACGCTCTTTGGCAACGTCTATATCTAACACACTGCTGTAGCGCAGCAATAGCGACTCATCCCACTTGCGATTTTTCGCATCCGCTTCCGCCCTAGCCGCAGCGACTTCTAACTCCAAAGCCCGCGCCTTGCGTTCAGCGCCGCTAAGCTGAGGCGCTACCGTTCTGACAATCGAGCCATCAACGCGAATAACGTCGTAGCCCCGGGGCACGGCCTCAGGCGGCACACTACTGTCGATAACTATGGTGCCATTAGTGCTGGGGTAACGATAATAGAGGGAGCCCGCCCACAACTCGGGCGCTCCTATTACAATCATTGCCACCCATAAGGCCCAGCGACTTACAGCCACAATACTCACACACTCCTTTAATTACCGTCAGATACCACTATGTTTTCTACCGACTCATACCTCAACACCATAGCGATCACGATACGCATTTATACGCGCCACAAGTGCGTCGTCAGTCTTAGCTGTAGACAAGTAATCGACTATATCATTCAAACCCACAATACTAATTAGCGTCAGCGAGGCGTCTTGTTCCAATTCTTGAATCGCCGAGCGCTGCCCCTGACCACGCTCCTGTCGATCTAAGCCAATTGCCACACCCGCAACCTCAGCCCCAGCATGTTCAATCATGGCAATGGCCTCACGAATCGCTGTACCTGCAGTAATAACGTCATCAATAATTAAAATCTTACCGCTCAAGGCGGCACCGACCAAGCTACCACCCTCGCCGTGATCCTTTTTCTCTTTGCGGTTGTAGGCAAAAGGTACATCGCGCTGATGATAGACCGCTAGCGCACACGCAGTCGCGGCTGCCAAAGGAATACCTTTATAGGCAGGCCCAAACAAAAGATCAAACTCTAGCCCAGAGGCCACAATCGCATCGGCATAGCAACGGCCAAGAGCGGCCAGCGCACCACCCGTACTAAAGCGACCCGCATTAAAGAAGTAGGGGCTGACGCGGCCTGATTTAAGTGTATATTCGCCAAAACAAAGTGCTTCACTGGCAATAGCCTGCTGTATAAATTGCTGCTGATACTTCTGAATGCTCATTTGCACCCTCATTTAAACTCGGTGAATGTTTCGACGAAGTTTTACGCGCCGATTTTAGAATGCTACTACTAAAAACCACAGAATTACCGCTAAATAAACCTAAATATCATGATCTACGCCGCCTATGACGGCGAATTGGGAGTTTTTTGATAGATATTAAGCACTGTGATTGTTGTCGTTAGGGTTTCATTGTAGTCTAAGCTATTGTTAATTTCTAAAAGCCAGAACAACCCAATATAATAGACTTCAAGCGTCTTAGCCTAGCTCACGCTACAACTGAGACTGCTCATCCTCAAGCCAATTATATTGGCACTGGTCGACGCGATAGGTAACACATGAGAATCATCAGTTTTTGCGCTGACAGCATTGTAGATGCAGCTAAAAAAGGCTTTTTTGACTGGGTCGTAAAACAAGATGCAGACATTATATGCATCCAAAATCTTGGTATTGCAGAATACAAACTCCGCGACGATGTATATTTTCCCCGAGATTATAACCCCTACTTCTTCGATGCTGCCGATGGCAAACATAATGGCGTCGCTATTTACTGCCGACAGCTACCTAAAGCGATAATGACTGGCCTCGGGTTTTTAGACTTTGACATGGACGGCCTCTATATTCAGGCCGACTTTGACAATATTAGTATCGGTAGCTTATTAGCGCCCACCGCAGAAGAGGGCGATAACGCCGGCTTAATCCGCAAAAATCAATTCTTTGAACAGTATTTGAATCACCTCACTAAAGTGCGCAATAAACGCCGCGACTTTATTATTTGTGGAAACTGGAATATTGCCCATCGCGCCATAGACATTCAAGATGTGCGTGGCAATCACGGTAAACCGGGCAGCTTGGCAGAAGAGCAACAATGGCTGGATCGCTTATTCCGCGAACAGCAGTACTCAGACGCTTTCCGCTTAACAAATAATGACTCCGACGAATTTAGTTGGTGGCCTGATGGCGAGCCCGGCACCAACGGTTGGCGCGTAGATATGCAGATAACATCAGAGCATATGACGCCACGAATAGAATACGGTGCCATCTATAAGGTACAGGCTTTTGGCAAACACGCACCCGTCATTATGGATTATGACTTTGAACTACCAGAGAGCCCTTTTTAGGGCCCTCTCATTTAAGCGCCTAAGCCAACGACTCTCGCTGAGCTGTCACTAGTTCGGCAATACCCTTTTCGGCCAGATCCATCATTGCGTTCATTTCAGTACGGCTAAAGGTTGCACCTTCAGCAGTGCCCTGCACCTCGATAACACCGCCCTTGTCGTCCATTACCACGTTCATGTCGGTTTCGGCGGTTGAATCTTCGGCGTAATCTAAATCTAATACTGGCACGCCTTGATACACACCAACCGAAATTGCGGCGACTTGCTGCTGCAGCGGATTACCGCTAATCAAGCCATCTGCGCGCAATTTAGCGACCGCATCGGCCAGTGCAATATAAGCACCGGTGATGGACGCGGTTCGCGTGCCGCCGTCAGCCTGAATGACGTCGCAATCCAGATAGATGGTGTTCTCGCCCAGCATCGTCAAATCAACCGCTGCACGCAGCGAGCGACCAATAAGACGCTGAATTTCTTGGGTGCGGCCGCTCTGCTTGCCACGCGCCGCCTCCCGATCCATACGACTTCCAGTAGAGCGCGGCAACATACCGTATTCTGCGGTAAGCCAACCCTGGCCCTTACCACGTAAAAAGCCGGGCACACTGTTCTGCACCGACGCAGTACAAATAACCTTGGTATTCCCCATTTCAATTAAAACGGAACCCTCAGCGTGGCTGGTAAAATTGCGACTAATCCGCACAGTACGCTTTTCATCGTAGGCGCGCTCACTCGGCCTTACTACAGTCATATTGTTCTCCTTTTTAAAGCCCATAGTATAACCGCTAGGCGTTGCCAACAGGTTAAAACACCGGATCAAGTCCAATATAAACTCGCCAATGCACAGCCGCCGCCAATATCCATACGCCTATTCGAACCGCGCCTAGCAGCACATATATGACCGACAGACGCCACTCTACTGATGATATAACCCGGTATTTTCTGCCAGTAACTTTTCGCCTTCACCGGCCATTTAGGCTTACACTATCTAAACTAAAATCGAAAAATGCAGGGAAAGCCTTTGACAACCAGCAGTATGACCGCCTTTGCCCATCAGCGTTTTGACTACCCTTGGGGCAGCGTCACATGGGAACTACGTTCGGTTAATCATCGCTACCTAGAACTGTCATTTAAATTGCCAGAGAGCTGGCGGCAACTAGAACCCAGTCTACGCGACGCCCTTCGCAGCAAACTCCAACGCGGTAAAGTTGAATGCGCACTGCGGGTGCAACAGCACAGCCAGCAGCAAGATCTGCAGCTTAATGACAAGCTCGCCAGTCAAATTTTAACCGCCGCACACAACCTCAAAACTCATATTGCAGACACCGCCCCCATTAACGTCTTGGAATTGCTACGCTGGCCCGGCGTACTGGAACCGCAAACCCTAGACAACGACGCCACAAGCAAGCAACTGTTGGACGGCTTTAATGCCGCGCTGGACGAACATATTGCCACCCGCCAACGCGAAGGCAGCGCACTAGCCCAATTAATCGAGGACCGTCTGGACAATATTACTGATATCGTCATCGATATTCGCAGTAAAATGCCCAATATCGTCATCGCCCAGCGCGACAAACTGCAGCAACGCCTTGCTGAACTCAAAGTTGAACTCGACCCCAACCGCCTAGAAGCAGAAATTGCGTTAATAGCACAAAAGGCTGACGTAGATGAAGAACTAGACCGCCTAGATACCCACGTCAAAGAAGTGCGACGAGTCATTAAAAAAGGCGGTGCCAGCGGCCGACGCTTAGACTTCTTTATGCAGGAACTCAACCGCGAAGCCAACACCTTGTCATCTAAAGCGGTGGTAGCTGACAGCACACAGGCGGCGGTAGAGCTGAAGGTTTTAATAGAACAAATGCGAGAGCAGATTCAGAATATTGAGTGATGCTAAAAAGAGTTTTTTTAAATATTAGCCACGGACCATTTCAGCTCTATGCCACTCTCTAAAAAAAGGGTTTGGTATGACGCGTTTTGATAACTCGCTCTTGTGTCGTTTAATTACTTTAAAGCCCGCTTGTATGGCTCACTCTGCAAGCCGCTTAAGATCACTTAATAACAATAGCTACCAAAGGGAAGCTAACAATATAAGCGATCGGAGAGTTTCAGCTGATCTTTCATCCACAGATTAACTGATATCGAATATCTAGATATTTCGCCGCGTGTACCATCATATTCTGTCGATAGATGGCAGCAAATAAAATTAGCCCTATAACGCCCCGCCAGATTAGCGTGTTCAAACCCCAGAGACCAAACATAGTCGTTCAATTTGATAGGCCGTGACGCCCCCTCAATCAGGCCGTATAATCCTTATCCAACATCGCGCCCTCCACCGCGAACTCGATAAAAGGACGCCCTTTTCGCTATGCACAGTCAAGGTACGCTCTATACCATTTCAGCACCGTCAGGCGCCGGTAAAACCAGCTTAGTCGCGAAGTTACTAGCGCAAACTCCTCGGCTTGGAGTGTCGGTCTCGCATACCACACGCGCCATGCGACCCGGCGAACAGGATGGGGTGAACTATCACTTTGTGTCCCATGCAGACTTCCAGTTCATGCTAGATAAAACGGCTTTTCTTGAACACGCGAAGGTGTTTGATAATTTTTATGGCACCTCACAACAGTGGGTTGAGTCCCAACTGGCGACTGGCGAGGACGTGATTTTAGAGATCGACTGGCAGGGCGCGCAGCAAGTTAGGCGCTTAATGCCGGATACAGTGGCCATTTTCATTATGCCACCGTCAAAAGAAGCCTTGAATGAACGTCTCACCGGCCGAGGTCAAGATGACTGCGCAGTGATACAGCGGCGTATGGATGCCGCCGTCGCGGAAATGTCCCACTATATTGAAAGCGACTACTTGGTGATTAATGACGATTTCGATACCGCACTGGCAGATGTAGAGGCCATTGTTCGCAGCCGTCGCCTAACCTTGGCAAGTCAGGAGCTCCGTCATCAAGTTTTACTTTCTGCGCTACTGTCATAAGCGCTGGCTATTTGTTAAACTGATACTACCACTAACGGCGCGCGCCTTGCGCGCTGATTTTATTTAGTCCGCAGGATACACGTCATGGCCCGAATTACTGTAGAAGACTGCCTACAAGCCGTCGATAACCGCTTTGAATTAGTTATGGTTGCAAGCAAGCGCGCCCACGCACTGGCTACTGGCGGCAAAGAAGCGCGGGTTCCAGAAGAGGGTGATAAACCAACTGTTATTGCCTTGCGTGAACTCGCTGAAGGCAAAATTACTCGCGAAGAAGTGATGGCGGCGAATCCTACCGCAGAAGACCAAGAATTGGATTTGAGCGCAGAGCTAGGCGCTAGCTCACTGTAACTCTGCGTCTATAGGGGCGCCAATGCATCAATACAGTTTTTTCAATCCAAGTTACGGCAAAAAAGAGCCAGCCGGATCGATTGACGCCCTTGCAAAAGCGCTTGCCGACTACCTCTCGTCTGACCAAGTGAAGCAGGTTAAGCGAGCCTATTATTACGCTGAACAAGCCCACGAAGGTCAAAATCGCCGCAGCGGTGAAGCCTACGTCACCCATCCATTAGCTGTAGCAACTATCTTGTCTGAAATGCATATGGACGCCCAAAGTTTAATGGCGGCCATGCTCCATGACGTCATTGAAGATACCAGCGTGACCAAGCAGGGCCTCAGCGATCAGTTTGGCGATGTCGTTGCAGAGCTGGTTGACGGTGTATCTAAGCTGACCCGTATCGAGTTTCAATCTAAGGCCGAGCAACAGGCAGAGAACTTCCAGAAAATGGCTTTGGCTATGGCGAAAGACATTCGCGTCATCTTGGTGAAGCTCGCCGACCGCCTACACAATATGCGCACCCTCGGCGTAATGCCAGCCGAAAAGCGCCGTCGCATTGCCCGCGAGACTCTAGAGATTTACGCCCCCATTGCGCAACGTTTAGGCATGCACAATATTCGAGTTGAATTTGAAGACCTGGGCTTTATGTCTACGCATCCGATGCGAGCTCGGCGTATTCGCAAAGCGATTACCACCCGCTTCGGCGACCGTAATAAGACCATCTCAAGTATTCGCGAAAACATTGAAAATTGCCTGACAGAAGAAGGCCACACTGCCAATGTAATTGGCCGTGAAAAACACTTGTTTAGCATTTACACCAAAATGCGCAACAAACGGAAGTCGCTAAAAGAGATTATGGATCTCTATGCGTTTCGCATTGTGGTTGACTCCGTTGATTCCTGCTACCGAGTTTTAGGCTGCGTACATAGCCTGTATAAGCCGGTCCCGGGACAATTCAAAGACTATATCGCCATTCCCAAGGCAAACGGCTATCAATCTTTGCATACGGTGTTGTTTGGTATGGAAGGTGTGCCCATTGAAATTCAAATCCGCACCCACGATATGGAAGAAATGGCCAATAACGGTATTGCTGCGCACTGGCGATACAAGTCTAACGATCAAGAACCCAAACGTAATTCCAGCCACGCCCGCGCTCGGCAATGGGTGCAGGGCTTACTGGAAATGCAGGAGCGCGCTGGCGACTCCTTGGAATTTATCGAGAACGTCAAAATTGATTTATTCCCTGATGAGGTTTATGTCTTCACCCCCCGTGGCGACATTATGGAATTACCGGCGGGCGCCACCGCGGTTGATTTTGCCTACGCGGTCCACAGTGACATTGGTAACAGCTGCGTGGCCTGCCGTATAAATCGCCGCTTAGCGCCATTGTCAGAAACTCTGGAAAGCGGGCAGACCGTTGAAGTAATTACCACCCCGGGAGCGCAGCCCAATCCCGCCTGGTTACAATTTGTCGTTACTGCGAAGGCCCGCACGGGTATTCGCCACTACCTTAAATATCAGCGCAAAACCGAGGCGGTTAGCCTTGGCCACCGCATGCTAGAGCGCGCCCTAGCCAGCATGGACGAAAATCTAGCCGATATAGACGACAAGTACTTAACGCAACTGGTGGACTCCACCCACGCCAAGTCGACTGACAACATATACGAACAAATCGGCATGGGTAACCGCGTTGCGTACTTAACTGCCCGCCAATTGATAAACTTGCGTGATGAAATTCGCGATGGCGACGAAAAGTTGCGTGCGCCGCTAACCCGACAATCCATGGTTATTCACGGCACTGAAGGATTCCTAGTTAACTTTGCTCGCTGCTGCTACCCCATCCCCGGCGACCACATTGTCGGCATAGTCAGCTCTGAAAAAGGCGTGGTGGTGCACTGCGAAAACTGTCACAACAGCATTGAACTTAGTAGCCAACCAGAACGCGTGGTACCACTGAGCTGGGCAGAAAATATTGACCGCGACTTTTCGGTTGAAATGAAAGTCGAGATTTCCAAACAGCGCGGCATTATTGCGGTGCTGGCAACCCGCGTAAATGGCGCCGACGGCAGTATCGAGAAAATTAGCGTAGAAGAAGAAAATCCAAAAATCAGCACGATCCACCTTATCGTTGGGGTGCGCTCGCGGGTGCATCTAGCCAATGTGATGCGTCGAGTTCGCAATATCCCCGCCGTTATCAAAGTCACCAGAGAGCGGAATTAGCACCGTCAAACCGCCTCACTCTCATTTTATTACACCTTGTAAGGACAGCACTGTGAGTAAGAAAGAAATCATTGCAACGAATAATGCCCCACAAGCTATTGGCCCCTACTCCCAAGCCGTTAAGGTCGGTGACACCGTGTATTTATCCGGTCAAATACCACTTATTCCCGACACAATGGAAATGATTGAAGGCGGTATTACCGAGCAGGCAACACAGGTATTTAAAAACCTGTCAGCCGTGGCCGAAGCTGCGGGTGGCAGCTTAAACGATGCTGCCAAGGTGAATATTTCGCTGACGGATCTTGGCGAGTTCACCCAGGTAAACGAGGTCATGATGCAGTATTTTAGCCAACCTTACCCAGCTCGGGCCTGCGTGCAAGTTGCCGCGCTACCGCGCGGCGCCATGATTGAGGTGGAAGTGATTTTAGCGCTGTAAGTAATGCCCGCCTGATTAAGCTCCACAGTAGCGCTGGCCGACAACACCCTCGGCCAGCGCCCACTTTATTATACTTTTAATTTACGCCATTCATTCAACACCGGCACAAAGCCCTGTCTGAACGTTGGATATTTCATTTGGTAGCCGCTGTCGCGCAAGCGTTTATTGGAGCAGCGTTTACTGCCGGCACGAGTCACTGGCTGACCGTTATCCGCGTAAACCACGCCCAGCTCTGCCGCCAACCACGCTTGAACATCTTGGATACTTGCCGGCTCGTCATCCACACCAATATAGCAGTTTGCTATCGACGCTTGATCTTCAACTAGATCGATCAGGTGGCTAAGAAAACCAACACAATCGTCCCGATGAATTCTATTACTGTAATGCAGTGGCTCAGGGGGAGCGCAATCCCCATCGATTACCTTGTTCAGCATCTGCAAACGCCCAGTGCCATAAATACCACCAAAGCGAATATTCGAATACGGCCACCCAGTGGCTGCTACGGCGCGCTCGGCGCACAGCAAGCTCTGCCCTGAAAAACGACTGGGTTCAGTCGCACTTTGCTCATCTATCCACTCATTCTTTGCTTGCGCGTACACCCCGGTACTGGAGACAAACAAGACCAACCGCGGAGGTTCAACCATCGCCGTAAGTAAATTACTAAGCCCTTCTTCGAATATCGCCCGGTAGCCTTCCGCGCCATTGCCCGCCGGCGTTAGAGTAATCACCACATAGTCGGCCCGCAAGGGAGCCAGTTTTGCTAAACTTTGCGGATTACGCACATCTGCTGCCAATGGCGTGATACCGGACGCCAGTTTGTCGGTATTTCGGCGCATACCCTGCACACACCAGCCACGTGCCAGATAGATTTCTGCCAAGCCATTGCCAATATCACCACAACCCACAATTAAAAGTGATTTTTGCTCATTCATGCCCAAGTGTCCTCCGCTGTGAATGCCGCCCCGAGTCGGTCATAATCGATGTTAAGAGGCGAATCATCGCCGCTTTATATATCCTGCGCCGATCTTAGCATTTTAATAATCACGAGGACGACCATGACTACGCCCGCGACCCGCCGAATTGTTAGCGTGAACAAAGAAGATCACAGCCTGAGTGTCGCCACAGAAGCGATGCCCAGCCCAGCCGCAAATGAAGTCCTAATTAAAGTAACGGCGGCGGGTATAAACCGGCCCGACCTTATGCAGCGCTATGGCCTATACCCTGCACCTAGCAATGCTAGTCCGGTATTGGGCTTAGAGGTCGCCGGCGAAGTCATTGCCGTTGGCAGCGATGTCAGCCGCTGGAAAGCCGGCGACTTAGTTTGCGCACTGTGCAATGGCGGCGGCTACGCCGACTATACCGTCGCACCGGCCAGCCAGTGCCTGCCGATTCCTCAGGGTGTCACAACTCGAGACGCCGCGGCATTACCAGAAGCGATCTTTACGGTTTGGCATAATGTGTTTCAACGCGCCAATTTAAAGGCCGGTGAAAACTTTTTGGTTCACGGCGGCAGCAGTGGCATTGGCACAACCGCCATTCAACTTGCCAGCGCTATTGGCGCCCACGTTTACACCACCGCAGGTAGCGCCGAAAAATGCGTGGCCTGTGAAGAATTAGGTGCGATTAAAGCCGTAAATTATAAAACCGACGACTTTGTCCTCGCATTGGCAGACACCCCAAATCGCAAGGGCATGGATGTCATTTTAGATATGGTGGGCGGTGATTATGTGCAAAGAGACATTAACCTCGCCGCCGACGATGGGCGCATCGTATTTATTGCCTTTCAAAGCGGCTTTAGCGCCGACATTAATTTCCTGCCGGTACTAATGAAGCGGCTCACCATCACCGCGTCTACCCTGCGCGCGCAAAGCGGCGAGCAGAAGGCAAAAATGGCAGCCGAAATTGAAGAGTGCGTTTATCCGCTAATCGCAGCAGGCAAATTTTCTCCACTCATAGATAAAGTGTTTCGCTTTGAGGACATTACTGAGGCTCATGCACGTATGGAGGGTGGCGAACACATCGGAAAAATTCTGATCACCTTTTAAACAACGCAGTAGAGTGCTCAGCTAGCATTGCCTTTCTTAATCGAGAATGTACTATTAAGCGCCATAGCGCTTAGCTATTGAACTGGATAATTTATGACCTTGACTGAATTGCGATACATTCTCGCCTTAAAAGACAACGGCCACTTTGATAGAGCCGCCGAAAAGTGCTTTGTCAGTCAACCCACCCTCAGTGTCGCTATTAAAAAATTAGAAGACGAACTCGATATTCCACTGTTTGAGCGCAGCCGCGGCCAAGTACAAACCACCCCCGTTGGCGAGCAGGTTATTCAGCAGGCAAGAATTGTTCTCGAACAGCCCAATCACATTCGCGAGCTGACTAATCAAGGCTGCGACCCACTGGGCACACCCTTGGCAATAGGCGCCATTCATACCGTTGGTCCCTACTTGTATCCGCGCTGCATTCCTCTGATTCGTGAGTACGCGCCAGACATGCCGCTGTATATAGAAGAGAATTTAACCGCGGTACCGCGGGAAAAACTATGCGCCTCAAAATTAGACGCCATTATTGTTGCCCTGCCGTTTAACGAAATCGATGTGGTCACCCAGCCACTGTACGAAGAACCCTTTGTGGTGTTGTTACCCAGCGACCACCCTTTGGCCAAAAAGTCTGCCTTGCATCACGATGATCTTATTAACGAAAATGTGCTGCTATTAGGCGAAGGCCACTGCTTCCGCGACCAAGTCATGGCCGGCTTCGCGGCCAGCGCAGACTAATGACTCAAGCACTAGATCGGATTAGCGTAAATACTCTTAAAGGGGTCGGGCCACGCTTGCAGGAAAAGCTGGCGGCGCTGGGTATCACCAGCGTTCAAGATTTACTATTCCACCTGCCGCTACGCTACCAAGACCGCACCCGCATCACCCCCTTAGGTGCGCTGCAACTTAATACCGACGTGGTATTTGAAGGCACGATATTACTTTCCGACATTGTATTTGGTCGCCGTCGCAGCCTCGTTTGCCGACTGCAGGACCGTACCGGCACCACCACCCTGCGATTTTTCCATTTTAATGCTGCACAGAAAGCCCAGCTCATCCCCGGCACCAAATTGCGCTGCTATGGTGAGGCGCGCCGTGGTAGTGGCGGGCTGGAGTTTTATCACCCCGAATACACGGTTATAAGCGACGACGCTCCGATTGCGGTACAAGAGCGACTGACGCCGGTCTACCCCAGCACCGAGGGGTTCGCCCAAACTAGCTGGCGCAAACTATGTGACCAAGCACTGCAATACCTAGACCGCCACCCTATTACCGAATGGCTGCCTACCAACGTCTTAACGACCCAGATCGGCGGCAATCGATGGACGTTGGCGGAGGCGCTACGTTATTTGCACCATCCACCCAGCGACGCGTCCTTAAGCCAATTACAAGACGGACGCCATCCTAGCCAAAGGCGTCTGGCCTTCGAAGAATTACTCGCTCACAATCTTGCCTTGCAGGAATTGCGACGTGAAACCCAAAGAGCTGGGGCCCCCGCATTAAACGGCCCAAGCACAATGCAAAAGGCGTTTCTAAATCAGCTTGGCTTTACCTTAACCGGCGCCCAAAAACGAGTCGCGGCTGAAATTGCCAAAGACTTACACAGCCAAATTCCCATGCTGCGCTTAGTACAAGGGGATGTTGGCAGCGGTAAAACCGCCGTTGCCGCACTGGCGGCACTGCGGGCGGTTAGCAGTGGCTACCAAGTGGCAATTATGGCGCCAACCGAAATTCTTGCAGAGCAGCATTATCAGAATTTCAGCGCCTGGCTTGAGCCGCTGGGCTTAAATGTTGCGTGGCTAACGGGAAAACTCAAAGGTAAGGCACGCAAAGTGCAAAGTGACGCCATTGCTAATCACGGCGCCCATGTCGCCGTTGGCACCCACGCCCTATTTCAAGCCGATGTCGAATTTGCCAAGCTCGGCTTAGTTATTATTGATGAGCAGCATCGCTTTGGCGTTCATCAACGACTGGCCCTCAAACAAAAAGCAGCCGCTAATGTTGGCCAGCCCCACCAGTTAATTATGACCGCCACACCAATACCCCGCACCCTGGCCATGACCGCCTACGCCGACCTCGATACCTCCGTTATTGACGAACTACCCCCTGGCCGCACGCCGGTGAATACCGTGGTGCTCGCCAATGACCGCCGCGACGACGTGATGGAGCGCCTGCGAGCAGTGTGTGCGAGCGGCCAACAAGCGTATTGGGTGTGCACGCTAATAGAAGAATCTGACAAATTACAGGCCCAGGCAGCTGAAGCTAGCTGGGCGCTCTTAAAAGAGACTCTGCCCGAGCTAGGCGTTGGCTTGGTGCACGGGCGCATGAAGCCAAAAGAGAAGGCAGCGGTGATGGCAGAATTTAAGGCCGCCAAGCTTAATCTATTAGTCGCCACCACGGTGATTGAAGTCGGCGTAGATGTGCCCAATGCTTCGCTGATGGTAATTGAAAACGCCGAGCGCCTTGGACTGGCCCAATTACATCAGCTGCGCGGTCGAGTTGGCCGTGGCAGTCGCCAGAGCTTTTGTGTGTTGCTGTATCAGTCACCGCTGTCTCGCAATGGCAAACAGCGTCTCACGGCGCTACGCGACAGCACCGACGGCTTTGTTATTGCTGAGCAAGACTTGCAGCTACGCGGGCCAGGTGAAGTACTGGGTACGCGGCAGACCGGTCTAATGACCTTCAAAATTGCCGATTTACAGCGCGATGCCGATTTACTTGATGAGGTGCGAGCCCAAGCCCAAAGCATCATGCAGTCCCATCCCAGCCACGTAAAACCGCTAATACAGCGCTGGCTGGCAAACCGCACGGTATATGCTTCGGTTTAAGGATTACCGATAAGGGCCGATATAGACTATAAACCAGCTATGTGAATGCACATCCGACATCTGCTATGGTATCGATAGCGTAATCATAAAAATGTTAGGACAAAATAGCTAAATAATGAGCAGTGATGACGACATTCAAAAGCGGCAATTCTTTCGTTTGCCTTACCCCAGAGCCGCCCAGCTGTCGCTGCGCAGTGACGACGGCAGTTCGTATAAAATATTAGAAGTCTCTGAGAAGGGCTTGGTTTTAGAAATGTGCAGCGGCGAGCCCTTCAAAGTAGGCGACGCCGTGTGCGGGGAAATCCTCTTCCACGACAATCAATCAGAATACATTGAAGGATTAGTTTACCGGCTAGACTCACGAGGTGCAGTGGTAACCTTGAATAACAACATCAGCTTTCGTAATATTATGCGTGAGCAATCGTATATCCGCAGCAATTTCCCGCTGTTTTTTAGGCAAAAAATGGTGGGCAAGCCCACCCCTGAAAACAGCTCAGACGATCAGTAAAATTCATACTCAAGTATTAGGCGAAAGGTATAACTTGCGCTGCTTTCATCTAAACCAAACACTGTACCGACTTCCCAGCGCAAGCTATTCGCATCTTTAAGCCGCATCGAACCCACTAACACAGGGCCAACACCGCGATAGTCTTCTGCTGCATAAAACTCTAGGGCGGGCTCCAACATTGGTCGATAACGATATCGCGCGTGAAGGGAGAGCGCAGTTTCAAATTCATCACCCGTTGACTCGCTAGACTCATAAATAATACTGGCATTCATAGTACCGACTATCGAGCCCCATTCTTTTAAGGCAATAAGGGTGCCGGCAAGTTCTTCAACGTCGCTATCTCGACTGTGCTCATATTCAACAAGAGCACCCCAATCGGCCGCGTACTCACCCTGCTCAGTAATTTGCCAGCGCGCCTCTAATTCATAGCCGCTCAAGCGGTGTGCATCATCCTGACCCTGAGCGGTGAGATACACCTCGAGCGCCAGGTTATCATTAAGCGCCCCGCCGAAACCCAGGCGCTGAATAATAAACCCGTCAGGCGCTTGCAGACCGCCTTCGGCTTGACTCAGCCTATACTCCAGTTCTTTTTCCAGAAGATTCACATAGGGTTCATAAATTTTGTCGACTGCTAAACCGTCGGCATGCCCTAGCATTACCACGTTCATTGGCAACGCGAATAGCGCGGCATATTTACATATTCTAAGGCTCATTAATTGGTCGCTTCCGCGGTGGTTTGACGACGACGCCAATAGCCGTAATAAGCTAACATCAATCCGCTCATAGAAACTGCGCCAAACACATACATAATTAACTGCGCCGGTGCCGGGGTCGCTTCGTAGCCAGCAAGCGCATACAATATTTGTCCCGCAAGCCCCTCTTCAGAGAGGAATCGGGTGGTATCCCAGACCTGACCATCCGGCAGCAAATCTGCCTGAATTAACATTTTGCCAGCCTGCAATATCATCCCACTGCCAATCACTGTTAGTAAAAAACAGCTGATTAGCAGCGACCGCACCAATGAAAAACTTAACAGCCAATAATAAAACAGCGCGCAGCAGCTCATGCCAATACCAAGACCTATCACCGAACCGCTATACAGACTTAGACTTGCGTGCGGCACACTTTGGAACGCCGACAAGTAAATATAAATCTCTGAACCTTCCCTCGTCATTACGCAGGCAATAATAACAATCAGTATCATCCGAAAAGTATGGCTAAGAGGCTGTCGCTGATAGTAGTGCCTTATAAACTGCACGCAGATATATAATAGGCAGATATAAATAAATATTTGTAAACCAGCGTCGACGACCTCCTGCCCGATACCGGCAAACAAATTGGAAATAAGTCCCAGCTGACTACCGAAGCCGATAGAGCCTAATAAGCCACCTAACACTCCCCACTTAAACCACTTACGCGCTATACCAAGCTGAAAGCACAGCGACAGTAAAATGCTAATGAGTAGCGCCGCCTCAAGCACTTCCCGAATCACAATGATCACACTGGTTAATAACATTCGAAATCACCTTTTAAAAACCCATAGGTGTTACCTTTGCAACTATTCAGCAATGATTTTTCCCTGCGCGCTTTTCGGATTAAACTCACCAAAAAACAGATATTCACCCGGAGGTAAAGGCCCAATAAAAATGACCGCACGCCGACCACCCAGTATCACTTTTTCGCGATTTAGCTCGTAACTTTCGAACTCCTCTGGGGTTAGGTCTTCATTTTTCACCCATAATTTGATTTTGGTATTGGCGGGTATAACCACAACAGCCGGCTCGAATAGATGCTGTCTAATAACCAATTCAAATTCCGGTTTACCGGCTAAGGCAGGCAAACAGCTAAGCAGGCTGAAGGCCAAAAATGCCGGCGGACTTATTCTCATCATTATTCCTCGCAAGCCAATCACTTCCGCTCTCCGTATCTACCGAGTGCTAACCTTTTATCGGACTTGATCGGGGGTGTACCTACAGGAAAATCAACAATGACGGCGAGACCACTGTCATTGTCGCCGACCGTCATGGAAATACTTGCACTGTGTAGCTCCGCAATATGTTCTGCAATAGAAAGACCAAGACCACAGCCACTGACGCCGGAGTTATGACGGTCGCCACCGGCGCGATAAAAACGTTCAAAAACTCGCGTTTGAACATCCGCAGGAATACCGGGTCCGTTGTCGACAACCCTGAGATGTGTGCCATCTTTTAACACCTCAATGTCGACCTTTATAGCGCCGCCACGCTGGGTATATTTGGAGGCATTGCTGATTAGGTTTTGAATTAATATGCCCAGTGCAAAGCGATCACCATTCACCTCGCCATCAACGCCGTGTAATTCGATTGTCTGATCTTTGGCTACAAAATCCGGATATCGCTCAGCAATGATTTCTCGACTTAATGCCGCCAGAGAAAGGCGCTCAAATTTGGAGGGATAATGGTCTGGCGTCGTGCGATGCAATAACAACATTTGCTCAACTAAATGGGCCAAGCGATCAACATCGTGCTCTAAACTAAGTACAGACTCATTGTCGTCACCGTACTCATCTCGTAAATTATGCAAATGGATTTTAATAGCGCTAATTGGCGTACGCAGTTCATGGGCGGCATCGGCGGAGAATCGGCGTTCGCGTTCAAAAGAGGCATTCAGTCTTCGCAATAGGGAATTGACCGACTCTATCACCGGCATCAATTCACCGGGAGCGTGGCCGACATCGACAGCACTTAAATCATCAGCGGCTTTACGTCTTAATATCCCCGCCAACACCGCGAGACTTTTTAAACCGTGGCCAATAATCAACCAGATTAATAGGCCAGCAACCGGCAGTACCACGATCACCGGTACAATTGATTCCAGAATAACGCTCTCTGCCAGTCGGTAGCGAAGATCCAAACGCTCCGCAATCATTATGCGATGGCCATTCACAAAATTAAAATAACTTAGCGTGCGCCAGCGGTAACCATTAAAATTATTTTCACTGAAACCTTCGTTAACGGCTATATATTGCTCTGGGGCATGAACAGAATGCCAAACCAATTTCCCCTCGGCATTAAACAACTGAAAGACCATATTATTGTCGTCTGGCGCCGGCGCATTATTGCTTGTCCGCAAGGGCACTGACGACAGCTGAAGCGCCATCGACGCCAGCTTTTGATCAAATAGATTTTCTGCTTCAGCCATGCTCGAGCGATAGCCATGCAGCGCGGCAAGAAAATTAAGCAGCATCAACGCCGACAGAACACTGACCAATAAAAAACGGCGCAGTGAATTCACTCAGTGCTCCCAAGAATGAAGCCGACACCGCGAATATTTTTGATTAGTGTATGGCCTAATTTCTTCCGCAAATTATGGACATGCACATCCACCGTATTGCTTGTTACTTCATCTCCCCAGCTATACAGTTTTTCTTCTAACTGCTCCCGAGAAAAGACTTGGCCAGGGCGGTCAGCCAGCGCGCGTAAAATTGCGAATTCGCGGCGAGACAATTTTTGCACTTCGCCATCTAATCGCACTTCGTGACTCGCAATATTAATTAAGACATTGCCAATTTTAAGCTCTGGCTCACGCACAGGGGTATTGCGACGCGATAGCACGCGAATGCGCGCCAGTAATTCTTCAAAGGCAAAAGGCTTAGTGAGATAGTCGTCTGCACCTGCATCTAAACCCGAAACTTTATCGGTGAGCGCATCTCGCGCAGTTAAAATCAGTACCGGTATGCCAGTCTGCAATTTGCGCAGTTCTCGCAGTAGCACCAGTCCATCGATGTCTGGCAAACCTAAATCTAATATCAGCAAATCTAATTGGCCGGCTTCAAAATATCGCCGGCACTCATTGCCGCTGGCCGCGTGGTCAACCGCATACCCGGCACGCCGCAGGGCTTTCACTGTGCCATCAGCGAGCGACATATCATCCTCAATTAATAAAACTCGCATGAATCGACTACACCACCTTTCCTAAGTCATTTCCGTTTTTGCTGTTCGATAATTAACTCTAGCACTTCTCGACGACGTTATTAGTCTGCGTAAGCTCGGCCGATACGCCTTGGCGCAGCGTGCGCCAGCTCTAAATACGACCGTGCCTTGCCTAATTCGCGCTGATGTAACAAATACAGCGCGTAAAAATAATTACTATCAATAATAGCTGGTGCCATCGCCAAACCCTCAAGTAAGTAAACCTCGGCTTTTTTATCACTACCAAAGGCAATTTGCGCGCTCTAGCAAAACCTCGACGTCCTTCTCCTGCGACTTCTTATCTGCGGGATAACGGCTTCTGAACTGCTCACTTCGGCGTCATTACAAAAACTCGGTGAGGCTGACATTAGTAAGGGCATTGCTAGGCTATAAGCACCAGTCATTTTTTTCGTCAATGGCTATCTTATTTGATGGGCAAGCTATCACTTATGAGCGACGGTTTGGCATAGCGTAAAATAATCGCCAACTGTTTTTTCAGCGCTCCGGATACCACTGCCGGAAATAAAGCATTAAGACAGACAAAAAACCGCTCGGGCCACCCCAAATAACGATTACTGCTCTTGCGGCAAGTCAGGAGCTTAAGTGCCGCTTCTGCCACCACTTCTGGTTCATCGGCCGTGTTACCCAGTTCGGCATTCATGGCCACCACTTTGTCTGAGTTCATAGCGGTCTTAACCGCTCTTGGCGCCAAGTAGTGCAACGCCAGGGGCTTATTGGCAAATTCCCGCTGCAGTGCCTCTGTAAAACCCCGCAAGCCAAACTTGCTGGCGCAATACGCCGTAAAGCCCGCGAAGCCAATACCCCCAAAACTAGAACCGACATTGATTACCGCTGCATATTGACTACGCAGCAACAAGGGCATGAGTCCTCTGCACAGACGCATTGGCGCCAGTATATTTAACTTTAGCATCTGTTCCATTAACTCGTCGCTGGTATCCGCTAGCAAGCCAAACGATGATACCCCTGCATTATTTACCAGCACGTCGATGGCCGGACCATCAGCAATGTCCGCACACAGTTCAACAATAGCTGCCGCCGAGGCTAGGTCTGCAACCACATAGCGATGACTTCGCGATCTGGCTAAGCCATCTCTCAACTCAGCTAGGGCCTCGGCACTTCGGCCCACTAATACTAAGTTATGACCTGCCGAGGCAAAGGCGACAGCCATCGCGCGTCCAATACCACCACATGCACCAGTCAGCACAATTGTTAACGCTGTCATTCACTTTTCCCCTTGTCACTCATTATGCTCATGCAGCGTCATTAATATCGGCGTTATGCCCTAGCGCGCGGAATATATCGCCATATAGACTATAGAACATGCCGGCGCTGTGAGTAATTTGCGCCTGATCAGTCTCGTTTTCTATGCGGTTCATCAAGCCCTTGAAAAACTCAACATGCTCAACATCCAATGCGCCATGGGAGGTAAGATAAGTAAACGCGCGCTTTGGCAAACCCAAGCTGCTGCGAATAGCCTCTACGGCGCTATCGGCAATCGCGATACTGGTACCTTCAAGTACCTGTACCATGCCGAAAAAACCCAACGGATTAACGCGGTTAATCATGTCGTAAGCGTAAGACACCATGAGCTCAGTGGCTGGAGCGGGACGACTATTGCGCACCTGCTCGGCATCACCACCACAGGCGGCAATGTCGTTTAGTATCCACTCCTGATGGCCAAGCTCCTCTTCAATATATTCGGCAACGGCATTACGCAGCCACTCGTGCTGCCCGTCTAAACGGCCACCGCAGGCCATTAACAACGGTACGGTGTATTTGACGTGATGGTAGGCCTGGGTCAAAAAGGCGATGTAATCGTTCAAGCTCAAAGCGCCTGCGACACCACGCTGAATAAAATCAATGGTGTATAAAGACTCTCTAGCGGCAGTTGTGTCTGTTTGAAGTTGCTCGTAAAATCCCATTGTTTACTCCCTAAATAAGTCGATATCCGCGATGTCTGCGGCAGTGGATGAAGATATTGCTAATGTTAAATTGACGGCTTGAGGATCAATCACATCGCTGAAGCACGCGGTTACTAACTCGTCGTAGTGCGCCAAAATATCCTGACGACGCAAACGACCATTGGCGGTTAAAAAACCATCCGCGGTGGTGAGTGGCTTGGGTAAGGAGACCCAGCGACGAATCTGCGCGTAGTCCGGTAATGCGCCGTTGCAGCGACTAATTTCACGGTTAATTTGCTCGCGGCTAAGACCCGCGGCTGGATAAATAAAGGCGCCGCAATATGGCTGCGCATCGCCGATCACCATACACTGGAGAATACTAGTAAGCGCCGACAACTCACTCTCCGGCCACTCCGGCGATATATTGCGTCCGTAGCTACTTACCAGCAGATTTTTACTGCGACCACGAAGCCATAAAAAGCCATCATCATCGACTTCACCTAAATCGCCAGTTGCGACCTCGGCACGCTCCGGTGCGCGAGTATCTAGCTGCAAATAGCCTTGATAGGCATTGCCAACAACCATCACTTCGCCATCCACAATTCTGACACTACAATGCGATAATACCTTGCCGGCAGACCCCGGCTTATCTGCGCCAGGGTAGTTAACACAGACCACTGAGCCACATTCCGATAATCCGTAGCCTTCATACACCGGCAGCCCAAATAAGCGCGCCCGCGCAATCAATTCCGGCGCCACCCGCGCCCCGCCAACAGCGAGAAACTGCAGGCTAGACGGTGCCTGCCACCGACCCGCGTCGCAGCATGCGATCAAGCCTTTTAAAATTTGCGGCAGCAACACCGTGCTATCGGGCTCGGTGATGGTTAATATTGACGCCAATCCCTGAATATCTAAACCGGAGCTTCCGGCCCATCCCAGCGTTGCCAAGCTTGGTAGCATGACTTCTGCACCACGCAATAGCGCGCTATAAACACCGGCAACGTTTTCGAGGAGCGTCGCCAATGGTAAAACCGCGAGATGCCTACTAAGTGGCATCGCCTTTAATGCATCATTGAGGGCTGTCGCTGTTGCATATTGAGCCGCAACGGAAAGACACACTCCCTTGGGATTACCGGTAGAGCCGGAGGTGTAAGTAATTTTTGCGGTGTCATCAGGTAATGGCACCCGATCTATTGCCGCTGGCATGACGCGATAAGCCTTAATCGCCGATAAGCCAGAAAATGGCTGAGAGCTCTCTGAAAAACGACTCCCAAATAAAGTCTTGCCAGTTACGCCAAACCCGTTCTGATCACTGAACAGCGCGTCTACGCCACTGCTATCAACCGCGTGACTTACCTGCTGAGGCGTAAAGAAAGCCGGCAGCGGAATAAGGGGGACACCGGCACACTGGCACGCTAAATCCACAATAATCCACTCTGGGCCATTGTCTGCCACCAGGCCGACACGCTTTATACCTTGCGCCCCAAGTTCTACGGCAATGGCATCTATTGCTGCCAGCATCTCACGGTAACTTACAGAGCTGACATCGCCTTGAAGTGCGGTGAGATCACCCGACTCTGAGGCAAACTTACGCAGTACCGCAATGATCTTACTCATACAGCGCTCGCAAACCTTGGTTATCATTACCCGCTGACAGCTGCGAGTCGCAGGTGCTGAGTAACATGGCCGTCATCGGCTGCTTGGCAAAAATCCCAATTGCATTGCGAGCATTAACTGCGACCACTGCCGGCCTAGTGTCGTAATAACTGCCCCAATCCGCCAACTGCACACCCACGCGATCGCCATTGGCCTCGCAGAGGGTGTATTGCTCCACACGCAGGCGGCTCAGTAATTTTTGTACTTCTGGTGTTGCGGTAAATACCGCCCATTCGGCATCAGCGCGGCAAATCAATGAGGCGAGGGCAATAAACAACATCTGACTGCTGCCGCGCCAGGTAGACACCAAATTACCTATCTCTACCAGACTGCTGCGCTCCACCGATCTACCGAGGATATCCCCGAGTAATATCTCGGCGGGCTTCTCCATATATTGCTCGACGAATAAGGCGTGACCATGAATACCACGACGTATTCCGAGAACGCCCGCAATACCAGGGCCTGCCCGCATCAACAGTAGAAAAGGTAGGAACTCACGTAACTTGGCGCCATACCTGGCGGAGAATTTATTAGCAATATAGGTCTCAAGCTCGGCACGCTCTGGCGCGTGGCGATTCACAATACTTAATCTCGGCGACATATCCAGCGCATCATTGAGTTGCGGATTGCTATATACAGCGCCACGGAATCCCTGAGTAACCGCGTTGATCTGAGTTGAATGCATCCTTATGCCCTCACATGGAAATTTCATGCTTGCAGCGTAAAGGACGATCGTTAAGAGAAACTTAAGGAAATTAGCTTGCTGTCAATAATTTGAAAAAAATCGGGCCCATTAAATAAGCGGTTCAGACCGCTTGTGGCATCCACAAACAGGACTACAACCCGAGAATCACAGCAGATAGAATCTGGCCATCAGCGTAGGCGCCAATAAACCCAAGGTCTTTATTCGCTGAGGGGAGGGGTGAAATGAAATACACAAAGTGGCATCTTGATGCCGAAAACTGGCGAAGGCGTTTATAGCCTGGTGTCTGTTAACGATACTTCTGTTGCCCGACACTCATTCTTTATCGGTGCGCAATACCTGCAAGCCTTTCTCTATGGCTTTTAAATGATCGCGCACACCTGCCTTGCTGCGCGATATTCCCACTGCCAAAATATCTAAGACCGCCATATGCGCTAGGCGCGAGGGCAGTGGTGTGTAGTCGCCCTCGTCAGCATCTACGTCGATGTATATCGCAAGATCTGCTGCGGAGGTTACCGGCGAGCCACTGGGGGCCAGTGCGATAACTGGCGCGCCATTTTGTTTTGCCAGTGTTATGGCATCCAGCAAGGCGCGAGTGCGGCCAGATTGCGATATCACAATCACTACATCTTGCGGCGTTAATGACATCGCCGACATTGCCTGCACATGAGGGTCGGAATAAGCACTGGCAGATATTTGTAGGCGAAACAGATTGTGTTGGGCATCGGTGGCCACCGCCGCCGAGGCGCCAAAGCCATATAGTTCAACGCGGCGCGCATTACTCAGCAGCTCCACCGCCCGTTCTATAGCAATGACCTCGATGCTATCGCGCACTTTTTTCAGCGCCTCCATTGTGGAGTCGAATACTTTAAAGGTGTATTGGCGGGCCGAGTCCTCGTCACCAAAGCTAAATTCTTCGTATTCTGGGCTGTGAGCAATGTGCTGGGCCAGTGACACTTTGAAGTTTTGAAAGCCATCGCAACCCACTGCGCGGCAGAAGCGCACTACCGTTGGCTCGCTAACGTGAGCTTCTTGCGCAAGGTCGACAATGCGCATATGAATCACTTCTTTGCGGTTTGCCAGAATATAGTCCGCCACCTTGCGCTCAGATCGGCGCATTTTCTCATGACAGGATTCAATGGCGCGGATGATATTTCTGGGTCTCAAATTACTGTCCACCGACTGGCTGTTATTGGTATCTCTCATTTCATTGTAACGCAGGATGCAGATATTGGGCTTTAGCAGCAATCAAATTAGTACTCAGTTGAGATTAGCGGTGCCAGCGCGGCCTAATCCCCGTAGAATATGGCGCCATGGACGTATCTTATATTCTTGATGATCTCAATGACGCGCAGCGCGACGCAGTCACCGCCGATAGCACCGGCACACTCGTACTGGCTGGCGCCGGCAGTGGCAAAACTCGAGTATTGGTTCACCGCATAGCTTGGAAGATTAAGGTCGAAGGCCTATCTACCTACAGCATTCTAGCGGTGACCTTTACCAATAAAGCCGCTCGCGAAATGCGCGGCCGAATTGAAGCTCTAATGGGCGGCAATTTAAATCACGGCATGTGGGTGGGCACATTCCACGGCCTGGCTCATCGCCTGCTCAAAGCCCACGCCAGCGAAGCGGGACTGCCAGACAACTTCCAGATTCTGGACAGTGACGACCAATTTCGTCAGCTCAAACGTATCCATCGCGAACTAGAGCTCGATGACAGTCGCTGGCCACCGCGCCAATCCCAGTATTTTATTAACGGCCACAAAGACGAGGGCCGGCGCGCCGCCCATATTGACGATTTTGGTGGCGATCTGTATCTATCCACCATGCTTAAAGTCTATCGCCGCTACGAGGAAGTCTGTCGCCAGCAGGGCGTTATCGATTTTGCCGAGTTGCTGCTGCGAGCATTGGAGCTGTGGCGCGACAATCCCGCGATTCTCGACCACTACCAACAGCGCTTTAAACATGTACTCGTCGACGAGTTTCAAGATACCAACGCGGTGCAATACGCGTGGCTGCGTCTGCTAAGTAGCAAGGGCATGGCCATGACCGCCGTGGGTGACGACGACCAGTCTATTTACGGCTGGCGCGGTGCGCGCATCGAGAATATTCAACAGTTTTCTAAAGATATTGCCAATACCCAAATTGTGCGCCTAGAGCAGAATTACCGCTCGACAAATAACATCCTCAAGGCAGCCAATGCGCTGATCGCAAACAACAGTCAGCGTCTAGGTAAAGAGCTGTGGACCGAAGGTGAGGACGGCGACAAAATCGCGTTGTTTGCGGCCTTTAACGAGCAGGACGAAGCACGCTTTGTCACCGATCGTATTGATGAGCTACTGCGCGATGATTACCGCCGCAGTGATATTGGCGTGCTTTACCGCAGCAACGCCCAATCCCGTGTGCTGGAAGAATATTTGGTTCGCGCCGGAGTGCCTTATCGTATCTATGGCGGCCAGCGTTTCTATGACCGCTTAGAAATTAAAAATGCCCTCGCCTATTTACGTATTATTGCACTGCGCGACGACGACACCGCGATTGAGCGCGTGATCAATACGCCCACCCGCGGCATTGGCAATCGCACGGTAGAAATACTACGAGAATATGCTCGCGAACATCAACTATCGTTATGGCGCTCTGCTGTTGCAGTGATGGAAAACGGGCTACTGACTGCACGCGCGGGCAATGCTCTGCGCGGATTTTTGTCGCTAATTGAAGAGCTAGCTGCCGAGTGCCAAGACTTGCCACTAGACGAACAGGTTAGCATTGCCATAGATCGCTCAGGTCTAATCGCCTTTCACGAAAAAGAGAAAGGCGAGAAAGCTCAGGCGCGAGTAGAAAACCTACAGGAACTTATTACTGCCGCCCGCGGCTACAGCGCCGATGACGGCGAGACCGAACCTCTGCGTGCTTTCCTTGATCAAGCGGCATTAGATGCGGGAGATCAACAAGCCGACGAACACGAAGACAGCGTGCAATTAATGACCCTGCATTCGGCCAAGGGCCTTGAGTTCCCTGCGGTATTTATTGTCGGCGTAGAGGAGAATCTCTTCCCTCATAAAATGTCTATGGACGACCCTGAACGACTGGAAGAGGAGCGGCGCCTAGCCTACGTTGGCATAACCCGCGCCGAGCGCAAATTGTACTTAAGCTACGCAGAGTCACGCCGCCTACACGGTCAAGAAAGCTTTAATAGCCTGTCGCGTTTTGTACGCGAAATCCCCAACGAGCTCATTGATGAAGTACGCATTAATAATACCGTTACCCGACCCAGCAGCTATGCGCAAAGTACAACCAGCTCACAGCAAGCCGCCGCGACCTCCATCGGCTTCGGTTTAGGACAGCGGGTATTACACAGTATTTTTGGTGCCGGCGTAGTTATTAGTTTTGAAGGTCAAGGTGCCAGCGCAAGGGTACAGGTTAATTTTGAGGACGAAGGCAGTAAGTGGTTAGTGCTGCAATACGCCAATTTACAGGCTTTGTAAGACAGGAAAAATAATAATGGATCAGGCAACTAAAGCCAATTATTTACCCCTTGTTATCTTGGCGCTGATCGCCGCATTGGTCGCCATGAGCTGGCTATATGTGGGTGAGCGAAGCAAAGATCACAGCGTCCAACAACAGGAACGCAGCGCAGCTGGCCAGAAAGTTTTTCATTGGAAATTAGTCACCACCTGGCCAAAGGGATTTCCCGGACTCGGCACCGCGCCTGAAAAATTTGCGGCGATGGTCAATAAAATGAGCCGCGGTCGCCTGCAAATTAAAGTCTATGGCGCCGGCGAGCTCGTCCCCGCTCTGGGTGTTTTTGATGCGGTGTCTACTGGGGGTGCCGAAGCGGGCCACGGCGCCGCGTATTACTGGAAAGGCAAATTACCCTCATCAATCTTTTTTACCGCCGTCCCTTTTGGCATGACGGCGCAGGAAATGAACGGCTGGCTATACCACGGCGGCGGCTTGGAGTTATGGCGTGAAGCCTATGCGCCATTCAATTTAATACCCATGGCCGGCGGCAATACCGGTGTCCAAATGGCGGGCTGGTTTAACAAGGAAATTAATTCAATAGCTGACGTAAAAGGCCTGAAGATGCGGATACCGGGTTCCGGTGGCGAAGTCTGGAATCGCCTTGGTGGCACCTCGGTTACACTGCCCGGTGGCGAGCTTTATACGTCATTGCAAACCGGTGTCATCGATGCCACAGAATGGGTTGCGCCCTATAACGACCTCGCTTTTGGCTTTCATGAAGTCGCAAAATATTATTACTATCCTGGCTGGCATGAACCCGGTTCTACCCTGGAACTCATTATTAATAAACAGGCATTTGAGGCACTGCCAGAAGACTTGAAAGCCATGGTGGAAACCGCAGCACGCTATGCCAATGCGGACATGTTAGATGAATACACTGCACGCAATAATACCGCGTTACACCAACTGGTCGATGTTCATGATGTGCAGCTACGCAAACTACCCGACGATGTTATTCGCGGGCTTCACAAAGCATCTGACGAGTATTTAGAAGAGCTGGGGAATAGCGACCCCATGACCCACAAAGTGTATACCAGCTGGAAGAGCTTTATGGAGGCCGCCAAGGAATACCATCATATTTCTGAGCAGGCCTACATCAATGCGCGGGATTTATAAACAAGCATAAAGTAGCTTAAGCGATTTTTAAATAATCCTTGCTCACCTGCCACAAACGCTCGGCGCTGTCGTCATCCTTTGCTCAGGCCTTGACGGACTTCACTTTGCTATCAGAAAAGTATTCGCCGCTAACAGTATCTAAGCTTGGCGAGGTGGCAACATAAATGGAGGTTGCCGCGCTCTGCACTATGCGCTCGCGCAATAACTCGGTAAGCAAAACATAGGCTAAATGATTAACTGCAAAGGTTTCTTCAATACCATCACTACTGAGCTTGCGATGAGTATTCACCACCCCCGCATTGTTCATCAATAAATGTAGTGGCTTGCCGGTATCTAAGAATTGCTGGGCAACTCAGCGAATCTCCGCCAGACAGCCTAAATCAGCAAGTAAAAGAATTACGAGGCAGTCGGGATATTGGCTGCCAAGTTCAGACCATTGGGCTTCGCCCTTTTGAGCGTTGCGGCACACCACAAATAATTGTGCACCGTGCACAGCCTACGCAAGGACGTCTGATAAGCCAATTCCGCTGGTTGCGCCAGTGCTTAAAAACAGATTTTATTGAACACCGACATTATTATTGTCGCTTATTACCGCGAGTTCGCGGCCTGCTTCTTTTTAAATTGCTTTTATACCGTCTTTTTGCGGTAGGTAATAACTCAGTCGACGATGCGAGTGCGACCGTTACCATCAATCGCAACAAAGACAAACTCACCTTCGGTTACTTTAGCTGGCTCGTCTTGATGCAAACTGGTAATCCATACTTCAACAAGAACTCGAATGGAACTACGGCCAACGTCAACAATTTCGGTATAGCAGGTAACAACGGCACCAACCCGCACCGGTGTCATAAACGACATTGCATCTACGGCAACGGTTGCAACTCGACCGCCGGCGCGACGCGATGCAGTAATACTGCCGGCAAGGTCCATTTGCGACATTAACCAGCCACCAAAAATATCGCCACTAGGATTAGTATCCGCCGGCATGGCCACTGTTTGTAGGGCCAATTTACCTGTGGGTTTGGGCGTGTCGTCAATGTCACGCATAATAAGTAATCTCTTCAAAGAATTATTAAATCACGCATAGTTAACGTGTGCTTAGGTGTATTGTCAATATTTCAGCATCATCACTGGCCGCGAACAAAAGCCGGCAACCACGTTGCCAATGAAGGAAAAAACGCCAGTAAAGTTAACATAAGTAACTGTAGTGCGATATAAGGTGTTACCCCCCTATAGATATCTGCGGTAGTGACCGATGGCGGTGCCACGCCGCGCAAATAAAACAACGCAAAACCGAATGGCGGCGTCAAAAACGACGTTTGTAAATTCAGGGCAATCATAATCCCCAACCAGATAGGATCTACACCCATAGCCAGGAGGATTGGCCCAACAATGGGTACCACTACAAAGGTAATTTCAATAAAATCGAGAATAAAGCCCAGAAAAAATATCACTAGCATCACGATGAACGTGGCAGTAATCACCCCGCCAGGAAGCTGCGCAAAGAAATGTTCGATTAGAACGTCGCCGCCAAAACCACGGAATACTAAGGAGAACACCGCAGCGCCAATTAAAATCATAAAGACCATACAGGTCACTTTCAGGGTTTCTCGTGCAACCTCGCCCATAAGCGTCAAGTTCAACTTGCCTTTTGCAGCAGCCATCAAAGTGGCGCCTAGCGCGCCCACCCCCGCGGCCTCTGTTGGCGTGGCGGCGCCGACCAAAATAGAACCGAGCACAGTAATAATTAAAACAATCGGGGGAACAAGACCTTTGAGTAAGGCGATTAATGGCGGTGACTCAAGATCTGTGGCTGCCGGCGCTCGCTCTGGCTGACGCATGGCGACAAAGCCCATATACAACAAATAGAGCACTACTAATATTAAACCTGGCACCAGCGCGCCAATAAATAAATCACCTACCGACAGCGTTTTAGGACTAAACACTCCTAGGTCAAGCTGCGCCTGCTGATACGCACTAGACAAGGTGTCACCCAGTAGAACGAGGGCAATAGACGGTGGAATAATTTGCCCCAAGGTACCTGTCGCACAAATCGTGCCGGTCGCTAAGCTCGGGTCATAACCACGCTTCAACATAGTGGGCAGTGACATTAAGCCCATGGTGACAACAGTTGCCCCGACAATTCCGGTACTGGCAGCCAGCAACATTCCAACCAGAATTACCGAGAATCCTAGACCACCACGACGGCGACCAAATAAGGCCGCCATATTGCTAAGTAACTCTTCTGCAAGACGGCTCTTTTCCAGCAATACCCCCATTAAGACGAAGAGCGGAACGGCGATCAGGGTTACGTTAGTAATGGTGCCGTATAGTCGCGCCGACAGGGCCTCCAGAAATGACGCATCAAAATGACCAATACTAATGCCAATGCCGGCAAAAAGCATGGCGGTGCCAGCCAGACTGAATGCCACCGGATAGCCAAGCATGATAATCAAGCAGATGACGACAAACATAAGCAGAGGTAAAAGCTCAATCAGCATGGGCGTCGAGCTCCGGACTGATCAAGATCATGGCATTGCGCAGCAATTCGGCGATACCTTGTAGACCAAGATTAATTGCCATCAGTGGCAATAATGATTTTAAGAGATACACGAGGGGCAGACCACCGGGCTCCACTGATGTTTCTCGTATCGCCCAAGCATTATAGGCAAAATCCCAACTGGTAATTAAGATTAAGCCACAGAGCGGCAGCAAAAAAACGATACTGCCGATGCTGTCGACCCAGGCCTTGGTACGCACCGAGAAACGGTGATAAAAAATATCCACCCGCACATGACCGCCGTGCTTTAAAGTATAGGCCGCGCCGAGCATAAAGACGGTGCCATGGAAGTACGTGACCGACTCTTGCAAGGCCGTCATTCCCTGACCAAAACCATAACGCATAATCACCACGGTAGCAGTGCCGAGCATCATTAAGGGAATTAACCACGCGAGTAGGCGTCCAAGTCGCTCCGTCACGCCATCTATTAAACAAACACACTGCTTCACTATTTTTATATCCCTAACATCAGCTATCTTCTATGGACTCAGATGCCAAGGGGACACCACGCGTTCTATTATTATTCTGCTCGATCTTACCGCTACATTAAACGCCAGTGGCGCAGCGGCAGACCTTATAGTTTGCTATATACCATGGGCAAAGAAACGCTCGCTCTAAGTTACCGCAACGATCAACATATTCGCGTAGATCGCAGCCAGCTTGGCTATTCGATTATCAATGGCGACCAAGCCATTGCCGTTCTGCAGCAAGGTGACGCTCGAATCGTCATGAGCGTGGACAAAATAGGCGACATCATCAAAGGCTCGCAATCAGGGTAATCCACATATATACCTGATTATACCGCGGCTAGCCCAAAACCCGCCGATCAATTCAGTGATATCGCCGATATAAGTGACGGCAGTGCGCTCTATTACTTGCGCGCCATTTTAACGGGCACCCTTTGTCAAAACCAATATAATATTTGAAGGGTCGCCCCGCCCGTGAAGCGGCAAATAAACGTGCACAGTCAGCCGTCGATATTCAAGGTGCTCGTAACAGTCTTTGACTTCTTTGCGACTTATTTCTTCGACCTCGACGCCAAAGGCACACGCCATCGCTGCTTGGCGGAAAATCTCTTCTTTGCGTTCCGTCGTCAGGGCAGCAGCGGTCGACCCATCCCGCTTGAACCCAGTGGCAACGCCTGTTTCTGCTTTTAAAATGCCGTACAATTCTTGGGGATATTTTGCAAATTTAGTCATATTGGTTGTCGCACGTAGCTGCCCAATCAAACCTACCGCATGCCATATGATACCGGGCGTCCGTTGTTTACGTTCCAGCAGCACAACATTTTTCCAAGCTAGTTTAGCTAAGTGATGCGCAACTGAGCAGCCGATACCACCGCCAATAATGACGACGAGGGCAGAATCAGGGGGTATTCGCCATGGCAGTCTATCCTTACTTAAAACGCGCCACTAGGGCCGCAATATGAGCAGGGCCGACCTCGCAGCAGCCCCCAATGACGGTGGCTCCCGCATCGACCCAAGTTTGAGCGAAATCAGCATAACGGCCAGGCCCAAGGTCAATGCGCGCCTCAAGCGCATCTACGGTCGCCCCGATATGATCAAACGTATTTGCGATGCCAGTAAATCCGTTGGCATAAGCACCAACAATCACACCCGCGCCTGCCAGCAATGGGATCGCTTGACTAACGGCTTCAGGCAATGAACAGTTGATTGACACGACATGCGGTTTAAATTCTGTAATCAATGGAATGATATCTGCAATCGGTTCGCCCGACCGCAATTTGGTCCCATCAGTATCATCAACAGACAGTGACAACCAAACAGGTTTGCCAGTGACACCCGCACCCATAAGACCGCCACGGGCCTGATCAACAGACGACATCGTCTCTAAGATATGTGCGTCGACAAACTTGGCGTGAACACGGGCTAAATGGGCGTACACTTCGGCGGCCTGATCAGCGGGCGGGCTTTTGTCGGGCTGATATGAAAACCCTTGCGGGCCAAGCGCTCCAAGCACCAGACCGCTGCCATACGCATCGCGCGATTGGCAGGCTATTTCACATGCCAATATCGCCAAACGGTCTAACTGATCACCAAGTCCGTTGGGTTCAAGCCGTTCAGGCAGAACAGAATAGCTGTTCGTTGTGGCGGTTTGTGCGCCGGCAGCAAAATAGGCGTCATGGACATCACGCACCATTTGAGGGTCATCCAACAACGCTTGGATCGACCAAAGCCCTGTTGCTTTACCTGCGCGCGCCACCAGCTCTTGGCCCATTCCACCATCAAGAATCGTGATCATTTAATAGCTCCTTTGTTGCCACTGCAATTTATCAGTCAGGCACAGTTACAATATCTAATTTGCGCCAAACTTGGCATTTTGGGTCCAGCCAGTAAGGCGTTTTTGGTGCGCTGTGTCTGGGGTCGCTCCAAACACAGCGCAATACACCCGCAGAAGACCAATCTCTTAAATGTTCATGGTGCTCGTTGTTGGCCTGCGCAGCCCCACACAGGTGTCCAAATCAGTTAAAAAAACCAATTGATCATGACAAGATCGCAATACTGCATGCCGCGAGCAGTCATTCGTATTGGGACTACTCGCATTGGCTTAGGCACAAATGCGGGCGCTCTCCGCGCCCCACAATTGCGTATTGTCTTGCACTGTTGCAACCACATCTTGGCCAAAAATATTCACCATGACCTTTGTCCCTGCGACCGCCATATCAGACTGCCGCATCGCAAGCGCAACAGACTTGTTACGCGTTAACCATAGGCACCCGATGTGGGTTCACCCCCGACTTTGCCATCATAAAGAACCGTCGACATATACGGTGCATCTGCGCGCAGTCTTCAACCATCACAAGCGTGGCGAACCGCTTTTTGCTGCTCCGCTGCTTTTCCGCAAGCAACGCCGCTTTACTAAGAAAATTTTAGGGCTTGTCGAATTTGATGAACCGTTCCATTGCGCCTTCGCGCAGGGAATAATCAGTCGACAAATCTGCCCTTCACGCGCGGCACCTTTTTACGATCCGCAGAGATGAAGTTTACAGCGCCAACAAGGGCCGCGCTGAATCCCTTGCCGTCCTCACCGACCAAAAAGATGTGGTTAAAGCTAGCGACGGCCTACGCCACTTTTTCCGACGCTTTGCCAGCTCAATGAAAAACAAGCGCGGCAATAAGCTCCTGGCTTTAGAGGACGCTTTTAAAGGCCAAGCAGACTCTGGAGTTTTGCAAATAGCAGGCGGCTTTAAATTACTCAGCATTAGCCGCAAGACACAGTCTGAGGACTTTTATACCCCGCCGCCCATTGGCACCCAATTTCCAGGCCAGTAAATGCCCACACTATAAAGACCGCAGTGCGGTGGGCAGATAAAATCGGTATCATTGTCCACCAACACATCGAATTGCTAAGTAACACACTAATACCTATGACAGACAACGCACCCTTTGCCGATCAGGAAACACTGCTGGAGTTATACGCTGGCACCCACCCAGTAAATAATCAGCCTATCTTTGAGAAGGTACTTGCCACGCCGCTCCAGAATAGGGGCGATTTTCGTTTATTAAAATCGCCCCTATTTGTGCGGGGTGTGGCGGCATTAGACAGTATCAATCTCAATGTCGATTCCCATGGCCGCTTTATCGTAGTCGAGCGCGGCGGCAGTCTGTCGATTCGGGTATTTTTGCGTGAACCCAATGAAGCCTTGGAAATGCAGCTCACCGCAGAAATTGAAAAGTTAGCCGGCTGCCTAGACATAAAAACTGAACGCGCCTTGGTCTACAGCATCCATTTCGGCGTAGGATTTAGCAGTATTGAACAACTTATGGGCAAGTGGGTTAACGGTGAAGCGGCAAGTTGGAACTACGGTAATGTCTACGACCCCGACAGCGGCGAAGCTCTCAATTGGTGGCAAGATTTACTAAAAGCCTAAGCCTTGCTCTCTGCGTTTAGCCGTAAGCAAAGAAGATTGTGAACAGGCCTGATAGGAAAGCCCTATGTTACTCGTAATATCTCCGGCAAAAACTTTAGACTTTGAGACCGCCTCACACACCGAGCTATCCACTCAGAACGATTTTTTAGAGAGCTCAGAGACGCTGATCTCACAATTACAAAAGCTCAACCCCGAAGATATTTCGGCACTGATGAAGATCAGTCCTAAGCTTGGCGAGTTAAATCACCATCGGTTTATGAATTGGTCGCGGCCATTTACGCCAGATAATGCCAAGGCAGCTGTACTGGCATTTCGTGGTGACGTTTACACCGGCTTAAATGCAGACAGCTTTGAGCGCGATGATTTTGACTTTGCACAACAGCACTTGCGCATTCTTTCCGGTCTCTATGGCTTGCTGAGACCCTTAGATTTAATACAGCCCTATCGGCTTGAAATGGGTACTCGCTTTGAAAATAAAAATGGTAAGAATTTATACGAATTTTGGGATACCAAGATAACTCAGGCGCTGAACAAGCAACTGACGGAAATCGATTCGCAGATTTTAGTGAACCTAGCGTCAAACGAGTATTTTAGCGCCGTTAAACCCAAAGCGTTAAAAGCAGACATCATCACCCCAGTATTCAAAGACTATAAAAACGACAAGTATAAAATTATTAGCTTCTATGCGAAGAGAGCCCGGGGCCTGATGGCTGCCTATATCATTAAGCAGCGTATCTCAAAGGTCGAACAGTTAAAGGCTTTTGATAGCGAGGGTTATTACTTCAGTTCAGAGCAGTCTACCGCAAGAGAATGGGTGTTTTTAAGAGACGCGGCCGTCTAAGCCGGCGAGGCCTAGACACTTAGACCATCGCCAAAATTTGCTGCCACTCGTCCTTGCTCACCGCCATAATAGATAGGCGGTTGCCCTTCTTAAGCAAAGCCATGCTGCCCAAGGCCGGTGCTGCTTTTAGCTCTGCCAATGGCAGCAGGCGCTTAAATTTACGCTCAAATTTGACATTCACCATGAACCAGCGGGGATCGTGTGCAGTCGCCTTAGGATCGTAATAACGCGACTCAGGGTTTTGCGCACTGGCGTCTGGGTAGGCTTCTTTAACCACCTTGGCAATGCCGGCAATACCGGGTACCGGACAAGATGAGTGATAAAAAAAGACCTTATCGCCACACTTCATCTGGTCACGCATCATGTTCCTCGCCTGGTAATTACGCACGCCATCCCAGTGCTCAGTGCTATTAGGGCGACTGCGCAAATCCTCCAAACTGAAGGTATCTGGCTCGGATTTCATCAACCAATAGGCCATTGTTGCACTCCCATCATAAACGCTAAACTGACTTCCCTAATACGGACTATTCGCCATCGACCCGATGGTGCGCAACTTTGGCGATCCTACTATGATCGATGCTAAGCCCTTCTCGCAGGCATGCGAAAACAACAAAAAAGCGATATTAAATCATTTAAAACCGGCGCTACAAGAATGCCGTGATGTTTTAGAAATCGGCAGTGGCACGGGCCAGCATGGCGTGTATTTTGGCGCTAATATGCCCCAATTAATCTGGCAATGCAGTGACCGTAGTGAAAATATACCCGGTATACGCAACTGGCTCAGCAATACCCCGCTGCCAGCTCCGCTGACATTAGACGTTCACGATGCCGAGTGGCCGACTCAACAATACGACGCCATTTTCTCTGCCAATACCCTCCATATCATGGCCTGGACGGAGGTGGAGTTATTCTTTAACAAAGCGAATACACATCTAAAACCCACAGGGCAGTTATGTATTTATGGCCCCTTTAAGTATCAGGGGAAATTCACTTCTGCTAGCAATGCAGACTTTGACCTACGGTTAAAACATAACAACAGTGTGAGTGGAATACGCAATTTTGAAACGATCGACATCCTAGCTCGCCAGGCTGGATTGAGCTTGCTGGCAGATCATAGTATGCCAGCCAATAACCAGCTAATTATCTGGAAGCGCCAAGCTTAGCAAGCAACCCGTTAAATTCCAAATCTGATATTAGAGAAAATACGGACATAAAAAAACCCGGCCTAGACCGGGTTTTTTCTAAGATGGTACTAACTGCATATCCGCAACTTAGTAATCCATCTCGTCCTCAGACATTTCATATGGCTGATACTCTTCTTCCGAAGCAGGCTCATCCATCATCATCTCTTCAGCTGGCGCGTCTTCAACCATAGGCTCGTCCATCACAGCCGCTTCTTCGACCATTGGCTCGTCCATCATGGTGTCTTCAAGCATAGGCTCTTCGTATACCATTGGTTCAGCAACCATCGCCGCATCGCTCCCCAATACCTTAAGCTCAACACGGCGGTTTTCTGCACGGCCGTCTTTAGTATCGTTACTAGCGATAGGCTGTTCTTCGCCGTAGCCAGTTGCCGTTAAACGGTCACTGCCAACACCACTGCCAACCAAGTAGTTTTTCACTGACTTAGCGCGGTTTTGCGAAAGGTTCATATTGTAGCTAGCGCTGCCCGTGTTGTCGGTATGGCCTTGCAGTTCAACACTGAAGCCAGGTGAGCTGTTTAATGTTGACGCAACGCCATTCAAAATGGTCTCTGCGTTCATGGTCAACTTAGCGCTATTCAGCTCAAAGTTAACACCACGCAAAATCACAGCTTGATCTTGTGCACAGCCATTAGACATAACCGCTTGACCAGCCGGGGTATCGGGGCATGCATCATCGGCGTCTACAACACCATCGCCATCACCATCTAAGGGGCAACCAACTGCATTTACTTCTGCGCCTGCAGGAGTGTTCGGGCACTGATCAAGATAGTCAGCAACGCCGTCATTATCACCGTCAAGTGGGCAGCCTACGCTGTCAACTTGAACGCCAAGAGGCGTACCTGGGCACTGGTCCATTTCGTCCGAAACGCCGTCACCATCAGCATCTTTTACGCCGTATTGCGCGTCGAAGAAGTTATAACGCAAACCAAGCAAAACGCTTTGTGCGCTGTATTCAATCTCAGTTTCAACGGCGCCTGATGTATAACTGGCGTCCTCTGACATGCTGTAACGGTAACCGGCATCAAGCGCCAAGCGCGGAGTCAAATAGTAAGTAACACCAGCACCTATCTGACCAATAAAAACATCATCATCAGCATCACCAACATCTAAGTTCGCTTGACCCAAACCAAAACCGACATAGGGGCGCAGACGCTCACCAGCAGAGAAGTCGTACCATAAGTTACCCATTATCGACATCACTTCCAGCGAACCATTGCTAGAAGAAGTGACACCGGCGGCACGTACGCTGTCGATATCATTTTCGCCCTGACGATACTCAAGTTCTACGCGGTATGGGCTTTCAAACTTATAACCAAAGGTTGCGCCATAGCTAAAATCTTTATCGTAGCTAGCTTCGATATTAGTACTGCCACCTGCACCACCGCCCGAAAAACCATTGAGCAGATCACCGACAACCGGAATGCCACCCGCTACTGGAACGCCGCCAGCAGCAGCCGTTGATACTGTACCGTCTGCATCAAATACGTCGTTGTAAAAAACATTACCACCAACGTAGTAACCTTTTTCCTTTTCGGCTTCAGCCATAGCTGCACCCGCTGCTGATGCCAAAATCACACCGGCAGCAAGAGCAGTCTTCCATTGCTTGCTCATAAACATCCCCTGAATCATTTAAGTTATTTCTTATAAAGCGCAAATTACCACGTCAGCTCGAGCCTTAATACACACTTTCAGACATTGTGCACAATAATGGCGTAAATTTTTGTTTAGACTAGCTACCGCTTAACATTTGAAAGCCGGGAAATGCTAACCGCTCTGGGGGAAGTAGTAAAGTGGTGCTTGATGGTAGTAGTGACGAGATGCCTGTCTTAATGAGCGCCTGTGGCAGGCTATCTTGAGGAGCCCGCTCGAATCACTCGCAGGGCAACTCGACGATTAAGAGCGCGACCTTGCTCAGTATTATTATCTGCAATCGGCATTGCCGCGCCGTAGGCTTGGATTTCGATACGTTCTGAGGCAATACCCAACTCTAGCAAGACCGCCATCACGGCATTCGCCCTATGCCGCGACAATCGATAATTGAAATTCGCTGATCCGCTGCTATCACTATGCCCCTGAAGGGCTAAGCGGAACTGCGGCGAAAGCCTCAACACCTCTGCAACGCGAGACAAGCGCTCACGCGCTTCAGCTGTTATCTCGATGCCACCATGGTCAAACCGCACGCTTTCTAAACTGACCGCTTGTCGGGCCGAGCATCCATTTCGCATTACGCGCTCGCCAGCCCTCGTGCGAGGACATTGATCCTTGCCATTCTTAACCCCGTCGTTATCGCTATCTAAGCAGCCAAATTGATCTACGGCGTTGCCGAGGGGGGTTCCCGGGCAGCGATCTACGGTATCGATGATACCGTCGCTATCACTGTCTGCGCAGCCGTAGCGATCAACACCTGAACCTCTACTTGTCTCTGGGCAGCGGTCCTCAGTGTCCGCAACGCCGTCACCATCGCTATCAATTGGCGACACTGGAGCCGCGGCGCACCCCGACAAAACCAGTGCCAATAGGGAGAGTGCAAATAAGCTTGTAAAAAATACTTTCAATATTGTCGTTCCCAACAGGCCATTCGTTACTCAATACGCCGAGTGTAACTAAGCCAAGTCGGGACACCAATAGCGCAGAATACCTACGTTTGCGCTACCATACGCACCCCATGTCATTCTAAGGCCCCTTCAACATGATTCCCGAACTCCTCTCACCCGCCGGCAGTCTCCGCAATATGTACTATGCATTCGCCTACGGCGCAGATGCAGTCTACGCCGGTCAGCCACGCTATAGCTTGCGGGTGCGAAATAACGAATTCAAAGACGTGGAAACGCTGGGCAAAGGAATAGAAGAAGCGCACCGCCAGAACAAGAAATTCTATCTAGCCTCTAATATTTCACCTCATAACGACAAAATCCGCAGCTATCTACGGGACCTCGCTCCGGTAATAGAAATGCGGCCCGACGCCTTAATCATGGCTGACCCCGGACTGATGATGCTGGTGCGAGAAAAATGGCCTGATATGCCGATTCATTTATCGGTGCAGGCCAATGCCGTTAACTGGGCAGCCGTTAAGTTTTGGCACCAAAACGGCATAGAGCGAGTGATTCTTTCCCGCGAGCTGGCACTAGATGAAATTGAAGAAATTCGTCAGCGCGTGCCGGAGATGGAGATTGAAGTCTTTGTGCACGGCGCGCTATGCATCGCCTATTCTGGTCGCTGCCTATTATCTGGCTATATGAATCACCGCGATCCCAACCAAGGCGCATGCACCAATGCCTGCCGGTGGAAATACCAAGCACATGAGGCCAAAGAGGACGAAACTGGCGACTTGGTGCCGGTGCAAACCTATATCCCTGAGCCCCAGCCCGTGACTGAACCGGTGCTGCTACAGCAAGCCCAACGGCCCGGCGAATTTATGCCTGCTTACGAAGATGAGCACGGCACCTATATTATGAATTCTAAAGATCTGCGCGCGGTACAACACGTCGAGCGCCTAGCTGCGATGGGTGTGCACTCCTTAAAAATTGAGGGCCGCACAAAATCTCATTACTACGTTGCCCGCACCGCCCAAGTATATCGACGTGCTATTGATGACGCGGCACATGGCAAACCCTTCGATATGCATCTGATGGACGAGCTAGATACCCTTGCCAACCGCGGCTACACCGAAGGCTTTTACCGACGTCACCCGCCCAAGGACTACCAAAATTACGAAATGGGTTTAAACAATGCGCAACAGCAGCAGTTTGTTGGCGAAATTGTCGATGCGCGGGATTCGGTGATTACGGTCGATGTCAAAAACCGCTTTGAAACTGGCGACACCTTGGAATTAATGATGCCCGGCGGCAACAGCCGTTTCACCCTAAAAACCCTCAGTGACAAGCACGGCAAGGCGATTAGCGCCGCGCCCGGCTCAGGTCATCGGGTCAAGATTCCTCTGGATCAACCCCTGCCCGAAGCTGCGCTAAAATACGGCTTGTTAGTCAAAGATATTCACGGGTAATTGGCGAAGATCTAAGGGGAGTCATTATGGAAAGACGAAAATTGCGTGTATTGCATGTGCTCGTCAATGTCAGTTTAATTAGCTTGGTATTCGGCGCAATATTAAATTTACTTGCCGGCATATTAGGCAGCTATTATGTGCTGATCATCGGTTTTTTAGTGGTGCTAATTACCTTCTACTGCTATCGCCGAGCCGACAATGAAGCCGCATCTAGCATGGCTTATTACCTATGGCGCTACCTGCCAACCACAATTTTCATCACCATGCCGATAGTGGCGTATTGGTACAGCAGCGGCGCCCAGTGGGCACTGGAAGACATTGTTCACGCGGTTCAAATAGGCTGTAGCTTTCTGCTACCCATTATCTGTTTGCTCTACGTTGAGCGCGTCTTAAAAAACGCCCAGCAGTAAGCCACAAGAGCCGACGGAACTTACGTTCCGTCGGCCTGTTTGAACGGCAACATTTCGCTAGCTTGACGCAGATAATCCCCAATATGGAGATGTTCCTCGTCTAAAAACCGCTGCACCGCCGTTGAAAAATCAGCGTCCACCAGCCAGTGGTTTGAGTAGGTCAATATTGGCGTAAAACCACGCTGAATCTTGTGTTCACCCTGCGCGCCAGGATCAAAATGCCGCAGGCCCTCTCGCAGACAGTACTCGATGCCCTGATAATAACAGGCCTCAAAGTGCAGGAATTCATACTCGCGAATACAGCCCCAATAGCGGCCATAAAGAGTATGTTGATCGCGGAAGTTGAGTGCCACCGCCACCGGTTCATCACCGTGGCTAGCAAGCACCATTACCAATTGCTCTGGCATCGTTGCCGCTAGCTCGGTAAAGAAAGTCTCTGGCAAATACCCGCCGTGACCACTGCGCTTGGCGTAAGTGAGCTGGTAACAGTGAAAGAAGAAGCGCCACTGCTCAGCACTCACTTCAGCCCCAGGCAATACCTGCAGGCTCAAGCCCTGTTCAAGCACCACGCGGCGCTCTTTTCGCAAACCCTTGCGCTTACGCGAGCTAAACGCCGCCAAGAAGCCGTCGAAATCGCCATAATTGCGGTCATACCAGTGATACTGCGGTCCAATACGCTGCATCAAACCTTCTTGCGACCATGTGCTCGCCACTTCTGCCCGCGAGAATAAAATATGCACGGATGACACGCCAAGCTCCTTAGCATGTGCCGGCAGCGCCTTTGCCAATATAGCCATAATGCTGCTGCGTTCACTCTCATCCACTAAGCAGAGCCGTGGCCCGGTCGCCGGTGTAAACGGAATAGCGGATAATAATTTGGGGTAATACGAGCGCCCATGACGCTGGTAGGCATCTGCCCATGACCAATCAAAAACATACTCGCCATAACTGTGAGTCTTGATATAAAAGGGCATAACGCCAACAAGCTGCTCACTTCGGCGAATAACAAGATGATGCGCCTGCCAACCTCGGTCTTCAGAGACCGCACCACTTGCTTCAAGTGCGTGTAAAAAATCGTAGCGGGTGAAGGGGTAATCACAGCCAGCAGCGCTATTCCAAGTCTCAGCGCCGATATCGGAAATACTGTCAACAAACTCTAACTCAAGATCAAACACAGTTCATGCTCCTGTCAAAAAATGGAGCACAATGCCCGCGAAAATAACGATACCCACCCAGTTATTATTTAAAAACGCCTGAAAACATTTATCAGTTTGACGATAGCGGATCAGCTGCTGCTGATAGATAAACAGACCACTGGCAGCAATCACACCCGCATAGTAAATAAAGCTCATATCAAAGCGCGGCCCGGCCATCAACAGGATTACGACAACGCAAACCTGCAGCATCGTCGTGATTGCCTTGTCGTCATCACCAAACAAGATCGCGGTAGATTTCACCCCTATCTTCACATCATCTTCACGATCTACCATGGCGTAAAAGGTGTCATAGCTCACCGTCCAAATTAAAACGCCGATATACAAAAGCCAAGCTGCCGGCGGGGGAAGTTCGCCGGTTTGGGCGGTAAATGCCATAGGAATACCCCAGGCAAAGGCCGCGCCCAAAACCAGCTGAGGCAAGTGGGTATAGCGCTTCATAAAGGGATAAGTGGCCGCCAAGGCGACGGCGACAAACGCAAACCCGACCGTCAGCCAATTGGTGAACAATACCAAAATAAATGCCAATGCACACAAGACCGCAAACAGCAACAAGGCTTCTTTCTCTGTGACCGCGCCAGTGGCGAAGGGCCGATCTTTAGTGCGGCTAACATGGGCATCAATTTTTCGATCCGCATAATCATTGATGACACAGCCGGCAGAACGCATCAAAAATGTTCCCGCCACAAAAATTATCAGTAAATACCACGCTGGGAACCCATCTGCCGCAAGCCATAGAGCCCAAAGCGTAGGCCACAACACCAGATACGTACCAATCGGCCGATCTAGTCGCATTAGGGCGCGATACTGAGGAGTTTGCTTTTTAAGTTGGTGGAGTAATGCGTTCATAAGCTGACCATTGGGATCTTCTAGAAAAAGTATATCAGCACGACCAAGCCGGGTGAAAAGTTACCAGGGACAAAAAGCCGGTAAAAATATCTCGCTTACCATAATAGGATGACCACTAAGTAAAAACCGCGACCGCCGGCCCCACAGATCGTCACTGTGCGGCGCCAGCACTGACTCATCCAACGCAGCGGCGGGCACCTTGCATATTTCATAGCGGTCGCGGGACATATGGGGATCAGTAAACAACAGATGTCCAAGGGGACGGCTGTCTAAAGTCCGCAAGCGATCTAAGCGCCCAACCAGCGAGGTGGCGGGTAAAACGCTACGAGCGTAGACCCAAGGCTCATTGTTGCAATGTAAACGCACCTCCCTCACCAAACCCCAGTGGCGATCGCCCATACCCAGTAAGCGGCGCTCTGATAAACGCGGAATCTGCCAGCGCTGAGCGAGCACTTCAACATGAAAATGCCCATGGGACAGGCGCCGTAAATGCGCTGTTAAAGACCCAGTGTCTAGCAGCCAACGGGCGTCTGCAGCCGGCAAGGCAGAACGAGGAAATTTCTGACAATCGAGCCACTTAGGCTCATGCGACTGGAATCGTGGTGTTTGAAAAGCGTACAATACTCGGCTTCCAGTGTTGGAGGTCACTGAACATAGGTGTTGCCACACAATAAACGCACAGCAATCAAAACTAAAGTGTGGCGGCAGAATGCGTGAATCACCTGCGAGTTGCAAGCATCGATATAGGCCAAACAGGCGATGATATCTAACTAAAAATTACACTAAACTTCCAGTAAAGAATGACGTGGCTTATGAGGAATTAGATTAATGAGTAAGTGGGAATGTATTGTTTGTGGCTGGGTTTACGACGAAAAAGTCGGCGACCCTGACTCTGGTATTGCGGCTGGAACTCGCTGGGAAGACATCCCTGACGACTGGCTTTGCCCCGATTGTGGTGTGGGCAAAGAAGATTTTGAGATGATTGAAAAATCCGAAGAAAGCGATCTTCCCCACCATGAAGAACCCGCATCCGCAAGCAACGAGGCAGCTATCGTTGTAATTGGTACTGGTTTGGCCGGCTATGGTTTGGTTCGCGAGCTGCGCAAACACGACAAAGACAGCCCTGTTATTATGATTACCGCCGACGACGGTCGCGCGTATTCCAAGCCAATGCTGTCAACTGGCTTCACCAAAAACACGGATGCCGACGCACTTGCCCAAAAAGACGCCGGCGGCATGGGTGAAGACTTGAACGCCAGCGTTTGGACCTTGACTAAGGTCACCGCGATCGATACCGCAGCGCAAATCATTACCATTGGCGACAAAGAAACTCAGGTGCACTACAAAAAGCTCGTCTTGGCGCTGGGTGCTGATGTTATCCGTCCACCGGTTAAAGGCAACGCCCAGGACTACATTTACTCCGTCAATGATCTGCTCGACTACGATGACTTCCGCACCGCAGTCGCCAAGAACAATGTTAAAAAAGTCTGCATCATCGGCGGCGGTCTTATCGGCTGTGAATTCACCAACGACTTAATCAACGGCGGTATCGCCACTGAAACTGTTGATCCGCTGGCGTATTGTCTGCCAACTCTGTTACCAGAAGCTGCCGGCAAAGCGGTGCAAGCCGGACTGGAAGCCAAGGGCGCGAAATTCCATTTCGGTCAACTAGTCACAGAAGTGAATAAAGCTGCTGATGGCTTGGTGGTTAGCCTGAACAATGGCGACACCATCAATTGTGACTTAGTGCTTTCTGCCGTTGGCGTGCGTCCGCAAATCAAACTAGCACAAGACGCTGGCATCACCGTAAACCGGGGCATCGCCACTAACCGCCTGCTGGAAACCAGTGCGCCGAACGTCTACGCAATGGGTGATTGTGCCGAAGTCGCCGGTCACGTTCTAGTATATGTAGCACCACTAATGGCACAGGCGCGAGCACTGGCCAAAACGCTTAGCGGTCAAAATACTGAGGTTAGCTATCCTGCTATGCCGGTTACCATCAAAACCCCTGCTTGTCCGGTTACCGTTAGCCCGGCGCCACGCGACGCCGCAGGCAACTGGGAAGTTGAACAGGACGGCATCAATGTGGTTGCACGCTTTGTTGGCAGTGACGGCGAATTGCTGGGCTTTGCTCTCACTGGCGAAGGCACCAAGCAGAAGATGGCGCTGCAAAAATTACTGCCAGCAATTATGGCGTAACTAACCAGTTATCATGTGCGAAAAACCAAGGGCGGGCTGAATAAGTCCGCCCTTTTTTTCGCCCAATCATCGGCACGTTGACCTATATTTTAGCCATTGCGCCGTGACCACATTCGCATATTAATTGAGCGCGGCGACTGAACATTAACTGTCCGTATACAAATCATTGTTAGATTGATAATATTCCCGCGCCCCGATAGTGCGTTATCGAGGGTTCTCAGGGCGGGGTGAAAGTCCCCACCGGCGGTAATCATGCCAAGCATGTAGCCCGCGGGCGCTTGTTGACCATCGGAAAACGATAATGTCAGCGGGGACAGCAGATCCGGTGTGATTCCGGAGCCGACGGTTAAAGTCCGGTTATGAGAAGAGATCGTTACACGCCACAGCGCTTAGTTGCCATCACTATGCTACTGCCGGTCTGTCAGCTCATCTTTGCCCTGCCGTATTCACTTGGGACAAGAAAATGACATCGACAGCTACCGCAACATCAAAACCAACCGTCGCCTTTATCCAAGCCTGCTGGCACCGCGATATTGTTGACCGCTGCAAAGACTCCTTCCTGAAAGAAATGGCAGAGCATAGCGACCTAAACGTCGAGTGCTTTGAAGTGCCAGGCGCCTTTGAAATCCCACTCCACGCCAAATTGCTGGCCCAAACCGGTAAATACGCCGCCATCGTGGGCGCAGGCCTTGTGACCGATAGCGGCATATACAAACACGAATACGTTGCCCAGGCCGTCGTCTCCGGCCTTATGCAAATACAGCTAGAAACCACGACACCGATATTCTCAGTCGTCCTTACTCCGCATAATTTCCACAATAGCGAAGACCACATCAGCTTCTTCCGCGAACATTTTGTGGTGAAAGGTGCGGAAGCCGCAGCAGCCTGTATCGGCACCCTGAGCAGTCTTGCCAAACTGCAAGACTAATACAGGCTCTTTGACTTGCAGATACTAGGCTGCCAAACGCTATGCTAATCTGCGGCGTTAGGTTGATATATTAGCAACCACATTGCGCCAACAGGGAAATACCATGGGCTTTTACAATAATAAAATACTGCCAATCATCATCGACAAAGCGTGCTCGATGTCCTCAATTATGGGCCTGCGAGAAAAGATTGTTCCGCAAGCGAAAGGTATCGTTTTAGAAGTGGGTATGGGCAGCGGCATTAATCTCGCACTATACAATCCCGACATTATCGATTTCGTTTGGGGCTTAGAGCCCTCTCACGGCATGCGCAAAAAAGCCCAAAGCAATCTCGATAAATCTCCGGTCACGGTGAAGTGGCTAGACCTGCCCGGCGAAGAGATCCCCCTCGACGACAATAGCGTCGACACTGTCTTGCTGACCTACACCCTTTGCACCATTCCCGACTGGCAGCGCGCCTTAGAACAAATGCACCGCGTCCTTAAGCCCGACGGTAAATTACTATTCTGTGAACACGGTCTAGCCGAAAGCAGTGCGGTGCAAAACTGGCAGAATAGAGTCACTCCGGTCTGGAAAAAGATTGCTGGCGGCTGCCATCTCAATCGTCCTATCGCTGAATCGATTACCAACTGCGGCTTCACCATCAATAAACTGGAAACCTGCTACGCCGTCGGCGTACCCAAAATCGCCGGTTATATGTACTACGGCGAAGCAGTAAAAAGTTAAAACCTAATCACCCCCTCTGCATTGCGGCTAACCCTAGAGGATGTAGAATGCAAAATCAGCTTAAAATTCACCACGCGGCGACTCCCGCCTTGCAACTGGTCATTTTTGTTGGAGCACGCTAGAGTAAAGGCTGTATCTTAGTCGCCGTTCATATAACTTGTAACGCAACTTTTAACTGCCTAAACCAAAGAGCCATTGTCACTATGCGAAATATCCCCCTGCACTGGCAAATTATTGCCGCTATTCTTTTAGCCGTCGCAGCGGGTGTTGTTGGCGGTCCAGACGCAAGCCTCGGCAGCTTACAATTGACCGCCGTCTACGCATTTTTGGGCACCTTATTTCTGAATGCCTTAAAAATGCTAATAGTGCCGCTAGTCATGTCATCCATCATTAGTGGTATGGCGGGTGTAGGCGGTGACAAACTTGAAAAACTAGGTGGTAAGACCTTGCTGTTTTACGCATGCAGTAGTCTTATTGCGATCCTGATCGGTCTCGCCGTGGTCAACATCATCGAACCCGGCGGCGGCGACAATCGGGCTCTCGCGGCCACGATCAGCACCAGCGACCCAGCAATTAGCGAAACTTTGGCAAAGGTCGAGGGTCGCGGCACTGGCGATATTGTGCAGGTGTTTGTGCGTATGATTCCCAGCAATATCGTCTCAGCAGCCGCCAACGGCGAAATGCTGGGGCTGATATTCTTTAGCTTACTATTCGGTTTTTTCTTAGCGCGAAGCAAATCAGAGCATGCGGCACCCCTGGTGCACTTTTGGCAGGGCATCATGGACATCATGACCGCGATCACTATGTGGGTTATGAAATTCGCGCCACTGGGGGTATTTGGCCTAGTTGCCAAAACGGTGGCAATTACCGGCTTTGCGGCGTTTAAACCGATGTTGCTATTCTTTATCAGCGCCTTGATTGCGCTACTTATTCACGCTTTTGTGGCGCTGCCACTGGCACTGCGCTACCTCAGCGGGGTAAACCCCAGAAAGCATTATGCGGCAATGACACCCGCACTGCTCACCGCATTTTCAACGGCCTCTAGCTCAGCAACGCTGCCATTGACCCTAAAAAGTATTCAGGAAGAATCCGGAGTCTCCAAACAGGTGAGCGGCTTTGTCTTACCGCTCGGAGCTACCGTGAATATGGATGGCACGGCACTGTATGAATGTGTCGCGGCCATGTTTATTGCTCAGGTTTATGGCTTAGAACTTGGGTTTGTGCAGCAATTCACCATTGTAATGGTTGCCCTACTAACCTCTATTGGCGTCGCTGGTATTCCGGCGGCGAGCTTAGTCGCTATTTCGGTTATTCTCGGCGCTATAGGCCTTCCTTTGGAAGGGATTGGCCTGCTGTTAGTTACCGACCGCATACTCGATATGATTCGAACCGCCGTCAATGTATTCAGCGATTCCTGCGCGGCGGTAATCATTGCCCGCAGCGAAGGCGAGGACACCTTAATCGCCGTAAAAAGTTGATCCCTGCTTCTTATAATAAGTAGTCAATAGCAATAAAACGGATTGTTTATGAGCGAACGTAAACCAATTCCCCGTATCAAAGGGGATAATTATTCTGAAGCGGCTGCCGCACTCCGCCGCGCCTTTATAGAAGAACAAACCGGCGCCACACTTAAGCACACCGGCCACTACTCCATCGACCCGGCCAGCGTAGAGGGCAACGCCGAAAACTTTATTGGCGTGGTCCAAATGCCCGTTGGTGTTGCCGGCCCCTATCTCATTAATGGCGAACATGCCCAAGGAGTGTTTTATGTGCCGATGGCGACTACCGAAGGCACCCTAATCGCCTCTTACAGCCGCGGTATGCGAGTTATATCAGAATCCGGCGGCGCTACTGTTACCGTCATTGAAGAGTTTATGCAGCGCGCGCCCTTGTTTGAATTCGCCAGTGCCCGCGAAGCACGACATTTTTCAAATTGGTTAGATGAGCAACTCGCCGCCATTCGCCAGCAAGCTGAAAGCACCACTTCTATTGGCAAGTTACAGCACATCCAAAAATGGGTTATCGCCAATAAATTATACACGCGCTTTAACTACACCACTGGCGACGCCGCTGGGCAAAATATGACGGGTAAAGCCACCCACAAAGCCTGCCAGTGGATACTGGTCAACTACCCGGGCGCAATCGAAAACTTCTCACTGTCTAGCGGTATAGAGACCGACAAAAAGCATTCCCATATGAATCTTTTGCACAGTCGCGGCAAGAAGGTTGTAGCGGAAGCCACCATCAGTAAAGACGTTTTAAAAGACCTGATGCGCGCCGACCCTGAACGCATGTTTCGACTTCGCCAACGCACGATGCTCGGCAGCCTACTCGCCGGCTCTGCCTACAATGGTCCCCACTCTGCCAATGGTATTGCGTCGATGTTTATTGCCACCGGTCAAGACGAGGCCAACGTCGTTGAGTCTCATACCGGCATTGCATTTATGGATCTCACCCCAGCCGGCGACCTGTATTACTCAGTGACCCTGCCTTCCATCATCTGCGCGAGTTACGGCGGTGGCACAGGACTAGCAACCCAGCGCGAATGTCTCGAAATAATGGACTGCTACGGCCAAGGCAAGGCCCGCAAACTGGCTGAGATTGTCGCCGCCACGGTCCTTGCTGGCGACCTGTCCTTAGCCGCAGCCATTGTTGCCGACGAATGGGTTTCCAGCCACGATCAACTCGGTCGCAACAGGCCTTAACTCTCTGCCTCATATAATTTAAAGAGATCACTTGAGCGAATGAAGATAGCAAGCATTAATCTGCAGCGTCAAAGAGCCTATCGCCGAGTATCCTCAGCGCCGTTTCACAAGCTTATTTTTTTGTGGCTTGTGCCATTTATCTCAAAATTTAAACTAGAGCGGAAATCCCTGTTAGGCGTTGCCATACACGATTATCAATTGGCGAATAACGGCGCGCGTGTCGGCCGGCAGTGGTTTTTAGACAATACCGATACCTTAGGTGTGTCGCCAGCTCCGATCGCGGTATCTGGACAAAGCACTGGCGAACCCCGCGCCGGTGAATACTGGTTGCCAAATGCCTCCGTCAGCGTCGACCTCTTCAAATCTAACTATCAATTTTTGTGGCGTGTACTAACGCTTTAAAACAATGCGTTCAAGCCACCGACCCTGAGTAAACAAGCGATATGATTAGTGATTCCACACCGTCAAAGCACGGGCCTTTAAAGGGCTTACGTATTTTAGAACTAGGGCAACTAATCGCCGGTCCCTTTGCGACCACAATGCTAGGCTATTACGGTGCCGAAGTGATCAAAATAGAACCCCCAGGCATTGGCGACCCCATTCGTCGCTGGCGCACTATGAAGGGTGATACCTCGCTGTGGTGGTATAGCATTGGCCGCAATAAAAAATCGGTGACCGTAGATCTTCGTCACCCCGACGGCCAAGCCATAGTGCGAGATCTAGCCGCGCAATGTGATGTATTAGTAGAGAATTTTCGTCCAGGCGTTATGGAGGGCTGGAAGCTTGGACCAGATGACTTAAAAGCAGCCAATCCAGAGTTAGTTTATACCCGCATTTCTGGCTACGGCCAAACCGGTCCCTATGCCAACAAGCCCGGCTTTGCTTCGGTATGCGAAGGTATTAGTGGCTTTCGTCACTTAAATGGATTTCCGGGTGAAGTACCGGTACGCCCCAACCTCAGCCTTGGTGACAGCATTGCATCGCTGCACGCTATTATCGGTATATTAATGGCTCTAAGCGCCCGTGAGCGGGGTCTTCATCAAGGCCAAGTCATTGATGTCGCGCTGTATGAAACCATGTTTAATATGCTCGAGTCAGTGGTACCCGAATATGCCGAGCAAGGAATTATCCGTGAAGCCTCTGGGACCACCTTGACCGGTATCGTTCCCACCAATACCTACCGTTGTAAAGACGGTAAGTTTGTCATCATCGGTGGCAACGGCGACTCTATTTTTAAACGCCTGATGACCGAAATAGGCCGCCAAGATTTTTCCACAGATATCACCATGACCGACAATGCCGGCCGAGTCACCCATCAAAAAGTGATCGATGACGCTATCGCTAACTGGTGTCGCCAACATCCAATAAAAGTGGTTATTGAGAGGCTTGAAGCCGTTAGAGTCCCTGCCGGTCCGGTCTATAATGCCGAGGACATGGCAAATGATCCGCACTTTCAAGCTCGCGACTTGTTTGAGAAAGTAAATATCGATGCCACTAACGCCGTCACTATCCCCGGTATGTCTCCCAAACTTAGCGGCACGCCCGGAGCCACCCACTGGCCGGGACCAAAACTCGGGCAACACACCGATGAGGTTCTCACCGAATTGCTTGGTATCTCGGCCAAGAAGTTGCAGGCGCTCAAAAGTAACGCGGTCATCTAGAACACAATGTCCATAAGCTGTGTTTTTTAGGCCTATGGAGCTTGCCAACTTACGTGGCGGCGTATTTAATTCAATCGGTGCGGGCACCAGCCCGCGTTGGGTTGACGACAGCGGCCGTTGATATATTTACGTCTTTGCAGTCTTCACAAGGATATAATCTATGCACTTAGACAAGGCAAAAAAGCGCATCGCCAAACAGGTCAAAAAAGGATTCAATGGCTATCCGTTGATCTCCCTAAAATACTTTGGCGCTACTCCAGACGCGGCAACGGAACTGGTCATTTCTTTTGTGATGGAAGAAGGCGCGGAACCGCAAGTCCAAACACTTGCGTGCAAACTTGACGCCAGGGAGGATGAAACTATTCAATCTACGGTGGTAAAAATTATTGAGCGTGCCAATGTTAATACGTTAACAGAGCTTAGCGAAGTTTCCATTATTACCTAAAACAATAATTCTCCCGCAGCCAATCAAAGGACACTTTTACTAATATCAAATAAATCAACCACTTGCCTTAATATCCGGCGCCTTAATTTAATCGGGGAATGTGGCTCAATATCCACCTAAATAGGCGCTATCAGCCCTGTGTTCCGTGGGGTTAAAGACAAACAGCGCTTATTGCGTCATAATAGCCGACGCGACGAGACTTATGTTCCCATGCCAGATGAAAACTGCTTGGTAATTTAAGGGGCGATTTTTCCCTAGGGTCATCTTCGCCAGGTTTTCAAATTTCAATATAGCTACAGTGATTATCAGGTTTGGCTTACGGACTTATCGTGATTAGACTAAGCCAGGTAATGTTATCACTATCAATTCAACTGCCTTGCGCTGCATCTCTAACAGCAATCTATGGCGGTGCCTACTTTGTAAGGAAATAGTTTGAACATGCAGGATAAAATTACCGTTATATTGAATTATCTTAACGAAAATAAAACCCGTTGCAGCAATAGCGCGGCAGCTGAAGCTTTAGGTGTTACCGCCCCGGAGCTAAAAAAGCTACTTGGTGAGCGTCGCCCAGAAACATCGTGGCTAGTTAATTATGGCACTGGCGAGCCTGCAGGCTACACCGCCGACGATAAACACCCAGACCTATATCGTACCAAGCGCATTATTAAATCAGCAGAAGTGTTGACCCGTAATCTCGATTTATAAAAAAAATAGCTTCGCGGTATCGCTCTGCTCAATTCCTTATATTTTTCAACCAACAAGTAAATGACTGCGGCAGGTGATCAACGCTTTGTAGTTCCGTGTTGGATGAAAAATACCAAGGGGTATTTCCTATAGCTAAAATAGCTATCAGCAAGATTTTATGCAGCCTCAATTGCACATGTTAGCCAGAAATCACTATGCTTAAAATAGCTATTTACGCCGCACTTATATTTTCTGCAATACAGGCTAAACCTTCGACAGCCAAGACCGCAAGCAGCGGTCCGACATCAAGGCCAAGCACATCAACTGATTTAGCAATATTCTAAGTACGAGTCTCCGTATTCCTGTGTTGCTATAATTAATCGTATTGGCTTACAGAAATATACAGGCAAGACAGTGATATCATGCCTTTTTTGTCATCCGCAATGTTTGATAACTACGGTTCCGGTCGCGCCTCTACCAATACAAAATATCATTAGGTGCCAACAACTTTCACCCGATCGCAGCTATTGAATCGCCTTAACTGTAAACCGTTTTCAGCATCATTTAATGTTGCTGTGGGGCTATCTTTACCTTCTATGAGTTCTAAATAATAACCGTGCTGGCAACCACTAATTGTCGCAACCTTGAAACTTGTCTTGCCGAGCTTGGCTAAAGATTTACACAGTGTCGTTTCACGATCAGCTGACGCCACCTTCTGCACCTGTATTTTACCAATCACCGCAATCAAACCTATCTAGCTCGTCGTTTGAGGAGCACTCCCAAACAGCAACGACTTTGCACATCCTACAATAATCGAAACATTATCATGACCACCCGCAATGAATCGCCATTTTTAGCACATTCGCCGCGGCCGCTACTGGTTAAGAGTCGCAAGTGACAGGCACAGCTGCGAATTTGGGCGTCCTAGATGATCACCATTAAACCGCCTAAAAATAACAAATTTAGATCGTCTTCCAGTAATAGCGCTTCCAATAAATCTACCTCAACGCCAACCCGGAAATTCAGCACGATATTTTGACATGTACTGCGGTCAATGAAATCGATCTCAGTGCGCTGGCGGTTTCAGAATCCATCAACCAGCGTTTGCACTGCGACGATATAACCCTGCATCTTTCTGAGGTTAAAGGCCCGGCGATGGATGTGCTCGATAAAACTGATTTAATCAAGCATTTAAGTGGTAAGGTGTTTTGTCACATCATCTTGGCATCGCAAAAATACCGGCGTAAAGTAAGACAGATAACACAGCAAGTAGTGACTGGAATATATAAGCCCTAGCAATAGCTCAAAGCTCAGTTATTAAGCCTAGCAATTTATACCCTGGAAGTTTAACCCGACAACGACTGAGGAATATGAACATGGCCATTCGCCTAAATGATATCGCTCCGAATTTCACAGCAAACTCTACTGCGGGTGAAGTAACACTTCATGACTGGATGGCTGACAGCTATGCCATTCTATTTTCGCACCCCAAGGATTTTACGCCGGTGTGTACTACGGAGTTTGGCGCCGTTGCTCAGCTTGCTCCTGAATTTAGTAAGCGCCACACTAAAGTCATGGGCGTCTCGGTAGACAACGTTGAAGAGCATGAAAAATGGAAGCGTGATATCGAGGCTTTTGCTGGCGCACCCGCGGATTTCCCCATTATCGACGACACCTCCCTGCATGTATCTAAGCTTTACGACATGCTGCCGGCGGATGCTTATCTTAAAGATAACCGCACCCCGGCTGACAGCGCAACAGTGCGTACAGTTTTCATTATTGGTCCAGATAAGAAAGTCCGCCTCACCATGTCTTATCCCATGTCTGTGGGTCGTAACTTTGCGGAAATTTTGCGGGCCCTGGATGCGATTCAAATCACTGACGGCGCCCCTATTGCCACGCCAGCGAACTGGCTGCCGGGGCAGGACGTGATTGTGGCACTGAGCGTAAGCGATGAGCAGGCTAAGGCAAAGTTCGGCGAGGTCGATATTAAGCTGCCTTACTTGCGCCTTGTGAAAGCGCCGGAAAAATAAGCCAAGCGCTCAGACTTATCAAAAGCCTAGCTGCATTTACTTGGCATTCGCATTTTCTCGATTGCACAGAAAAAGGACTTTCTGCGCTTGACTTTATAGGCTGGCAATGCGGCAATCTGACATACTTCTCTATGTCGATCCCATCATGATTTTATTATTAATTTATATATCCATCGCCCTGAGCGTGTCTTTTTTATGCTCAGTATTGGAGGCGGTATTGCTGAGCGTAACACCGTCTTATATTGCCGCGGAAGAAGCCCGCGGGCGTCGTAACGGCCGCTTGTGGCGCGAGTATAAAACCGATATTGATAGACCACTGGCGGCAATTCTAAGTCTGAATACCATTGCCCACACTGTAGGCGCAGCGGGAGCCGGAGCACAGGCAACGGCGCTGTTCGGCGCAGCCTACTTCGGTTTAATTTCAGCGGTATTAACGCTATTGATTTTAGTCGTTTCAGAAATCATTCCTAAGACCTTGGGCGCTTTATTCTGGCGTCAACTGGCTCCGCCGTGTGCCCTTACACTGCGGTTTATAGTGTGGTCAATGTACCCCTTGGTACTTATGGCGCAGGGCATTACGCGCTTGCTGTCTCGAGGCGCAGGCACCCACTCCATCAGCCGCGAGGAGTTTGTTGCCCTCGCAGATGTTGCCGTCAATGAGGGCATATTAGATCGAAAAGAAGCTCGCGCTGTGGCCAGTTTAATTCGCTTTCGGTCCCTGCAAGCACGGGATGTGATGACGCCTAGACTGGTCATTTTCAGCCTGCCTGAGAACGCCATTGTTAAGGATGTTGTCGATGGCAATACCGAAATTTTATTTTCCCGAATTCCCGTCTACGCGGGTGAAACCGACAATATCACCGGTTACATCCGCAAAGACGAGCTAATGCTCGCTATGTCACGCAGTCCCGACGCAGCGCTGAGCAGTTTGCGACGCAAGTTATTTACTGTACCAGAGACATTAGCCACCTCTGAGCTGCTACACAAATTGACAGAGATGCACCTGCAAATCTCATTAATCGTCAATGAATACGGCAGTGTGATGGGCCTTGTGACCATGGAGGACTTAATAGAAACCATGCTCGGCATGGAGATTGTGGACGAGACCGACACCGCGGTGGATATGCAGGCGCTAGCCCGCGACCTATGGGCAAAGAGGGCACGTAGCTTAGGCGTATTCGATGACGATAAAATCAGTGCTGCGACCGCTTGGCAAGCACCCAAAGCCGATTAATAGCTGAAAGTGAGAGGTTCAGTTTCCTTGCTCTTCACAGTTATTGGCAAATGGACGTCCTTAGCGACTTTCTTTACCGTGTAACGTTGGTTTCTCGTCTGATGAAGGTAACTAAACGAATTGTCATCCAAGCCTTTAATTTTGTAGGCGTCGTAATGATCTGCAACCGTCGGGTCGGCAAGCTTCATACCCTCAATAGTGACCCAGCCACGAAAGATGCGAAAGTAAATGTCGCCCGAGACCCCCCAAAGACCAACTTCAGATTGTGATCGCGCACTGCCATCAGCATCAACAAAGCGGAAATCGACCCGATAAGTACCATCGGCAGAGCGCTCGGTAAGCCACTCTTTTTGGCCACCGTTTTCCATAGTACGAACACCGTACCATTTACCGAGCAGCATATTACGCGACGCGCTACTCGCTAATATCTGTACTTCGCTGACTTCACCTGGCAGCAAATTGTCATCGATCTGCATAGGATTATGTAAATTTGCCGAGCTAAGCGGCTTTGTTATTTCGAGCTGCGAACACCCCATTAATAGCATCAATAATAAAGTAAAACTAAGCAGCTTTTTCATGTAGGGAATCATTCCTAAACCGGTCCACACTGGCCATCGTCTCTTTGTTGGAAGTCACGTCTCGTCCAGTACTAGCAATTGCTGGTGTGCTGGAAAATACAAGGCCGTGCTAATCGGGCATTCTACCCCAGTTGCGCGTAATGCTTGCTGGTAAATCGTCATTTTACTGCGATATCGCTCCGCCTGCTCCGCTAAAAAGCGCTGTAAATTACCTTTGGCCTTAGCCGTCTTGTAATCCACGATCCAACAGCGCTCCTGATCGATAAAAACCCGATCTAGAATCAAGGTTTGCCATTGCCCGCCAATCATTCTGCGAATGGTTTGCTCGCTGGCCTGCCATTGATAACTTGCCAAAATCCACTGACCCTGCTCACAATTCAAAGTATTGGCAACCAACTCCATCACTCTCGCCACGCTGTCATCTAGACCGGGCTCAGGATGGCAGTGATGGCGTAAACGCTGAGTAACACCGCCGCGCAGGCGGTCATTATCCAACAGCCATTGTTCGCGATCATTACGCCGCCCCAAGCGCTCCATAAGCTCATGGAAGACAATCCCCACCGCGCGCTCTTCAATATTGTCTTCTAGTACCGCGTTTTCAGTTTGACGCTGGGCGCGCTGCAAAGGTGATTCCGGCGGCATCGGCGGCTGCCATATCGGCTCGCTAACGATGTGAAAGTCTCGCAGACGCGGTGCCATCGGCACCCGCAAGGGCGCGACAACATCGTCGACTTCAATGACATCAGCGCATTCAAAGCTATCGCTGACACTCGCCCACAAGCGGCTCAAGACGCTGCCAGCGTTCGGGGCGACATCACCTTTACTATTTATTTTCGCCTGTCCAAACACATGCAATTCGCGCCTCGCGCGAGTGAGTGCAACGTATATCAAACGGTCAATTTCTTCGTCCAAGGCGCGGGCTTGGCAGTTGCTCATATAATCGTATAACTTTTCAGCCGCTGCATCTGCACCAGACCGCTTGGGCTTGGGAGCAAAGATCATGTGGCCGCGCAGCCGCTGCCACGCGAGCAAGTCGCGATCAGCATTGCGACCCGAAGCGCCGGTGCCTGGCAAAATCACCACATCAAATTCCAAGCCCTTGGATTTATGGATGGTCATCAGTTCAATATTACTGCTGGGCGGGGTGGCGTATAGGCGCTCTAGGGCGCGCTCTAGCGCCCGAATATCTTCCAATAGGCCAGCCGGCGCATACTCATCTAGAAGCGCCAACACCCGGTCAATATCCCCCTGCTGATGCGGTTCGATACAGGCCGGGCCACCGAGCGAATACCATGCCCTGCGCAGCGCCCAGCGCAGATCTCGGCTCTGCGGGCAATGTTCCAGCGACGTCACGGTATATCGCAAGTGAGTGAGCGCCCGCTGACCGTCTTCGCTCAGCTCACAACAGTGCTCAATATTCATAATGGCGTCGCGAAGTAGGCCACCAGATTCGCGCAATAGCAGCAGATCGTCCCAACTTAATCCCACAAAAGGCGCACGCACAACACGGGCCCAGGCGACGTTATCCGCCTCATGCCACAGCGCGCGCAGCAGACCCATTAAATCCATTACCGTGGGGGTCGCTGTCAAACTGTCTATGTCTTGGCCGGAGAAGGTTATTCCCGCCGATTTTAAGGCCGGTACAATATGTTTTAAGTGACCGCGGTTGCGAACCAATATCGCCACTGACGAGTTCGTAGCAGTTGCGATGTCGCTGGCTTGAACCTTCTGAATTAAGGCCACAATTTCCCGCGCCTGAGCTTGCCCAGCGCTCAGCTTGGCATCGACTTTCTGTCCTAATACTTGGGGGTGAATGCACACTTTACCGCTATTATCCCGCTGGGGCAGTGCCGCCTCGTAGTAACGGCCGCGATCCGTAAATAGAATTTTGAAGCAATCGTTTACCCAATTCACCAAATCCGGTGACGACCTAAAATTAGCCGTTAACTGCAAGGGCATCAGAGTTTTACCGGCGAACCTACCGCGCTGCAGCAACTCATCAAATAAACTGACTAGGCTGCCGCGAAAGGCGTAAATTGATTGCTGTAAATCGCCACAGAAAAACACACTACGGCCATCGTCTTCTTCCCAGCCTTGACATAAGGCCTCTAACAATTCGATCTGACTCACCGAGGTGTCCTGCATTTCGTCGACTAGAATATGCCGAACACGATCTTCCACCAGCAGCGCGTCACCAATCGCCTCGCCGTGCTCGGCACTCAAAGCGGTAATAGCACGCTGCGCTATCTCGCCAAAGTCGACACCCCCTTTATGCTCAAAACTTAGCCGCAGATGCGCCAGCAAATACGCGAGGGAAATTCGAAAGTGGCCCACCAACTCGCGGCTGCTGGCCGGTAAATACGGCGGCGGTAAGTTGGCGATACTGGCAAAATGCAGCGACGCTGTTTCAAATAAACCGTCGTCCTCCAGACCTTTAAGCCAACTCTTGGCCTCGGCGGTACCAGCTTGACCCGCTTTTAGACCGGCATAATTTAAGGACCGCGGTTTATATAGTTCACCCTTGCCACTGAGCATGGCCGCAGCCAATTGTTGCAGCAACTCGAAATCTGCAATGTCGAGCTGCTCACTACTGCGTAAATCCGCCGCCCAAGCATGAGCTTCATTCGATCCCGACGACGCAATAAATGCCGTTATCAGCTGATCAACATCTAATTCTTGCAAGGCCTCCCAAGCTGGCTCAAATTGGGACGCCACTTCTTCGGCCAACGCCGCTTCCATCACATCGAGATCGCCACTAATAACATCTCGCAACCATTGGTCGCGCTTGGACAGCAGCGCCGACAGTAACGGCAGCAAAGTCTCTATGCGATTACTGCCGTAGGCCAATAAGCTTTGCAGGGCGACGGCAAGGGCAGGGGGGCAATGACTCTCGTCTAGCTGTCTAAATAAACTGAGAATCGCCTCGCGATATAATGCCTCGGCATCGGTGACGGGCACCGCCGCGCCAAGTCCTGATAGCAAGGGTAAACGCCTGACCAAGCTGCCACAAAGACTATCAAAGGTGGTGATGCGCAAGCGGGCGCTGTTCTTCAGTAAGTGCCAATGATTTAGCGCGTCTTTCTCTAGTACTTTAAATACCGCTTCACGAATATCATGCTCAAACCCGCTACCAAGCAGAGCGAGTTTCTCGCCTTTTGCCACATTCGCCAGAGCCTGAGCACCGCCTTGTAATGCCGAGATAACCCGCTCTTTTATTTCTCCTGCGGCCTTATTGGTAAAAGTAATTGCGACTACAGTTTCCGGTTGGTCAACCGCGAGCAAGCAGTGTAAATAACGAAGTAATAATACCCCGGTCTTCCCTGAACCGGCAGGCGCTCGCACTAATACCGAGCGGCGGGGATCAACGGCCAGCTCGCGCTGCGCTTGATCGGGCGGGCGAGCATACTGGCTCACTGAGCATCCTCCTCAATACTTAAATCCCGCAGTAAAGGCAGCAGAAAAGTATTAAAGCCACGACGGTGATTTTGACTAAAGTCGTGTTCAATATTTCCGGCCAAAATACCTACCGCCATATCTTGTAGCGCAGTCGACCAGGCCTCTAATTCTGCCTGCCATTTCTCGGGACTATCAACGTCATTACTATGGGGCTTTTTAGCCACCACACTGCTAGCCCAATTGCTGCGCATATGAATTTTTAAATCATCCGGGCTTTTAAGCTGCGCCAACATCACACCGTCGAGTTTTCCCACCCCTTCCTTCTGCGCCAGCACATAAATGGGAAGCTGAGGCTCTGTTAAATTATCGACACTGAGGGAGCGGCCATCGATGGTGCCGGTTTTGTAATCTATAACCAAACGCTTGTCGCCGATCTTATCGACGCGATCCATACGAATTCTAAGCGGAATACCCATCAACTCACTTTCCACTAATTGCTCGGTAGACAACACATCAAAATCTTCTATGCGTGGTCGCTCATTTCTATCCATCCACGCGCAAACTAAGGTGACCACTCTTTCTTTTTCAATACTAAGTAGCGACTCGCCAAAACGGGCTACACTGAGTTCCGGATTCTCTAAGGCGCGCTCGCAACTCGCTCTTACTAGCGCTTCTAATTGCAGATCGCTGCAGGCATCTAGGGCAATTTTAGTCTGCAATTCCTCCCAGACATACTGCATGGTGTCGTGAATCAAAATACCCTGTATCCGGTGATCTAAGCCCTCAGCTGCGACCGGAAATTCTCGCAAATTTAATCGATATTTTAAAAATGCAAAAAATGGACTGCTGGCATACTCTTTAAATAAGCCGGTGCCACCGCGGACTGCAGCGCGCTGCTCAGGGTTAACTGCTCGGACGCTATCAGCAGCCGGCATAGCGACGTTGCCCCGCGCCACATATTGGTTTGCGCCAAGCCATATATCGTCATCAATATACTCGCTTAACAAGGTACATGGCCCCAGCGGAGTACCCACTTCATTCTCTCGGCAGTGGCTCACATGCACTTCTTGAGAAGAATTTAACAGACCACGCAATACCAGTTGATCGCGCTGTAAACACAAGCCCGGATCACTATTTGCGTAGTTAGCTCGCTGCTGCAGTTCTAGGGGCAAAAACGGCGAAGGCTCTACCCGACGCGGCAAGGCGTTATCATCCATGCCCATTATCCAAACCCCATCGAACTTCAAGCCAAGCGCATCATCATAAGTCATAACCCGCACTGGGCAAGGCCATTCCCGCGCGACCGAAAATCGCTTGGTACTCAAAATATGCTGCAACCATGACAAGGCGGTGTCGTGATTTATTTCACCAAGCTGGCGGTCTAATGCACGAAAAACATCCATGGCCTGACTAAAACCACGGCGACACTGCTCCACAACCACGTCATCATCACTAGCATTGGGCCAAGAAGCGGTCAGTAAAAGTTGATCAAAGAATCGTACCCAAGAGGAGGGCAGTTGCCGCGCAGGCATACTCTTGAGCATCGTTTCTAGATCGTGCAGAAAGTCACTAACTCCGGGCTCCTCTTCCTCAAATTTTCGCGCCAGCGAAATCGCATTGCGCAAACTAGTTTCTGGGCTAAGATAATCTCGCCAACGGATGTCTAAACTAGCTCTTATACTGCGCGCCTCTGGCCAACCCCGCACGAAACGAGATCGCAGAATGCGGCTAAGTTGCTCTAGCGGCAACGCTCTGCCGCTAAGGGAGATTAAATCCCAAGCCGATTTTATCAGCGGGTAAGACAGCAGTGTTTCACTACCCTCAAATATCCAAGGTTCACGCACCTCGGTGTCCGCTGAAGGAAACAAGCTATCCGGATAAAATTGACGCTGTAATACATTGTTTAATGGCGCTTGATAACGATTCATATCCGGCACTAAAATCGCAAACAATGAATCTTGTAAAGGCTTTTGAAGACTGGTGCTTATCTCAAACTTAGCTCTTAGCCACGCCGCCACCGCTTCGCACTCTTGACCTATTTGCGCGACAGAACTAAATCTTGGTGGAGTGTCGTCAAGCTGCTCATCAAGTAGTGTCATTAGGCTTGTTTTATCAGCACAGTGCCGAATAAAGGCCTGAGCAGCAGGGCTAAGTTCAAGACCCTCGCTAAGTACTAATTGATCAGGAAGATCAATGCCTGAGGTATTAAGCAACTCGCTTAAATGCGCTGGCAATTGATGGCCGCTGAGTGCCAACAGAGAATCTAACTTAGCCTGCATGCTACGCTGCCAATGATAAAAGGCCTGATATTCAGCTGAAAAACGATAATAGTCTTCATCACTGCTGAGCTGGTATTGCGCATGCAGCTGAAAGGCATCCACAAACTGGCGGGTGATCGCCATACTATTTAGGCAATCTTTAGGGAAGAACTCGCTTTCCTCAATGATCTCTCTGGCTAAGGCGAGCAGCTGAATCGGCCGCAGCACTTGCTTGGCGGGGAAGGTGGCATCCCAGGATTCTGCCAGCCACTGATCGACAGGCATTACTGTAACAGTCTCGATGAAAGCTTGATCATGACTGCCGCGCAAGTGCGCGATCCGATCGCGGCATTGACGGGCGCTGGCATCGCTGGGCATCAAAACTATGCTGTGCCCGTCACCAGCTAACAGCGTCGCTAATTCTATTGATGCCACAGAAACGTCCTTTTGCTATTCTAAAAAAATTAATTAAAAATTCAATTTATAAAAATTATTTATCTTGCAAACGTTGTAGGCTTCTCAATTTCATACAGTGCATCGCTGATATCAGCCAATTTATCTTCCACTAACATTTTTGCATCGTTTAAACCGCGATTATAAAAATACGCCCCTACTTCTTCAGAGAAGAAGTCTGTTAAAAACTCTGCGTCGAATTTGCCAATATCCTGATGCAGCTCATCTTCAAAATAACGTTGCACCTTGGCAATAATTGTATCTTTCTCTTCTTTAGAAAATTCAATAATGGCCATTCCATCTCCGTATAATTTTATAAGACTTGGATCCGCTAATATTAGCGATGCGATACTATTATTATGCGCTAGCGGCTTTACGCGCTAGCGCTGTATTCGCCGCCCAAACTGCGGTGGCAAAACATGCTGTTAATAAGTAGCCGCCAGTGGGGGCCTCCCAGTCCAGCATCTCTCCCACGCAATAGGTATTTGGGCACTGCATTAACATCAGCTTATCATCAATGGCGCTAAAACAAATTCCGCCATCGGTACTAATCGCCTCGTCTAGTGGGCGAATTGCAGTAATCGTCTGGGGTAAATTTTTTATCAGCGCCGGAATACCGTCTAGATCCGCCATTTGCGCTTTACTGGTTAAAGCCTTGAATATGGCGAGCTTATTTCCGACCAAACCACATTGCTTACGTAGAACATTGGCGAGTGAATCTTTGGGCCGGCGTTTAGCAATTGCTGCCTGCAATTTTTCCAGCGAACGATCCGGGTCTAGGTCCCAATATACTGTGCACTCGCCATGCTGTTCTATCACATCACGCATGGCAGCGGATATACCGTAAACGGGACCACCTTCAATACCATACGAGGCGATGACCGCGTCGCCGCGCTGACGCCATTCCACACCGTAATTATCATTAATCGATACCGCAATTAATTTCAGTGGCGAGCCACTATAGTTATTGAGAATATCGGCCGGCCAGGGGTATTCGAATCCACAATTGCTGGGTCTGAATTCTTGGCAGCTAATACCAGCAGCTTTAAATTTCGCCAGCCAATGTCCGTCAGAACCCAAGGCTGACCAACTGCCACCGCCCAACGCAAAAAAAGTCATATCCGCTTTTACGGTTAGGAGTTTATCAGGACCCTGAATGCGTATATTGCCGCTATCGTCCCAATCTAGCCAACGATGACGACTGTGAATACGTACGCCATCATCACGTAAACGACGCAACCATCGCCGCAACAACGGTGCCGCCTTTTTCTCCACAGGAAAAACCCGCCCAGAACTACCAACAAAGGTCTCCACCTCTAATCCAACCGCCCAATCGCGCAAATCTTTTGCGGTAAAACTATCGAGTATCGGCTTTAATAATGACGCCTTATCGCCATAGCGATCAGTAAAATCCTGCCAGTCTTCATTGTGGGTTAGGTTTAGACCGCCAATACCGGCCCGCAAAAACTTTCGGCCGACGGTGGGCATCGCATCATAAAGATCGACAAGCACACCTGCTTTGCTCAACTGTTCCGCAACCATCAGGCCCGCTGGGCCGCCGCCGATAACGACAGCGCTGAGGTGGACAACAGAATCAGGCATGCTACAGACTCGAACAAAGACAGAGCCCAGGATTGTACCGCAATCACGTCGCCATTGAGATCAGTTGGGCTTACAAAGTAATGTCATCGATGCGCGCCGGACCTACGGTCGATTCTGAGCGCCACAAGACGCGAGATATTGATAAACCGAAAAACGCACCGCTGTTTTTGCGGAACAGTGGACTGTCGTTAAATGCCACATCGTGTAGATCGTAATAGCCAAGGCGAACCGATGCGCGCCAATTTTGATCCAGCTTCATTGTCACAAAACTACTCACGCCCACACTGCTATACCCACGTTGACCCCGATACTCTGGCCGCGTGACGGTAGCAAATTGTGACGCCACCCCATAAAAATGATCGTGGTAAGCCCTGTTTGCGTAGCGCAACTCTAAAGAGCTTCCCAATATGTAGCGCTCGCCGTAGTGACGACGCCAGCGCAATTCGGGGTTAAACAGCCAGCCTTCATAGTCCAATGCTGGGAAATCATCTGCGACCAATAAGGCGCGTAAATTGAAGCGCAACTGCAACTTTTGATCCGCCTCGTCGACGAATTTCAAACGAAGTGAAGGGCCAAACTCTAAGCTTATACCTAAATCATTCATACCTTCGCGAGCGCGGTTGTCTTTGCTATTAACAGATAGACTGCCACCCGCAGAAACATCCAAATCCCAACGCGGACCTTTGAATAACATGCCGCGCAATCCATCGCGATCCGCCCTGATGCGACTACCGCGATAAATCGCACTTGGATACGGTAAGACTAAACTTCGATTTTGATCCGAGCCGGGGTAGTCAGGAAAACTAGCCGCGGCCAAGCCGGCGCCCAGCTCCCATTTGGGCAGGCGCTCAACGTCATCCGCATAAGCGCTCAGTGATACTAATGCCAGCACCAACAGCAGTATTCGTAAAATATAAGTCATATAGTTTCCTGTGCTTGATGTGGTTAGCCCAACGCAAACAAATTGCAGGGTCGGAGCTAAATTAAACAGGCTTTAAAAAAAGTTCAGGGGCAACAGGGATTAAGCCGTATTACCGGCGCTATTATCTTGCAGCCACTTTTTCCTTAAAGCTTGCCGGTACTTCACATACCGATTTACTGCTGTAGTCAAAAAACAGCATAGTATTGCGAAGCCTAGCGGTTTCAATATTTTTGCTTAAATTAAATAAGCGGAAAACCAAGTCGAAACTTTTGCTGCTAAAGTTCACAGCCGCCACGTCAATACGCAAGCAATCGCCGTAGTCGGTTTCAGTAATATAGGCAATTTCTGAGTGAGCCATAATCAAGCCTGCCTCTTCAAACGCTGTTGCCTGTTCATAGCCTAGGGCAATCACGAAGCGAAGCTGGCCTTCAATGGCAATGGCCGGTATACGGTCTGCCGCAAGATGATTTGCCACATTCACGTCGGAATACAGGACGGTATACTCCGTACTGAACTGGAATCGTTGCGGTAATTCTATGGTTTTTCTGGCCAAGGGAAGCACTTCCAAATAATGAAGGGGTGTGAGCCTATGCGGACTGATTCTACAGAACCGCGCCTATATTTGCCTAGTCCACCGGCTTACCCGCCTAGATGTACCCATTGCTAGCAAAGCTAGGGGGTAGTTTTCACCAAGGAAGAAAAAAACTATGGTTTCATCGCCCGTCCACGGACTTAGGGCTGCTTATCGAGCTGCGGAATACCCTCGGCAACCTGAAACCAATCCTGCTTTTGGCTCACCCCAATATGGGCTTGCGGCCGCAGAATACGAGTATCCGACAAGTTGGCGGCCTCAAGCTTAGTAAATTCGGCCCTGTGCCAGTGCAAGGCTACCGGCAACGCGCCGTTCTGCGACGGCACACATGCACGCTTAGTCGATTTAAAGGCAGGTGATGAAACGCCTCGCTTAAATCAACAGCTTCTGCCGCAGAGGCCGTGCCGACGCCCGAAGAACCCATCTTGGCGCGCATTAATGAATTGGCTAGGGACGGGTTGAGCAAACTGGGTCACCACGGCGAAATGGGAGCCATGGGTGTTCCCCACAAAGCCCTGCCGCAATGGGATGACATTCAGATTCTGCCTGCGCAAATGGCGTGCAAGCCACTACTCGACGACCATCCGGTGGAAACTAGCGTGATCATCGGCCCGCGGGCGAAAAAACCGCTGCAGCTTGCGATTCCTTTGTTTGTGTCTGATATGAGTTTCGGCGCCCTTTCGGAGGAGGCCAAGATTGCACTGGCGCGCGAGGCCGAATTGGCAGGTGCCGGGATCTGCTCGGGCGAAGGCGCTATGTTACCAGAGGAGAAGGCCGAGAACTCATGCTATTTCTATGAGCTGGCATCGGCGCGGTTCGGTTGGCGGCCAGAATTAATAGCGGACGTACAGGCCTTCCATTTCAAGGATGGCCAAGGTGTAAAGACGGGCACTGGCGGCCACCTCCCAGACAGCAAAGTTCAGGGGAAAAACGCCCAAATCCTGGGCCTGGAAGCCGGCCAAAGTGCGATATCGCCGGCGACATTTGTCGACCTTAATACGCCGGCGGATTTTCACAGAATTGCCGATGAAGTGCGTGAGCGTTACGGAAGAATTTCGATCGGCTTTAAGCTTTCGGCGAATCACATCGAAGCCGATATTGATTTAGCTCTTGAAGCCGGTGCTGACTATATTATCTTGGGCGGTCGGGGCGGCGGGACTGGTGCCGCACCCCTGATCTTTCGCAACCACATTTCGGTTCCGACAACTCCTGCGCTAGCACCTCAGCAACAAGGCAGGCGATGAGGTCACACTGGCGGTCTTCGCGTGGCGGAGGATTTCGTCAAGGCCATGGCTTTGGAGGCTGATGCGATTGCCGTTTCTAATTCAGCGATGCAGGCCGTTGGTTGCATCGCCGCGAGAATGTGCAACTCAAACAATTGCCCGGTAGAGATTGCTACCCAGAAACCAGAGTTACGGGCCTGCTTGATGTCCAGAACGGTGCCGAACTACTCGCCCGTTATTTCGCAGCCTCGGTGTCACTGATGGAAGTTATGGCGCGAGCCTGCGGCCATGCCCGCTTATCTGATTTAAACGACGCGGATATCACCACATGGAAGCGTGAAATAGCAGATTTAAGCGGAATCCGTCGCGCTGGAGTCATGCCTTAAATACCGCTCCAAGAGATAGCCTCTTGGCCTAAACTATACTAGGGAGACACTCTCAATCAGTCTTTCGGCTTAGTATTGCGACACAGTCATTTTTGCTGCTAGCAACTTTTAAAAAACACCTTATCCAAGATAAGGTAGCGATAGGACGACCGTATGTTTCGATGGTGTGTATTAGTTTTTAGCGCAATAGCTGCTTTGAGTGTAAGCGCGGCGGACAATCTAACGTCGTTAAATAAAAACGGTATTCTTAGCTGGGAAACGAAAGTGTTCGCAGGTGAATCGATATACACAATAGGCGAATATAAGGGGCAACTAGCGCTAAAGGCCGTCAGTCGTCAGTCAGCCTCTGGGCTAGTGTTAAAAAAGCAGATCGATCTCACCAAGACGCCTTACCTGAGCTGGAGTTGGCTAGTAGAGAAGACGCTTCCGCAGTTAGACGAGCGCAATAAAAATGGCGATGACTTTGTCGCTCGAATTTATGTCGTTATCGATGGCGGCTTACGGATTTGGAAGACCAAATCATTAAACTACGTTTGGTCTAGCAACCAAGACAAAGGCGTAGTTTGGGATAATCCATTTGCTGGCGCAAAGGTCAAGATGATGGCAATCCGTGGCAAGCAATCTGAGACAGGTACTTGGTACCAAGAAAAACGTAATGTATACCAAGATTTAATCGCGACTTTTGGCGACAAAGGTAGTGAGGAAGCCAACCGCAAAACCTATAGATACATTGCTGTCATCGCGATTATGACTGACACCGATAATAGTGGAAGAGATGCCCAATCTTATTATGGCGATCTAGTCTTCACTGCTATGTAGTCCAATGTATAAACTGCAGAAGACCTAGAGCGCCGTCAAAAGTGGCTCAAAGTACATGACGGCACGTAAGGGATTCAATTCTGGGCACGTTTCCCTTAGTATTCCGCGCGATTCAAAATAAACAAGAAGTTTGGGGAGTAGCTAGTGATACAAGAAATGTTCTCGTCTACGGGCCGCTTAACATTGAGCGCGATAATACTCGTCTTGTTTACCGGCTGTTCTGACAATGACTCATCGTCGCCAGCTGCTAGCGCTGCGCCTAATCCCCAGGTTTTAGATACCTCATGCGACACCGCAGCGTTTCCGTCGCCGTTGTGGACACAATGTGAACTTGAAAACTGGCCACGCACCATCGAGGCGGAGTTCGAGCAGCTAGCGCCGGCTTTTGTGCAGCGCTCGTTAGCGCAGCAGCTTAGCAATTTTGCCGAGATGACCGCGCGCTTCATTGCCGATCCCAGCTGGGGACTGCCACCGGCCCTCGGAAATACCCCAGCGACACCACTGTGCTCGGCGGGAATGGGACCCTGTGTTGGCGACCCGTTTCGATATTCAGGCGTCGAAGGGGCCGATGGCCGCGTCTTTTACGAACAAGAAGCTGAAGTGATACCCGTGGTCTACTATGACCGCGAGTGCGCGCGTATTTCAGGTCGGGTTTGGCGCCCTCGGAATGTAAATGGCCGCTTGCCGGCTGTCGTCATTAAGAATGGGTCGGTGCAGGCTGGGGAGCAATTGTATTGGTGGGCGGCTCAAGCCTTGGTTCGCGCCGGTTATATGGTGTTGACCAATGATCCTAGGGGACAAGGCAAGTCCGACTTAGGTACTCCTCAAGGTAGCCAAGGCGGCAACATCAACGGTGCGGTGTTTTTTGAAGGCTTGGTCGATGACATCGACTTTTTACTGTCCTCATCCGAACAGCCTTACCCCCATGAGGCGAATTGCTTGGGGACCTACCCAACAAACACAGCAGCCTTTAATCCCATGGCCGAAAGCCTAGATGCTGAACGCATTGGCATTGCCGGCCACTCCTATGGCGCCGGCGGCGTGACGTGGGTTCAGAGTTATGGCGCCGTGGGTTCAGATCCATGGCCGGGCCTGATGAGCAAACTTAACCCCGTCAAGGTGATTGTGGCCTGGGATGCCTTAGGCAGCAGCGGTCAACCCACCAGCGCGACAGTAACCAATCTTATACCCTCATCGTTTCCTCTACTGCAGGCAGTGGTTTCCCCGGAAGGCGCACCCCCTGTGGTACCACGCGTGCCCGCCTTGGGGTTTACTTCAGAATACGGTTTTACCCCAATACCGTTTATCTTAGATCCAGATCGCAGCGGGTTTTTACAAGGCTTCTCTGAATGGCGTGAAGCCTCAGTGCCGGTCTATCAAATCGCCATTGCAGGCTCTACCCACTTGGATTACTCCTTGGGACCAGAACTGCCGGCCACCTCGTGGTGCGCTGAGGTCATCGATAATCGCTGTGTCGGCGGTTGGGCCAGACCGGCAATTACCCATTACACCGTTGCCTGGTTTGACCGATGGTTAAAACGTGCTGGTGAAGCTGGCTTTGACAATGCAGACGCCCGCTTGCTGGATGATCAGCAGTGGGCGCCACGATTTTCCCGGCATTACAGCAGTGCACGGTATTTTACGACCCGCGGTGGTGAGAATATTGATTGCACGGATATTCGCTTGAATTGTGAGCCGCCACAAACTGAATAGTGCTGTAAATCACCGATTATGCTTAGGCAAAAAATGAGCGCGTCTTAAATATAAGGCACCGCGCAATAAGCCAATTATTAATAAATAATGTGAAGTGCTAAAAGCAACCAATAACAAAGATTTTCAGATGGGTAATTTTTTTATAAAAAAAAATATCTTTTTAATTTAATTCTTTTCTAGCGGCATAACACTTTTTTTTATTATCATACATCGTAATATCAGCGTCGATGACTAGCTTGACGACAGTAGAATGTTTACTTGCCTTGAACTCTGCCACACCATAGTTGAAGGGTAGCCGATGCTGCCAGTTTTCACGGATGTGTAGCGATTCAATGGCAGCTTTAAATTTTTTGATCACCAATTCGGCACCGATCGTCGACACACCGATGAGCAAGACCACAAATTGATCCGCCTCTACACGCGCAACGAGTGGTATCGCAAATATTTGGCCCTATCGATGATTTAAAGCACAGCCTCTCACGCTCAACTAAGCTAAGCAGAACGATAGCAACGTCAAATGGCTGGCTTGCAAAGCGCGTGATACGTCTAAAGCATTCTTAACAAGGGGTATCAAAAATGTTTAAAGCTCGCAAAGAAGCTATGCGTTTTTCTTCGTTGTCGGACATAGTTAGAATATCCACTCCGATGCCTCCGACAAAGCTTGACAGGGCACCTACCTGGGAGCCCAGTTAAAAATATTTAAAGCTCACTAAAATCAACACTATTATTATAAAATTCTTAGCAATTTTCGATATAAAAATCACTTCGAAAGAATAATAGCTGTGCCCATATTCGATATTCATTATTGTGACAAGGCACCACTGGAAGTCCCATACGGGCTTATCACTATTATGCTTTTACAGATATTACTATACTGAGCTTATAACTGTGAAAGTAGCGATTTTGGTTTAAAAAATGGAACTGTCGTTGCGGATGACTCAAGCACCAGTAGAGATTCATCTTTTAGACCAACACCGCTTATCGACTTTTTAAATGCCGCGCTTATCAAGTATATAGCGGTATCACAGGCCTGCTCATAGCTACGCCCGTCGGTGCGGATATTAGAAATACAATTGCGTTCAGCGTCACTGCAACCGCGCCTAGGCGCATAGGTCAAATATACGCCCAAGCTATCCGGCGAACTTAATCCCGGCCGCTCACCAATCAGTAAAATAACCAGCCGTGCACTCAATGCCTCGCCGACGTCATCCCCAAGTGCAACCCGCGCTTGGGTGGCGACACACAATGGCGCCAATCTATGTTTTTGTGCGTTTAACCTTGAAATTAGTAAGCTTAACAGGCCTAACGCATGTTCTTGGACCGCAGCGGAAGACAGACCGTCGGCAACGACGATGGCAACATCAAAGCCCTCATCGGTGTTTACAGACTGACGCAAGCCCTGCCACATTGACTCGGGCAGACGGCGACCAAGATCAGGGCGCTGCAAATACTGCGCTCTGCTAGAAGCCTCACTTTGCAGAATCTGAGGCTCAGGTAAATCGGGAAAGGCGGCGCAATATTTAGCGACAAATTGTCGGGTATTAAACGGCAGATTGACAGCATCTCGAGCGCGGGCGTGATCATATTGGAACTGTAAATTTGCCGCCGTAGGTAGTGACACACCACTACGCCCTTGTGCAATCCTCGCGGGTGTGAAGGCTCTCAAGGCGCGCCATGTGTCTTTACCTAGAACATCGTCACTGCGTTCCGTCATAAACCGCCCTTTAATCTCAGCGCTTGCGCAAAACGTTGCGGTAATTTATCACCGGAAAATAAGATACCCTGCTCATCCATGATGCCTGATGTCTGCAGCCACTGGAAAAATTCCGGTGACGGCGGCAAGTTCAGCAATCGACGGACATATAAGGCATCGTGAAAGGAGGTGCTCTGGTAATTCAACATGATGTCATCGGCGCCTGGAACACCCATAATAAAGCTGCCGCCGGCCGCCGCAAACTGGGTTAGCAGCATATCCATATCGTCTTGGTCAGCTTCGGCATGATTGGTGTAACAAATATCACAACCCATTGGTAGACCAAGTAATTTCCCACAAAAATGATCTTCTAATCCAGCGCGAATTATCTGCTTACCATTGTATAGATACTCTGGACCAATAAAGCCCACCACGGTGTTCACAAGCAGAGGTGAAAAAGCGCGTGCTACCGCATAAGAACGGGCTTCCAAGGTTTGCTGATCGACACCGTGGTGTGCGTTGGCAGAAAGAGCACTGCCTTGGCCGGTTTCAAAATACATGACGTTATTGCCCACGGTACCGCGCTGCAATGAGTGCCCTGCCGACTGGGCCTCTGCCAGTAACGCCAGATTAACGCCAAAGCTGCTATTGGCAGCCTGAGTTCCTGCAATGGACTGAAAAACTAGATCGACAGGCGCCCCCTGATTGATCAGTTCCAGCGTGGTGGTGACGTGAGTGAGTACGCAAGATTGGGTGGGAATTTCAAAGCGAGTAATAACTTCGTCTAGTAAATATAGTAAACGTGATACTGTTTGAATATTATCTGAGGCTGGATTTATGCCGATCACCGCGTCACCACTGGCGCGCAGCAAGCCGTCGACAATACTCGCGGCAATGCCAGCCGAGTCATCGGTGGGATGATTAGGCTGAAGACGAGTGGAAAAATGATTGGCGAGACCAATAGTATTTCGAAAGCGCGTGATCACCCGGCACTTCTTTGCCACTAGGATCAGGTCCTGTATCCGCATTAATTTACTTACCGCCGCAACCATTTCCGGTGTTAAACCGGGTGCTAGCGCGCTTAATACTCCAGTCGATGCGGCGTCAGACAGCAACCAGTCACGAAAATCACCCACAGTGAGATGAGCAACCAAAGCAAAAGCTGGGGCATTATGATTGTCGATAATAAGACGAGTGACCTCATCCTCTTCATAGGGGATAACAAGGTCATTGAGGAGCTGCCGCAGGGGCACATCTGCCAAGGCATATTGTGCGGCCACGCGCTCTTCGTTGCTGCTAGCGGCGATGCCGGCAAGATAGTCACCGGAACGTGCCGGCGTCGCCTTCGCAAGCAGCGTTTTCAAGTCTGCAAAGACGT
>NZ_JBLIKC010000002.1:0-220605 GCF_047636175.1 Zhongshania sp. | reverse complement strand
AATCGGGCGAGCGCATCTGCTTTTCTAGCCAGAAATCACATAATTTTTAGCCTTACCTCACGACAAAAAACTTTAAATGGGGCGCGCCTTTATTGAGAGACACCCATAAAGTACCGAACACCCTCCTCCTGAAAACCAGATAATGAAAAGCTAGCCGACCGAAATCGATATACCATTTATTTCCGGCTAAAAATCATTACCCCTGAAAATAACCGTCTTATTAAAATATAATATTCCTTATAAAATAATATTATTTATTAATACTAGTTCACCCTCACAAAAATAACTATCAAACTTAATACGAAGTTGTCGTGATTTGGTACTGTATGCAGAATGACATTCCTCAATACTGGGTGCTAATTATTAGCGCGCCGAGTCATACGATGACGAAATAACTGTCTATTTAAAATTACTACCAATTTATCTCTATCACGATAAGTAACTATCGCTCTGAAAATACGTTAACGCGCCGCTGTATCTTACCGGCACGGCTAACTCATCCTGATTTTTCACCTAGTATTCCATCAGCTCAGAACAAGAGGCCCCTGTGGCCGCGTAATTTATCTCTGATTTCAGCGCCGCCAATACTTGTTCCGGTATGCCGACAACATCTTTGGCAAATTCATGGTTTCGCAACATCAATTCGCTACCAGGCTATTACTATCCATTCGGATTATTCGAACTTTTCTATTCTCATAATCAATTTGTTTACAGCGCCACGCCTAGATCTCGTTGTAAAATGGCGCTATTGCCTAGCGATTGATAATCCCGCTTCATAGCGAGTACGTTACTACGATGCCGTGAGCAAACGAATCTGGGCAGCTAAGTATTCACGCTTCATTCGCGCGACAAGATCGCTAGTCGGTACCAACCCCTTGACCGCGCTGATACCCTGCCCACAGCCCCAGACATCCCGCCAAGCCTTCGCATCCGTTTTTTCTGCGACGCCGAAATCCATTTTTGATGGATCGCTTTCAGGTAGGTTATCGGGATCCAAACCACCTGCCTCAATGGAAGAGCGTAGATAGTTGCCATGCACGCCAGTGAACAAATTGCTATAAACAATATCCTCGGAAGCGCTACTAACAATAGCTTTCTTGTATTCCGGGGAGGCGTTGGCTTCCTCCGTTGCAATAAAGGGTGAACCAACGTAGGCCAAATCAGCTCCCATAGCTTGGGCCGCCAATACGGCGTCGCCTGTGGCGATACTGCCGGACAATAGTAGTGGCCCATCGAACCATTCCCGGATTTCCTGAACTAACGCGAAAGGAGATGTGATACCGGCGTGACCACCCGCCCCCGCTGCAACAGCGATCAGGCCGTCGACGCCTTTTTCTACGGCCTTTCTAGCAAATTTGTTATTGACCACATCATGAAAGACTAGCCCGCCATAAGCATGTATTGCGTCGATGACGAACTCCTTGCACCCGAGCGAGGTAATAACGATTGGCACCTTGAATTTCACGCACAGATCTAGGTCGTGCTGGAGCCGCACATTGGAGCTATGCACAATCTGGTTAACGGCAAAAGGAGGGGCTTGCCGACTCGGGTTGGCTACGTTGTAGCCTTCCAACTCGCTGGTAATCTGTTGTAGCCAATCCTCCAGCATCTCAGCAGGACGCGCGTTCAGCGCGGGAAATGAACCCACAATCCCAGCTTTGCATTGAGCAAGGACAAGGTTAGGGTTGGATACGATAAACATCGGCGCTGCCATCATAGGCAAGGACAGGCTACTCGCCAGAAAATTTGGTAATGCCATAGGGGTATCTCCGCTATCTAAAATTATTGACTGCTATCAGGCTTTTTATTCTAGAGTTAGGGACGGTAATGATGGCCGGACGGACCGTCGTCTTATTTTCTTCCATCCCATCAGTCCTCAGCTCGGTAGACCTTCAGGAGTATGTTATTCCAGCCCGCCCAAATTAAAAGCCAACCAAAGTTGGTTTTTTACCAAACGGGTTTTTACTTGTATATCAGTTAGGGAGTGACTAGCGCCACAGCCCCCAAGTCAAGGTCGTATACCCATGATATGGGTGTGATAACGCCCCACAGAGACTCGACCAAATAACCGACAGCATTGATGCCAAAGAACCAGACGCCGGTACCTGCCACGAGTGCAAGATAGTGATTGTCAAACACGATACCAATAGCATCCAATAGTATGTGGGCAAGACAAGCCTTGGCCCTGGCTATTTGATGATCGGCCGAAAAATGGCTGCAATTTTTCTAGGCATCAGGTTGCAACTCATTTACTACCTAGGAATGACAGAAGAAAGGTTGAACGATCTCACCTTGAGCTAAACTTAAGGTGCTTCATTCCCTTCCTATTAAGACATCAACAAATTTATACTTGTATAAAATTATTCTGACACACTTACTTCGCTATACCCGCCCAAGTCTCGACAGCGCTGTATGCGTTAAATATTTCCTATATACAGAGTTGTCATTGACAGAACTCTTATGACCACCCTTCAGCTCCTTAACGTGCTCTACACGCGTTAGACGCCCAGTTTGAAATTCGTAGGCATGAAAATATGCCCACGACCAATAAGGGTGACTACCGTCCATCACCTTATAACCATCTTTTTCGAACATGCAGTAACAACCATCAAAGGATCTAAACGGCTTACCTGCCCTGTCATAGGTGACCATGGCAATTGGCATCTGGTTTCGAACATCAAACCACACACGCTTCTTGCTAATCGGCGCTCTTTTAAAACCAGTCGGCTCAGCCTCGCAAACGATCACTTCTGGAATCATTTCAACTACGCTGTCAAAAAAACTTTCGCCTTTTGGCCCGCCATGAACGCCGTGTTCCCAATTTTGATGGTGTGGATTCCAGCCATCAGACACGCCCGCAAGCATGGTTTGCCGCCCGACCACTTTATAATTCCCCCACGTATGCAGGGGATCGCCAGCCGCCCAGGCATCAGAAAGATAAAGCGCTGAACCTGGCACTAAGGGCTCAAAGCGTTGATTCGTTGGAAACTGTCTTATTCTCCGAAAATACGGCACGTAACCATATAATTCAGGAAGTTTATTCTGGTCGTAGTTCCAGACACTAAGATACGACGAACCGCGCTCACTATCTGGCGAGGTATATACCACCGTATTGAAACGTAGCTTATCCATATGCCTCGTCCAATAGGGTTTCGGATCCAGCACCGTTCTCCCAACGGGTGACATTTCGGCCCAAACCAAATCATAATTATAATCAATTACCCCACCTGAATTTAGATCATACTCTTTCATTGCGTAGACATTTGCGTCGTGTCGCCCCCATGAAAGCGTTAAGCCTGCAAATAATTCCAGTGCAGTTTGACCATATGGGAACGGGTGGCCGCCGATCCATGGCTTGCCATCTTGATTGACAACATTTCCCCGTTTATCAAACCTTGCCTTCCCTTGATTTGAAAGCGTTGCCTCTTGATACTCCCAAGGGCCCATTTTCATCCAATCTGTTGTCGTTGGCACAACCTTAAGTTTCCTGCCAAGCTCGACTACTTGCTTATATTTTGCGGGATCCAATAAGTCCTTAACCAAGGACACATTGTCCACCGTAATATAATCGCCTTCCTTAATTTTCCCTCGGGTATAAGCCTCTATAGACAACAGCTCATCTGGATACGCCTTGGTCACCTCGCCCGTAGACCCAATGGTCGGCCACAGTGAAGAAAGCACTCCGGCACCTGCAAATTTCCCACCATAACGCAGGAAATCTCTGCGTTTCATCCTAGAAGACCACTGCTGCAGGTACATGAATCACCTTATACATTAGCGACCGTGAGTTAACACTAATACTCAACAGCCGCTGTAACGGAAATTACGCAAGATAAACGTTAGAACTGATACGTTAATCGGAGCGAAAGTTCATCTGCAAAGTCTAAAGATGAAAGCAAATTGCTATTGGGCGTATCGCCCCACATATCACCATCTATGTGACTGTAGAATGCTTCAACAGTCAGTCCGTGACCTGGGTTCCAACGGATGCCGGGCTGGACTAATAGACCGCCATCCATATCCAATAGCGATACCATTTCGATCTCAAATATTTTATTTGCTAACGGTTGCGTAAAGCCGAATACCATATAATTTGCATTACCGGTTTTATTGTATTTTATGCCGGTAGTTGCACCTGCTTCTAGCTCATCTCTACCGACCGCACCATAACCACTTAAATGCCGACCAACCAAATCACTTTTATTTTTAGTAAGCGCCTGAAACACAATATAAGTGCCGGGAATTTCGTCGAAAAACCGGTGCCATTTATCAACCACTAGCGCTACGGTATATTCGTCTTCTCTTATCTCTTTTTGTGAGAGCGATGGCGATGTGAATCCTCGATTATGCGCATATTGCACCTCCACATTGAAAATAAGTTGATTTAAAAAATTATTCTCACTTTCATTTACGTAACTCGCACCTAAGGCAAAGATGTTTTCACGATGATACCGGCGCTCAATATGCCCACTCATACTACCGCCAGCGGCCGTAAAGAAGGTATTTAACTGGGCTTCGGCCTCACCTACATTTGCCGCAGGCGAAGCATAAATATCTGTTGACCCATCAAATTCGGTTATAGCCGAGTTTAAGCCAGCTACTGCATCGAGTCTGGCAGACGCGGCATAATGAAACCATTCATCCGCGGAATATACACCACCTGGATTCACTGAGAATGGCGAATTTGCAAGCGCTTCCCCACTATCTCCAAACTTACGACAAAGAATTGGATCGTATACCGCACAGTTGGAGAGCTTCGCGTTATACGCGGTGTTAACAACGTCACCGAGCAGTCCCGTAAGCGGTTTACTAACGCCTGACTTTGTCCACGCAAATGTGCCCTCTGTACCGTATTTAGTGACAAATGAAGCCTGCCAGCCAAACTGACCGTAATCACCTTTAAGACGAAATCCGCCGGATAACTTTTCGTCATAATCACCTGACCCATACGTATCACGCACGGTAAACTGAGTAGGAATAATATTGTAAGGCGTGTTTGGGTTGCCATATACGGTTGGCTGAAATCTCCCAACATAGGCATCGGCAAGAATGTTATTGGTCACCTGGTACGTAGCTCTTAGCGACAACATTGGAACTCGCTTGTCAGAGAATTCTTCTAAGCCCCTGTCAAGCAACGAATGACGGCGCAAGTCTAAGCCGTTAGGAACATCAAATATCCGAAAAAAGACCGCTTGTCCCCACGCTATCTGCTGGTTTCCCGCACGAATACTTAAATCCCCCGAAGCGTACTCAAACAAAAATGTCGGAAAGTAAAGCTGATAATTATTGCTTGTCCACTCTAATGAATTAGGGTTTTTACCAGTATCATCAATGTAATCGAAATAACTCGGCTTACCTTCATATAACCCCGCATCAGTATGTGGACCAGCATCCCGCCCATTTTGAAAGCTAGACAAATCATTTGCATCAAATGCATCATACACTTCGGGATCGAACAAGCCGCGCAATCTTGCGATAAATCGCCACTCATAATTAAGCTGGAAATTTAGCTCTATTTCTGTCCGTACCAGTGCGTAGTTAAAATCATTGTCGGTAGATTTAACAAAATCTCCACGTCGAACAGTATTCCCAAATGGTAAGGGGGTTGTCCCCCACGCGCCAACGCCACCGCCGCCGCCAAGACCAAGTAAGCCAGTAACAGGATTCACTACGGTTAATGGGTTCAAGGCTGGTGGCAGGAAGGTGTCTCGCTGGACGGTTTTGTCATTAAAAACATTACCGCCCTGATTGTTCGGGTTCTCCTCGCCGCTGTTTGAGCCAGCAACCTCCGCGCGAATAAAACCACTGATTGACACACTTGAATTTTCAAACCAGCCATCTCCAGCATGAGTAGCCGTACTAGTAATAACACCACTCAGTAAAACTAAAGCGGCCTTATGCGTGGCCTTCAAATTACAAATTTTCATAAATAAATCCTTAAATTATCTAAATCACACTCGCCTCTCTATTGCAATCAGACGAGCATAATTTGAAAAACACTTTTTTTATTTAATAGTCAAAATATTAGCGTTATTACCAAAAACAAAGGTGGCAGAGTGTTTTTTAGAGATCACAGCAGCGCTATACCAGCCACTTTGTATATCCAAACCCCGCACAGCGTTCCAGCTTTCGCCATCATCACGGCTGAACAAAATCGTTCTCATCCCTGGGGCAATCACCAGTCCATCGGCGGTCGAGGTCACCCCGAGTAGATTTTGGTGCGAGCTAGCTTTAAGTTCTCGCCAGCGCGCATCGTCCGCGTCACGCTTTAGTACAAACCCTTCTTGACCGACTGCGTAAGCAACTCCGTCATCCCGAACGCTAATCGCAGACAATGTGGAAGAGATTTCAGCTTCTGAGCTGCCGCCCGCATTTTCTACCGACCATGTTTCACCCTGATCTGTCGATTTCAGCACGAGCGCAAGCTCACCCACTACCCATGCCTCACCGCTCTCGCTCACAAAAGCGCCATACAAATTGGGTTCAAATAGCCCCCCAAGGCGCATATCAGGATCAAAGAAAATACCATCCCAGTTTTGATTAACTTTTTTCCAGGTCTCCCCGCCGTTTACTGATCTAAGAAAAGTACCAAATGACCCGCTGGCAACAGCAAAGCCATGGCTATTTATATCCACTGAAAATAGTCGCTCTTTGGTACCTGACTCAACGGGCCTCCATTCACCCGATGAATCACGTATCAAAACGGTGCCCATTAGACCAACCGCAATAGCTCTTTCACCATTAAAACTGACGCTTAATAGCGCAAGCGAAAGTGGATTTACGTCCGGTGCCCACGTCGCCCCACCATCTTCAGTCCGGAGAATTTTCCCCTTTGCTCCGACGGCATAGCCAATATCACCAACAAGGTCCGCATCGAATAATGCGTCGTGCGACGTACCTTGTTCGATATATTCAGCGTCGCTTTCAGCATGTAATCCAATGGAGAACATGACCGACAGACATAAAACACTAAGCCATATCAAACTCGACGATCGTCCATTTCTAATTGCACTATTGCAGTTCATAGGATCCCCTAGACTTGGCCCAAACGCTGCAGCGCTTGTTGTGTAAAGTAACGACTGTAAGCCTTATCATTATCTAACTGGAAGCCAGACTTGTACCCACCACCATTTTCCTTCTGGTGTGCAATTCGGCTCATTCGGCCAGTCTGCACATCAAATGAGTGAACATTCATCCACGACCATGCTGGCGATTTCCCATCTGGCCCAAGAACAACCTCATCACCTCGTTTATACTGGCCAAAGTTTGTTTCGAAATTCACCCACGGCTTGTTCTGGCGGTCATAACGAATAGAACCGCAATACATATTATTACGCACATCAATGTAAGCTACGCGCTTACCTGCAGGCGCTCGCGGGTATCCAACAGGTTTAGATTCAAGAACAACAACTTCTGGCGCCAACTCATAATCCGTTTCGAAGAAGGTCTCACCGGATGGCCCGCCGTGAGTTCCTGGACGCCAATTTGCCTCATTACCATGCCAATCCACATTGAAGCCGCCAAGCATCGGCTTCCTAGCAACTATCTTATAGTCACCCCATGTATTCATTGGGTCACCGGCCGCCCACGGATCACTCAAGAACCAGGTTACACCAGGAATTAGTGGCTCAAAGCGCTGATTCGTTGGGAACTGACGTACACGTCGAAATTGCGGAAGGTAGCCGTACAACTCAGGGAATTTATTTTGATCGTAGTACCACGTAGACAAAAATGAACTACCCGCAACATCCTGAGTAGAGGTAAAGAAAACCGTTTGAAAGCGCAGTAGGTCTTTCATATTACGAAAAACTTTGCCATCCATGCGAGCCTGTACCTGCAGCTCAGCCCAGATAAACTCATAGTCGTAGGCTTTTGAGCCATCTGGATTAAATACGACATCATTAATAGCGTATTGGTTATAATCTGCTCGACCCCAGCTCATCGCCAAATTCGCCTGAACTTCACGCCCCGTTCTGGGATTAGGAAATGGCAGGCCACCACCCCAGTTTGATCCATCCTTCATCTTAACGTTATTATCCTTATCGAAGTGGGCCGTTACTCCGCCTCGGATATTTTCTAGCGTTTTATCATGAAACTCTTTGGGAAACATCACACTGAAATCAGTGGTGGTCGGACGAATTCGGATTCTTCTCCCCATGGTTTTTATCTGATGAAAAACAATCGGGTCCAGTAGATCCTCTACGATATCAACATTATCTGCTGTCAGGTAATCGCCAGGGCTGATCTTCCCCTTGGTATACATTTCAATAGACATCAGTTCATCTGGGTACGCTTTCCCAATATCACCTGAAGCGGCAAACAACTTTTCCAGCGGCATTAACACTCCAGCCGCAGCACCTACTGCCATGTTTTTCATTAGCTGGCGACGACCGTAATCATGGTCATACTTTTTAATAATCATAAGTTACTCTCCGTTATAAATTTTATTTACGAGTGAAAAATATTCACCTTACCCAGCGCTTAATACTGACTTAGGCTTAACAGGTATTACTTTAGACGAAGCAGACGACTCTGCGACCACAAACAAACTTAAGTCGACACTTTCCCCTACCATAAGGTCATCTCGTGTAACGAACTTAGGTTTTATAAGCCAGATAATTAACGGCAAAACGACGAGAGAAAGAATCATATTTATTAGCATGATAGCGACGAGCAGAAGTCCCATATCAGCCATAAATTTAAGATCTGATAGTAAATACCACGGAAGTATTCCGATCAGCATGATGGATGCAGTGAACATTATTGCCTTGCCGGTTGTAGTTAGCGATTTAGTAATAGCACTCGCCCAGCCCACATCATCATTGTATTCTTCACATATTCGAGACATAAGATATATCCCGTAATCTATTCCGACCCCAACCCCAAGCACCGCCACCATTACAGAGTTAATATCCAACCCAATACCCAAAATATGCATAGTTGCAGAAAGCATAAAGTTAGATATATTTACTGGAATTAGTACAAGAATCGACGCGACAAATGATTTATATGCGAAAGCTACCACAAAAAATACGGCGATATTAAGGAGGCCAAGTATTAGCCAATGATATCTGCTTACAACAGAGTTCATTGCTTCCTGGAGCGCTATCGTTCCTGACCCCATTCTGATGGTGAATTCAGGGTGATCTCGACCGACAATATCTACCGCTCGAGTCGCACTAGCCAAGGCGTGATCAATCGTTTCCTGCTTATTATCTGGGTACCAAAGTGAGATTGTAGAGTTCTGAAATTCGTAATCAGTAATATGCGAAAAGTTAACGGGATTAGTACCAAACGCCACCGCCGTACCTGCAGCACGTATCGCCTTTGGCGTAGGATCTAGCGGCAACCATCTTGGATCTCCCCCTGAAAACAAGCGGTTGGCTTCCATCATATAGTCAGCAAAAGACAACGTCGCTCGAGGAGCCAGTATCTCATCGTCCTCCATTATTGACTGAATCCGCAATGCAGACTCAACCACACCCGGGGTACGAGCGACGCGGTTGTTAACGTCTCGATTTTTTGCTTCTAGAATAATCTCTAGCGTATTGACGCCGGGAAAGTTGCTATTAATCGCCCTTGTAGCAACATTAAACTCCGAGTCCTTCCACAGGAGACCCGAACCCTCTACGGGGTTGCCGACTTTTATCTGCATCGCCACAAAGATCGCGGCAACTGAAAGTACCACGGTCACCGCGGTGGTCGCGTAGGCACGCTTCCCGTGAGTTAGGCTGGCGATAATACGTAGTGCGGACAGCTGCGCGCGCTGGAAAAAACCGCCTTCATTGTCTGAAGTAAGCTCTTCGATATTTCCTGGCGTTGGCAAGTAAGAAAGGACTATAGAAATAAGGAAAACACCCGTCGGTATAATACAAATCGCCCAAAACCCGCAAAAGAGCGCAAATCGTTCCATTGCGGGTATGGGTGCCAGAGCAATAAAGACAATACCCAGGGCGTCCGTAATAACCCCAAGAATAGACGGCGCCATCATGACACCCATTGCTACTTCAGCAGATTTCCTTTTGTCTTTGAGGTGCGCAAATATTTCATAATATCGTTCACTAAACTGTACGCAATGGGAAAAGGATCGGGCCACTAATAGCAAAGGCACAATCATCAACAAAGGCTCAATAGGCGCCGAAATCCAGCCAACCAACCCGAACCCCCAGACTGCGGCAACGCTACTGCAAATAATTGGCGTTAACGTTCCTGCAACATTCCGCATATAAAGCGCGAGTGCGATAATTAAAGCGGATAATGTTATTCCGAAAATCTGATAGGTTTGATCTTGAAGCTTGTAAACCCAACCCGTCAGTACCGGCTGTCCTACAATGTAGATTTCATGATTACTATCGCTGTATTTGTCCTTTAACTCTTGAACAGCTTTAAATACAACATCGTAATCTAGCAGGTTTTCCAAAAATGCTGCGGTTATTACGGTTGCGGACTCGTCGCCCGACACATAAAACTTTTTGACATTTGGACTTTGTTCTACCCTTCTTCGAAAATCATCTAACTCCTCAGCATTTTGCGGAACCTTGTCCTCCATCAATGGCCGAAGATCCACGCCGTAGGGCGTCGCTTCTGCATACCTTGCTTTTTCGGTGGCAATAGAGATTAGTGAGTCATGGTTTATCCCCGGAACAAGGTCAATCGCTCTAGTAAAATCCCAGACTTTTTGCAGCGTGTCGCTATTATAAATATCGCCGTCTAGGCGCTTAATCATGACCACCACTGTCAACGGATTCCCGAAATTCGGATGATCTTTATATATTTGAACGTAGGGATCATCTTTCGGAAGCAAATCTGAGAACACGGTCTTTATGGTTAGACCTTTTATTCCATAGGCGAAAAATACCGTCAACACGACAAACAGAATTGCCATATAAAATCGGTTTTTCATCACCCAGGCCGCAAGCCTAAATCGATAGTTGTCCATTGTTATTCCTATATCAGGGCACGTCACATCGTGCCTCGACTAATATTATTATTTGAGAATACTCGCCAAAAGTAATCTCACCACCAAACAACCACTTCAACATTTACCCCTTCGAATGGCAGGTAAATCCTAATATCAATTACACTCTACTTTGTCGTTAACTTAGACTAAGATCTATTTATTATCTTCGGTTTTCGTCTCCGCATAATTTATCGGCATAAACGCCAAACCTTTATGTATCGCTGGCTTTTTAGACGTTATCTCGTCGTACTTGAGGTGCCAAAGCTTCATGTAGTTGTAAAAAGGCGCCATCGGGTAGAGATGATGAATCAGATGGTAGTTCTGAAATACAAACAGGGGAGTCAGGAGCCACTCCAAACCTAGCCGGATCGTTGTGGCCTGATATTCATTTTCCTGCGCAGTTACCTCGGCAGGATGATGAGGGAGGAACACGAATACGAGGGCGACCAAGAACAACCCGACGCGTGACGCTAGAACCCACAGGAAAAGCACCTCCATGCCGTAGCCAAGCCAAGCCAAGATTGTAACTGCGGTACCGAAAACTACTGCCTGTATAGTCAAGGCGCGCATGTGTCGTTTCTTCTGATCACCACCATTGCGTAGAAAAGAATACAAGTAATACAGATCAAAATTTGACCATCGTAAAATAAAGTCCCACCACTTGGCGTTGTGGATAAATCTATCCGGGTCCGCGTCACCGCTGGTAAACCGGTGGTGCTGGAAATGGGCCCAACGCGCGATCTCAAGTGGCGCTGCCGGAATCAGCAGTAACAGCGAGATGCGACCGAACATGTCGTTGACGCGGTTATTAGTAGACACCGTGCGGTGCAGGGATTCATGCATAGTAGTGAATAGTAAATAGAGTCCGATCCCGTTTGCCAGCGTGGCACTCCAATAAGGCATAGCGCCGGAAATAGCCATTCCAGAGGCACCACCTATGACCGCTAGGCCAAGCAAGAACAAGCACAGCGCTGGCCAAGACATGGCCGGGGTCTTCTTCAACTCGCGAAAATACTGCTCTTTACTGGGTAAACTGAATACTTTTTCTACATCTGTCATGCTCGTTTCCTCCAGGCGTAGGCGGCTAATTATTGATATTCCGGTTCCAACGCTAGTACGCTTGCCGGCGAGGGCCTACCGCCAATCTATGATTCTTAAGAAATATACTGATCTAACTGCCGCAAGTTAGGTACCAACTAAAGTTGGTTTTAGGGTTGGTTATACGCCGAACCGACCATCATTTCGTTGATATCGAAAGAGACACATTTGACCTAGGTGAAAACAAAGGCCCACTCTCAGATATAGACAAATACTAGAATCGTCAGATAACTTTGTTCTGATTAAATTAACGAGGCACCTTAATAAGAGGCACTGCCTGCCAATTAGTGGCGCATCATTAATGGACAGAAACACAGCTACAAGAACTGCAGTGGAAAAACCGCGATTTCTGAAAATAAATATTTCAATATCAGCAGGGCTTATTAGAGGAGTTAACGAGGTATTTGGTTTTTCTCTGGCTTCATTTTCTAACGCGTCTACTGCAAGGAAACCGAGTATTAAATCTGCTATTTATAATTATAAAGTTACTCATTAAGTTCGCTTTTATGCCAGAAACCAAAAATTACTGTTCGTGCAAAGGTCTCGTTATGTATTACAATCTATTGCGATTTTACTCATCGAGTAATAATCTATTGCCGGTACAGCATGAGAAATTAGAAAGTTAGCGTATCCGGCTTTACTGACCAGAGCACTTGCCTTTAACTAAAATATCAAGAATTGAACACAGCGAGATTATCTCGCTGTGTTCGCGCGAAGGCAGCTACGCCATACGCACGACAGGCTTGATGCATTTTCCACTCTCTTGCGCTTTAACCGCTTCGTTTAGCTCTTCGAATGGGAAAAAATCGATGAGACGATCAAAAGGGAAACGCCCCTCAGCGTAATACTCGATAAGTTGTGGAATAAATATTTTTGGTTCGGCGCTTCCTTCCACTATGCCGACGATCTTTCTACCTGGAATAAGTAACTCCATAATATTTAGGCTAACTTCAGCACCAATGGGTGCTGCGCCGACCAATGCGCAGGTTCCCAGCGGGTTTAGAATGTCCACGCATTGCCTGACGACGTGAGGTATGCCCGTCATCTCAAGACTGAAATCCACACCACCTATCAGCTTTTGAATTTCCTCGACCACATTATCTACGCAGAACGGATCAATGACATGATCGGCGCCAAGCTCTACCGCTAAAGCTCTTCTGCTCATATTAGGCTCGACCACCACAACGGGCGCTGCACCGATTATCTTGGCTGCCATTAGCGCGCTAAGGCCAACGGCACCGCCGCCAAATATAGCGACCGAGCTACCTTCAGCTACGGGTAATGAGTTGAAGACTGTGCCTGCACCGGTCTGTATGCCACAACCTAAAGGAGCGAGGATTTCGAGAGGCAGGTCTTTCCTCACCTTCACTGTATTACGAACGTTCGCAATAGCCATTGTTGCGAAAGAGGATTGGCCGAAGAAATTGGCATTCACCGCTTCGCCATCTTGCTGCATGGTGCCCGAACCATCGCCGCGGCAGCCACTGAAGTTATTCTGCATGAAGTTGTAGCAATAGGCCGGCAATTCGCTTGCGCAGGATGGGCAGTCACCACAGGAATTAAACGACAGCACCACATGATCACCGGGGGACAGGTCTTGCACTGCGCTGCCAATTTCTACAACGATGCCTGCGCCTTCGTGCCCCAACACGATCGGAAGGGGTACCGGTAATTCTTGACGCAGGCAAACGAGATCCGTATGGCATATGCCAGAGGCGACAATCCTTATCAGAACTTCATCTTCTCTCGGTGATTGCAAACTGACCTTTTCAAAGGTAAAGGGATCAGCTGATCCTCGGGCGACTGCGGCTGTTACTTCGTGCTTTATGTCATTAATCATGGTTCATAGCGCCTGTAATTTTTGAGTCGATCTAATGAATTTTTATTGAGCTGTGAGGAAATTTCAGGACACCTGCTTTTCGCTGTTTCCCCAGTAAGGTTTACGCAATTCTGTTTTCAGAATTTTTCCAGCAGCAGAGATTGGTAGTGATTCCACAAACTCTAACGATGCAGGGCATTTGTATCCGGCAATATGCTGTTTGCAGAATGTGCGCAACTCGCTCAACGTGAGCGCCCCAGCCACCTCGCTATCGGGTGACGCCACTAATATAGCGTGTACCGACTCACCCCACTTCTCAGACGGAAGACCAATAACGGCGCACTGTGCAATCCCCGGATACTGAGTTACTGCCGTTTCAACCTCGGACGAGTACACGTTCTCGCCTCCTGAGATGATCATGTCCTTAACGCGATCAACAATATAAACAAACCCTTGATCATCGATATAGCCCCCATCCCCGGTATGCAACCAACCGTCAACGATAACCTCACGAGTCAGCTCCGGCTTCCCCCAGTAGCCAATCATGACATTTGGACCGCGGGCTACAATTTCCCCAACTTCACCGTTTGGCAATTCGTTACCGTGCTCATCGAAAACGCGAACTTCTTGGACTGGGCAAGCAACACCTGCGCTGCGAATTCGACCCGACTCTCGCGCCGCTAGTGAATGGTTATCTAACGGAGTCATGGTCGTCATACCACACTCAGTCATACCGTAACCCTGAACCAAAGTGATGTCGGGCAGGCACTCAGTGGCCTTATCAACCGTACCTAAAGGCATCGGCGACGCGCCATATAGTATTGTTTTGACACTTTCGAAATCACTCGGGTTGAAACCCGGTGCATCTAGTAACAACTGCATCATCGTTGGAACCAGCAACAAGTCCGTCACGCGATTACTCTGTACCGCGCGGGACACATCTGCAGGATTAAACCCGGGAACCAGCACCTGAGTGCCGCCCTGCAACATCGCCATCAGCAAGAAGCCCATGCCGGCAATATGAAAAAGTGGCGCGCAATGCAGCATGCGTGTCTGTACCGGAACCCCACTCATCAGGGCACCCGATACCGCGAACGTCATCAAATTTGTATGGCTGAGCATCACGCCTTTCGGCTTGCCGGTAGTGCCACCTGTATAAAAAATACCTGCAAGATCATCACCACTGCGGTAGACATCACTGACCGGCTCCTCGTTTGCTAGCAGCGTTTCATAACACAGTAAACCTTCGGGACATTGCCCATCGCCAGAAAAAATCACGTTCTCTAGCTGCGGTATAATTTTACGCAACTCAGGTATCATCGGTGCGAACGCATCATCCACAATAAGCACGCGAGCGCCAGAGTCCTGTAGTGAATAAGCAACTTCGGCGACGCTCCAGCGGATATTTACAAGATTGAACACTGCACCGGCCCAGGGAGCAGCAAATAACACCTCCAGATATCGACTGGAATTCATTGCCATCATGGCGACACGATCTTCTGATCCAACATCAAGATTTTTTAACGCTGACGCAAATCGTGCAACACGGTCGCCCAACTCCGCATAGCTCCAGGATTTATCCTGATAGCAAATAGCAGGCTGCGTTGGCCGCTGCCGTACATTGCGGTGTATAAGTTGAGTTAAATTCATGCCTTACCTCTTTTTATTTGATTGGGTACACCAAACACCAGCTAGGACTTAGTGGTAATTGAAACGGTTTGATGAATATACTGCGCCAACCAGCCCACCTTAGGTACCAACTAAAGTTGGTTTTAAGCCCAACCACTGCGGATTGATTAAGCCATCCAATGTCTAACACAGTAAAAAAGAAAACAACGATAACTTCGAGGTCGTATTGTTAGACGATCCACGCACCAAACACACAGCCAATGAAATAAGGTTGATGCTATTCGAGTACGGGATGTTTTCGATAATAAATAATTGATGATCGACGACGCCACACCGGCTTCGGGCACTGCAGCAAAACTGGCGACCGACATGTCACTAGCACTTGAGTTTACTGAGCATACAATTATGCGGCCAAGCCCCAAGTAGTCTGTTTAATGCTGGAGTTTTGCGGGGGTGTTACTCGCCAAAGTGTATGTGGCTTAAGTAAACAGTCAATGATTCCATCATCTCAGGGAGATTGAACGGTAGTGTAAATTAATCTAATGGCTAAATAGAAATCGAGATAACCACACTATTTCACGCCGAGGAATAAACTCAGTGTTTGGGCAGAGGAAGAATCCTGCTCGGCATGTCCTCAATCGAAACGGCTTGATCATCCTTATGATGTATCGACTAAAAACCAGCACTCATTTATAGAAGTCTCGATCTGACTCGACATATCTTCTTGATAAATAGACAGTTAACCGTTTTTATAAAGGTTGAGTATGACTAGCAGCTAAAAACACTTCGCGAAATAATCATGCGCTGAATTTCGCTGGTGCCTTCGTAAATACTGGTTATTCGCACATCTCTGGCCAAACGCTCTAGGGGATATTCGCGATTATAGCCATTGCCACCCAGAATTTGCAGTCCGGTATAACAAGCGCGATTAGCCGCTTCCGATGCAAACAATTTGGCCATCGAGGCCTGCTTGCCAAAATCGCCGCCACTCTCTTTGGTAAACGCCGCTTGCATCAATAGCAAACGCGCCGCCTCCATTTCGGTGTAGGCATCTGCCAACATCCACTGCAAACCTTGAAAATTCGAAATCGGCTGACCAAATTGCTGGCGCTCTTTGGCATAATCTGTCGCGTAATCCAAAGCCGCTTCACCCAAGCCCAAAGCCAACGAACCAACACCAATACGCCCGCCGGCCAACTCGCCTAAGGCAACCTGATAACCCCGATTTAACGTGCCCATTAAGGCGCCAGCGGGAATCCGACAATCATCGAAATACACTGGATTGGTAGCCGAGCCTTTTTGGCCCATTTTCTCTTCAGCAGGCCCTACGGTGACACCGGCGGTATCGCGCTCTACTAGGAAGCAAGAGATGCCTTTGCCGCGGGGAGCATCTTTATCCGTCACCGCCCACACCACAAACACCCCAGCGTATTCGGCACTGGTGATATAGGCTTTAGAGCCGTTTAAGACCCAGCTATCGCCATCCTGCACCGCCGTGGTTTTCATGCCCGAAGGGTCTGAGCCGGCACCAGATTCCGTCAAACAAAAGCCCGCTGCTAAATATTCACCTGAGCAAATTTTGGGCAGGTAATTTTGCTTCTGCTCGGCACTTGCTACCGACTGAATAACCTCGGCGACCATATTGGTCACCGATACCGTCACCGCCGTAGACGCGCAGCCACGCGCAATACTGCTAATGGCCAAGCTAAATGCGATTGTGCCGGCTTCGGTACCACCGTATTCGGCATTGACATTTAGGCCCATAAAGCCAAGATCAGCTAATTTCTTAAGATTCGCTAAAAATTCGCTTTTACCTTCGCCTGCATCAAGCTTTGCGGCATTAGCGAGCAACTCTTTCTCGGCAAAATCCCGTGCGGTTTGCTGAATAAAATTCTGCTCTTCTGAGATATTTAAATCCATGTTTATAACCGCCTGTATTACATACGCTCTATGATAATGGCCGGTGCCATACCGCCCGCCGTGCACATGGTGATAAGCCCGCGCTTAAGATTGCGACGTTCCAACTCGTCCAGTACCGTTCCGATCAAAATTGAGCCGGTCGCGCCAATGGGGTGACCCAGCGCCATAGAGCCACCGTTAACATTAATTTTTTCGCGGTCGATATTCAGTTTGCGAATAAAGCGCTCCAAGACCACGGCAAAAGCTTCGTTCACTTCGAATAAATCAATATCATCGACGGTGAGACCGGCTTTTTTCAATACTTTTTCAGCGGCGGCAACTGGGGCATTTAACATCAATGTTGGGCAGTCACCCATATTGGCCATGGCCAACACCTTGGCCCGTGGTTTCCAGCCCTGCTTGGTCGCGTAGGCTGGCGAGGCCAACAAAATAGCCGCCGCGCCATCGACCACACCCGAGGAGTTACCTGCGTGGTGAACGTGATTAATTTGAATATCAGGGTATTTCGCCTGCATTAATGTGCGGTAGGTCGTGCCCTCTTCGTCTAGCGGCTGATCAGCCAGCGCCGGGAAGGATGGCTTTAATTGCGACAGCGACTCTAACGTCGTGCTCGGCCTTGGAAACTCTTCACGGTCTAGCGCTAAGCGGCCATCTTCGTGGTAAACCGGCACCAAAGACTTATCGAAATAACCGTTTTTAATGGCATGAGCAGCGCGCTGCTGACTGACCACCGCGAGCTTGTCTAGGGTTTCACGATCAATACCTTCAAGAGTCGCAATCGTGTCGGCACAGACACCTTGATTGGTTTGAGGATGACGGGCGCGCAGACGCATATTGCCGCTGTCCATCACCACGGGCAGGCCATTGTCGTGACCATAACTGGACATCATCTCTGCGCCACCCGCAATCACCACGTCTTCCATGCCCGACATAATCGAGGCTGCCGCAATATTCACACTGGTAATACCCGAGCCGCAGAAGCGGTCTAAGGTCACACCACTTGAGCGAATATCAAAGCCCGCATCGAGGGCCGACATACGCCCCATATCGCCGCCATGACGTCCTTTCTGACAGCTGGTGCCCCACACCACATCATCAACATCGGCGGTATTGAGTTTATTGCGCTCAACTAGGGCCTTGAGTACGCAAGCGCCCAATTGTTGAGGGTGAATGTCGGCCAAGGCCCCTTTACCCAATTTACCAATGCCACGGGGGGTGCGGCAGGCGTCAATAATCCACGCTTCAGTCATAATCATTTCCACTTAATTCGATGTAAGAAGCCCGCAGGCTATTCTGTCTGGTGTAGGGCAAAACTTACTTAGGCTGCATCCGCAAACCGGCATCCATACGAATGCACTCGCCGTTGATATAGTCGTTTTCAATAACGCTAGTCACCATGTGGGCAATTTCAGTTGCTCGGCCAAGACGCTTCGGAAATAGTGGCGTGCTGCTCAGAGCTTCATAAACTGGCGCCGGTAGCGATTCAAACATGGGGGTATTGATCAAGCCAGGCGCGATGCAGTTAACGCGAATACCGATCGTTGAGAGGTCCCGGGCAATTGGCAAGGTCATGCCAACAATACCACCTTTACTCGCGCTGTACGCAGCTTGACCAACCTGGCCTTCAAACGCAGCCACTGACGCGGTATTCATGATCACGCCGCGAACGCCGTCTTCGTTATCGGCGGTATTTTTTGCCATTTGCTCGGCGCACAAACGCAGCACATTAAAGGTGCCGGTCAAATTTACGGCCAAGGTCTTGTTCCATAAATCCAGCGGGAATGGTCCATTTTTACCAAGGGTTTTACTGCCGGTAGCAATGCCTGCGCAGTTAACACAAATATGGATCGCGCCGAAGGCCGTCATGGTCTGCTCAATACCGGCTTTAATAGAATCTTCGCTGGTGACGTTAACTTCAGCAAAAACTACAGCCTCGCCCAGTTCCGCCACAGCCGCCGCACCCGTTGTGGCGTTTAAATCGAATATGACGGCCTTGGCGCCAAGGCTAACTAAGCGGCGCACTATCTCCAAACCCATACCTGAAGCACCACCACTAACAACCGCTACCTTACCTTCAATATTCATATCGACTCCCCACGCCAAGTACGCTTTTAAAAAAGCGGGCAAATATCGCCCAACTTCGTCTGAGTATTGTGAGACTACTGAGCCACAAATTAATCAGATCGGTATTTTGCACGCCAGAGGCTTAGCAAGACAATGACATTGAGGTGTCAAAAAATAGACATTTTGTTATAATCCACCGACTTCCTACCCGAGCATAGCAGTATGCGATCACCCACTATCGCCATCTATTTTGTGCAAAAATGCCTGCAGAATTTACCAGCGCAGCCAGAGCTACAGCACAAACTTCTTGAAAAAAACCACATTAGCCCAAGCCTGCTATACAAGCCGAATGCCCGTGTACCTGGCGAAAATTACGCCAATCTCAGCCGCGACACGATGCAATCGATGGGTGACGAGATAATGGGCTTTGGCAGCCAAGCGCAAAAGCTAGGCTGCTGGGCAACCATGACTGAACTCGCCGCTAGTGCGCCAAACCTTGGCGAAGCCTTAAAGCGACTCACTCGCTTTTACCGGCTTATTCCCTGGGGACTGAGCACCAAGTTAGAAATCCATGGTGACATGACCAATATCTCGCTAACCCCAAGCGTGGCCAATGCGCAACTCGACCCCTACCTTTACGAGTCCTTTCTCTTTTACATACACCGCACCGCTAACTGGCTTATAGGTAGACAAATCCCACTGCACCGAGTCGACTTCAACTTTAGTGAAATGCCTCAGGCGGCCGAGTACTGGAATCTCTTTCTCACTAAAAATATTCATTACCAACAGCCTCGGGCGCAAATTCAATTTTCGGCCTCACTGCTTGAGCAAAATATCCATATTTCACCCCAAGCACTGAATAAATTTTTAGCCCACGTTAATTTTGCAATGATCACCCAAAGCTATACGTCCAAGAGCTGGTATTACAAAGTCGGGGCGTCATTAGAGGCCAAACTAGAGGACAAGCCTAGCTTTGCAGACATCGCAAATGACTTAAATTTACACCCCCATACCCTGCGGAGTTATTTACGCGAAGAGGGATTCCAATACCAGGACATAAAAGATCGGGTGCGCTGCGACAGCGCAATTTTTCACCTGAGTCATACCGGCTGTAGCGTGGAAGAAACCGCCGCACTGATTGGATTTTCTGAGGCGAGCGCATTTATACGCTCGTTTAAAAAATGGACGGGGGCAAAGCCAATGGAGTATAAAAAGCAGCGGTGATGAATTTGCAAGAGTATAGGCAGCTCGATCTCTTTCGTATTTGGTTGAGAAGGCGGAGGAGCGTGCCAAGTATGTTGGTCACGATGTAATGCGAGGTCAGACCGGGGAAATTAAGCCCCTACTCCAAGAAATCCGTTCAATGAATTAGCCTGCGTCACTACCTTGCTATCCGAACCTGTCTCAATACTGGCGCGCTAAGTGCCTATTATCCCTGGGCAAGTCCACCTATGGACTTCCCAGGGTTCGCTAGACAGTTGCTGCCTCTATGTGGACTTTCCCGAGCAATGTAGACAGCTCAGCGCTATTCAGCGACTGACCGCTAATGTGACGCAACAGCCTTTCATACCGCATGTCCTGGCCTGGTGGTGGACGGTCGAAAAGCCGATGTGGATAGAGACTGGTAGGTTTTTCTACAGCCTCAACACCTTGTTATGAGCAGCTTTCGGATTCATTGCTATTCTTTATCGCGCGGCTTTCTTGGGCGCTTCAAATATAGTGCGTGATCTGCTCCCGAGGCTCCAGTGACTGCAATTAGCTCCCAGCCCTCACGCCCCAGATTATTAAGCACTCCCGTTTTCGCTGGATCTAGATATGCCCCCGATGACTCCAAAGTTACTTTAGTTCCGGTTGCATTACCGGCTAAAAAAACAACTTTGTACTCCCACTCTGTTGCGTAGCTATTTAGGGAGATAAATAACAGTGCGGCAGTGAATATAAGCCTTTTCATTGGACTACCTCATAAGCTCATAACGCCCGCAGCAACTGCGGGTTTGTAGTCATGCGCTTGTCGCATGCATGGCATTGTTATATTCATCGCTCTAGTGTGAGCCACTGCGCCTCCTCATCCGAGTCCTCAAAGACATAAAGGAGGTGCTCTGCGTGAGGGGGCTCTTTTTCTAGCATGTCAGGCCAGATTAACTGTTCCCCCCCAAAACTCACGGCGTACGGCGCCCCCATTCGCGCGAGATTTAATAGATGAACTTGGTACTCCGCAGAAAATTCAACTTTTCTTGGGGAAGGAGCATTACTAGGCCCAGGAAAAATAACCGCCCGGTCATACATCAAACAACATGGGTATACGTGCCCTGACTCAACGATTACCCCAATATCGGGCTCATAAATTTCTTCCGACATCAAATCGACGACTTTGGCACCATCTAAAGAGTAATCACACTCAAGAATTTGCTTCCTGACTGATGCCAAGGATGACTGCATGCCCCAGCTGTAACCGGTCTCTCTGAACCATGTTAGATAGGCTGCAGTAATGTATCCAACTTGGATTTCATTGATGTGTTTGGCGATTTCTGGAGAAAACTGTATCTCAATTTCTTGTCCGTGGGGGATTGATTCGACTTTTCCTGGTGGATTTCTGTTTATGGGCGCAAACACTTCTATTGCACCATCCTCCTCCGAAACAGAAACCCTTCCTGATACTGTAACTCCATTGATGGTTATGTATTTACTCTTGGTTTTTGCATGGAAGAATGTGCCTTCTGGTTTCTTAAGCACGCGTAAATACTCACCAAACCATTTATCCTGACTCTCTCCGAAACGACTATTACAACCTCGACATAGGATCGTCCACTCTTTGCCGCCAGCAGCTTCCGGAGTAATGTGCCCTGCAGTGTAGAGGTCGAAATCTTTCTCTACATGGAATTTCTTCATGCATGTAGGGCACAAAAGCCCATCGCGGAAGCTCTCTCCAAAACCGAGAAGCTCCAAGCTCAGAGACTCTGCCAACCTTTTTCGTGCGGATTTACTTGGCATAAATATAACGCCCGCTGCACGCGCGGCTTTGTAGTAGTGGAGCCTCAGGCGAAACGAAAAAGCCGTCGGCTTGCCTGCGATTGTTATAAGCTGGTGGCAAAATCACCGGATCACCTTTGGCGTTGGCACAGGCTTTCCTTTACCAAACAATTCATCGCAGACTTGGCATTTTTGCGCGCTATGGTAGCTATCCGTGGTTTTCACAACCCGGCATTTCTTTTCATCCTTCTGCCAGCACCTCGGGCAGTAAGGGCCCTCTTTATTTTCTGAATCCTTTTCGAAGAAAAAAGGCTCCTCGAAAATCATATTTTCTTGTTGTTTGTACTTTGATTTGAGCTCTAATAGATCCTGCTTAAGCTCTAGATTCTCTGCGTGCAAGCCTAGATATTGTTCTTGGAGTTTCTGGATTTGAGCTTGGGCTTCTATTTGGGAGCCTTTCTTAATCAGCTCCACCACTGTACTAAACATTCCTTTTGCTTCTGAAAACGATATATCCATATTGATGTTCTCACTTTCTGTTGAAGTTTATAACAGTTTTGTTATGACGATTCGCGCCTTAAATCACTTTGCCCCCTTATCAAGGAGCGGGCTTTTACGGTGGCAGAGAATTTCTAGGGAGCTCAATGATATAGCGACTTCACTATTAGCGAGCGCCGGTCAAACGAAGACTAATTCCCTTTATTTCTGCAAATGTTCCTTGCCCTGATCATATCCCGTTTTTTAGAAATTTCAATAAGTTAAGTGATTAGTCAATGTGTTAATGGGACGCACTCTCTTGTTCACTTATCTCGATAACGCGGAAGCAGCGACTGACCGCTAATGTGACGCTAGAGCCGGTCACATTAAGTTTTAAGGCAGAATTTCGGATCTAAATAAACGGACACACACGGCCCTCTTTCAAACTTGCCACTGCGGTACGGGATGGCACGGGTCATGCTGCCTAGCCGCTATACTGTAGTGATTCAATTTAACGGCCAAGAACTCGAACCCACTACAAACACAGAGAATTCAAGCTTACGCCTTATGTCAAAAGAGAAAAGACCACAAGATTGGAGCTTCGAGGAGAAGCTTAAACTGATTATTACCTGCGGCCCTTACCTTACGGTTGAGCGAGCCCGGCTAAAAGCTTAACGACCTACACAGCTCATTAGATAATTTTTCACGCGCGCAGATTCCTCTTCGCCCATTTGAATCTGCTGCCAGAATGATCGTTCTTCAAATTGCTTATGCGGTGTTTTGAAGTAATCCCCATATCTTTCTTGCCCTACTAACACACGAAGTAAAAGCTTATTGGCAAGCATACCCAGCACTTCATTGGATGGACCTAGCTCTTTGAAGAATGTATCTACCTCATCCTGAGGAATCTCCCATTTTGCCAGCAGCAGTTTTGATAGCTTCAGGGCATCCTCGCGCTTATACACCATGTAGTCATCATAGCTGGCGACCTCTTCAGCACTAGGATCCCGATAGTTCAATATTTTCAGTACCGCCATCGGCAATACATATACGAGGTCTTCTGACATTACCTACCCCAAATTTTGCTTGGCATTTACTACTTGATGCACGGCATCTTGTTATAACTACGTCCATTTTAATAAAACACACGGTTTTGTGCTGTTAATTAATACGCGGATTCAATAGCCCTCTTGAGCTTTTGCATCAAGCGTTGCGCAAGCGGAAGTGTTAGCTCACTGGGAAAATAGGTATAGACCATTCCCTTAGTGGAAATCCAAGCAGCAATTCGATCAATGACATTACCCTCACCGTCTAAAATCAAATAGATCAACGAATCTAGGTAGGACTTCGCGCCCTCCCCAATAACCAGAAAGTAAATTGCACGAGCGATGCATCGCAGCTCTTGATCGGTTATGAGCTTTGATTGCACAAAATCTAGTGGCAGGGGTAATTCAGAAATGTAACCACCAGCCACTTCCATTCGTAAATCATTGAGGTGCTGAATCAATACTTCAGATGCGTGCTCCATGATTGTATCCACATGGCTAATGTCAATTTCAGCAAACCGTGAGATCAACCATGACTCTACGGCTGCCTCATTACTGGACTCTCGCCCAACACCAAGAATGGCCACCAAGTCATCACTATGATATGTCGATAGTCGGCTACTGATTACTTTGGCCAATGAACGGGCTGTCTCTTTTGTTAATGTTTTCATTGCTGTTCACCTCCACCCAGACGCTGTAATAACAATCGCTCAAAGGCTGACCCATCTTGTCGGGTTAGGTTGGGAACGTAGCGAGAGTAGACTTTAAACAGCATCTCGGTACTGGTATGGCCCATCTGTTTGGCAATCCACTCTGGCGCCTCACCAGACGCTAACCAAAGCGTTGCCGCGGTATGTCGGGTTTGATAAAAACGTCGGTCTTTCATTCCGAGTAATTTCAGGGTAGGTTTCCAGACGCGCTTGTTCACATTCAGCGGGTCTATAGGCGTACCTATGCGCGTGCAGAACACGTATTCACTGAGATGACCGGACGCTTCATATTGCGTTTTTAAAGCCTGATAGACCGGTTCTGACATATGGACCTCGCGCTGTGAGCCGTCATTTTTGGTGTATTCACGGCCTAGGTGACTGTAGGTTTCTCGGACCAAAATTTCGCGCCGTTCAAAATCAATGTATTTCCACTGAAGGCCGTGAACCTCCCCTGTCCGCAGTCCAGTATAAAAGCGCACGATAAAGTACTGCTTATAATCCACACGGACGCTGGCGATGAATTTTTCCACCTCATCAAACGACATCGGCTCGATATGCACCTTAGGCGCCTTAAGTCGCTTCACGTTTTGCATCGGATTGGGGAATTCATAGCGGTCTGCGCCCTCAGCAAGGATAGCGCCCAGAATCTGCATGATCTCATTCACGGTTTTGGCCGACAGCGTTCGGTTTTTCATACTGCCACCAGGTTTTACAATATCTGCCCGGAATGCTAAGCAGTCTGCTTTTAGAATCTTATGCATTTGTATCTCGGCAAAACGCGGCAGAAGATAACCATTAATATGAACCATCGCAGCCCTGAGGGTATTCCTACGCCAAACAGCTGCGTTCTCCCTAATCCATATTGCGGTGAACTCACCAAATGTCGGCGTTGTGCGCTCGGCAATGACGGGCTGAGCAGGAATATCGACTGTCGCGCCACGACGGACCGGAGTCGGTACTAAAGATGGCTGGCTACCAAACTCAGCAGCACGATTACTACCAGGGAAGAACTTGGTGTAATCGAACGTGCCCGCAACGATTTCCAGCTCGATGCGCTCGAGGACTTTTTCCATCTTGCGACGATTCGCGTTAGTGTCGCGGAGAGTGGTTTGCTCGCGACAGCGAGCACCGTTAACTCTAAAATCGAAAAATAAACATCCATTTTATTCACGAGCTCTGACCTTACCCATAGGACTTACCTCCCGAGGCTAAAGGAATGGCAATGCAGTCATCCTCCGGCAAACCTATGTCTCTTTCGATATTTTCCCAGATATATAGAATTTTTCGCCCGCCAAATGGGCGAATATAGTGAGTACCCACCTATAAGACAGTGTCCTTTAAAACACTACGAATTGTTGTAGGCTCATAATGAATCCGCTCAGCCAGTCCATCAGTAGTCAGGTATGTGTAACTCATGTACATTTCCTTCATCGCAAGTCGTTTTTTAATACCTCACGTCGCTTTTATTCGACGCTTTCTTATTTTATACCAAGACAAAAATCGATAACAAACAACAAGTGTCGATTATAATTGACGGATGACTATTTTGATTAGAATACGATTGAAAGAAGTACTAGCCGAAAAAGAGTTTCATGACGGTCGAGTCATAACTCTGAGTGAGGTATCTAAGGCAACCGGCATTCACCGCGCAACACTATCTAAGATTGCTAACGAAAAGGGATGCAATACAGGAACTGATAATATTGATGCGCTCTGTAATTTCTTTGAATGTCGCGTAGAAGACCTATTGGTGCATCTTCCAGAGCCAGCGCCCAAGGTCGACTAACTGGTCAATTCAGCTGATTTATAATTCATTTTTATACGTGCTTGGGCACAAAATGCGCACGATTTGGTCACAAGGTGGTCACAGCGGAAAGTCCAGACGAAAAAAAAGCGCTGCATAAATGCAACGCCTTGAATTCTTTATAAAAATATGGTGGGCCGTGATGGATTCGAACCATCGACCAATTGGTTAAAAGCCAACTGCTCTACCGCTGAGCTAACGGCCCCGAAAGAGGCGCTCATAATACTGTTTTCTAAGGAAAAAACAACCGCCTAGGAGTAAAAAAGCAGTTTAATTACACCTTTCGGTATCGTGTTGGATCAGCGACCCCTGCTTGCTCAAAACCTTGCCGCCGTAAATAGCAGCTATCGCATCGGCCACAGGCCTCGCCGTCATCGTTAGCTTGATAACAAGAGACTGTTTGCGCGTAATCCAACCCGAGCTTTGTGCCGACATTAATGATATCGGCCTTACTGAGTTTCATTAGTGGCGTATGGATATGCATACCGCGCCCTTCCACCCCCGCTTTGGTCGCGACATTAGCTAAAGTCTCGAAGGCTTCGATAAACGCTGGGCGACAATCTGGGTAACCGGAATAGTCGACAGCATTTACACCAATAAATATATCATCGGCCTGCAGCACTTCAGCCCAGCCGAGGGCGATAGATAAAAATACCGTATTTCTTGCCGGCACGTAGGTGACGGGAATACCGCTTGCACCCGCGTCTGGCACCGCAATATTCATATCGGTTAATGCCGAACCGCCAATGCTACTTAAATTGAGATTGATTATTTTAAACTCGGCCGCACCAAGGAATTCGGCGACACGCTTGGCGGCGACCAGTTCGGCGCGATGACGCTGGCCGTAATCAAATGCTAAGGCATAGCACTCGTAATCTGCTGCCCGCGCCTGAGCTAGCACTGTCGCACTGTCTAGACCACCGGATAGTAGTACTACTGCTTTTTTCGACAAAACTTTTCCTCTACTTCTGTTTATACACCGCTCGGGCGCAAATACTTAATGGCCAGCAGCATCGTTCCAAAGCAATTTATGCAATTGCACTTGAAAACGTACGGGCAGATTATCTTCTACAATCCAATTCGCTAAGTCAGTCGCATCTAGCTGACCAAAGCTTGGCGAAAATAAAACCTCTCCCGCTTTTGCCGCTAAATTATGGGCGTCGAGTTGAAATCGTGCCCAGTCATAATCTTCGCGGTTGCACAGCACGAATTTGATTTGATCGTGGCGAGTCATAAAAGCGATATTATCCATAAGATTGCGATGCATTTCACCAGAGCCAGGCGTTTTAAGGTCCATCACTTTTGAAACTCGTGAATCGACCTGTTCTACATTTATGGCGCCACTGGTTTCCAAAGATACCTCATAGCCTGCATCACTGAGCGCAGACAGCAAGGCGTGACATTCTGGCTGAGCAAGGGGCTCGCCACCAGTAACACATACGTAGCGGGGCTTATAAGAGGCGACTTGCGTCAAAATATCTTCTATCTGGCGCCGCTCACCGCCATGAAAGGCGTATTCGGTATCGCAGTAAACGCAGCGCAAGGGGCAGCCGGTTAGGCGCACAAATACGGTGGGCAATCCCAAGGTACGAGACTCGCCCTGTAGGGAATAAAAAATTTCGGTGATACGTAGGCTATTTTTAATCATGGAAGCAGGCTGCCGGATACAGGATTATTACCGGAGACCAGCCGCGTAAGCTTTGCTCCGCGAAAAATTAAAAGTTCTTGCGGAGGAATTCACGCGATTTATTCACCGCTGAATTACCGGTATTACCGTAGCGGTCGATCACGTGGGTCAGCATTTCCTGGGCTTTCGTCTTGTCGCCATTCAGAAAATAAACGGTACCTAACTTATACATAGCTGCAGGGACTTTGCCGTGATCCGGGTAGTCCGTCAACAGGCGTTGAAATGCAGTCGTCGAAGCCAATAAATTCTGCGGTTTAATAGCAACATATAACTCACCAAGCCAGTACCAAGCATTGGGGGTATAACGGCCAGTAGGGTATTTTTCTACGTAGCTTGCGAACGCTGCGATTGCTTGATCGTATGACGCGCTTTTTACCAAGCCATACGCTTTTGCATAATCTGAGGATTCATCACCGTCGAGCAACACAGCGGCACTGGCTGCCACTGGCGTTTTTCCCGCGGGGCTTTCTGTTAATTCTGCGGCTTCCGCATCTGTCGTCGACGCTGCTACCATTGAGTCAGCGGCTGTCGCGTCCAGACTGCGATCAACAGGACTGCCGGAAGTTAAGCGGCGATCCATATCTATATACCGATCCAAGCTTTGCTGTTTAAGCTGGCGTAGCTGATACCCTTGTTCTTCCACTGTCCCCCGCAACGCCATCACTTCTTGGCGCAGCAGTTGCAGCTGCTGATACATTTCGCCCTCAATACCTCGAGCCGATTGAGAATCAGCCCGGGAGGATCCAACATCAACAATTGGGGCTTGCGCCCAAAGCTGTGCCGACAAACACGCTGCCGGCAGCAGCAAAGACAGTGGTTTCAAAAACTGCATCAGTACGCCTTTTTATTACTTCAGTTCTACACGACGGTTTTGCGAGTAAGTTGATTCAGACTGACCGAATGCAACTGGACGCTCTTCACCGTAACTAACCGTTTCTATACGGTAGCGTGGAATACCATTGATTGCCATGTAATCGGCGACCGAAATCGCACGACGCTCACCCAAGGCTATATTGTATTCACGGGTACCGCGCTCGTCAGCATGACCTTCCAGACGCACAGGACCGGTAGTCTTTTTCAGACGAACAATTTGCGCGTCTAATGCTTGGCGTGCATTCACTGTTAGCGTTGCTTGGTCGAATTCGAAATAAAATACAGTTTCGAGGTTCGCCATGTCGTCAGTGTTATACGAAGAATCGCTCATAGAGTCAGTAGACTCTGTGTACGTGCTCAAGGCATCAGCGCTTTCCTGACCGCTGCTATCGGTTTCTGTAGAAGCACAACCAGCTAACATCGCACTAAAGAAAGCCACACCCAAAAACATACTTTTTGCTTGGTATTTCATCGCATTTTCCCATCAAGTTTTGATTACACACTTCCGACCAAACAATCATTGTCTAATCGGCATTCCATTCCCGGCTACTACTTCATTGAAGAAAAGGCGACCAAGCCGGTTCGCGCACATCCCCGAATCGCGACGGCAATCTATACCTAACACCGCCGTCTATCGATACTGCTGCCAAAATACCTTTGCCATCATACTGCGTAGCGTACAATAGCATACTGGCGTTTGGCGCCACACTAGGTGACTCGTCCAAATTAGTGGTAGTGAGAATTTCGACACGGTTACGCTTTAAATCCATAACGGCGATGTGAAAATTACCATTCTTTCTATGTACCATCACTAATCCGAGACCATCTGCCAGCACTCTCGCTCTGGCATTATAATCACCTTCAAATGTAACTCGTTCTACTGACCCGCTGCTAAGCTCAACTTTATAAATTTGAGGTTTTCCGCCGCGATCAGAGGTAAAAATAATTGACTTTCCGTCCGGCATCCAAGCCGGCTCGGTGTCGATGGCAAAGTGATTTGTTATACGCTGCAAATTACCCGTCGCCAAGTCCATTACATAAATATCAGGGCTGCCGTCCTTTGACAACACCATGGCCATCTTGGCGCCATCTGGTGAAAAAGCTGGCGAACTGTTCAAACCCCGAAAAGATGTAAGCTGCGTACGCGCATTAGTGCGAAGGTCCTGGACAAAAATAGCAGGACGCATGGTTTCAAAGGATACGTAAGCAATTTTCTGACCATCGGGCGACCACGTCGGTGCCATAATCGGCTCTCGACTGTCAAATAACACCGATTCATTGGCCCCATCGATATCGCTTTTCAGCAAGCGGAAGCGGGTTCGGTTACCCCCTTCGCGAACTGCAGAAACATAAAGTAATTGCGTGCGAAAAGCACCACGAATATTTGTGAGTTTTTCATATATTTTATCGCTAACCGTGTGCGCGAGGTAGCGAGGCTTATCAATACTGACGGATTCTTTGCCCGCGAGTATAACCCGTTGGGTATTTACATCTAAAAGCTCATAACTTGCGGTTATCGTACCCCTGACTTCCTGAGAAAGCGTGCCCACTAAAACATAGTCAACCCCGAGACTTTTCCAGTCGCGGTAGTAGACTTCGGTAGAATTACGCGGCCGACCCAACATATCAGCGCGACTTAAAGGTGCAAACTGACCACTGCGATGCAAATCACTTTCAACAATGGAGGCAATATCTTCCGCAACGGTAAGACCTGACTGCCAGCCGAAAGGCACGATGGCGATTGGCACAGGGTCATCATTACCCTTATTTATTTCAATAGTGAGGTCAGCCATAGATACAGCGCTAACCATCAGAAATATTAGTGCTGTAACAACTCGTATTAACATTACCGCCTCAAATCTTGGGGAACAAAATCAAAATTAAACCGTCGAAAATTTTTTTCATACGCGCCGGGGTCGATTTTATACAGATCACCTAGCTCATCAATTCTACTTAATTTGGTAATCGCTCTAATTGCCGACAAATCGAAGGCTGGATTACCACTACCTTTAATCACTTGATGACCAACAATTTCACCCGTAGGAATTGTAATGATCTGCACCGTCGCCTTCATACCATTGCGGGCTGTTGGCGGCAGTGACCAATTTTGGCCTATTAAAGCTGCAATAAGCTCTATGTATGTAGAAGCCAGCTCGCCCTCTTCCACCAAATCATCTTCAGACGCCAAGGCATCTGCCAGCTCTTTCTGTTGCTGTTTACGTATTTCTTCTTGTAAAACCCGCTGTTTGGCCTCGTCGCGCGCTTTTTCCTCCACCTTTTTCTTGCGAAGTTCTTCCGGCGTAGGCCCCTTTGGAACGGGCTTTGGCACCGGCTTCACCTCTGGTTTGGGTTTGGGCTCAGACTTTTTAACAGGCTCAGGCTTGACCACCGGTTTTGGTACTGGCTTGGGCGGCGGCGTCGACTTAACGGGACGCGACACGGACTTTTCTATCACCAACTTTGCTTGAATTGCCAGGGGCTTTGCCTTGACCTCAATAACACGGTTATCACTGGGTATCCCAAACAACAAGAAAGCAATAGCCACGCCATGTAAGACTGCCGTCACCAACGCCGGCACCAATTTAATATCATTCATCGCGCTTACTTCGCTCCACTGCGCGACGGATCCTCAGTAATCAAGCCGATAGACGTCGCACCAGCACCCTGTAACACCGCCATTGCCGCCACAACACTGGCGTAATCTACCGCACCATCACCTCTTACCATAATTGGCGTTTTAGGTTTGTTACGCAAAATTTTGCTCAATTTATCGCCAATTTCTGCAAGCTCCAAAGGTTCGCCCTGCTTGTCCGGATCCCCCAAGGTCACATAATACTTACCGGCCTTATCAACCGAGACCACAATAGGGTCGTCATCCGTTTCTGGAACAGGTTCAGTAGATGCCTGCGGCAAGTCTACTTGCACTCCTTGCACCAACATCGGAGCCGTCACCATAAATACAATCAGCAACACCAACATCACATCAATATAGGGAACAACATTGATATCTGAGATTGGCTTGCGCTTATTTCGCCGAGACATAGCCAGTACTCCTAATCTCGCGAGTGAATCTGGCGATGCAGAATACTGGAAAATTCTTCTGAAAACGTATCGTACTTACCTGCGAGGGAGTCGACTTTTGAAGAGAAGCGGTTATAGCATACAACTGCGGGAATCGCCGCGATCAAACCCATTGCGGTAGCCACTAGCGCTTCAGAAATACCAGGAGCGACTGTAGCCAACGTCGCTTGCTGAACTTGCCCAAGGCCGTGGAAGGCACCCATGATGCCCCAGACTGTTCCCAGCAAACCAACATATGGACTGGTCGACCCCACCGTGGCTAAAAACGGCAAACCGTGTTCCATGGCTTCTTCTTCTCGAGAAAGTGCCACGCGCATCGACCGCTGACACGCTTCCATCATGGCATCGGAATCAAGCTTCTTCTTCGCCAGCCGGGTGAACTCTTTAAATCCGGCTCGAAATACACTTTCCATCCCAACCACGCCGCGCTTGTCCGCTCCGTCGTTATACAAAGTATTCAAATCGGTACCCGACCAAAACCGCGACTCAAAGCGCGCCATTTCAGTTTGCGCTTGACTGAAATACATCACTCGCTGCGCAATCTGATACCAAGACACCACTGAGGCCAGCACTAATATCAGCATTATAATCTGCACAAACAAACTGGCATGGCTAACTAATTGCCAAATAGAAAGCTCTTGTCCCACTGTTAACTCCTGTTGTTTTAGGTTTTTACACTATTGTTCTTTAAGCGCCAGCACTGATAGCAATGCCGCCGGCATACGTTTTGGTTTTAAGCTAATCCTATCGACACAGGCCAGCCTAACTTGGGCTTCGCACAGCACCTCGTCGCCGCGATAAACGCGCTGATCAAAACTCAGCGACGCTTTAGCTGCGGCTATGACCTTGGCTGTGACAATAAGTTGCTCATCCAGCCTTGCTGGTCGCAAATATTTTGTAGCTAGGTTAGTGACAACAAACATCAGCGAATCGTCGATGAAAGCCGCTTTATCAAAACCTTGGGCGCGCATATATTCGGTGCGGGCGCGCTCAAAAAACTTTAAATAGTTCACATAAAAAACGATGCCCCCGGCATCGGTGTCTTCCATATAGACCCGTAACGGCATCTTGAATTCCACTAGGCCACGCCGCCATTGTCGTTAGTGGCGGCATTTTTGGGTAACTCTAAACCAAAATGACGATAGGCGTGATTAGTTACCACACGCCCGCGCGGCGTACGCATAATAAACCCCTGCTGAATGAGATAGGGCTCCAGTACATCCTCTATCGTGCCACGCTCTTCGCTTATGGCCGCAGCCAAGCTGTCTACGCCCACTGGACCACCATCGAATCGCTCAATCATTGCCAACAGTAAACGACGATCTAAGTGATCAAAACCACTGCTGTCAACGTTCAGCATATTTAATGCCTGATCAGCGATTTCTTTCGTCACAATACCATCTGATTTTACGTCAGCGTAATCCCGCACACGGCGCAGCAGGCGATTGGCGATGCGCGGCGTTCCCCTAGACCGCAGGGCAATCTCATGAGCACCGCCAGCATCTAACTGCACACCTAAGATATTGGCCGAGCGCGCCACAATGATTGACAAATCTTTAACGCCGTAAAACTCCAGGCGCTGCACGATGCCAAAGCGGTCACGCAGCGGCGAGGTTAACAAACCGGCTCGGGTTGTTGCACCGACTAAAGTAAACGGCGGCAAATCTAATTTAATCGACCGCGCTGCGGGACCTTCGCCAATCATAATATCCAGCTGATAGTCTTCCATCGCCGGATACAGTATTTCTTCTATATTTGGACTAAGTCGATGTATTTCATCAATGAACAGCACATCACCAGCATCGAGATTGGTCATTAGCGCCGCGAGATCGCCTGCTTTTTCCAGCACGGGCCCGGAGGTCGTTTTTAGTGACACCCCCATTTCATTGGCCAATATATTTGCCAGCGTGGTTTTCCCCAATCCTGGGGGCCCAAATATCAGGGTGTGATCTAGGGGTTCCTTGCGCATTCGCGCCGCACTAACAAAAATATTCATTTGTTCGCACACGGCGGGCTGACCAATATAGTCAGCTAGGGTCTTAGGCCGTATTGCGCGATCAAAGCGTTCCTCTAGTGGCTCGCCGGCGTCGGGTGCTACTAGGCGGTCAATTTCTATCATGTCAGATTAAGGTCTTCACTTGATCATGTTTTTTAGGGCAGCGCGAATCAATTCCTCGCTACTTGCGTCATCTGTTTTTAAGGCGCTAATCGCCTTGCTTGCTTCCTGGGGTTTATAACCCAAGGCCACCAGTGCGGCTTCAGCTTCAGCAATATTCACTTTCGTGGCACTTACTGGAACTGCCATTTTACTATTCGACCCCGGTAAATCCCAGTCCTTGAGCCGGTCGCGCATTTCAATCACTAATCTCTCGGCGGTCTTTTTACCCACCCCCGGCAGTCGCACTAAGGCAGCGGTATTAGCCTCTTGTACGCAGCGCACAAAGTCATCGCTATCGATACCGGACATAATCGTCAGCGCCAATTTTGGGCCGACGCCGTTAACCTTAATCAAATCTCGAAACAGGCGCCTCGATGTTACATCACTAAATCCAAATAGCTGCTGAGCATCTTCGCGAACTATAAACTGAGTGTAAAGCGACACTACCTGCCCCAAAGCGGGCAAACCATAAAACGTCGTCATCGGCACTAACACTTCGTAACCTACGCCATTGACGTCGATAACTATTTCTGTGGCTTGTTTCTCTATGAGTACGCCACGCAATCGGCCAATCATTTAGATTCCTTTATGTAAGACGTCCACGGCGCAAACGCATCGCGGGCTCAGCAGCCATCCGCTGTAACCCTCGCCGCGCATTGGCATGACAAATTGCCGCCGCTAGCGCATCTGCGGCATCTTCCTGCGGCGCAGCCGGCAGCTTGAGTAATATTTTAACCATATGCTGCACCTGAGTTTTATCTGCCGCTCCGGTTCCAACAACCGCTTTTTTAATTTGTCTTGCGGTATATTCAGCCACTATCAAACCATTGCTCACACAGGCGACCACCGCCGCCCCGCGCGCCTGTCCCAACTTAAGTGCCGAGCCCGCGCTTTTAGCCATAAAGACTTCTTCCACCACCGCTTCAACTGGCGAATACTCAGTAATAATGGTGGTTAAACTTTTGAAAATAATATCGAGGCGAGCGGGTAATGGACCTTGCGGCAGTCGAATAACACCACTGGTGATATAACGGTGATGATTTCCAATCACCTCTATCACACCGAAACCCGTTTTTTGCGATCCGGGATCGACTCCCAAAATAATAGTCATAGATCCTAAAGCTTTCGCTTCTTATCCGAGTAAGCAGAGGTCAATATATTCATCGTTGGCCTGAGTAAAATGCTAGCAACAAACAATAATTACAGGTGTGTCAATCAAGAAATTGAAGGAGACAAATACGCGCATCCACCGCAGGCTCTCTCCGCGGCTATTATGCACAGATTTACTGGAATAATGACACGCTCACGAGGCACGGTTCTGGTGATAGCTCAGTGATGCTTTAGTAATTGACTAACAATGGCTTAGCGACGTTATTGCAATGGCGCAACCCTACTTGCTAGTCGCTGTTTAATGCGATGTAGACGTCGTCAGCGATGTCTGCATTGGTATACACATTCTGAACATCATCCAGATCTTCCAATGCCTCCACCAGACCAAGCAGCGACTCAGCGCTCTTTATATCGAGCTCAATGGTGGTCGCCGGCAGCATGTGAATATCTGCATGCTCATGCTCAAAGCCCGCAACCGTCATAGCTTCTTTTACTGCCATAAAACCTGCAAGCTCAGTTTGTACTTCCATTGAGCCGTCGCCGTAAGCAATCACATCCACTGCGCCCGCTTCTAAGGCCGCTTCCATAAGCGCGTCTTCATCGAACCCCGCAGCATAGTGGATTTGACCAATGCGCGTAAACAGATAGGCGACCGAACCATCAGTACCGAGATTGCCGCCGCGCTTACTAAAGGCGTGGCGAACTTCTGCGACCGTCCGGTTGCGATTATCGGTCATACATTCAAGGAATACCGCGACGCCATCGCTACCGTATCCTTCATAGGTCACTTCGTCGTAATTGTCAGTGTCGGCATTACCCGCGCCCCGAGCAATGGCCTTGTCGATAGTATCGCGCTTCATATTAGCGGTGAGCGCTTTATCAACAACCGCGCGCAATCGCGGATTATCTTCTGGCATAGGACCACCCGCCATTGAGGCAACCACTATTTCTCGAATGAGTTTGGTAAAAACTTTACCGCGCTTGGCATCTTGCCCAGCTTTACGGTGCTTTATATTGGCCCACTTACTGTGACCCGCCATATCAGCCTCCCGGTAAGTAAAGTGAAGTATTACTTATCATGGTATATTGATAACACCCGCTGCGGCGCACACGGGTGTTGGTAACGCAGTCAGCGCTATTATTTTTCTTCTAATTTACGCAGGCGAATATTTAACTCGCCCAGTTGCTTGCTATCAACCACACCCGGTGCATCGGTCATAATACAGGCCGCACTCTGAGTTTTAGGGAAGGCAATCACGTCACGGATGGATTTGGCGCCGGTCATCAACATCACCAAACGGTCTAGACCAAAGGCCAAACCACCGTGCGGCGGTGCGCCGTATTTTAAGGCATCCAGCAAGAAGCCAAACTTCTCATCGGCCTCTTCTGGACCAATACCCAGTACGCGGAATACCGCTTGCTGCATATCACTGCGGTGGATACGCACCGAACCACCACCTAATTCAGTGCCGTTCAGAACCATATCATAGGCGATAGACAAGGCCTCGCCTGGCGCTTTTTCCAATTCTTCCGGTGAGCATGACGGCGCCGTAAACGGATGGTGTAAAGACGTCCAATTGCCACTGCCGTCCTGCTCAAACATCGGGAAATCTACTACCCACAGTGGCGCCCACTCACAGGTATATAGTTTGAGATCTTCACCCAACTTACAGCGTAAGGCACCAAGCGCTTCATTAACGACTTTGGTAGTGTCGGCACCGAAGAAGATCAGGTCGCCGTTTTCGGCGTCAAGACGCGTCAAAATGGCTGCGCGAACTGGCTCGGGTAAAAATTTCACAATCGGCGACTGCAGACCATTTTCCAGATCAGACTTATCGTTAACCTTGATATAAGCCAGACCCTTGGCACCATATATACCAACAAACTTGGTATATTCATCGATTTTCTTACGGGTCAGTGCCTCATTACCACCAGGTACTTTTAAGGCCGCAACACGCCCGTCAGCACTGTTGGCTGGGCCTGAGAACACCTTAAACTCAACCTCTTGCATTAGGTCGCCAACATCAACCATTTCCAGTGGAATACGCATATCTGGCTTATCGCTGCCAAAGCGCGACATCGCCTCTGCGTATTTCATGGTCGGGAAACTGCCGAGGTCGATATTCATCACCTCTTTAAACAGATCGCCAATCATGCCTTCGGTGACAGCCATGATCTGCTTGTCATCCATAAAGGAGGTTTCAATATCGATCTGGGTGAATTCGGGCTGACGATCGGCGCGCAGATCTTCATCGCGAAAACATTTGGCGATTTGATAATATCGATCAAAGCCAGACACCATCAATAACTGTTTGAACAACTGCGGTGACTGCGGCAAGGCAAAGAACTTGCCGGCGTGGGTGCGACTAGGCACTAAGTAATCGCGGGCGCCCTCAGGGGTGGCGCGGGTCAAAATCGGGGTTTCTATATCAAGGAAATTCTGGCTATCTAAATAGCGACGCAACACTGACGTAATCTTTGCGCGCAAACGTAATTTATCGGAAATCTGCGGGCGACGTAAATCTAAGTAGCGATAGCGCAGGCGCACGTCTTCGCCAACATTAGTGTAGTCGTCAAGCTGAAAAGGTGGGGTTTCTGACTCATTCAGAATCTCCAGTTCTTTACCCAGCACTTCGATCTCGCCGGTCTTCATATTGGCGTTAACCGTTGCGCCAGCGCGAGCGCGAACCCGGCCCCGAATACGCAGCACGTACTCGCCACGAACACGGTCAGCAGTACGGAAATGCTCTTCGGTATCCGGGTCAAAAACAACCTGAACAATGCCTTCGCGGTCACGCATATCGAGGAAAATAACCCCGCCATGGTCACGACGACGGTCAACCCAGCCACACAGGGTGACTTCCTGATCTATATGCTCACTACTCAAGCTGCCGCAATAATGACTGCGCATGTGTTCTATTCTCGCTGTATCAAATGTGTATCTAGGTAATGCCATTGGCACTGCGTGTTCTGTGCCAATCGCTAAATTCTAGGCGCCACCAATGCTGTGGCTCGCCCGATCTCAGCGCTAGGTGGCTGGTGCGGAGGACGAACCACCGGTAGACCCTTCACCTGCTAAATTCTTCTTTTTGCCACTGCCTTTAAAATCAGTCTCGTACCAGCCGCCGCCTTTTAGACGAAACCCGGCCGCCGAAATCTTTTTCACCAATGCGGTTGCACCGCACTGTGGACAGTCTTTTAAAGCAGGATCACTCATTTTCTGCAGTGCTTCATGCTCGTGTTGGCAAGCCTGGCACTGGTATTCATAAATCGGCATAGGAAAACTCCCAAAACTCAAAGCACATAAAAGAAGTCATATCGAGCCAAGCGGCGCAAAAGGAGCGGGATTATAACGCAAAGCGGGGCTGGCAATAAATGCAGCAGCGAGTTTGAGGGGAAATAAACTGTTAAAGAGGGAAAATCAGCCTCGAGCACATCAAAAAATGTCGAGGCTGACGGCAATCAGACTTAAACAGCGAAGTCTTTCAGTTTTTTCAGTGGACGAACCTTAACAGCAACGCTCGCTGGCTTGGCTTTGAACATGGTTTCTTCACCAGTAAACGGGTTAATCCCTTTACGCGCTTTGGTAGCGGGCTTTTTAACCGTGGTGATTTTCATCAGACCGGGAATCGTGAACTCACCCAGAGCGCGCTTTTTAACACTGCGTTCAATCAGTACTTCTAGCTCTTCGAGAACCTCACCAACCTGCTTGCGCGTTAAATTGGTGTTCTCAGCGATCTCGGTGAGGATTTGAGTCTTGGTCATTTTCTCAGAGATGGCTGTTGTTTTGCGCTTGGGTGCGGCAGCAGCGGCAGCAACTTTAGCTTTAGCTGGAGCTTTTTTTGGGGCAGCTTTTTTGGGAGCAGCTTTTTTTATCGCCATTAGAATATTCCTGTATCACACGTTAAGTTTTATTGGCCTAATTACGGTTTTGAGCACTAAGCAGCGAGTACCGCATGCTGATCACACATCTATGCCTGCGACTATCTATAGTAGATTCTGCTAAGCAATACAAGATTAATACGCTTTTTTTGGCCTAAAACACTACAAAAGAAGCATTTTTTGTATAACACTCACTATAATTCGTTCAAATTTATGTCGCGACAAACTCGGCAGACCAACCCTACAGAGCTTAGAACTGCGTTTGAGGTCAGCCCTAAACCGAGTTTTATAACTCGCTCAACAGGGGGACATTGCTAGCAGCGTAGGCCGAGCGCAACTGCCTTAGGTGCTTATCCAGCGCATTCACGTCATAGGGTTTTGCTGGGAGCAGCCCCCACACAGGCTTCGGCCACCCCGCATCATTGGAAAACCGAGCAATATGGTGCACATGAAGCTGCGGCACCATATTCCCAAGCGCCGCCACGTTTAGTTTTTCGGCATTGAGCTCGCTGCGCAATAGCGCGCACGTGGCATTAGACTCTTTTAGATACAGCTGCTGATCCGCCGCGCTAAGATCGCAGATCTCTCGCAGCCCATCACGCCGCGGCACCAATATCAGCCACGGATACTGACTATCGTTCATCAATAAGACTCGACATAGGGGTAAATCTCCCACAACGGCGCAGTCTCTCGCTAATACTTCATGTAATTTGAACATCACTCCCCCTGCGGCCTGTACCACGCCAGCGATCAATCGTAAAATGCCCGAACTCTGACAAACAAGGCCCGAACTTCATCATGCGCGCTAGCCAATTCCTTATTGCCACCCAAAAAGAAACTCCAGCCGACGCTGAAGTCATCAGTCATCAACTTATGCTGCGAGCAGGCATGATACGCAAGCTTGCCACTGGGCTCTACACATGGCTACCGATGGGCCTGCGAGTATTGCGTAAAGTTGAGGGTATTGTCCGTGAAGAAATGAATCGCAGCGGTGCAATGGAAGTCATGATGCCTATTGTTCAGCCTGCCGAGCTGTGGGAAGAATCAGGCCGCTGGGAGCAATACGGCGCCGAACTATTGCGTATTGGTGATCGCCACAAACGCGCTTTCTGCCTTGGCCCCACCCATGAAGAAGTGATTACTGACCTAATTCGCAATGAAATTAAGAGCTACAAACAACTACCGGCAAATTTTTACCAAATTCAAACGAAATTCCGTGATGAGATCCGTCCTCGTTTTGGCGTAATGCGCTCGCGTGAGTTTATTATGAAGGATGCCTATTCCTTCCATAACGACCAAGAATCACTGCAAGCTACTTACGATGTGATGCATGCAAGCTACACTCGCATATTCACCCGCCTAGGTTTGGATTTCCGACCTGTTATTGCGGACACCGGCTCAATTGGTGGCAGCGGCTCTCATGAATTTCATGTTCTGGCGTCGTCCGGCGAAGACGATATCGCCTTCTCTGACACCTCAGACTACGCCGCCAATGTTGAAATGGCCGAGGCACTCGCTCCCGCCGGTGAACGCCCTGCCGCCAGCAGCAGCGTAGATAAAATCGCCACACCCGGCGCCCACACTATTGATGAAGTGAGCACCTTGCTGAAGGTCTCAGCCAGTCAAATTCTGAAAACGCTAATTATATACAGCGATAGCGATGAAAACGGTAACAAGGAACTGATCGCTCTTGTGGTGCGCGGCGACCATAACTTGAATGACATTAAGACAGAGAAAATGGCCGGCGTCGCCTCGCCACTAACCTTTGCCAGCGAAGAAGATATTCAAGCCCGCCTAAATTGTAAACCCGGCTCTATTGGCCCTGTTGGGTTGGACATACGCGTTATTGCCGATCGCAGCGCCGCCCATAGTGCTAATTTTATCTGTGGCGCCAATGAAGACGGCTTTCATCTGAGCGGCGTCAATTGGGATAGAGACGTCAGCTTTGCTGAAACTGCAGATTTGCGCGATGTGGTAGAAGGCGACCCTAGCCCCGACGGCCAGGGCAGATTGCTAATTAAGCGCGGCATAGAAGTGGGCCACATATTCCAGCTTGGCACTAAATATTCAGAGGCGATGAAGGCGACTGTACTCAATGAAAATGGCAAAGATCAAACCATAACAATGGGTTGCTACGGCATCGGTGTCACCCGCGTTGTGGCCTCGGCTATTGAACAAAACCATGATGATAAAGGTATTCTTTGGCCAAGCAGTATTGCGCCTTTTGAGATTGCGATTGTGCCTTTAAATATTCAAAAATCTGAGCGCGTTCGCGAACAAGCAGAACTGCTCTACAGCTCCTTGCAGGGTATGGGCTATGACGTACTGCTAGATGATCGCAATGAGCGCCCCGGCGTGAAATTTGCTGACATGGAACTAATCGGCATACCTCATCGCATCGTGATCGGCGACCGTGGCCTAGACAAAGGCATGTTCGAATATAAAAACCGTCGCGCCAGCGACAATGAAGATGTCGCGCTGGACGATATCGTCGATTTCATTCAGCAACAACTGCCTCGCTAAATGTTTGCAGTCAGTACCAAGCAAGCTAGCCTAGCGGTATTGATGTCGCGGCTAGGCTTGGTAGTCCTAATGCTAAGTTCAACGTTTAGCCTTGCAGATGCAGTGCCTGCTATGGATAGCGGCGGCGAGACCATGACGGCCGCGCAGCAAGAGCGCGACGAATTACGGGTTTTCCTGAAACAGGCCGTCAGCAATGCGGATAGCTTTAAGGACCGTTTCGATGCCGAGGTTTGGCTATTCGATATGTCCGGCCGCATGGCACGGTATATCAAAGACCCGCAAGCACGACTCACTTTTCTACGCAGCGTACACCGCGAAGCCAGTGCTGCAGACTTAAGCCCCGAAATAGTATTGGCACTCATTGAAGTCGAAAGCTATTTTGATCAGTTTGCGGTATCCCGTGTCGGTGCGCAGGGCTTGATGCAAGTTATGCCCTTCTGGAAGAAAGAAATCGGACGCCCCGATGACAACCTCACAAATGCAGATATCAATCTGCGCTATGGCTGCCAGATTTTGCAGTTTTATTTACAAAAAGAAAAAGGCAATCTGCATCGCGCGCTGGCCCGCTACAATGGCAGCCTTGGTAAAAGCTGGTATCCAGAGCGAGTATTTGATCGGTGGCGCCGGCATTGGTATAACGGCGAGGTAAAAATTTATTAAACTAGCGCGGTGGCCGGTCGCCGCCATGTTCTGGCAAACCGGGTCTGGGTGGTTTATCTTGAATGCGCCCCAATTCTCGCAGCGCAAACTTAAGCCTCTGCTCTGGTGGCAAGGTCGCCAAGACGGTTGCCAGCACGTGATGGCTGACTTGCTTTAAATTATTATCCGCCATTCTAATTACCTGAAAACCGCTATTAATTTGCGCCTCAGTGGCTTGCTCGCTTTTTAAAACACCCACCATGTCGCGCTTGGCAGCCCGGAGCCGCCGATACGCCTTTGCCATTTCTTTGCGATGCATCGCCAGAACTTGGCGCATAGGTTCCGCCAACTCCTTGGGCTCATCTTTCAATAATTGCTTAGCCATACTATGCATGGCATGACGCTCTTGCCCCATTAAACGATGGCCTACATATAAGCCCAACAGCAAGCCATTTAGCACTAAGGAAACTAACAGAGCGATCACTAGGCTTTTACGTGAATTCATAATTCTGTACCTGCAATCCAATGACTGACCTCATAAGTCGCCGTTGCATCAAAGACGTAGACATCAGGGTCGGTATAATCAGCAAAATATCCACTCGCACCAAGTAACACACCTAATAATGCTGAGGCCATCGCCGCTGCAAAACTCAAGCGCCAAGGCGGAGTAAATAACGGCTCGCGAGGCAGCCGCTTACCGGGCAGAGCAATGGTCGCTAGACGCGCCTGCAAAGCTGTACTTGGCTCCAAATCAGGGACAATATCTTGATACCACTTAGCGAGCTCGCTTTCTTCACGCCGCGCGTGTTGCCACCGCAACACGCAGGAATCTATGCGCAGAAAAATCGGCAATAACAGACGAGCTAACAATGGCCAATGCGAGACATCAGCACCATGGCGCGCTAACAGCGCAGAAAATATTTGTTCTGCCAATGTCATTCCCGACCTCCCAATCGCGTTCGCAACTGATGCTTCGCTCGGCTAATTAACGATTCAACCGCTTTAGCCGACAAACCCATAATAGTTGCGATATCTTTCACCGATACGTCCTGGTAAAAACGAAATGCCATGGTGGCACGCTGATTATCCGGTAGTGATTTTAAGGCATCAAAGACGACGGCATTATCACCCGCGCTCACAATGAGCTCTGGCGCCGCAATATCGGCAATCGAATCGGCCAAATTATCATCTAATACCAGACGCTGCTGAACTCGCTGACGAAAATTGAGGGCTAAATTATTAGCCACGCGATATAGCCAGGTGCTCAGCTTGGCGTCATCGCGCCATTCAGGCGCTTGCTTCCAAAGCCGTTCAAACACTTCCTGACAAAGGTCTTCTGCGTCATCGCGAGAAAGCACTATGCGGTAGACAAGATTCAACACCATTTTACTATGGCGGCCCAATAGAATCGCAAACGCCTGTTGGTCGCCATCTGCTACTCGCCGCATCAATTCGATGTCAGATAACTGCACGCTGAATCCTAAAAATCGGCGAAAAAGGGATATTAATTACACGCCGTCACCCTTGTGGTGTTCGCCGTCATGACCCTCATCGCCGTGACTGCGCATTGCCTTAAACATTTCACGGCGATCAATAGTGCCATCGCCATTGCGATCCATGCGCTTCGCCATTTTATCGGTACTGGCGGCAAACTCGTCTGCAGAAACTTGCCCATCCTCATTAGTATCAGCGCGATCGAAGCGGTCTTTCTTCTTTGCTTTGCGCTCAGCCTTCAGCTGCGCCTTGTACTCGGTCACTTCTTCACGGCTCAAATTACCGTCACCGTTCAAATCCATTTTTGCAAATTCCGCCTGACGATACTCAGACAGCTCGATGGTTGTGACGGTGCCATCGCCATTGAGATCAAAATGTGGGCGCAGTTTTCGCTCTTCCCCAGCGATCGCTGACACTGCCACTAGAGAAACGATAACGCTGAGAATTTTTTGTGCTGTATTCATATTTGGTACTCCCAAGAATCATTGCTTAGAATTTTGCTTCATTTCGACGGCCGTTAATTATTAAACACCGCAAGCGCAAAAATCCTTCGCAGGGAACGACAAATAATGACTAAGATACGAGATATACACTGTGCCTAAGTGATACTGAACTCATAGCGCCACACGCCCGCCTCTAAATAACAGCGATTTCTGGGACCAGAAAGAGTGGGATCTATCGCCGCATAGCCAACATCGCCATCGTACAACATGCATATAACATCATTATGCGAAGATATTAGGGGCTGAAAATAAGGGACAGTGCGATCAAGATAAAAGCGCTTGGCATCAAGCTGGGTCCCGCACGCGGCAAGCTCGGCCAGCGTAACAACGGTTGGCGGCAATAGGGCCAAGTCACCACGGCGATGAAGTTGTAAAAAGTGCTCTGGGGCTCCCCATAGGAAATCATCCATCTCCTCACCGTCAACAAGTACCTCGGCATTGTCACCCTCGGCAAGAAAGAACCAGGTCGCAAATCGACGACCCATGGCGGGCGGCGTTGTCCAATGCGACAGCAGCAACAAATCATGCGCTCTCAAAGAAATGCTGGCTTCTTCCATGGTCTCTCTGGCGGCTGCAGCGCGAGCGGCCTGCTCCTCGTTCGCGGCGCCATCATAATCTTCAGGGTCAAGAGTGCCACCTGGGAAAACCCAATGACCGCCGCCGACTTTAAGTTGCTTGTGTCTTCGCAACAGCAGGATTTCTAGTCCGGCATCGCTGTCGCGAGTAATAACGGCTGTTGCCGCCGCTCGAATATCACTTGTCATTGCTTAAAACCCATCGCGCTATATCAACACGTGATCTAGCGCCTCTATTATTGTTTCGGCACGCGGCCGGATTCGAAAGTTGTCGGTTAGATCCGCGTAAATTATGGTGCCGCTTTCATCTGTCATCAACACCGTTGGCAATACGGTATCGTAACCATAGCCCAACATTCCAAGCGGGACACCGTGGCGGTGAACAATACCAAGACTAGTTGCCGCCCGATTACCATCATCCACATAGAATGGCATGGACACACCGAGACGGGATTGCTGCGCTGCACTTTTCTTTGGGCTTTGCGGACTTATCAGCACTAGCTCCACACCACGGTCACCGAAGGCTTCGTAATATTTGGCTAAATCCGCCAGCTGTGCCTGACACATTGGGCACCAGTTACCACGGAAAAATACCCACAACACTTTTTTACCCAGAAAACTCGATGATGATAGCTGCTCGCCATTGAGGGTCGCCAGCTCGAAATCCGCTAACTGCCCGCCTTTTTGCAATAACACATTATCGCTACGATCTAGATAGGTATACCAAAACACGTATACCAGCACCCCACCCAGCCCAAAAAACAAGGTATAAAAGGTGGGCAGCGGCTCCATCTCTATCACAGTGAGCACCGAGCCTAAGAGGGCCATAACGACCGGTGTTGCTATAAAACGCACAACGCGGACATAGGGGAAGGTATAAACCATGCTCATAAATAGCACCAGCGGCCCAACGGCAAGCAGGGCACCCAACCAAGACAAGCTAAATGTAGCATCTCCCAGAAGGTGACAAATACTTTGGATGGAAACCGCAATACACAAGACCAAGTAGGGAATTGCATACCAGCGCTTAAGCTGCGATATCAGGCCCAATATCATCAATTGTTATCCCTGCTATTCACCAAACCTCTTAGCGTTTCACTATGAAACCTGCTTATTGTATTGTAGCTTAACCTTATACGTACTTTTTAAGCTATTGACCGAAAATAAGTGCGAGCAAAATAAGCGGCAATAGCTCATAAAAATATTAAGACTTAAACTAGCGCCGCATTGAAGGTCATAGCTTACGCCTCGGCGATGCAAAAAAACATAACAACACTAAATATATCAGATAGTTGCAAACACAGGGTGTGGAATCAAATGGCAAAACTTTCGATAATGGATTTAGGCTTTTTTCTGACAGAGACCGACGCAAGCCCCAAACATGTTGGTGGTCTGCTTATGTTTAGCAAGCCCGCAGCGGCAGCGGCCGACTATGTTGAAAAGCTTGTTGACGCGTACGCCTGCAATATTGATGAAATCCGCGCACCGTTCAATCAAATAATTCAGTTTTCCGTCTTTAAAGCACCGAGCTGGGAATGTGACAAAAACTTCGATATTAGCCAGCACGTTTTTTATCACACTATAGAAGGTGATGACTTTCGCGACAGTCTTTATGACTTAATCGGTGAGTTACACAGCGTGCGTATGGATCGCAGCCGGCCGATGTGGGAAATGCATGTTATTCAAGGTATTGATGACAAGCGTTTCGCACTGTACACCAAGCTACACCATGCTTATGCCGATGGCGTGACTATGTCATCGTGGCTGGTGAATAGCCTAAGTGAATCTGCACGAACAAAATCTGTAACGCCGATATGGTCAGTCTTGCCGCATAAACGCCGGCAGAGCGCCGCTGACAGCATCTCAGTGATGAAGGTATTGACGCAGCTCGGCGGCCGCTACACCGATTATATAAAAGCATTTACAGGCCTCAGTAAGCTCAGCGCGCAGCTCGCTTTAGAAACTTTAAACCTAACAAAAAATGCAGTTGCCGTGCCGTTCAGAGCCAATAGTTCCACACCGCTAACAGGGCAAGTCAGTGCCGGGCGTCAAATCGCCACTGCAGCTGTTGATATGGAGCGAGTGCATCGTCTGCGCAAACTCACTAGGTCTACTCTCAATCACATTGCCTTAACGTGTATCGACGGCGCACTGCATCGCTACCTGCAAGATTGCGGAACCGACATCAACGAACCCATCACTATTCAAATGCCGGTAAATTTGCGTCAAAGTGGCGATGATAGCTTAGGTAATAAAATTGGCATAGTGCTTGTTGAACTGGCTAGTAAAACCACCGACCCCTATGAAAGATTGCGTGAAATAGGCTTTACGCTGCGCAATGTACGCTATCAAATTGATGGTGTACCACCGGCATCAGTGATGGCGTATACCGTTCTACTCGGCGGTGTGTCACTGATTGCTGAAGCACTGAAACTGGGGGACGTACTGCCACCACTGGGTAACACTTTAGTGTCAAATGTACCTGGCCCGGCTAAGGCACTTTACTTAAAAGGAGCAAAACTTGAAGAAATGTACCCCATTAGCGCCTTAACACCGAGCAACCATTTAAATATTACGCTATACAGTTATGATGGGCGCTTACAATTCGGCTTGGTCGCCACCACTGCCATGCCAAATCTCAATGTTCTCGGCGACTATATACACGAAGCATTTGACGACCTAGAAAAGGCCGTTTCTCCATCTTTACTAGCTAACACGAAAAAATAACACCGTAATAGATACCTAAAATTCAAATAAAAACTTGGAGATTTACCATGAGTTATTTTGTCACCGGCGGTACCGGATTTATCGGTAGCGCACTAATCGAACGCCTAGCCAAGCGCAAAGGTACTATCTACGTCTTAGTGCGCCGCGGTTCAAAACAAAAATACAAAGACCTTCTTGAAAAGAGCGGACTCAGTTCAGACCGTTTAGTGGCGATAAATGGTGATCTATCCAAACCACGCCTCGGCATCAGCCCCAAAGATATGGCAAGCCTTAAAGGTTCGGTAAAACACTTCTACCACCTTGCTGCGATTTACGATCTAAAAGCTGACGCGGCGAGCCAAGAGATTGCCAATGTAGATGGCACTAGAAACGCCATCGCCGCCGCCGAAGCCATGGATGCCAAATGCTTTAACCTCGCCAGCTCTATCGCTGCAGCGGGCTTGTATCGCGGCACCTTTCGTGAAGATATGTTTGAAGAGGCCCAAGGCCTAGAACACGCTTATTTCCGCACCAAGCATGTCTCAGAGGGCTTAGTACGTAACGAATGCAAAATACCCTACCGCATATACCGTCCAGCCTTGGTCGTCGGCGATTCTAAGACCGGTGAAATCGACAAGATAGACGGCCCGTATTATTTCTTCAAATTACTACAAAGACTGCGCAATCGTATTCCACAGTGGGTGCCACTGATCGGTGTAGAAGGCGGGCAAATGAATATCGTCCCCGTTGATTATGTTGCTGATGCAATGGACTTCTTGTCGCACAAGGCTGGCTTAGATGGCCGCTGCTTCCACTTGGTCAATACCGAGTCACAGTTGGTGGGTGAGGTATTAAATATTTTCTCTAAAGCCGCCCACGCTCCCCGCTTTGCAATGCGTATTGATATGCGGATGTTTGCCTTTATTCCAGCATCAATTCTCAATCTGGTAAAAGGGCTGCCACCCGTTCGCAGAATAATAAATGCCATTCTCGCTGATTATCAGATTCCACAAGACGCCATGAGCTTTATGAATATGCCCACTCGTTTTGACACTCGCGAGACGCTTAAGGCATTGAAAGGCAGCGGAATCGGACCGCCAGCATTAGAAGATTATGCGCATGTCATCTGGGATTACTGGGAGCGCAATCTCGATCCAGATCTATTTGAAGATCGCTCGCTGCGAGGCAATGTAAAAGATAAGATTATTGTTATTACCGGCGCGTCATCAGGTATCGGTAAAGCGGCGGCAATTAAGTTGGCAGCGGCCGGCGGTAAAGTCGTTTTAGTCGCACGCTCTCTTGAAAAGCTGGAAGAGACTCAGAAGGAAATAGCTGACAAAGGCGGCTCTAGCTACGCTTACAGCTGTGATGTATCCGACTTGGAGTCCTGCGACAAATTAGTCGCTAAAGTGCTGGAAAATCATGGTCAGGTGGATGTGCTTGTTAATAACGCGGGGCGCTCAATACGGCGCTCACTCGAATTAACGTTTGATCGCTTCCATGACTTTGAACGCACCATGCAGCTTAACTATTTTGGCGCTATTCGTTTAATTATGGGACTGGCTCCATCAATGCTAGAACGCAAAGTTGGTCACGTGATTAACATCTCTTCCATTGCGGTCATTGTTGGCACTTCACCGCGCTTTTCGGCGTATGCCGCCTCTAAATCGGCTTTAGATGCTTTTTCTAAGGCAGCTGCAGCGGAGTTCTCTGACCGGAATATCGCGTTCACAACGATTAATATGCCACTGGTTAGAACACCGATGATTGGGCCAACATCGATCTATAACTCGGTGCCAACACTGTCTCCGGAAGAAGCAGCAGACATGATTTGTAGTGCCATTATTCGCAGACCGAAACGCATTGCCACGGGCCTTGGTATTACTATGCAAGTTCTTAACGCAATTATGCCAAAGGCGGTGGAGATCACTATGAATATGGTTTTCCGCACATTCCCAGACTCTTCAGCTGCCAAGGGCGACGGTGAAGAAATCAAGACCGAGGCGTCTACCGAGCAAATTGCACTGGCAGCCGTTTTAAAAGGCATTCACGTCTAAGTTCAAGTTCTGGCTTAACATCCACACAGTAAGTAATAAGCGAGCTTCGCTCGCTTATTACTTACTTACTTAAGTCACACATTCTTCTTTTCTTATTCCGCACATCTGCTTAATTATTTATTAGGCAATCAAAATCGTGAGTTCACATCAGCATCAAGCTAGCTTGGCTTATTGTATTTTCACTAAAGATATTTCATCCAATAATGTACAGCAGCGACTACAGACCGGATCTTCAGTGGCCTGACTCTGCGAACCATAATATGGATAAGGGCATAACATGCTAGGAAAAACAGCTAGGCGGCCTTTTAGCAACACGACGGGAATAACGGGGATTCAACGCAAAATTAGCGCCAATCGAGCAGAGTGTATAAAAAAGGGTTAATGGATACCGCTCAGCGCCGCAAGAACCAATGCACCGACTGAAATCGTGGTCACCATAATTAACAAAATACCCAGTAATTTGAGGGGGCGGTATGGCTTACGCTCAACATTGTTATATCCCTGGTTCAAAAAGGCGTCTACTTTAGCCTGGTCTTCTGGATACAACTTATTATGTTCGTTTTCCATCATTTCACCACTCGCGATTACAAATGACATTACCCATAAAGGGCAATAAAAAAGGCGGCCCCATTATCACTGGTTGCCGCCTTATTCTCCAGCTTTTCTGCAGTGCCCCTAAAATAGGCAGCTTTCTATAGTTAAGCGAAGGCTTCCTCTGGAATATCCATTAAGCTGGCGCTGCCATTGCGAATTGACTCCGTTAAGCCCTTTGCCTGCGGCAGCAAACGCTGAATAAAGAATCGCGCCGTATGCAGCTTGGCCTGCCCAAATGCATTACCTTGCTGGCTATCGCCATTGAGAACCGCGCGCGTCATCATCGCCCACATATAGGTATATAAGGTGAAACCCATAACATGCAAGAACTCGACAGAAGCGGCGCCAATGGCATTTGCATCACCGCCTTGCGCCTGTGACAAAACGAACTCGGCCAGCGACTCAAGATTATCAACAGACTCGTTTAATGGCTTCAAGAACTCATCCATGCCATTAACTGCAGCGGATACTTCAGAGAATTCGCGCATTTCAGCAATCAGTACATTGAGGTTTCGTCCGCCATTAGCGGCTATTTTACGCCCCATTAAATCCAGCGCCTGAATGCCATTAGTGCCTTCGTAAATTTGGCTAATACGCACATCGCGCACTAATTGTTCCATGCCCCATTCACGAATATAGCCGTGACCGCCAAATATCTGCTGTCCTGCAATAGTGCCCTCAAGACCCTTGTCAGTTATAAAAGCCTTAGCAACCGGAGTGAGTAACTCAACCATCCCATCTGCCTTGGCTTTGGTCTCACCGCTGGCAAACTTCGCTTCATCGAGCTGCTTACCAACATAAACTGCAAAGGCACGACCGGCCTCAACGTAAGCCTTTTGTGTTAACAGCATACGCCGCACATCGGGGTGAACGACAATCGGATCTGCTGCCGCCGCACTGTTCACTGGACCAGATGGCGCCCGGCTTTGAAGACGTTCGCGAGCGTAAACTGACGACCACTGATAGGCCGCTTCTGCGGCGCTAAGCCCTTGAATACCGACAGACAACCGCTCGTAGTTCATCATGGTAAACATGCCCTGCAAACCACGATTAACTTCACCAATAAGGTGACCTTGCGCGCCATCAAAATTGATCACACAAGTTGCAGATGCATTAATGCCCATTTTATGTTCGATACTACCGCAGTGAACACCGTTATTTTCACCGCTGCTGCCGTCGTCATTAATCTTCATCTTGGGAACGAGAAACAAAGAAATGCCTTTAGATCCAGCAGGCGCATCTGGTAGCTTTGCCAGCACCAAATGAATAATATTTTCGGTTAAATCATGATCACCACCGGTAATGAAAATCTTGGTGCCGCTGATCCTGTAGCTGCCATCTGCAAGCGGCTCGGCTTTTGTGCGGATCATGCCAAGATCGGTACCAGCGTGACTCTCGGTTAAACACATGGCTCCGGCCCATTTGCCCGAGTACATATTAGGCAAGAACTTGGTCTTTAGCTCATCTGTGGCATGACTCGATATCGCCAGCGCCGCGCCAGAGGTAAGCGTTAAATACAAACCCATCGCAATGTTTGAGGAGTACAACATTTCTTCAAATAACAAAACCAACATCTTCGGCATGGTCTGGCCGCCATATTCCGGCGCACCCGATAAACCACCCCAACCGCCTTCTGCCAATTGGCGAAATGCCTCGGGATAACCCTTAGGCGTAGTCACAACACCCTGAGTCCATTTAACGCCTTCTTCGTGCCCTGATTGGCTGAGCGGCGCTACCAAAGACTCATTAATCTTCGCGCCTTCTTCGAGAATAGCGTCAGCGAGCTCGCGGTTAACCTCTTCCATTGCAGGCATGGTTTCCCAGATCTTTTCCGCTTTAAAGACTTCGTGTAACACGAACTGCATATCACGGAGGGGGGCTTTGTAGTAAGGCATCTATTACTCCTTCTAAATCAGTACGACGGCCGTAAGGCCGTCGTTAACTTATCGAGCAAACATTATCTAAAACGCGAAAGCGTCTTCAGACATTGCCATCAAACTGTCGGCGCCGTTAAGCATCGCCAATTTATGTGACTCAGTCCTAGGTAAGATTCGCTGATAATAAAAGTGTGCAGTTTGGACCTTCGCTTTAAGGAAAGCGTCATCAGCGTCACCATCTAGAGCAACAGACGCCATACGAGCCCACATATATGCCAGTGACACATACCCTGCGTACATCAAGTAATCCACCGATGCTGCACCAACTTCATCTGCGTTGTTCATGGCCTTTTCACCTAATTTACCGGTGATATCACCCCACTCCGCATTAAGTGTTGACAGTTTCTCGATAAACGGTGCCATACCGGGCTTATCTTTTTCATCTTTGCAGAATTGGTGAATGACCTTGGTAAACACCATCAACTGCTTGCCACCACTACCCATTACTTTACGACCAAGCAAGTCCAAAGCTTGAATACCGGTGGTACCTTCGTACAGCGTGGCAATACGTAAATCACGTACGATTTGCTCCATACCCCACTCGGAAATGAAACCGTGACCACCGAATACCTGCATACCGTAGTTTGCTGATTCAAGGCCGGTTTCAGTAACAAATGCCTTCGCAATTGGCGTTAGCAGCTCAGAAAGCTCTTCCGCGTTACGGCGCTCTTCTTCATCACCAGAAAAGTAAAAGGTATCAACCAGCTGCGCAACCCAATAAATAAACGCGCGACTGCCTTCAGCAAAGGCTTTTTGCGTTAACAGCATACGACGAACATCTGCATGCACAATTAATGGATCAGCAGGACCGTCAGGATTTTTGGGACCCGTCAGTGAGCGCATCTGCAAACGATCGCGGGCATAGGCTAAAGCACCTTGAAACGACGCCTCACCGGCAGACAGGCCCTGAAGCGCGGTGCCAAGACGAGCAGAGTTCATCATGTGGAACATCGCGTTTAAGCCGCGATTTTCTTCACCTACTAAAAAGCTTTTGGCGCTGTCAAAGTTCATCACACAAGTTGCTGACGCCTTGATACCCATTTTATGTTCGATACTGCCGCAGTGAACACCGTTGCGCTCACCCACTTCACCATTCTCATCTGGCAAAAACTTGGGCACCACGAATAACGAAATACCTTTGGTACCAGCGGGTGCACCCTCTACGCGTGCCAAAACAAGATGGATAATATTTTCCATCATGTCGTGTTCACCGCCAGAGATAAATATCTTAGTCCCGGTGACGTTATAGCTGCCGTCGGCATTCGCTTCTGCCTTGGTGCGCAATAAGCCAAGGTCAGACCCACAATGAGCCTCGGTCAAACACATTGTGCCGCCCCAGGTACCATCGGTCATTTTAGGAAGGTACGTTGCCTGCAGTTCATGACTAGCATAGGCTTCCATCAAGCGCGCCGCTGACTGTGACAAACCGGTGTACATGCCCCAAGACCAACAGGCCGAGCTCACCATTTCAGTCACAACCAAACTGAGTGAGTTAGGCAGACCTTGGCCACCAAACTCAGTATTAGCGGACATGGACGTCCAGCCACCTTCGGCAAACTGCTTGTAAGCCTCTTTAAAGCCGTCTGGCGTGGTAACGCCTGATTTTGACCATGTACAGCCTTGCTGGTCGCCAATTTGGTTCAACGGCGAAAGTACGTTTTCAGAAAATTTGGCGCCTTCAGAAATGATGGCGTCCATTAAGTCTTCGCTTACCTCTTCACGGGTAGCGAGACTAGCAAAGTGTTTATCGCTGTTGAGTACATCTTTCAGTACAAAATTAATATCGCGAAGTGGAGCAGTATATTGCGGCATGACAATGACCTCATGAACAAAAATGTGGCGGATAACATAACAGGTGCCAATGTTGACAGTGACAACTATAGAGCTTTTCACACGTCATGCAAGCTATTTTGGATTTTCTAAGCTGCAGACATCCCCCTACTTCAGGTATCACTGAAACCGGAGAATACCGCCTAGCTAGCTGGCTAAAGCCCATAGATACCGAAACCCCGCAAAACTAGGGCCTGTGTGAATCAATAACTATTCTTAAGGTTTAATTAACCGCCTAACCAATCAGTGGTCACAATGAGGCGGCTATTAATTCGCTAATTGCCTCCAAGATCGGCAAGACCATCGATACCTGAATCATCACAAACATCACTATCAGAATCCAATTGGTTTTGATTACTAAGCAATGGAAAATGACAAAATCACTAAAATTTAAGCGTAAGCCTTTAGAATTACACCACAACAGAGTATGGCAGCAGGAGAATAAGGCAATCTTGTTTAACAATGCGAGGCGCCTGCGCAGTAATAATGACTGCGCAACGCATGGAATAAAGCTGCAGGTCACGGGGGTAATGATTACATTATAGTAGTGCGGCGGCAGAAAAGTAGCCGAGAATTATGACCGCGATCATAAAAGAGAAATATCCATGCACCCAGCCACAGTGTCTGCGGCCCGCTCGTCTCGGGCTAAATAAGGAACAATACCAATGCACGGAGCATCTAGCATGGCATTTAAGGTGGCAAGATTTTCTTCAACACAAGCCATATCGGGGTCTATCTGGTTTGCTACCCAACCAGCCAAACGTAGACCATCCGAGCGGATGGCTTCTGCGGTAAGTAAGGCATGGTTAATACAACCCAACTTCATACCGACCACAAGAATAACCGGCGCTTGCAGCGCAGATGCTAAGCCCGACAGCAACTCATGGCGATTTAAGGGGACCCGCCAACCACCGGCGCCCTCAATCAAAATAAGGTCTGCCGGCTGCATCATCACACCGCGACAGATGCCAGCCAGCTGAGAAACCGTTATCCGCTTACCAACTTTCTCCGCCGCTATATGGGGCGCAATAGCCGGCTCTAGCAACACGGGATTGACCTGCTGATACGGCAACACTTCAGTCATCGCCGCCATCAACATAAGGGCATCCTCATTGCGCAAGCCGTTCTCTGTTAGCTCTGCACCAGCAGCAACCGGCTTTATCGCAAGAGTCCGCAAACCTCGTAACGCCGCCGCTCTTAGTAAACCGCAAGCAACTAGGGTCTTGCCAACATCCGTATCGGTACCGCTAATAAAGTAATGTCGGCTATGCAACATGAAATACTTCGACCCTTGTTATAAAGATTTATTTTCCCACACCAAAGGTCTGCCAGGCTTCGCGCAAACGCTCTTGGTTCGCGCGGATATAAGCCGGGCTCAAACGGTCACCATTAAAATAGCCGTTACGTAAATTGAAAAACTCTGTCGGAATACCGTTGGGGCCAAACACCAAGCGGTTGCCTCGCTCTCCCACTATAGTATTAATATCATAGCGCCAGCTTGGGGTACCTGTTATCTGCACCCCTGCGAAGCGACCAACATCCTTACGGGGTGTTAGCGGTATGGTAAATCCAATACCAGCAAAATTATTACCCTCTGACTGCTTGTAAATCAGATGTAGACGCGTATCGCCAATATGCTGAGTAAAGTCAATTTTATAACCTGAATCTTCGTTATAAAACTCGCCAGCGGTCACATTAATCTCGCTATTGGTGCTCTGGAAGAAATAGCGCCATGAGGCTAAGCGGGCATTACGGGTAATACTCGGATCACGCTTGTCTTCAAAGTCGGTAAGAATTATACGGAAGCGATTCCGGCCATCACCTGGCTCCCAGCGACTCTCTAGGGATACACCATCACTCAATTCGAAAAATCGACCGTAAGAAATCATGGTAGTAAAGCCGCGCCCCAAGCGGAAAGTTTGACTGATAACGCGATCTTTTACCCCCTCGGTAACCCGTTGCGCCCTGAAGACACCACCAAAAATACCATCTTTGGTGAAATCATCGGTTTCGTGAACAGACCAATTCCTTGAAATATTAAATGCTGCACCCTGCCATAAAGGCAGAATAACATCTGCTCGCGCCGCTAATGAGTAATCAAAAACGCCATACTCTGTGCCCACGGTCGATGAAACAATAGGTTTGAGCATTACGGTTGGGCGAAATGCTAAGTACTCCTTCACATCCTCAAAGGTAGACTGAACAATATTTACGCCGCTGCGACGACGCAATTTACTCGTCGGCGCGGCAATCATCACTGACTCAGGCAAGCCACCTCGGCCATTCATAAACGCATCCCAAGCTCCAACCTCACCACCAAGGCCAAAAACGGGGATACCGTATTTTTCAAGCTGCAAATAAAATCGATCACCCTCCGGCAAGATCGAAGCAGCCATACCAATTGCAACCGCCAGACCGTCTATCACGTTATTGTTATAGCTGAGGTTTTCAAAGGCAATAATCCACTCGCGGCCGTAGCGTTGAACACGGACTTTCTCTAAGTTCGCCGCAATAAACTCGCGTTTTAGCTGAGCTTCGTTCTCTATGCGTGCGCGCACATTGGGATCGGTAATATTAGCATCCGGAGGATACAGCAATGGATTTTTTTCGAGCTCTGGATCTAAGCCATACTGCTCTTCAACCACAGCAACAGAGCGCGCAGCCAAAGTAACTCGGGGCTGATCTTTTGGCAAAGTACGCTGATATTTTTGCCCCAGTGGAATCTTTACATTAAAACCGTACCAATCATTTCGACCATCGACGCCCTCTTCGCCCGACAGCATCCATAACATCGAAGCCTTCCAACCCGCCGGCAATAACGAATCTGGTGTCGACAAGCGAACACCGGTATTTTGCGAGTAACCATCATCCTCTAGTATCACGCTCAGCCAATTTGTTGCGGCGTATTCAACACCACCAAAAACCCCATCTAAACGCAGAGTTTGACCGGCGCGACCATCATATTGACCAAAACCTAAGGTTGAACGGAACTTGCCATACTGCCAGGTTGTTACTGCGTATTTGGTATCGTATTCATTAATCGAACCGCCAAAATCCTGCTCACCAATGGCAAAAGAGACTCCATTTAGCAGCTCCCAAGGTAATTGTAATTTGACGTTGAATGATAAATCAGAACTATCAGTTGTAGATCTGTCGGTGACATTTCTCGGTGTGATTTCAATATGCGGAAAAATCCCTGCACCGATATTAACATCGTTCCCTTGATCGTTTAATTTTCGATTACGCGAGAACCGGCCATCAACCTGGGCATCCCAAGCAACCGTAGCCGTTCCGTATTCTAAAACCGAGGCATCAGGAACGTTAAACAAACCGCTCATACCCTGCATATTCATATTTCCCTGCGCATAACCAAGAACTGGCACAGCAGAACACAAGATAAAAGCAGCTATATTCTTATTCAATGAACACCTCTTTACCATTTAGCAGACCTTGAAACTTATGCTAAATATAATTCACTAACACATAAAAAAGGGCGACTGCAAAGCCGCCCTTCTTATCTTTACTACCGGCAAATATTAACCGCCATCTGCGCCAGCGCCACCAGTACCAACGCCAGTACTACCAGTACCACCAGTACTACCAGTACCACCAGTTCCACCAGTTCCACCAGTACCACCAGTACCACCAGTACCACCAGTTCCACCAGTTCCACCAGTTCCACCAGTTCCACCAGTTCCACCAGTTCCACCAGTTCCACCAGTTCCACCAGTTCCACCAGTTCCACCAGTTCCACCACCAACTTTAGGTTTTTCAGCTACGCCGCCCTTACCTTTTTCGTTAGCAGTCTGAACTGTAAGGGTAAAACCTTTACCACTTGCGTATGCCTGCGCTTTGGGGAATAAGTTATTCACCACGTCTGCTGGCATCGCAGTACCGTTAGTAATCGCATCAGCTAACTCTTTCATTAAATCTGCAGGAGTCGTCGGTACCGGATTTGCCGGATCCTCGGTTCTATCCTTAGCGATTTGCGCCAAACCGGCTAAATAAAACGCATAAATATCAGCCTGACTTCCACCACTTAAATCTGTATTCGCATCTGTAACTGGAGTCGGACCAGCTAACAGATCTAGGCTGTTGCCGTTTTCGATTAAACCAGGCACAAGAAGCTTAGCAATTTCAGTCAGCGATTTAATGGCAGTCTCAAGAACCTGATCGCTCACCGGCGAGATGCTCTTGTACAGAGCGACCGCCAATTCGGTAAACGGTGTAACAGCCAAGTTCCTGCCAACCTTTTCGTATGTATCAAGATCAGGCATGATTGATCTAATGGGTTCGTTGTTTTGCGTCAATGGAGCGTTTGGATTAGCCTCATCAAAATAACTACCACCGGTGCAAGTAACAATTAAGGGGAAATCACTACTAGCAAGGTCCTCAAAAACAAGATCAACAATACCAGAAAAGCTAGTTACAACTGATCCCAAAATTACATTAGCATCGCTTCTAACCACACATGTCGCACCGCCCAAGGCACCCTGTGCTGCGGTGAGGGTACCAATGACTGACTGAGGTACATCCGCTTTTTTGTCAGAACCACAACCAACAATAACACCTGCTGACAAAACACCTGCCGCAAGCAATTTAAGCCGCGTGCTGTTAAACATATTCATATTAAACTCCATTTCCATTCTCAAGACAGATTATTGCCAGCTTTGGCAGCAAATCGCTGCCCACCCCTTTAATGGCGTAAGGTTAAAAGACCTTAGCCAAACATTCAATCTCTAAGCCGCCAGATATTTTGTCATTGCTCGGCAATATTCACAACTACAACAGGCAGCACTACTTCACAACCTCGACATTACGAGCACATTAAGCACTGCAGAAATCGTTTTAAGACCGAAATCCACTAAAAGAAATTACTTTATAGCCCATATACACAATCTATTTCCAAGACAGACGCTCCGGAACATGCACTAAACCATAACCACTTTGAGTGGCATTTTTATTAAAATCTCATCCATATAGGCTACATGAAGCAAAAGATGCGCCATAAGCTTTTTTAATCCACCCCCAGCGCGAAACTCACCGCAAACAGACCGTACACGCAATAAAATTTGGATCTACGTTACTGTAAAGCCAATATATCCGCACCAAAACAACACGCACCCGTAAGCTGCGCGCAGAAAAAGTGCGTAAAAGGCTATAAGCTCGCTCTACTTAGTGCAGCGCAAATACCAAGCTTGGTAGGTGGCAGGTAAACATCCGCCAGGCTCTCTGAACTGCTCATAGGCGGCAGTGAGTGCTTTAATACGCCCACGACTCGTCAAGCCACCAGGGCGACCACTATTTACATTGTGGGCGCCAATGTTTTTCAGTTCGCGGGTTAAGTCCGACAAGCACTCATATTCCATCAGCTCGCGGGCTTCCTGCCATTCATCAACTTTTAGTCCTGCGTTTTTAACAGCCAAAAAAATTTCCGACTGCGGAGCAAATTGATTCACATGCGCGTATCCATCCACCCGCCGCCATGACTCACGTAATTCATACAATGTATCGGGTCCCAGCGTTGCAATAACTGCCGAGCCGCCGGGTTTTAATACACGCTCAATCTCCGCATACACGGCTGGCAAATTCTCACACCACTGCAGCGCTAGGCTCGAGAAAATTTGGCTAACACTGCTATCGGCCAAGGGAAGATCTTCGGCGTCCGCACACAGCCATCCGTCAACGACAGCTGTGTAGCGCGCTTTCGCATACGCCAACATCCCAGGGGCAAGATCTGCCGCCAGCAACTTTCCGCCACCTATATATCGACGCAGAGCTGGCAAGCTATAGCCGGTGCCGCAGCCGAGATCCAGCAGTGCTTCGCTTGGCGATACTGGCAAGAGTGCGACTAATTTATCTGCAATACGCCGCTGAAGCTGCGCGGCGCCATCATAGCTCGACGCCGCCCTGCTGAAAGATCGGCCAATATCAGACTTATCGAGATGGTAGGGCTTGGCATCGTCGAGTAGTTGCCATGAATTGACGAAATCGACGATTGTGTCAATAAACTCTTGCGGCGACGACAAAAAGGGAATGTGACCGCAGCCCATCATGACACTGCATTTATGGCCGGCATAGCTCGCAGCAAACAATTTGGCGCTAGCCACCGGCACAAGCGCATCCTCGGAGCCAAACACATGCATTATCGGACACCGAATTGCTCCCAGCGCTGCACGGTTATCTAAAGTATTTAAATACTTTAGCCCCTGAGTAAGCGCCGAGGAATTCACCGGTATTGGCTGACGATTCAAAATAGCGGCTACCGAGTCTGCACGCTGATCGCCTAAAAGCTGTAATGACCGAAAGCGACGCAACCCCTTTACTATGTTCTTTTCAATCGCCGCCTCAAAGGTATGGAAATCTGCCGGCGGCATTGCCGCGGGCCAATACTCATCTGCAACAAATACCGCGTTGCTCGCCACCGTAATTAAAGCGCGAACGCGTTCGGGATATTTTGCGGCTATCGCCGTGGCAAACATCCCACCCAACGACCACCCACAGTAAATCGCCGAATCAGGAAGCACCGGCAAAAGCCGCTCAATCACCGACGCTGTATCACCATCGCTGCAGGCTGGACTGCGACCACAGCCCGGCAGGTCAATTAAAGTAATATGAAAGTGCTGGCGCAAGGCAGGAATGATACTTCGCCAAATTTCAGCGTCACTCGCCCATCCGTGTAGCAATACCAGTTCAGCAGCGCCACTGCGGGAGGCGGCAAGGCGCTCGCGATAAATCGGCGTCATGGCAACTGCGCCGTAACACGCAACGCTGGGGGAAGCACCTTATGCAAGGCTGCAAGCAATACGTCTACATCTGCCGCTGAGTGTCCAGCAGTTATGGTGATACGCAGCCGAGATTGCCCAACTGCAACTGTAGGTGGACGAATAGCAGACACAAGAACACCCTCGGCCTCTAGATCGGCACTTATCGTCATCGCGAGTGCTTCATCACCCACTAATAAAGGTTGAATCGCCGTATTAGACGCCATTAATGGTAGGGCTAATTTCGCAGCACCATCTTTGAAGCGGCTTATCAACGCCGTTAAATGCTCGCGACGCCAAGACTCGGAGCTAAGTAAATCCAAACTAGCCAAACTCGCCGCTGCCACAGCAGGCGGCATCGCAGTGGTATATATATAGGGCCGAGCAAACTGAATCAAACTCTCAATCAATAACTCACTGCCCGCAATAAACGCCCCAAAACTGCCTATGCCCTTACCCAATGTACCCATCAGTACAGGCAGCTGATCCTGATCCAGACCGAATAGCTCGCAACAACCTGCACCGGCGCGACCAAGTACGCCAAAACCATGGGCATCATCTGCCATTAAATAGGCATCATATTTCTTGGCCAATGCCGCCAATTGAGGCAAGGGGGCGATATCGCCATCCATACTGAAAACCGCGTCAACCACTAACAACCGCTGGCCGGTAGCCGGCAATTTTTTTAGCCTGCGCTCAAGATCATCTAGATCATTGTGATGAAACCGCTGGAATTTCGCCCCGCTTAGTATGCCCGCGTCGAGTAACGAAGCATGATTTAAACGATCTTCTAAAATATGATCGCCTTTACCCAGCAACGCAGTAACGGTGCCTAGGTTGGCCATATAGCCGGTAGAAAACAGCAGGGCGCGATCTCGCCCAGTCACTTCGGCCAGTCGCTCTTCTAAGCGATGGTGCAGCGCCGAGTGGCCGCAAACCAGATGTGATGCGCCACCGCCAACACCATAGGTTTGAGCGGCATGTTGCATCGCGGCCACGAGCTGCGGGTGATTGGCCAAGCCGAGATAGTCGTTACTGCAGAACAATAGAAATTCGCGCCCATCGACAATAACCCGCGGGCCCTGCGCTGTTTCCAGCACCCGCCGTCTTCTATAGCGAGATTGTTCATGGCGCTCTGTAAGCCGGCGCTGCAGAGCCTCAATCATCATAATTAACTAGCCCGATGAGCGCTATGCCGTTGCGTCGTAAAAGAAACGGTCGTTCTGCGCCTGTTCAACCGCGCCCAATAAGGCATCACTTTCCGCCTCGTCATTATGTTCAACATGACGCTCTTCAGGCTTTATTCCTAAACGGCCAAACAACTCCAAGTCTTTATTGGCTTTTGGATTTGGCGTTGTTAATAGCTTTTCACCATAGAAAATCGAGTTGGCACCCGCAAAATAGGCCAGCGCATGCATTTCCTCGTTCATTGACTCACGGCCTGCAGACAGGCGCACATGTGATTGCGGCATCATGATGCGCGCTACCGCGATAGTCCGAATAAAATCAAAGGGATCTAAATCGGCCAAATTAGCCATTGGCGTGCCTTCCACCTTCACCAACATGTTAATCGGCACACTCTCCGGCTGCACCGGCAAATTCGCCAACTGCAATAACAAGCCGGCGCGGTCTTTGATCGATTCACCCATGCCGACAATGCCACCGCTACATACTTTAATACCGGCGTCACGGACATTACTCAGGGTACCCAATCTATCTTGGTAGGTACGTGTGGTAATAATTTCACCGTAAAACTCTGGTGAGGTATCTAAGTTGTGGTTGTAATAATCCAAACCCGACTCGGCAAGTTCTGATGCCTGCTCACCCGTTAACATGCCCAAGGTCATGCAGGTTTCTAGGCCTATTTCTTTCACGCCCCTCACCATCGCGGTAACGTATGGCATGTCTTTCTTTTTCGGTGAGCGCCACGCTGCCCCCATGCAAAACCGGGTAGCACCAGACGCCTTAGCGGCAACCGCTTCGGCCAGCACTTTCTCGACTGCCATTAACTTTTCGTTCTCAAGCCCAGTGTCATAGCGGTTGCTCTGTGGGCAATACTTGCAATCTTCAGGGCATGCGCCGGTTTTAATCGACAGCAAGGTGCTGACCTGAACCGCATTGGGATCAAAATTAGCGCGGTGTACCGACTGCGCTTGAAACAACAAATCATTAAATGGCTGAGCAAATAAAGCCTGAACTTCTTCACTGGTCCAGTCTGTGCGAATTGTCGTTAAAGCGGCGGTAGTCATGATAAAGTCCAACACGAAGTTTGTTTGATTTGGCTTACTTTTAGAGCAGCAATAATAAAGGCTTACAGCAAGCTGTCAACCAGCAAGGATGCTCATGGTTAACAGGTCCCCGAAAAACGATATTAAAAAACTCATCTATCAGCTTATTCCTGGGCGCTGCATTCTGTGCCAAAGCCCCAGCCTGCGGCATATAGATCTATGCCAGAGCTGCGAAAATGAGCTGCCGTGGCTGGGTAGTCGCTGTGAATGTTGTGCACTGCCCTTAGCGGAGAATCATCAATACACACGCTGCGGTAAATGCCTCCGTAACCCCCCGGCTTTTCAACACTGCATTTGCCCGCTCCGCTATGACTTCCCTGTTGACCGCCTAATTGCAGGCTTTAAACATCAAAAGAAGCTTAAGTATGGCGCGGTGCTCAGCAAACTATGGCTAAGCCACTGCCAAGCTCAAATCGATACCCTTCCTGACGCTCTAATACCCGTTCCAGTCCACTGGCGACGGCGCCTACTGCGCGGGTTTAATCAATCTTCACTGATCGCCAAGGATCTTAGTGCGGCGTTAGACATACCGATATATCACGCCGTCAGCCACCCCCACGCAACCCGTTCACAACAGGGTTTAAGCGCCGCCGCTAGACGTAAAAATTTGCAACATGCATTTGCATTTTCAAAGCATCATAACGTCAACGGCAAACATCTCGCCGTGATAGACGATGTGCTTACAACAACCGCGACAGCTAATACCATGGCCGCTATACTGGCGCGCAACGGCGCTGCCCGCATTGATATTTGGTGTTTGGCACGCACACCTTAAGGCAAGCAATGATAAAGGAGGAGAAGTAAATGCCCAAACAAGCCTCTCTCCAATCCACATTGCAGACATTCACATGAGCCATAACGACTGGCTCGCCATTGCCTTAACCCTCAAACTAGCTGGCTTAACAACGCTTATTTTATTAGTCATTGGGACGCCACTGGCTTGGTGGCTAGCGCATACCCGCGTTCGTATTAAACCGGTATTAGAAGCAATCATCGCCCTACCTTTGGTACTACCACCCACCGTTTTAGGTTTTTACTTACTTATTGCCTTTGCACCTAACTCGGCCATCGCCCAATTCTGGCAACTATTAACCGGTGGCTCGCTGGCTTTTAGCTTTAGCGCACTGGTCATTGCCTCGGTAATTTATTCCCTGCCCTTTGTTGTGCAGCCCCTGCAAAGTGGCTTTCAGCAACTTTCCAAACCATTGTTAGAAACCTCTGCCACCCTAGGAGCGGGCCCCATCGATCGTTTCTTTAGTGTCATTTTACCGCTGTGCCGCAGCAATTTCTTAGTCGCCAGCACCCTCGGTTTTGCTCACACCGTCGGTGAATTCGGGGTGGTCTTGATGATTGGCGGCAATATACCAGGCGAGACTCAGGTACTTTCCATCGCACTTTATGAGCGGGTGGAGTCTTTGCAATACAACACTGCGCACTGGTTGGCCGGCGGACTTATCGCTTTCTCTGTCCTGATCCTCAGTTTCGTATATTTGGTAAATGGTTACCGTGTGGTCACATCCCCAGTACAAAGCAGTGAGACCGCTAAATGAGTCTTCTGCTATCTCTACACAAGCAACTCGGCGACTTCAGTCTCGATATTGATATGGCATTGCCAAGCTCGGGGGTTACTGCAATTTGCGGGCCCAGCGGCAGCGGTAAGACAAGCCTACTTCGCTGCATCGCCGGTTTAGATATCGCCCCTCAAGGCATGGTTCAATTTGCAGGGCAAGACTGGCAAACGGAGCATCGGACCCTAAAACCAGAAAAGCGCGGCATTGGGCTTGTTTTTCAAGACGCGCAATTATTTCCGCACCTCACCGTAGCGGGTAACCTTGAGTATGCTCGCAAACGGCAATTTAATAGCGCCGGACCCTCAACTGCGCAAGTGTGTGAATGGCTACAAATTACGCCACTGCTAAATCGCACCATCACTAAGCTCTCTGGCGGCGAACGCAAACGTGTTGCCATCGCCCGCGCACTGCTTCGCCACCCCCAAATACTGCTGATGGATGAACCGCTAGCGGGCCTGCACGACAGTGCTAGAGAGCAAATGCTTGATGTGCTGCAATCGTTACCCAAACACTTAGCCATTCCGGTTTTGTATGTCAGTCATAGTTTTCATGAAATTAGCCGCCTGGCCGATCACGTTGTTTTATTAGAAAACGGCCAGCTCATTGCCGAAGGCGATCTGATCAGCCTAAGCACTCGACTAGACCTCCCCCTCAGTCACCAGCAGGGCGCAGGGGCAGTGCTTAGCGCACAGCTAGTTGAGCACGATGTAGATTACCAGCTCAGTACAATAGCGCTGGATAATGATCACCAGCTCACCATCAAGCAAATTAGCGCCCCAAAAGGCCAAGCACTGCGCCTATTTGTGGCCGCAAGGGACGTTAGTATTAGCTTAGAAGCACCTCAGAAAAGCAGCATAATGAATATTATGCCGTGCACTATTGACGCTATAGAACACCATTCGCCAGCGTCTTTAAGCCCCCAGCTCACCATTCGTTTGAAGCTAAACGAGCAATATGTGCTGGCGCACATCACCCGTAAATCCTGTGATCGCCTGCAACTTCAAGAAGGCCAACGCATATTTGCGCAGATTAAAACTGTCGCCTTAATCAATGAATACGGGCCTACAATATGAGCACGCTAGAACAGATCGATTTCACCAATCTCAATCCCGATCGCGTCATCGACGCCGTTGAAAGCCTCGGCTATGTCAGCGATTTGCGCGTATTTGCGCTTAATAGCTATGAAAATCGGGTGTATCAATTTGGCTTAGAAGAGAAAGAACCCATCGTGGTGAAATTCTATCGACCCGAGCGCTGGAGCGACGAACAGATATTAGAAGAACATCGCTTTACACAGCAGCTAGCCGATACCGACATCCCCGTTATTCCACCTTGGCAAAACACCGCCGGTGATAGCCTATTTCATTTTGAAGGGTATCGCTTTGCCCTGTACCCACGACGTGGCGGCCACGCGCCGGCATTGGATGACATGGACAATCTCTTCCAACTAGGCCGCCTGTTTGGTCGCTTACACTTAGTGGGCGCAAGCACAACATTCCAGGTTCGCCCCAAGCTCGATGTCATCGGTTTTGGCGACGAAAGCCGTCACGATATATTGCTCGGTGTGATTCCTGACAGTCTGCGAGAATCCTATGCAACAACTAGCGAGGATCTCTTAGTTCTTGTGCGGCAGCGCTTTAAAGACATCGCCCCCACGTATATTCGCACCCACGGCGACGGGCATGTCGGCAATATTTTGTCGCGCAGCGACGAGACATGGTTGGTGGACTTTGACGATAGCCGCATGGCGCCGGCTATTCAAGATTTATGGATGTTTCTGTCCGGCGAACAAGACGCTCAGCAACGCGCCATCATGGAATTAGTGGAAGGCTATCAAGAGTTTTACGACTTTAATCCCCGAGAATTAGGGCTCATCGAGGCACTGCGAAGCTTGCGAATTATGCATCACGCTGCATGGCTAGCACGGCGCTGGGAAGACCCTGCCTTTCCCAAAGCCTTCCCTTGGTTTAATACCGAACGCTACTGGGGCGAACACATTCTCCAATTAAGAGAGCAGCTGTCGTTGATGCAAGAACCCGCCTTGCGCATGCCCTACTAAGCGTTAAATTTGCCTAAAAACCGGCTAGACAGTCGAGAATGCGCACTTTTACGCAGCCCTGATCTAGCCCCAGCATTTATACGCACGGTTTCGATATATTTTCAAAATTCGCGGACAACACTTGATGTTAGTCTTGCCTATTTCATCTACTACACTAATAGTTATAATAAATATCCAGACCACTTTTCGGATCCCTGAGTACAATATAAGTACGCCAGCACTAGATTTATCTTAGGGTTCAGACCTGAAATCATAACAATTAATATTAAGACCGTCCTTTGCACAGGGGCGCAGGAGCCCAAATGTTTACTATCCGCGTAAACGGTGTTGCTCACACCGTCGATACCAGTGAAGACAAACCCCTACTTTGGGTATTAAGAGAAAACCTAAAACTTACCGGCACCAAATACGGCTGTGGCCAAGCCCTATGTGGCGCATGCACAGTGCACATTGACGGCCAGCCTACACGCTCCTGTGTGATGCCGATAAGCGCTGTTGGCGACAAGCAGGTTCGCACCGTTGAAGACATCCGCAATGAGAACATCGGCAGCCTAGTGCAAGATGCCTGGCAAGAGCTCAATGTCCCCCAGTGTGGCTACTGTCAGTCAGGGCAGATTATGGCGGCAACGGCACTATTAAAAAACAACAGCTCACCCAGTGATCAAGACATTGATAAAGCCATGTCTGGCAATATCTGTCGCTGCGGCACTTATCCGCGGATACGCCAAGCCATCCATAAAATCGCCACTGAGCAGCTATAGGGGTTGTAGCAATGACTAATTTGAAAAACGTATCGCGCCGAGATTTTATCCGCGTTAGCGTTCTTGCTGGCGGCGGCTTACTGGTAGCGTGTGGCGGCGGCTCATCCGGCGGCAATGCTCCCACCAGGCCAAATGACGACGACGGCCCAGCAACGACGCCTGCAGATGCCTTCCAAGTTGGCGAGTTTATGCGGATCAGTACCGACAACAAAATAACAATCCTCGTCGGCGCGGCAGAGATCGGCCAAGGTGCCCTCACCGCCATTCCAATGATTGTCGCTGAAGAACTTGACGCCGACTGGAGTCATGTGACATCAGAATTATCACCAGTAGCCGCCAATTTTAACAATCCATACTTCCAAAACCTGGTTCAATTCACTCTCGCAAGCTCAGCTGTTCGTGGCTATTTTGAAGAGCAACGCAATGTCGGCGCTGCCGTTCGACAAATGCTGATCAGTGCGGCGGCAAAACGCTGGAATGTTGAAGCAAGCACCCTCCGCACTGAAGCGAGTCAGGTGATAGATGATATCGGCGCGCGCAGCGCAAGCTACGGTGAGCTCTCTAGCGCAGCGGCTGAAGAAGCCATTCCCGACAATCCACCATTAAAAGATCCGGCAAACTATCGAATCATCGGCACATCGCCACAGCGCTTAGACGCCGCCGATAAAACCGACGGTAGCTTTCAGTACGCGATAGATATTGATATCCCCAATATGCTCACCGCCGTTATTGCCCGGCCACCAAGATTCAACAGCCAAGCCCTTAATGTCGATGATAATGCCGCCCTTGCGGTCAGGGGGGTGCGAGGTGTTTACACCATTACCGGTGGCGTCGCCGTTGTCGCTGATGATTTTTGGGCTGCGGATAAAGGCCGCAAGGCGCTCACTGTGCAATGGAACGAATTGCTGGCCGGCCGCACTGATTCCGAAATGCAACGCAGTGACTACGAGCTGAGACTTAATATTCCCGGGGCACCCATTAGAACCGATGGACTAGTGCTACTTGCGCAGACCTTAGCTAGCGAGACCATAAGCGCAGACTATTACTTTCCCTTTATGGCTCACGCCGCCATGGAGCCTTTGAATGTCGTCGTCGACTATGACGGCAGCAGCGCAGAAATTTGGACTGGCACTCAATCGCCAACCCTAGACAAATTGTTTGCAGGGCTTGTTTTGGGTTTACTGCCAGAGCAAATTACGTTTCACGCCATGCCATCAGGCGGCGGCTTTGGCCGCAGAGGTAACCCTCTTGCCGACTATGTGCGCGACGCCTGTGCGGTCGCCAAGCAATTACAACAACCGGTGAAAGTCATTTGGACACGAGAAGACGATATGAAAGGCGGCTTCTACCGACCAGCCGCCGCCATCAGGTTGTCCGCGTCTATCGACAGCACCAATAATATCAGTGCATGGACCCATCGAGTAGTCACCCAGGATGTCACCGCAAGTCTTTATAGTGAAAACCTTCTCGACAACTTCGCGGATTTCACCTTACCTCCGCTAATGGAGTTGACTGATTTTGATACCGGTATGCCTTATAAAATAGACAATGTGCTGATGGAAGCCCATCTCACCATCAACTCCTCCATGCCAGCACTGTGGATGCGCTCAGTCAATAAATTCTCAGACGTGTTTGCACAAGAAACCTTTGTAGATGAGCTAGCGATGAAAGTGGGCAAAAACCCCTACAACTTTCGCCGCGATTTACTCTCTGAGAAACCACGCCACCGCGCGGTGCTAGATGCCGTCGCCGAGGCAGCGGGCTGGGGTTATAGCGCCGCCGGTATCAGTCAGGGTATTGCCGTGATGGGGCACTGGAAGAGCTTTGTTGCGCAGGTCGTTGAAGTGTCTGTTTCGGCAAATCGAGAACTTACCGTCCATCGCGTCGTTAGCGCGGTAGATTGCGGTACTGCGATAAACCCGGATTTAGTCATAGCGCAAGTTGAGTCGGCAATTATTTTTGCGCTATCAAGTATTTTATTCGGCGAAATACTGCTGGAAGACGGTGTCGTTAAACAAAGTAATTTTGATGACTATCCGGTGCTGCGCATGCATCAAACACCTATTATTGAAACCGTGATAGTCAACAGCGCTATGCCACCGGGTGGCGTGGGCGAACTGGGCGTTCCCTGCGTAGGCCCCGCCCTTGCCAATGCCATTTATGGCGCCATTGGTGAGCGTATTCGCGAGCTGCCACTCACCCGCAGTAATTTTATAATCGCCTAATCAGGGAGTTGGCTATGACACTAAATTTTGCATCTACCGCTCGCGGGCTGATAGCACTAACCGTTTTCATTGCCGCGGCTCTAGCAAATGGTAATGCACTCGCACAATCCACATTATTCGAGCCGCTTTACGAGGTTTTAAGCCACCCAAGGTGCATGAATTGCCATACTGTCACTGACTTTCCACGACAGGGTGATGAACGCCGCCGACATGATCAATTAGTTGTTAGGGGCGCTGACAACCATGGTGCGCCAACGCTGCAGTGCTCCGCCTGTCATCAAGACGAAAACGTGGCAGAAGATGCAGTCCCAGGCGCACCCCACTGGGCTTTAGCACCGTTAAGCATGGGCTGGGAGGGGCTGGACGAAACCGGACTTTGTCAGGCACTTAAAGATACCAGCAAAAACGGCAATCGCAGCCTTGAGGACTTATTCGAGCATATGACCAAAGACGAATTAGTGTTGTGGGGCTGGACGCCGGGCAGTAATCGCACTACCCCGCCCCTTGGCCAGCAGGCCTTCGAAGAAGCTTTAAAAATATGGGTCGATGCAGGTGGGCCCTGTTAAATCAGACCTTTCTCGGACCAGTCTATCGGCATCGATAAAGGCTTGCCGCGTGTTAACGCGGCTGCACTGCTTATTTGCTATGGATTTTCAATACCGGGAAGCTTATTTAAGAGGCTTGTCTTTCATGTCACGCAAATTACTAATTACCGATTCCAATGCGCGATCAAACAGTCGATCATCATCAATGAGCGCTATGGATTGATCGACAAGCGCCGCTTCTAGCTCATTGAGGTTAAGCTCGGCGACCTTAATCCCCGAGCGGTTTACAAAAATATATTTACCAATGCCATTGATAACGGCAGCTAAACGACAGCGTAGAATACGCCCATCGTCCTGACGAAAATCAACCCAATTACCCACCCGCAAGGTTTGTATCCGGTTGGCCAGCTCGTTAGTCGTTTGCTGATGACTTTCCTCTGCTTTTTCGACATCTAGCTGCGACACTAATGGCACAGAATGGGCCTTGGAGGCAGGCCACGCGTCATCGCCATCGAGGGTTTCAGCCAGCGACGCATCCAAATTAGCCAAATCTGTTTCATCAAAACTGGAGTCGCTCTCAGGCGCGGCAGTATCTTGGCTTTCAAACCCGGCAGCTCGCGGCGACGCCTTGCGCGAATCCCGCGAAGGACCACCTTTCCGACTGAGCTTGGCGAGATGCAGCCGCTCCAGCTGCTCAAACCAGCGATCAGTTTCGAAGGAATTTAATGAAACGCGTGTAAACCCCAAGCGCAAGGTTTCAACCAACACTGGCAAGGTGGATATCAGTTCGTTTCGATGACCCACATCATCAGAGGGCATGACGCTCCAAAGTAAGCGCTCAATCAAACCGGCATCGTCGTTAAAGCGTTCGCTATCTTTACCATGCTGGATATAACTTAGAAATAAGACCTTGCTCCAGCCCAGCTGCAATATTTTAGTTACCACCGGCGGGCAATCAACACCACCCAATTTTCGCTCTAAAATAGCTGCAATATGCATACGCGCATTTTCAGCCGCCGCCTTGCCATCTTCGGCATCTACCGTTCTACGCGCAACCAACTCCGCTCGCAGCTTGGCTTTCTCATTAAAGGATAAAAAGTTATCGCAGGCGTCGGCAAAGACCTGAGTATCTACACCAAAGTCACGCAAGATACACATCACAACTTCTTCGGTTTTCTTATACAGCGGATCCCGCTCTGCAGCAGCCACAGGCGACCAACCAATACCCGCGCTAACTAGGGCACTAAGTAATTTGCGCGCCGGATGCTCATCATGACTAAAAAGGCCCTTATCTAGCATTGCCATTTTTAAGACCGGAATCTGCAAGCGGGCAATAAGTCCCTTCAGCGACTCGGCTAAAGCATCACCATCCAGAATAAATTGAAACAGGGCGCCGACGAAATTAATGGTATCTTGATCACGCTGACGAGAAAGTGCGGACACATCGGTATTAGCAACCAAGTTCACCTGCTGCAAGCGCGCTACTAAGTTTTGCGCCATAACATCAAAGTCGGTTTGCGCTGAACCGTCCGATGAGGTTTTTACAGTGAATTGATCGAATTGCTCGTGTTGCATTTCCTGCAACGCTACCATGAACGATGGCTTAGACATCGACGTCTTCGACCCACCAGCCTCGCCAACCTTTCCTAGCAAAGTATCTATCGCATCAAACAAATGCGTGACCAATTCCGCTGACTGTGAATTTTGCGGCGACGCAATCTGCGGCTCCTGTTCTGCTGATAACTCAGCACTATGATCCTTTGATCTAGGCGCAGAACTCACCGATTTTTTCTCAAGCGTTTCCAGCGGTAAACCTTGAGCAGCCAGCACCGGAACCAGCTGCTGGTATAGCTCCCCAAAGCTTGCAATCACTTTTGCATCAAAAATCTTAAAAATAATTAGCTTAGCTTTAATATCAATATCTAGTGATTGACATACTGCACCTAAGGCGGAGGCAATCTTTGCAGGCCCCATCGGTAATTCTTTTGCAGCAAGCAATGGGCCACTAACAACCTGCTGCCAGGCGGTACATAAAATCCAAACTTCGTGGAGAAACCGGCGCTCCGCTTTATTTGCCATGCCTTCAAGTGCAATCAGCTCTTCAAGTGCCTCTGACTCCAATAATTTAAGTTTGGCTTGACCTCGCTCCACAGACGACGTCACATAGTTATCCGACGCCATAGCGACAAAAGCTGTGATAAACGCCTCGGAAAAACCCTTTTCAATGCTCTCGCGATTAATTCTAATCTCACGCATAGCATCAAAATAAAGGTGCTGCTCGCGAGCATTACTCGCATCGTCAGCCAGCTCGAACAAGCGGTCATCAACTTCATCAAGGAATACCGTCATGCGACCTTGTAAAAAACCACAAGCCTTATCACGTATTGCCGCCAACGCATCGGGCAATGAGACGGCAGCAACAGTCGATTCTCGTCGAGCGTTTAATTTCACTACCTTGGACGTGAGGTCAGTCATAAAAAGCTATTCTTTCAAATGAAATTACAAGAGTAAAACCTAAGGTTATCAACACCTTCACGCATAAGTCGTCGCAGACTATAGAAAGTGCCAACTGAGGTATGGTTATACGTTAAAAGGTCTTTCCACCGCCATTGTTACAACTACTTATGATACCCGCCAAGCTAACACAAATGGCGCACATTTAAGCTTGTGCTGATAGAATACACGGCAGCCCGTTTTATTAATCCATCGGTTTGGAAAAATACCATGCAATTTTCAGATGCTTTGCAGAGCGACATTACTGAGACCGTGCGTTTCGCGCTTGCAGAGGATATCGGTAGCGGTGACATTACAGCCCAACTTATCCCCGCCAACCAGACCGCGACCGCAAGTATTATTACACGCGAAGCCGCCGTTATTTGCGGCGTTAATTGGGTCAATGAAGTTTTTCAACAGATTGATAACTCGGTCACAATTACCTGGCATATCGCGGACGGTGACCATGTTGCCGCCAACAGCATTTTATTTGAGTTAAACGGCCCGGCGCGCTCTCTGTTGACCGGCGAACGCACCGCCTTAAATTTCCTGCAATTACTGTCAGGTACGGCCACACTCTGCAAGCAATACTCAGATTTGGTCTCTCACACCAAAGTAAGGTTGTTGGATACTCGAAAAACCATACCGGGATTGCGCACAGCACAAAAATACGCGGTAAGCTGCGGGGGCTGTCACAATCACAGAATTGGCTTATACGACGCCTTTCTAATTAAGGAGAATCACATTGCAGCCTGCGGTGGTATCGGCGCAGCAATTGCTGCCGCTAGGGATATTGCGCCACTAAAACCCGTCGAAGTTGAAGTAGAGAGTCTCACTGAGCTAGAGATTGCACTGAATAGCGACGCTGACATTATTATGCTCGACAATTTTAGTCTCGACGATATGCGTGAAGGTGTAGCCATCACTTCAGGCCGCGCTAAGCTGGAAGCCTCCGGCAATGTTAGTACCCAAACATTAGCGGCGATCGCAGAAACCGGTGTCGATTTTATTTCAATTGGCGCACTGACAAAACATGCCCGAGCCATCGATCTGTCTATGCGCTTTATTTAAAGCGCCATATGACAATAGCACCGCGGCAGACCGGAAATTATCGTTACTGAATCTAGGAGATATCGGTGCTAAAAAGTGTACTTAGTGATAAAGCCACCAGACTTTTTATTGTGCTCGGAGGCTTTTTTGTTGCCAATGCCATACTCGCAGAATTAATTGGCGTTAAAATTTTCTCGCTAGAACATAGCCTTGGTATTCCCCCACTAAACTTCAAGGCATTCGGTATAGACGGGCTGGCCTTTAATTTGACAACAGGGGTCTTACTGTGGCCCTTTGTATTTGTACTGACCGATTTAATTAATGAATACTACGGCAAACGCGGGGTTCGCTTACTCTCGTATTTAACCTCTGGGCTCATCATATATGCCTTCGCTATGGTCTTTATTGGCATACACCTCACCCCAGCTGACTTCTGGCCCCAATCTCACATCAATTCAAGCCTGCCTTTAGAGGAGCAAGCCGCGCTGCGCAGCCAAGTTGGTGATTACAACGCCGCCTTTAAATTAGTTTTTGGCCAAGGCCTCTGGATTATCATCGGCTCCTTGATTGCTTTCCTCATTGGCCAAATTATTGATATCACCGTCTTTCAGCGTATAAAGAAAATCACCGGAGAGGGCCGGATATGGCTTCGGGCGACCGGCTCTACCCTAATCAGCCAATTCATTGATAGCTTTGTGGTGTTGTTTATTGCCTTTTACATTGGTGCCGACTGGAGCCTACAGCTGGTACTGGCCATTGGCGTGGTAAATTATATTTATAAGTTTCTAATGGCAATATTACTGACGCCACTGCTATACGCAGTGCACTACGTCATTGAAAGATACCTAGGCGCTGAAAAGGCCTCGGCAATGAAACATGAGGCGATGTTAGAACCGTAAAACGCGGGAACTCTTGCTAACTGGTGATATGTCCCGCTTGGGGCCGCAAGACAATATCTTCCACCACCACATTGCGGTCCATACGATAGATATCCAAAAAGGCGCGGGCCACATCTTCAGAGGGCATTAATTGCTCTTTAGCAACACCAGATGCCTGCCACGATGGCGAGTAAGTCGGCCCCGGAGAAATACAGGAAACGCGAATACCTTTGCCTCGCACTTCTTCGCGCAGTGCTTTGGTAAACCCGCTCACCGCATGTTTGGCCGCACAATAGGCTGAGACGCCAGCATAACCTTCAAGGCCAGCAGTTGATGACATATTAAAAATATCCCCCGACTGCCGCGCCAACATGCTTGGCAATACCATTCGACTCAAGAGAAAGGTGCTGCGTAAATTCACTGCCATCACGCGGTCGAAATCTGTTGCTGTCATGTCCTGAACAGCCGCGCCGTGCCAACTACCGGCGTTATTAATCAACACCGCAACGTCGCCCATATCGCGCTGCAATGCCACTGAAAAATCGTTTACTTGCTGCTCATCGCTAACGTCAACTGCGTAGCACCGCGCCTCAACCGCAGCGCCGCAATTGCCCGCCACTTGGTCCAGTGCGGTCTTATTTCTCGCCACCAAGGCTAAGCGCAGCGGAAAACCTGCGTTTGCAAAACACACGGCAATGGCGGCACCAATGCCTTGAGAGGCTCCACTGATAACGAAGAGAGGCGCTAAAGATTGTTCAGACATACGACCTCACAAAATATATTGGGCAAGTCACGTGGCCGAAAATTGCATGCCTAGCAACGCTAGGCAGACTCAATAGACCAAACATCAAAAGCAATAAGAAATTTCTAGGAGAGATGTTGGCGCCTGCAAGCCAAAGCCGATCAAGCGCATTACTATCACTCACATCGATTTTAACAAGCTAAAGTCCACTTGTTTGTCAGCATGGTAAGAAGAGCGAACCAGCGGACCGCTGGCAACACTTTTAAAACCAAGTTCGGTGGCAATTCGACCAAACTCGTCGAACTCTTGCGGTGTCACAAAGCGCTCGACCGCCAAATGATCACGGCTAGGCTGCAAATACTGACCCATGGTAATCATGTCGATATCATGGGCTCGCATATCTTTCATCACTTGGATCAGCTCTTCCGCGGTTTCGCCCAAACCCAACATCAGACCAGATTTGGTCAATACATCAGGACGCCGCTCTTTGTATTTTTTAAGTAAATCTAAGGACCACTGGTAATCCGAGCCAGGGCGTATTTTTTTATACAGACTCGGTACCGATTCAAGATTGTGATTAAACACGTCAGGCGCTTCTTTCTCTAAAATATCTAGCGCAACATCCATTCGGCCACGAAAATCCGGGACCAAAATTTCAATCCGAACCTCAGGACTGAGTGCGCGGGTTTCACGTATGCAGTCGGCAAAATGCTGGGCGCCACCGTCGCGCAGATCATCGCGATCTACCGATGTCACCACCACATATTTTAATTTCATTTCGGCAATAGCTTCTGCCAGCTCACGCGGCTCGCTCTCTGCTAAGGCATTGGGACGACCGTGAGCGACATCGCAAAAGGGACAGCGACGGGTACAAATTTCGCCCATAATCATGAAGGTGGCGGTACCCGCGCTAAAACACTCGCCCAAATTTGGACAGGCGGCTTCTTCGCATACCGAAGCCAGTTTATGTTTGCGAAGGATACGTTTAATCCGGCTCACCTCAGGACCGGTCGACATTTTGACCCGTATCCAAGACGGCTTAGTAGGCAATTCAATCGTCGGAATCACTTTAATCGGAATGCGTGCTACTTTTTCCGCGCCACGCAATTTCTCACCCTGAACCACTTTTTTAGCTGCGACCTTCGATACCAAGCCTACGGCGCTGTCAGTTTCTGATCTCATAAAACCCCCGATGCGTCAGGCAAGCAGTGTTCGCTCACTTCCCGACAGTGTAAATAGCCTAATAGGTTAGTCAACTCTGCGCCAAGCCTATCGGCAAGTTCATTCTGCGACTGCGGCTCCGCCGCGCTTTGACGGCGAATATCAGTCACCTTCATGCCCTGATGGCCACAGGGATTGATGCGCTGAAACACGCTGAGATCCATATCAATATTCAAACTCAGACCGTGGAAAGTACTGCCGCGCCGCACCCGCAAACCCAATTGCGCTATTTTGGCGCCGCTTTCAACATAGACGCCGGGCGCGTCGGAACGCGGGTGCGAGGCTATGCTCACGCTCGCCAACACAGCCACAATACTGCTTTCTATCGCCGTTACAAGGTCGCGAATACCAATACTCAAACGTCGCAAGTCTATCAAAACATAGCCTACCAACTGACCAGGCCCGTGGTAGGTCACCTGACCGCCGCGATCAACTTGCACAACCGGAATATCCCCCGGCATCAATATGTGCTCCGGCTTTCCAGCTTGACCCTGAGTAAATACCGCGTCATGTTCCAAAAACCACAACTCGTCAGGGCTATTAACATCGCGAATATCGGTATAGTGCTGCATTGCGCGCCATACCGGCTCATAGGGTTGGCGGCCAAGTTTACGCACCCAAAGGGTATCTGGCCTGCTCATTTAAAGAACCATCTTTACAATGCCGGTTGCTTTCAATTCGGCGAATATTGTATCGAGCTGCGGCTTACCCGTCGCGGTAATCACCACCGTCACCGATAAAAACCGACCCTCACTACTTTCGCGCTCAGTTATCTGCGACTCATCAATATCCCCCGCATTGGCGCGCATAATATCAATCACTCTCTGGCGCAAACCCTCGCCAGCAACACCAATGACTTTTATTGGATATTGACAGGGAAATTCCAGCGTTGGATTGCCAGTCTCGGCTCCGCGGGATTCGGTCATAGTAAATTTATTCATAATACTGCTCGCGCGAGATTACCCCCGCGCATTATCAAGTGATCAAGAAATCAGATTAACAAAGAACAACACAATGCTGTCCCAAAGACGCTTTAAAATGCCGCCTTCCTCAACAGCCTGTAAAGCTACCAGCGGCACCCGCAGTCTTTCTGCGCCCGCCAAACTGACAACTAACTCGCCATACTCTTGGTCTGCTGTAATCGGCGCAATCAATACCTCATCAACATTTAGCTGAGCGTTAAGCGCGTCGCTCTTACCACGAGGAATAGTAATAAAGACGTCTTTCTGCACACCCAAATTCACTTCGTCGCTATCGCCCTTCCATACTTTAGAGCGTGTTAACTCCGTGCCACCCGCGTAAAGCTGGTGGGTTTCAAAATAGCGGAAGCCGTACGATAGTAGTTTTTGGGTTTCACGCTCGCGAGCCTTAGCACTGCTGGTGCCCATGACCACAGAAATCAAACGCATCCCTTCGCGCTTAGCAGACGTAACCAAACAATATCCCGCGTCGACGGTATGGCCGGTTTTTAAGCCATCCACGCTCGGATCACTCCACAACAGACCATTGCGGTTACTTTGCCGAATATTATTAAAAATAAAATCGCGCTCGCTATAAAGTACATACTCATTTTTGTAAGCAATGATTGCATTGGCCAGCGTCGCCAAATCTCGCACCGAGATGTAGTGATCTAAATGTGGTAAACCATGAGAGTTAGCGAAATGGCTATTGGTCATCCCAAGCATCGCTGCGTGCTGGTTCATCATGCCAGCAAACGCTTCTTCACTGCCGGCAAGATGCTCTGCGACCGCAACACTGGAATCGTTGCCAGAGGAAATCACCACGCCTTTGTGTAAATCACCAAGGGATACCTGCTTACCTACCTCAATCCACATTAGTGATGAACCGTTGAATATCGGGTTCTGTGCCCACGCATTCTTACTAATGGTGACCATATCATCGTTACTGACTTGACCACGTTCTAGCTCGTAGGACAGCACATAGCTAGTCATCAACTTGGTTAAACTGGCCGGTTGCATACGCTCGTCGGCATTGTGTTCAATCAACACCTCGCCGCTATTGGCGTCCATCAAAAAATAAGCCGATGCCGCGATACTTGGCGCAGCAGGAACCAAATCTGGCTGCGCAACGACGCTCGAGGATAAAACGACCGTCGCCGCGAAGACTGCAAACACTTGCTTAAACATAAGACCCTTTTCTGTTCTCGTTAACTTGATGAGTCACCGGCTTCAACCACTAAATGGGATTCACCGGACCATTGTTGTTGTAATACTTTTTTCGCAGCCTGCGCTGAATAATAATCTACAAAGGGCCCCACTCTGACGCGATGCATCGCCGACCCTCGATCACTGCTACTGGCAATCACGACGGGAAAAGCCAAACCTTCGCTCAACTTCTGCTGCAAAGCATTTGCAGAAGTCAGTTGCGAGAAAGCCGCTATCTGTAAATAGTAACGTGCCGCCTCACGAGATGCCGCATGGGTATTGTCCGTATCAATGACTTCAATTTCTACCCGCGCCGTTCCCCGTTTCGCATAACCAAGCTTCACCGCTGCCGCATATGAAAGGTCAATGATACGATCAGAGTGAAACGGGCCGCGATCATTTACCCTCACAATAGCCGTTCGGGCATTATCCAAATTTGTCACTTTGACATAGACTGGAATCGGCAGCGTGCGGTGGGCTGCAGTCATCTCATAGAGGCTATAAATTTCGCCGTTAGACGTTGCGTGACCATGAAACTTGGTGCCATACCACGAGGCAATACCCCGCTCTTTAAAGCCTCGATGCTGATCGACTAGGCGATACTCTTTGCCATTGACCATGTAGGGACTAATATTTCCAGCCACTCGCAGCACTTCATGCCGCGGCTGAGCATCCGCAATCATATTTGGATCCAAAGTCTGCGGTGGCGCACCATCTTGCTCAAATTGATATCGCGACTTACCTTGGCCCACAGGGGCACCACGGCTCTCCGTGTCAGCAGACCCAGTATCTCCTTGTTTGCTCGATGGCAGGGGCGCGCAGCCAACCGCTAGCAATAACGCCGATATAGCAACAACACCATATTTCAAGGTGCGGTTACCTTAGCCATTTCATCAGCAATCAATTCGCTTAGCTGGTAGGCCGCCATCGCGTACATTGAGCTGTGGTTATAGCGGGTAATCACATAAAAATTCTGCAAGCCTATCCAGTACTCGTCGCCTTTGTCGCCATCTAACTTCATCGCCGTCGCTTTTCGCTCAGGCGCCAAAGCGCGATCGCCAGTAATGCCCGCAGCTCTTAACTCTGCAATGGTTTTCTCAGGCTTAAGCCCGGCATTAAAAAAGCTCTCATCAACACCATCTTTGACCACCGCCGAGCTCACGACAGGTTCATTTAAACGCCAGCCGTGGCGTTTAAAGTAATTAGCCACACTGCCGACAGCATCAACCGAACTATTTACGATATCGACCTTACCGTCGCCATCAAAATCGACAGCATAGGCACGGTAGCTACTGGGGATAAATTGGCCATAACCCATTGCACCAGCATAAGAACCTTTTAAACTAAATGGCTCAATACCCTGTTCACGCACCATCAACATATATTCTTCTAGCTGACCCAGAAAAAAACTACTGCGGCGCGGAAAATCAAAGCCTAAAGTCGCCAAGGCATCGACTACCCGAAAACTGCCTTTATTGCGGCCATAACGGGTCTCAACGCCAATAATACCGACAATCATAGACGCGGGAACGCCGAATTGTTTTTCAGCTCGAGTCAACTCTTCGAGATGCTCCTTCCAAAACTCCACACCCTGAGTAACCCGAGAATCTTGAATAAAGATCTTCCGGTAACGCTCCCACGTCATCACAGACTCTGCAGGCCGTGACATGGCATCCAATATCGATTGCTTAGCTTCCGACTGCTTTAAAATTGCCAACACCCAATCGCGGTCAAAATTATGCTCTTCAACCATTGTTTTAACGAAAGCCGCCGCGCCAGGATGGCTGCTATAGTCAGCCTGCGCAGCGCTGGTAATGAGCAGCGCTGCCACTGCAGCGCTGAATATTTTTTTAAACATATGTCTGTGCTTGTTTTGTGTTTTCACGTCGCGTCCTATCATTATTGCTGCACCAAACGCTCATCGGCGCAGATACCCATCAAAACCCCAAATCCCACCAACAAAGTGACTAATGAGGTTCCGCCTTGGCTAACTAGTGGCAGGGGAACACCCACCACCGGTAATAAACCTGACACCATGCCCATGTTTACAAATACATAGACAAAGAAAGTAAGAATAATACTCCCGCCCAAGAGTCGACCGAAGCAATTTTTTGCTTGCGATGCAATCCACAGGCCCCGACTAATAATCAAACCGTAAAGCAACAATAACAGCAATACCCCTCTAAGGCCGAATTCTTCAGCCAAAACTGCAATGATAAAATCAGTGTGGCTTTCCGGCAAAAAATCCAAATGCGACTGGGTTCCCAACATCCAACCCTTACCCTCAAAGCCGCCGGATCCGATCGCCGTTTTCGACTGAATAATATTCCAGCCAGCACCTAATTTATCGAGTTCCGGGTTCAATAATGTAAGGATACGCTGGCGCTGATAATCATGGAGGACAAACTCCCACATGGGATAAGCCATCAGCGCGGATAGCCCGAGGCAGGAGGCGATAAAGGTCCAACTGATGCCCGCCAAAAACAACACAAAAATACCCGAGGCGGCGATCAGTATTGAGGTCCCTAAATCGGGCTGCATCACAATCATCGCCGTGGGTATGGATATCAGCAGTAAGCTGATCATGGTATGGCGGATACCTGGAGGCAGTGAATGGGTTGAAAGATACCAGGCCACCGCCATCGGCAAGACTAACTTGGCCAGCTCTGATGGCTGAAAACGAAAACCGCCTATCTCCAGCCAACGCTGGGCGCCCTTGGCACCCACACCAACAAAACCGACTGCCAACAGCAGCATTAATACCCCGATGTACGCAAATGGCGCCCAACGCTGCAGCTGCTCGGGATGAAGTTGAGCAACCAAGAACATGACGACAAAACCGATAGACAGAAACCGGCCCTGTCGTAATACCGCGGTCATGCTGCCATCACTGGCGCTATACAGCACCACCAGACCAACACCGCTTAAAATAAGTAATAAAATCAAGAGCGGTATATCAATGCGCAGCCGTTGGCTGATACTGCGGTGGCTGCTTATGCTGCGGTTACTACCCGGCATTTGCCTTAAAAAATCAGAGTTATTCACTGGCATCAACTCCGGCTTCGGTATCAATAAGCTGCCCCTTGCTATTAGATGCAGTACCTAGACCTAGCGATGGATCGCCCAATAGATAGGCGTCAATCACCTTGCGTGCTGCCGGACCGGCGACGCTGCCGCCATGTTCGCCATTTTCAAATACCACGGCCACGGCGATTTTTGGATCGTTGGCCGGCGCAAAGGCAATGAACAGGGCGTGATCCCGGTTCCGCTCACGCAAACTACTTGAGTCATACTCTTCACCGGCAGCAATACCTACCACTTGCGCAGTACCGCTTTTCCCGGCAAGACGATAAGCTAAGCCCGCCTTCAAACCTCGACCCGTGCCACGCTCGCCATATATTACCTGCTCCATTGAACGGGTAATACTATCCCAGTGTGCATCAGAGACATCTTCCATCTGACCCATGAGCGGCGCCACAACCGGCTCGTCACCGACCGAAGACAACAAGCGAGGCGCATACAGGTCGCCTCGCGAGGCAATAACTGAAGTCGCGACCGCCAACTGCAGGGGGGTCGTCAACATAAATCCCTGCCCAATGCCGACGTTAATAGTTTCGCCAGGGTACCAGTGGCTACCTCGACTTTTCTGCTTCCACGCCCGCGATGGCATCAAGCCCGAACGCTCATTAGTATTGTCGATCCCCGTTGGGTCGCCAAGACCAAACCGCGTAGCAAAACTATGTAAACGGTCGATACCGAGCCTATAAGCAAGTTCATAAAAATACACATCGCAAGATTCCACCACTGCCTGCTCTAAATCTACCCAGGCCCCGTGGCCAGTGCGCTTCCAATCACGATACCGGCGACTGTCGTCTGGCAAACTAAACCAACCCGGGTCAGGGATACGGGTTGACGGCTTAATCACACCGTAATGTAAACCTGCCAGCCCCCAAATTGGCTTTATCGTCGAAGCAGGCGGGTACTGTCCTTGCAACGCACGATTAAACAAAGGTAGATTCGGATCATTTTGCAAACCCTTATAATCAAGCGAACTGATCCCATTCACAAACAAGTTAGTGTCATAGCTCGGTGCACTCACCATGGCGATAATCGCGCCGGTATGAGGTTCCATCGCAACAATAGCGCCGCGCCGCCCTTGCAATGCCTCATAGGCAACACGCTGCACATAGGCATCTACGTTTAAGGTAATATCACTGCCAGGCAAAGGATCATGCCTTTCTAATACCCTTAAAATACGGCCGTGAGCGTTACTTTCTACGTTTTGATAACCCACCGTGCCGTGCAGTAACTCCTCGTAATATTTTTCAAGACCAATTTTGCCAATGTGATGAGTACCGCTGTAATTTACCGGATCAATCACATCTAGCTCGCGCTCATTAATGCGCCCAACATAGCCCAGCATATGTGCAAATAACTCACCTTGGGGATAATGACGCACCAGCTGCGCATCAATTTCCACCCCCGGCACGCGGTGCCGATTTACCGCCAACTTACCAATATCTTCCTCACTAACCCGAAACTTCAAAGGCACGGCTTCATAGGGTCGGCGGCGACTTAGACGCTTGCGAAACTGTTCAATATCGTCATCAGTTAAGGGGATAATTTCATTGATGATCGCCAAAGTATCATCCAACGATTTCAAGCGCTCCTTCACCACAGTTAGCGTGTAACTAGGAATATTCTCGGCGAGCAGCAGGCCATTGCGATCAAAGATCAGCCCGCGCTTAGGCACAATCGGCAATAGCTGAATGCGATTGCGATCGGACTGAGTTTTATAAATCTCGTAATCAGAAATCTGTAACTGAGAATAGCGCCCTATCACGATCATCGTCATGGTCATGAGTATCAAGATTGATATGGTGACCCGGTAACGATAAACGCGACGTTCATAAAGGGTATTTTTGAGCTGCTGGCGTCGGGTCATATTACTCAGCCATCAGCGATGATAGGGGTGGTTATTGAGAATGGTCCAAGCGCGGTAAAGCTGCTCAGCGAATAACACCCTCACCAAGGGATGCGGCAAAGTCATCGCCGACAGAGACCACTTTTGCTTAGCCAGCGCCAAACATGAGGCGCTTAGTCCGTCTGGGCCGCCAACCAAAATACTGATATTGTCGCCGTCCATCTGCCAGCTCCGCAGAGCTTCAGCCAAGCCCTCAGTGCTTACCGCTTTACCTAAGACATCTAAGGCAATCACTCTATCGTCAGCTGGAATCGCCGCGATCATCGCATCGCCCTCCTGGGCAATGGCACGGCGAATATCGGTATTCTTGCCCCGCTTAGGCAGGGAAAGTTCTTTAATCTCGAAATTAATTTCCGCCGGAAGGCGCTTGCGATACTCCGCCACGCCCTCTTCAACCCACGCCGGCATTTTAGTGCCGATACAAATAAGGCTAACTCTCATCGCTTCCTGGCACAGGTACCTGCCATAGACGCTCAAGATCATAAAATAAACGCGCTTCTGGCAGCATCACATGCACTACCACATCACCAAAATCTACCAGAACCCAGTCGCCGGCATTTTCGCCTTCGATTCCCAATGGCACAATACCGCGCTTCTTTACTTCCACCCAGACATTGTTCGCCAGCGACTTAACATGGCGATTAGAGGTGCCACTGCACACCACCATAAAGTCAGTTATGCCACTTATTCCGCGCACATCTAGGGCCACAATATCGCGGCCTTTTACTTCTTCCAGCGAGTCCGTAACAAGCTTCTTTAATTGTTCAGCATCCATCAAACAGGAATTCCTATGTCTTTCACTGTGTATATAAACCGTGTTCAGCGATATAGTCCGCGACAACGTCGGGAACAAGGTAACGAATCGACCTGCCGGAGGCCAGCCGCTGTCTAATATCCGTTGCCGATATAGGCAACTGAATCAAACCTAACTCAAAAAAACCACCGGCGCTTACCGCCGTTAACGCACTGGCCTTGGCAAGACGTCGCGCCTCAGCAAATTCCGTCACTGTGGCATCGGCCGCTAAGGGATAATCAGCGCGATGCAATAACAGCACATTAGCCAAATCAAACAGCAACCGCCAATCTTGCCAGCGATGTAATTGGTTAAAAGCATCACTACCCATAACCACCGTGAGTGATACCGCCGCGCCCAGCTCAGCACGCAAATCCCGAAGCGTGTCGACCGTATAGGACGGCCCATCTCGCAGTAATTCACGACCATCTGCATACAAACCAGATTCACCAGTTATAGCAGCGCTGACCATGGCTAAGCGCTGGCCACTTTCAGCACCGGGCTCACCACGCAAGGGTGGGCGATGACTTGGCATCAACCTCAGTTCATCGACACTGAGCGCCTCTTTTATCTCTATTGCCGACCGTAAATGACCATTGTGGACAGGGTCAAAGGTGCCACCAAAAATGGCCACTGATCCACCCGCGCCGTTTACTCCTGAGGTTTGCTTCGACAAGTCCGTCATTTAGACCCGGATATGACCGTCGCCCAACACAATATATTTCTGTGAGGTCAGACCTTCTAATCCCACTGGGCCACGGGCGTGAATTTTATCGGTCGAGATACCAATCTCAGCGCCGAGGCCATATTCAAAGCCATCGGCAAACCGAGTCGAGGCATTTATCATCACTGAACTAGAATCTACCTCACGCAAAAACCGGCGACCGCTTGTGTAGCTCTCAGTAACAATAGATTCGGTGTGCCCCGAGCTGTACTGAGCAATATGGTCCATCGCCTGCTCTAATCCAGCCACCACTCGAATCGATAAAATTGGCGCGAGGTATTCGGTTGCCCAATCATCATCGGTGGCATCAGTGACGCCCACCAAGATCTGCCGAGTACGCGGGCAGCCGCGCAACTCCACCCCTTTCTCAATCATGGCGTCAGCAATTCTAGGTAGCAATTCCTCAGCGCGACTCTCCGCGATAAGCAGGGTCTCCATGGTATTGCAGGTGCCATAGCGATGGGTTTTGGCGTTTAAGGCAATGGCAAAGGCCTTATCAGCGTCGGCGGCATCATCAATATAGACATGGCATATGCCATCTAAGTGCTTTATCACCGTAACAGTGGCATCACGGGCAATGCGCTCGATAAGACCCTTGCCACCCCGGGGAACCACCACATCGACAAATTCTGGCATGGTGATCAACTCGCCCACCGCCGCTCTGTCGGTAGTTTCCAGCACTTGCACAGCGGTTTCAGGCAAACCCGCCGCCTTTAAGCCTTCACGAATACAGACGGCCAAAGCCTGATTGGAATGAATCGCCTCGGAGCCACCGCGCAAAATAGCCGCGTTCCCCGACTTCAAGCACAGACTAGCCGCCTCTAAGGTCACATTGGGCCGCGACTCATAAATAATGCCAATAACACCGAGAGGTACCCGCATTTTACCCACTTGAATACCACTGGGCCGGTAATTCATGTCGCTGATAGCGCCAACCGGATCTGCCAGCGCAGCCACTTGACCTAGCGCTTCAATAATACCGTCGATGCCCTTGGCATCTAAAGCCAGTCTATCCATTAATGCCGCGTCTAAACCATTGGCCTCACCCGCGGCGAGATCTTTGGCATTGGCTGCCAGTATGGCGTCGCGATGCAAATCAACTGAAGCCGCCATCGCCAGCAAGGCGCGATTTTTGACACCACTGTCTGCGGCGGCGACTACTCGCGATGCCTGCCGAGCTTGTCGCCCCAGCTGATTCATATACTGCTTAATATCCATCGATTCCGTCGTCTCCACACCGCACGTCGCGAGACGCAGCGGATTATTCACTGATGTCGTGTCGATCTACTACACGGAAAGACGACACATCCCAGCACGGTATTGTCGCTGAAGATAAAAAAGAGCAATAGTATAACGGATTGGAAATGGTCTCACTATCGACAATCTCTACCGAGGGCATTAAGTCTCGCTAGCGAGACCGTCAAGAACCTCATGAAGTGCGTCTAAACGCCGCAGCGGGTCATCAATACTCAAAATTTGATAGGACTGTTCTTCCGGCAAAGGCAAAAGCTGGGCAAGCCGATTAGCCAAGGCACCAGCCTCGTCGACATCGACTGCCATACCTAAACGCTGCACATGGGGGTGCTCGCCAAGCTGGCGAAGCAAATCACTCAATTCTTCACTGCGCTGCGGCAGCGGCTGATCCGCTTGCTCTTGCAGCCAATCAATATCTGCCGTATACAAACCACCTGCTGACTGGCGGGCATGGTTGATTTTAAAACGGCGACGACCCTCCACAACCACTCCTAAAAGGCCATCAGGCAATTGATCCCAGTCAGCAATATGCGCCTCAGTGCCTATTAGCGCCAAACTGCTAGGCCGCTCACCCGGTGACAGGACTTCCCCGCCGCCCTCTGGCATCCAAACTATGCCAAAGCTAGCCTCGGCGCGCAGGGTATCGCGCACCAAATCCAAGTAGCGACGCTCAAAAATCCGCAAGCCCATACGACCACCGGGGAATAGCACCGTTCGCAATGGGAACAACGGTAGCTCGGCACTCGTGTTAGCGGCAATATCTGCCATTAGCTCTTCGCTCCCGCTTCCGGCCCTAGTGGTTTAATTACTAAAATGAGCTTTGGTAACAACAGCATTGCGCCCAATAAAGCCGCAATCATCGCAAGCCCCGTTAGTAAACCAAAATAAATACTCGGCGTAAAATTAGACAGCGACAAAATTGAAAACCCAAATACTATAATAATTGAGGTGTAGTACATCGCCTTACCAATACTGGCATGGCTGCGATACATGGCCGCCAGATAATTGCGATCCAGCGCAAACTCTTGCTTAAAGCGGTGAACATAGTGAATGGTGTCATCAACACCAATACCCACCGTAATAGCCGCGATAGTGATAGTCATCATATCCAGGGGAATCCCCACCAAGCCCATGCCACCCAATACCGCACCGGCTGCTAATAAGTTTGGCGTTAGCGCAATAAATGCCAAACTTAAGGAGCGAAACAGCAGCACAAACATCGCGAGTATCGCAACAAACACCGCGCTCAAAGTCATAATTTGCGAAGAAAACAGGCTTTGCAACATATTGTTGTAGAGCACCAACATACCGGTGAGATGAATTTGCTCGGGTTCAAAACCCAAGTCGTCAATTAAGTGGGCCCGAATATCCGTCAATAACTGCTGGCGATGCAGCTCACGGCTAGTTTCCTTCACCCGCACGCTGATCCGCACTTGGTCGACCTCTGCCGACCAATACGGATCCACCAAAATAGAAGTAATTGACTCTGGTAGCGAACGCTGCGCCAGTGCCAGCTGCAAATCATCGACGTTACCCATCACAATTTTCATCACATCATAGAACGTCGCCAAAGACAGCACTTTTCCCGTTTCGGGCAGGCTATCGACATAATCATGCACTGACTGCACACGCTTCATGCCCGCAACCGTAAACCACTCACTCTGCGGGGCGCCGCTGTCGCCACCAAAGTCGTCACCAAAATCATCACTGAAATCATTGGCGAAATCATTTTCAAAAGCCGCATCTTTAGCCGCCACCGGCTGCTTTTTGGGGAGATCTAAAATAATATCCAGCGGAATGGTACCGCCCAATTCCGAATCAATAGTCTCCATGCCCTGATAAATTTCAGTGGTGTCATGAAAATAATCAATAAAACGATTCTCTACTTTTAGCTGGGTAATTCCCCACACGCTCAGCAATAACAAGCCCGCTGATACTAGTAATATCGTCTTGCCATAATGCTCAGTCGCCGCCGCAAAATAGCGGGTAAACGTAGCCGAATCACTACCACCTTCAGTCTCAACACGGGGCTTTAACAGCATCAGTACGCATGGCAACACGATAAAGGTCATCGTCAGAGCTGCCAGTACGCCCATTGTCATCATCCAGCCAAAATCAATAACCGGCCGGATTCCGCTCACTACCAAGGAGGCAAACGCCACCAAAGTCGTCAAAGAGGTGTAAATACAGGGCCGCAACATAATCCCGACGGTTTCTGAGACCAAGGTAAACTGATCTGCATCGGGTTGGGCCGCCGCATACTCTCGAAAGCGCACCACCAAATGCATGGTTATCGACAGAGTAATAATGAGCAGCAATGCGACAAAATTTGCAGAGATAACCGTCAAACGCCAATCTAAAAAGCTGAGTAGGCCCAGCATAAACACTACCGTCAGTACGCAGGTTGACAGCGGCAGCAGCATCCAGCGCCAACTGCGGAAAATAGCCACTAACAACACCACGATGAACAGCAGAATACCGCTGCCAAACACCCGTAAATCGCTTTTCACAAAGGCAATCATATCCACGGCAATCATCGGTACGCCGCCAAGAAAGACAGTTGCATCGCCGCGGTAGTCGTTGACAATAACCCGGGCCTGCGCAACCAGTTCTGCCTGTCGCTCATGAACCACGCCAGTGTAATCTGCAAAGGTTGTTTCCAGCGTAGCAAGTACGGTGTGCTCGGCATCTGTTAAGGTGTTTTCGTCAGCTTTTGCTCGCAGTAAATCGCGCTCGTCAAGCAACGCAAAATAACGCTCATCACGCTGCAAATTAACCTGAAGTGCCGTCGTGCGACCATCAGCACTGGTTAACAAAGATTTATAAATTGGACTAGTTGCCAGCTCTCGCTTCACCAGCTCGATATCGATGCCCGGCGTTCGCAAGGTCGGTATATCGCCGCTCGTTACCTGGCTTAAAGACACCCGCGGGCTTTGCAATAAGGGCACATCTAAAATGGAATTTACGGATGACACATTTGGCAGTTCTGCCATGCGCCGGCGTAATTCACCGAGGGTTTTCAATTGCTCGGGAGCGAACAGATCATTCTTGGGCTGATAGGTCACTAGCAAGAAATCTTCCGCACCGTAGCGCTTACTAATTTCACGATAGTATTCAAGCGAGGTATCACCCTCTAAAACCAGAGCGTCAGCGGAGGCGTCTAGTTTCATGGTAGGAATAAACGTTGCCAGCCAACCGACACCAACCAGAAGCAGCACCATCACCCAAAAAGCATTTTTTAAAACGATGCGTTGATACAGTGAAAATAACGCCGCAGACATGCCAAATCCTCAATAAATCATTTATGCCGGAATATTTTTATTTCCGGTACTGGTTTTATTCTGAATGACCACCGGGGTGGCCTAAAAAATCAAGATTCTTCACCCCAACGTGGCAGCAAGGTTTGCGCTACACCAAGATGATCGAGAATACGCGCGACAACAAAATCAATTAGATCAGCCACACTTTCAGGCTGCCGATAGAATCCTGGTGACGCAGGCATAATGGTCGCGCCCATTTGCGCTAAACTGAGCATATGCTGCAAATGAATCGCCGATAGCGGCATTTCCCTGGGCACGAGTATCAACTGACGACGTTCTTTGAGTGCAACATCGGCGGCGCGTTCAATTAAATTATTACTTGCGCCACAGGCAATAGCAGACAGTGTCCCAGTACTGGCAGGACACACCACCATCGACGAGGGCGCGCCACTACCCGAGGCCACTGGCGCCATCCAATCTTCTGGACCATGAACTTTAAGCTGATCTGGCGCGCAAGAAAATCGCTCACACAAGTGTTTAGATAAAATACTCGGGCGCCCAGGCAAAGGTTGATCGGTCTCGGTTGCAACAACTAACAAGGCCGCTTTTGAGATCATAAAATGCACCTCACAACCGGCGCCAAGCAAACACTCCAACAACCGCAAACCGTATTGGGCACCTGACGCACCCGTCATTGCCAAAGTTACTGACTTCATTAACTACTCTCCCAACGCGCTCGCAAAGCACTCAACAGCCTTTGGTGCACACCCCCAAATCCGCCGTTACTCATAATGACCAAATGATCACCAGTTTTTAGCGAACCAAGCAATTCGCGCACAGTGCCATCAAGATCGGTACTTAAACGGGCGGGGCTTGAACTCTCGGCAATCACCGAATCCAAAGACCAATCCAAACCCGGAGGCTGGTACCAAATTACTTCATCTGCGCAGGCGGTAGCCGGCGCCAAACGATCTTTGTAGACACCCATACGCATAGTATTAGACCGCGGTTCAATCAACGCCACAATTCGGCCGCTACTCACCCTGCCCCGCAATCCCTCTAAGGTGGTTGCTATGGCTGTGGGGTGATGCGCAAAATCATCGTAAACAGCAATGCCTGCAATGGTGCCTAATAACTCCATCCGCCGCTTCACACCGCGAAACTGACACAGCGCAGCAATACCGTCTTTTGGCTGAACACCAATATGATGCGCGGCAGCAAGCGCCGCTAGCGCATTATTCACATTGTGCGCGCCGGTGTGCGACCACGTCACAGCGCCCTGCAATACCCCGCGATAAAACACCCCAAAACTCGAGAAATCATCGCTCTGCACTTCAGCCTGCCATTCCGCGAGCTGATCGCGATGACTACTAAAGCGCTCAACTTCGCTCCAGCACCCCATTTCAAGTACTTTATCTAGAGCAGCCTCTGCGGCGGGCACGATAATGCGGCCAATTGCCGGCACGGTCCGCACCAAATGGTGGAACTGTCGCTGAATGGCAGCCAAATCATCAAAAATATCGGCGTGATCAAATTCAAGATTATTTAAAATAGCAGTGTAAGGGCGGTAATGAACGAACTTAGAGCGCTTATCAAAAAAAGCGCTGTCGTACTCATCGGCCTCAATAACAAAAAAGTCACTTCCACCCAGCCGCGCGGACAAGCCAAAATCATCGGGCACACCGCCAATCAAAAACCCCGGCTGATAGCCGCAGTCTTCCAAAACCCAGGCCAACATGCTGCTGGTGGTCGTTTTGCCGTGGGTCCCAGCGCAAGCTAACACCCAACGACTTTGCAACACATGGTCACTGAGCCACTGCGGGCCAGACGTGTAGGGAATACCGCGATTCAAAACATGCTCGACCGCAGGATTACCACGAGACATCGCATTGCCGACAATCACAAGATCTGGCTCGGGAGTTAAATGGCTGGGGTCATAGCCTTCCATCAAAGTAATCCCCTGAGATTCCAGCTGCGCGCTCATCGGCGGATACACGTTGGCATCGGAGCCAGTCACGGTATGCCCCAATTCCCGCGCGAGAATCGCCAAGCCGCCCATAAACGTACCGCAAATACCCAAAATATGGAGATGCATAAATGAAAACGCCACACAGAAAATTCTGTGTGGCATGGTATCACCGCTATCGCGCCAGCTCTACGCTAACAGATCAGTCAGGACGGACGGCCAGGTTTAGAGACCAAAGATTTATAGACGAGCATCGAATAGCCCGAAGTCGGCGGCTCAACCAAGCGTATAAAGCGGGCACGAACTTTACATGGTAGGACGTAAGCCCAATTAACAATGTTTAGCCGCTTGCGCTACCCATGCCCTAGGGCGTCAATAGGCGTGGACATTTTCATTAGCAAGCATGCTTTCCTTTAAAAAAGACGCCGACTAATGAGCACTGCATCTCAGAACGCAAGCCTGAACATTGAAGCAAAATCGGGATAAAGATATTATTTCACCTACAAAATCTCCTGCTGACAGTACATTTTTATATTGCCGACATAAAACTTATCTACCGCGGATAATAACACCTGCTCGTTTAGACATACGCTTATTTCAGGAGCTGTAATGAAACATTTAAAGATCATACTACTAAGTACTGCGTTATCTGTGGCAAGCCATGCACATTCTCAAGCTCAATCTGCTGGGCTACTGGGGGGCCTTCTTCCTCAGATAACCGGCATTGCCAGCCAGACTGTACTCCCAGTGGTAAACGGTCTGATAGGTGACAATGAGCTTATTGGTGGCATCGCAGCTCAAGTCAGCGACACCCTAAATACAACTCTGAACACTGTTTTACCATTTCCAGTACAGGCCTTGGACGTAGTAATTCCGCTGATCGACGAACTAACAAGTGATGGCGAAGCACTGCAGCTTGGCGGCCAGATGCCAATGCTACTTGATATTACAAACTCCGCCGTAATACCACTGCTGGGCGGACCTACGGGAGGCGAAGTCTTTTAGCTCTTAACAGTTGCGCGTTACGGAGTTCGATTGCTATTCAACCATAAAATGGAACAGCAAAATAACTCCGCTTTTAAGTACCAAATCAATAAATTGATTAATAATTCTTCATCGTCACGTCGGCGATATGCTAGCGAGATGAGCTTCAGATGCTCTGCGACACTTAAAAATTAATGTTAAAGGTTAACCACACTTTCTGAGCATCAACTAGCGTCAAGCTTCCACCGTTAAATGACTCCGTGTCGCCCGCACTGTAGCTTGCGTAGCGTAGCTCTGCCGAATAGTGCCCCCAGCCTTTTCCAACAAAACCGCCGATCTCAGTACCAAGATCACTACCGCCAGTGGTGCTATCTTGATCAGAACTAAAGTCGTGGTAGGCCAGCTGCCAATTCAATCCGTAAGCAATGCCCGACAGCGTCATATACACGTCGGTTATACCCTCACTGATATTACCCAGACCTTTGTTAAGAAAGTTATCTGTCCAACCTTGAAATTTGAACAGTGTCGCCAAGGGCGTAATAAAAAAGCCGTCATCATCTGCGCTTAAGGCTTCATAACCAAAACCAATAGCGACAGGCGATAACTTTATATTGGTCTCTGCCAGCATGTAATCAGCAGTATAATCTGCGGGATTATCGCCAGCACCTTTCTGAGTAGCGTACTCAAGGTTGTAAGCAAAAATACCTGTCTTGCCCTGCCAACGCAGGCCATAGGTATCGGTATCCATACGCTTAAAGCCGGCAAAATTATCATCTGTTTCTAGCAGATAGGCGAACGCAGTCAAACTGCCCGCAGCGAAGGTATAATTTGCATTAAGTATATGTGAGTCCATTTCAGTATCACCGACGGCACTAGCTTCGCCGAAAATACGATTCACATTTGAAATATGCGCGTAAGTCAGTTTCAAATTTTCTATACTACTATTCGCAATGGTAAACGCATCATATGTTTGTTCATTTTGGCGCCAACCAACATGACCAACAAATCGATGATTATCTATGACTAAACGCTGGCGACCGTATTTGAATTCAGTATCCCAATTTTTATACGCCAAAAAGACCTGATTAACTTCGGTGCCGACGGGGTCCGCAATTAATGGCTCAGACACGTTGCCATTAACACCATCATTTGAACTACCCGCAAAATTGCTCACGTCGTCCATTTCAATAAAACCAGAAAACCCCTGATACCCATCTGTTTTAAAATTCAAACGGGTCTTAAGAGTTAACGCACTACCGTTATTCTCTCCAACACGCGCATCTTCAGTCACTGACTCGTAGCGCAAACGTAAGTTTAAATGCACCTCACCTTTGGCAAAAGCTTGACCAAGTGATTCTGCCGCAAAAGAATTCTGAGAAAAAAAAGCCGTAGCGATAACAATAGCCGCGCTTGGCAAGTTAATAATATTCAAAATAATATCTCCGAAAAATAAGGTCTTGCCGTTTTTTCATTAAGTGGAATTGTAAAAAATCCTGAACGAACCGCATTCTCATATTGCTTCTGCAAATACGAAGCCAAAAACATAAAAAATGAAAAAATATTAAAAATTATTAAAAATTATTATATTTCAACAAGTTAAAAATAATGAAAACCCTGAAACTCATGACGCACCAAAATATCTCGCCACCAAATAACAGTCGCGCACGTTTTTAGAGCGAAAAGGCACCGAACGAACACACGAGGAATAATAGCTTTAATAGGCCGATAGTATTTAATATAAAATTATTCGTAGATTAAAGGATGGATACTCAAGGAAACTTCATACTTTTTTTATTTTAAGAGCGAATCAAAACTGCAATAAATTACAACTTAACGCAGCAAGCTCCACAGCAAACACGCGAATAAGAACAGAGAGATCCCTTGCCAGGTACGCAGGGGGTTTCGGATCAGCAGGGGCTGAAAGGTGTCTCTCATAAAGTCCGGATTGGGATTCGCCAAATCGTATACAAACTCAGACACGTCGCTGTAACGCAGCTCCGGACTGATACTTAGGGCGCGCGCCAACGAGGCATCCAGCCATAGCGGTACGTGGGCGTTGTAAGCGCATGCGGAGACATACTTCAAGCGCGAAAACGCAATCGTCGTCGCGCAGTTTTGCAGCCGGCCCTGATAAGGCAGCTGTCCAGTCAGCATTTCAAAAACAATCACCGCCAATGAGAACTGATCGGCTCGACCGCTCGGCCGCCGACCTAGAATATGCTCTGGGGCAGAATACTGCGCCGTTCCCAAGACTTTGTCGCGCTCGATAGGTACAGCTATCTCGGCGAGACCAGCCACGTAACAGGAACCAAAATCGATTATTTTCACTGAGCCATCATCGCCGACTAAAATATTATCTGGTTTGATATCTTGATGAAAAGTATCTCGTCGATGCATAGCTTGCAGGCCTTTGGCAACCGGCAGAATAATATCTAGCATCGCCTGGGTCGCTGGCTTTGGGTGTTTTTGCATCCACTCCCCCAGCGTTGATCCGGGCGAGTAGTCTGACAAATAATATAAATAACTTGGCGTTTTTGGCGGCTCAATCACCTCGATCACGTAATCACTTTGAATTCGCCGCCCGATCCAACTTTCTAATATAAAGCGCTCTATATACGCAGGATCATCATTGAAATTTGGAGAGGGTGTCTTCATTACGTAACGCCGATCTGCGAGCTGATCAAACACTTTGTAGAGCTGGCTACGCGGGCTAGCGTGGATTTCAGCTTCGACTAGCAAGCCATCGACCACTACGCCCACGCTTAGCGGTGGTGGAAATGGCAGCACTGTAAGCTTACGATATACGTCGCCAGCATCGGCCAATGGCAAAGCATCAATCCGCAACAACTGGCAGCTCAAATTATCATCACTGCCGGCCGCCAATGCTTCATCAATTAAACACTGCCCTGCGACATCGAGCTCGTCACCATGCGCGGCTATTAAAGCCTGCATGCGACTACTACTGAGCACATCGTGAATACCATCGGTGCTCAAAACGAAGACATCACCAACCGCGACGTCTGCGGCGCGGTAGTCGACATCAAGGTTAACATCGAGACCCATAGCGCGGGTAAGATAAGACTTACCACGGCCAACTGGCATGGCGTGGTCGCGGGTGAGCTGCTCGAGAATACCCTCTCTTAAACGGTATACCCGACTGTCACCAACATGGAATATATGCGCGGTCTGGGATTTAAAAATAGCGATACTGAGGGTGGAAACATAACCTTTCTCAGCCTGTATATAATGCTGACCCTGACCGTACAACCAACGATTAAGGGCCGTCAGAACTTGCTGAGCAGACCGCTTTACCGACCATGAATCTGGCGTTGAAAAGTAATCACTTAAAAATCCGGTCACACACGTTTCTGCCGCCTCCTTTCCCGCCTCTGCAGCGGAGACACCGTCCGCAATAATAGCCACTGCACCTTTGGTGGTGATTTGATCATTTTCTGGCACGCGAATGCCTAAGCTATCTTCGTTAACCGGTTTTTGCCCAGCACTGCTGTGCTGAGCTATCGATAATTTCAAACCACCGTCAAAGTGCATTGGGCATGCTCCAGAAAGGATGCTGTTACTAACCCTAGCTTACTTCAATCAGCGCAACACTGCCGTCTTCATTCACCTCGGCGGTATGGCCCGCAGGCTCTTCCATATACTGCACCGCTACAAACACGACTGCCGCGCAGGCTGCAATCACTAAGAAGAAGTCGCCATTACTAACGAAGGACAGCACCGTTAGGAAAATAACCGCGCCAACATTGCCATAGGCCCCAGTCATGCCGGCAATTTGACCTGTCATGCTGCGCTTAACAAGCGGCACAATAGCAAATACTGCACCTTCGCCAGCCTGCACAAAGAATGAACAGCACATGGTAGCCACCACCGCCAGCCAAATCGGCCACGCAGCGTCAATCTGACTTAAGACCATATAGCCCAAGGTCAGACCAGAAACCAAAATTGACAGGGATTTACGGCGACCAAATCGATCGGATAAATAGCCGCCGCCGGGACGAGCAACCAAGTTCATAAAAGCAAAGCCCGATGCCAACATGCCAGCCTGTACCGCGCTCAGTGTAAAGGTCTCCATAAAGAACAGCGGCAACATCGAGACCACCGCCAATTCAGAGCCAAAGGTCACAAAGTAAGCGACATTAAGAATAGCCACTTGCTTAAACTTGTATTGCTGCATAGGGGGAATAGGGACGTTATTCAGGACATCACTATTCACTCTTAAGATCTGGCTAACTTGCACTACAAACAAGACCACCAACACTAGGTATAAGGCCACACAAGCGAATTCGCTCAACAAACCTAAATTCGCCGGCGATAATTTCCACGTCAATACGGCTAAAGCGAGGTACATAGGTATACACATCGCAATATAAAAAACTAAATCGCGCTTACTACTCACCACCAATCCACCGGACTTTTTTGGCTTAAAATAGGTAGCACCCTTAGGAGTATTACGGGCGCGCCAGTAAAAGAAAAAACCATAAAGGAATGCCAAAATGCCGGTCGTTCCGATCGCGTAGCGCCAGCCGTCATCACCACCGTAGTAGAGTGCTAGGGTCGGCAAGGTCATTGCACCTGCGGCGGAACCAAAGTTACCCCAGCCGCCATATACGCCTTCCGCCAAGCCAACTTGGCGCGCGGGGAACCACTCGCCCACCAAACGGATACCGATAACAAAGCCAGCACCAATAAAGCCCATTAAAAAGCGCAGCAACGCGATCATTTCGTAGCTATCAGCCGTCGCGAATGCCACACACACCACGCCGCCAATAATAAGTAAGGCGCTAAAGACAACGCGCGGACCGAAGCGATCCACCAACATACCCACCACCACTCGCGCCGGGATCGTCAAGGCGACATTCAAAATCATCAAGGCTTTAACCTGCTGGCTACTCAGATCAAAGGCCTCTTGAATGGACGACAGCATCGGCGCAAAGCTAAACCAAACCAAGAAAGTAAGAAAGAAAGCAAACCAACTAAGATGCAGTAGGCGAATTTTATCTTGCTTGAGATCAAGCACATTAAGGGTTGAGGAAGACATGACCAGCTCCAATAGGGATATTACGGAATCTGAGCTAAGGTCAGCAATCACTATGCCAAAGCACTACCTACTAGCCCGCCCCTTTCTTAAGCTATTGTTTATTAATAATTTAAATTTTTTAAAAACGTCCCGTCCCACATTTACGCACCAATCTAGAGCACAAAGTAATCACCCAAACCTGCTTAACGCCGCACCAACTTAGAGCCTCACGCCCCATCAAGCATCAGACTGCGAGCTAATTTTGCTACAAAATTAGCTTTTAAAGGACATAAAATATAATTTAATCGTTTTATATCAATTACTTAAATATGCACTTATGCAGTGGCATAGCTTTTGCTCTTACCCCTACAGATAGTTTAAAGGCGCGCAAAACCGCACACGCAAGCCCAATACCCGCGCAAATATTTAAGGATGTGAAAATGACTAACAAACAACGCCTACTCATTGTTGGTAACGGCCCGGTTGGCCATCAATTTATTGAATCGCTTGTCGAGAGCGGTCAGTCAGATCGATTCGACATTACCGTCATTGGTGAAGAACCCCGTCACGCTTACGACCGAGTTCATCTCACCGCGTGGTTTGAAACCCGTGAAGCCGCTTCTTTAAATATGGTCTCAGAAGGTTTTTACGCCAACAACGGCATCACCGTTTTTAGTAGTGAAAAAGTCATTGAAATTGATCGTGCCGCGAAATGTGTCAGCACCGATAAAGATCAACAATATAACTACGACAAACTTATCTTATCCACCGGCTCGTTCCCATTCGTGCCGCCGGTGCCTGGCCACGACCGCAAAAATTGTTTTGTATACCGCACCATCGAAGACTTGGAAGCTATTACCTCCGCCGCTGCGAATGCCAAAGTCGGCGCCGTTGTCGGCGGCGGCCTACTCGGCTTAGAGGCGGCAAAGGCGATAAAGGACCTGGGCTTAAAAACCCACGTCATCGAATTTGCCCCTCGCCTCATGGCCGTTCAAGTTGACGAGGGCGGCGGCGCTCTGCTGCGGCGTAAGATCGAAGATCTCGGCGTGTCAGTACACACCCAAAAAAATACCCAACACATCGTTGACGGTGAAGACTGCGTTCACAAATTACAATTTGCCGATGGCGCCGAGCTGGAAACGGATATATTGGTATTCTCTGCCGGTATTCGTCCACAAGATGCACTTGCCCGCCAAAGTGAACTCGAAGTTGGCCCGCGCGGTGGTATCGTGATTAATGACTATTGCCAAACATCTGACCCGGCGATATACGCCATTGGTGAATGCGCACTGTGGGGTGGACGTATTTATGGCCTTATCGCGCCCGGCTGGGACATGGCCCGGACGGCAGTGGACCATGTCTTAGGCGGTATTCAAGAAACCAGCTTCACCGGCGCCGATATGAGTACTAAACTCAAGCTAATGGGCGTTGATGTCGCGTCTATCGGTGACGCCCACGCCAGCACGCCGGGCGCCAAGTGCTATACTTTTATTGACGAAAAAGCCGAAGTTTACAAAAAAATTGTGGTTAGCCAAGACGGCCAGCACCTGCTGGGCGCGGTGTTGATTGGTGAAGCCAATGACTACGGCACGCTGCTACAGTTCGCACTGAATAAAATCACTCTACCCGAACAACCGGAAAGCATGATCCTGCCAAGTTTGGACGGCAGCGCTGGACTTGGTCTTGGCGTGGACGCCCTACCTGATGTCGCCCAGATTTGCTCCTGCAATAACGTCAGCAAGGGTGATCTTTGCGCCGCAGTGCAAGGCGGCGCTATGACGGTGGGTGATCTGAAAGCGGGCACCAAGGCCGCGACTACCTGCGGTGGCTGCACCGCACTAGTGGGACAGGTACTCAATGCTGAACTCACCAAAATGGGTGTCGAGGTCAACACCGATCTCTGCGAGCATTTCCCATACACCCGCCAGGAAATCTACCATCTGGTTAGAGTCGGCGAAATTAAATCCTTCGATGAGCTTTTAGAAAAACACGGCACAGGCCACGGTTGTGAAATTTGTAAGCCCACCGGTGCATCTATTCTTGCCTCATGTTGGAACGACTATATTCTGGAGCCCAAACACGCCAGCCTGCAAGACACTAACGATCGCTACCTAGCCAATATGCAAAAGAACGGCACCTACTCCGTGGTGCCGCGCATGGCCGGCGGTGAGGTTACCCCAGACGGCTTAATCGCCGTCGGCCAAGTCGCTAAAAAATACCGGCTCTACACCAAAATTACTGGCGGCCAGCGCGTTGATTTATTCGGCGCCACCCTCGACCAACTTCCACTTATTTGGGAAGAGTTGATCAGTGCTGGCTTTGAATCGGGTCAAGCCTACGGCAAGTCTTTGCGTACGGTTAAATCCTGCGTGGGCTCAACCTGGTGCCGCTATGGCGTACAAGACAGTGTGGGCCAAGCCATCGACCTAGAAAACCGCTATAAAGGCCTGCGATCGCCACACAAACTTAAAATGGCGGTATCGGGTTGTACCCGTGAATGCGCAGAAGCGCAGAGCAAAGATGTTGGCATTATCGCCACTGAAAAGGGTTGGAACCTCTATTTGTGCGGCAATGGTGGCATGAAGCCACGCCACGGAGACTTATTTGCCTCAGATATCGACACCGACACCATGGTGAAATATATCGACCGCTTCTTGATGTTCTATGTTCGCACCGCAGACCGCCTCCAACGCACCTCAGTGTGGATGGAGAACCTAGAGGGCGGCCTGGACTATCTACGCAAGGTCATTATCGACGACTCACTAGGCCTTTGTTCCGACCTTGAAGCCGAAATGGAAAACGTCGTGAACACCTATCAATGCGAATGGAAAACTACCGTTGAAAATCCGGAGAAGGTAAAGCAGTTCCGCAGCTTTGTGAATACTGACAAAAGCGACCAGGAAATTATGTTTATTCAAGAGCGCGGCCAGATACGTCCCGCGACCGAAGCCGAAAAAGTTGCTGACATCGATTTAATCGCCGTCGCTTAAAGATCACTAACTAAGGCGTCGATAAGCTAAACACTGAAGGCTGATCGACACTACATTTATATGAGGACTACCCCATGTCGTGGACAACTGTTTGCCGCCTCGATGACATAATACCAAACACCGGTGTTGCCGCCTTAATTGATCAAACCCAAGTAGCGATATTTCGTGTCGGTGACGCCGTTTATGCCCTGGCTAATAAAGACCCTTTTAGCAATGCCAATGTGCTTTCCAGAGGCATTATTTGCAGCATACAGGGCACGCTCGCGGTGGCGTCACCAATTTACAAACAACACTTTAGCCTTACGGCAGGACAGTGCCTAGAAGACGACAGCGTCTCTATAGATTGCTACGAAGTGCGCACCGAAGACGGTACGGTGCAAGTCCTTATTAGCCATTAAACCAGCACATCATAACGCCGATTATCAGATTTATCGTAAGTCTCCTCCTCGTCCGGTCGCCACTCAGGTGGGGCCGGCTTTTTTTGCTCCCGGTTTAGCACCAAATACTATTTAGTGGACGTCGTAAATAGCGGTAGTAGACTCCCCACTATGCGGCCTGACCTAACCCCTATTCTACTGTTTAAAGCAACACGATCCTGTGCGACAAGATTAAATCCATTATGTAGAGAAGCACCTAAAACTATCGTTGCCAAGACCCCGGCGTCAGACTCAGGACAAAGGACGCCCTCATGCTGAAACTCAAGAAAGCGAGCCGCAAGTAAACCGTGCAGGGGATGCTGTTTGGCGGCATCATTATTAGCCACCTCACTACGCCCCCAAAGCGGCGCTGTGAGTGGAATAATTGCAATATAAAATAACTCCGCAGCTTCATAGACACTCTGCAACCAGCTTTTCATATCAGCTTGCAGATCTGCATCAATCGCCGCCTTTACCGCTTGCACTTCCGGCAGACGCTCCCCAATCAGGGCATACAATAATCCCGCCTTATCGCCAAAATTATTAAACACACTCGCTTCTGTGGTGCCCGCGCAACTCGCAATATGCCGAGTGGTCAGGGCGGAAATACCGTCACTCTGCAACAAGCGGTAGGCCGCATCTAATAATTTTTCCCTAACCCTAGGTCTCGCCATGTCCTCGCCTCTCAGTCACATCGACACCGGCTAAAACCAACTGGCATCCGTAAGGAAATCTGTTGTAATCGGCTTATAATACCCATTAAAAATAACCGTCACTGCCTCCAGCCTGGAAGCTAACCGCATGCGCTGTAGCGCCACCGGCAAAGGCAAGCATAGAATACCACCTTAAGACATTGCCACTAAAAAAGTGCCACAATAGATACCAATAGCCGCCACCAAAAGATATACGGTATATATTATGTCAGAAGAAAAAACAGTCATTATTGAACGCCGCCCGCCCCTACTTTGGGTCACTATAAATCGTCCGGCCGCCCGCAATGCGGTAGACGGAAAAACAGCTAAGGCCTTGGCGGATGCCTTCAAGGCCTTTGAAACCGACGCCGAACTTTCGGTGGCCATCTTAACCGGAGCAGAACACAACTTTTGCGCCGGAGCTGATTTAAAAGCTGTTGCCAGTGACGACCTTGACAGACGAAACCCTCTCAATACCGACGGCATCGCCCCCATGGGACCAAGTCGGCTGGAATTGAGTAAACCCGTTATCGCCGCTGTTGACGGTTATTGCGTTGCCGGCGGCTTAGAGCTGGCACTATGGTGCGATATGCGAATTGCCACCGAGCGCGCCGTGTTTGGCGTATTCTGCCGACGCTTCGGCGTGCCGCTCATCGACGGCGGCACGGTGCGACTACCGCGTTTAATCGGCATGAGTCGAGCAATGGATATGATTCTCACCGGTCGCGCTGTAGACGCCGCTGAAGCCCTTGCCATCGGCTTGGCAAACCGTGTGGTGGCTAGCGATCAGCTGCGCGATAGCGCAGAGAAACTCGCACTCCAGATTGCCGCGCTTCCTCAACAATGCCTGCGCAGCGACCGCCACAGCACCTATCAGCAATGGGGAATGAATGAAGCCGAGGCCATCGCCAATGAATTTCGGCTGGGAATGCAGACCTTCTCCAGCGGCGAAACCGTGTCGGGAGCACAGCGCTTCGAGCAAGGTTCCGGCCGTCATGGCAGCACAGAAAACTAACGTCCCTAAAAACACCTACAAGGAACAATATTCGCGCCATTGAGTAATTATCCGAGGTGCTCGCTGCGCCGAAACTGCGATATATCAATGGTGTTTTACTATTAGCAAAAATGAATAAACATTATATAAAATACAAAAATAAACTATAATTTGAAGATGAGAAAAATAATATCTAAGAACATAATACTCACCAATACAGAAGTACACCGTGCGCATCATTCGCTTTAGTTTACTCGCCGTTCTTAGTATCGCGGCTGTTAGTACATTGCTATATAGCTACTATGGCTATAGCCCAGCGCCGCCGCGAATCCAGCTGAGCGGGGAGCTAAGTGAGGGCACGATCACCATCGAAGCTAGGGACCGCAGCTACACAGCGTATATACCGACTGAGCTAGCTAAAGATCCAGCGCTGGTATTTATGCTACACGGCTCTTTGCAAACCGTAAAAGGCCTGCGCGAGTCCACTGCCTACCAATTTGAACAGCTCGCCGAGCAACACAAATTTATTGTGGTATACCCTAGTGGATACAAGAACAACTGGAATGATTGCCGAGGCGAGGCAAATTATCCCGCGCGCGCAGAAAACATCAATGACATAAAATTTATTACATCCCTAGTAAGCGAATTCCATCAGCGCTACGGCAGCGACACCGCCAAGACTTTTATTGCCGGTTATTCCAATGGGGGACATTTAGGTTTTCGCTTTGCCCTAGAACACCCCAATTCCGTTGCCGGCATAGCCGCCATTAGCGCAAGCCTGCCCACCGCCGACAACCTAGCCTGCAAAGACACAGGTAAAGCCATTCCGGTGCTCATCATGAACGGCACTGAAGACCCAATAAACCCTTATTACGGCGGACAAGTGACCTTATTCGGCCTCGGCAACCGCGGCCGGGTATTGTCATCCATAAGTAGTGCAGAGCACTTTGCACATAAGGCTGGCCATCATGGCGCCCCCAGCGAAACCAAACACTTCCTAAACAATCGCGCCGATGACTCCACCGCGACAAAATATTATGCTTGGCGCGACGACGAACACCCAGAGGTGATTCTGTATACCATCGTCGGTGGCGGGCACACTATTCCTCAGGAATACTTTAGACCGCCGCGAATTCTAGGCGCCAGCAGTAAAGAGATAAATGGTCCTGCAGAGATATGGGCATTTTTCGCACGCCAAATACGCCGCGTAGACACGGCCGGTAAATAGCCGGGACAATGTTAGTACAAGCTTAGCTGGCGCTCTTGATATTTATTGGGTGGCAAATATACAAGCTGATCGCCGCACTTAATTTCACCCGACTCTAAAATCTTGGCACATAGGCCGCCATAACCCAGCATTGCCACTAAACCGCCTTTCCCAAGTGCGGCTTCCATGCGAGAACAGGGGTGACACTGTGCTGTAGCCTGAAAAACCGCATCTCCAATTTTAAAATACTGGTGCCGCAGGGCATTGAGATTAATACCCGACACTAATAAATTTCTTCTCAATATATCCACAGGAATATGCTCAACGCCGACGTTTTCGGCAATAGCGCGAATAAACTCAACACTAATAATACTCACCTGTCTGGCGGACCCCTTGCTACCCTCAAGACGACGATCACCCCGCAAGCCGCGATCTGCAATCGCCAAAGTTTGGCTCACCGCAACCATGGGCTCTTTACGCGCTGGGCGCAGACCAATCCACTCCAAGGTCCCCGGTGACAGCTCATCGATAAAACGCGAAATTAAACGACCCTGTGCATTCATTTTGATTCCTAAACCTTACTTAAACGGGAGATTGCTCGCTCGTTGACTCCGGCCACTCTGGTGGCAAATACTGCAGATCCGCGGACTCATCAATGTCATGAACGGCTGTACATTCGATATAGCTCATTCCACATTCCAGCAATCGTCGCCGAGTTAGCTCAGCGACCTTATCTGTGCTCCAAGGAATGTTGGTAAATAAGCGCGATTCATAGCTGCGCATACCGATTAGGGCGTAACCGCCGTCTGCACAAGGTACCATGCAGGCATCGTGCTCATGCAGCGCCGCTGCCGCCCAGCGCAATACCGAGGCATTAATTTCTGGGCAGTCACTGCCAATAATGATCACGGCATCAGTATTTACTAAACCCTGCACGGCGGCGTTGCCCATGCGTTCTCCCAGGTCATCGCCACGCTGCTCACACAAGCCAATACCATCAGGTATATCTACTGTCCGCCAGGCCGGCGACTGCGCTGATGGTGTCATCCATAAGTTAACCGAAAACCGGTATTCAGTCGGTGTATCTATCAACAGACTCGCACAGTCTTGAAGTATTTTAGTGAGCATCTTTTTTGCTAAGCTAGCGGCGCCATATGCACCCAATGCTGGTATCAACCGAGTTTTAGCCAAACCAGCCAGCGGGGCTTTAGCAATAATCTGAATACCAACTTTTGGCAATGGGCGACTTGGCTCTGAACTATTCATAGCGTTTCGCTAGGCTTTGCGGCGATGCACCCAGCCAATACATCAAGCGTAAATGCCACATTAATAAAATAGTCCGCCATATACCACGACGCTGCCAGCGCCGCCCTGAGGTCGTTATTTTAGAGCGCAAGCACACTGGGGCTGATAATTTTCGAAGCGCGGCCGACAAGGCGATATCCTCCATCAAAGCCTGATCCAAAAAGCCACCCACCGCGTCAAATGCCTTTCGGCGAACAAATATCCCCTGATCACCGGTCGCAATACCGCTTAGACGGGAGCGCCAATTCATAAAAAAGGCAATAACTGCAAACATCTTAGCGTCACCTCCAATGCGGACATCAAACCGTCCCCAGGGCTGTGTGTCGAGCGCGGAAATGACACTATCCAGAGCCGCATCAGGCAGCTCACTATCAGCATGTAAAAATAATAAATAATTTGCTGTTGCCGCCGCGGCGCCAAGGTTCATTTGCTTTGTTCTTCCACGGCCACTATGCAGGCAGGGAAACCCCTGCGCCGCAATGACATCTGCGGAGCCATCAGTACTCCCACCATCAACAAATATAAGCTCAATACTGCGGTCAGTATCTGCTAGCTGGCTGCGTAAAGTCGAACACAGCAGCGCTAATCCGGGCGCCTCATTCAATACCGGAATGACGACGGACAATGCGGGAGGGTTTCCACTTCCAGTCTCATGGATTTCCAAATTAAACGTCCATCATTGCAAGTAAATATCGATTTCTATTTACCAACATCATTTAGATCCCAGTCATAGTCGGTATAACTGATGCCCAAACTGCCGTCGCCCAAACGCGCCACGGCAGACTTGCCGTTGACAACAATACCGGGACCCGGACCACTTAAACCCAATACATCTAGATACGCGACCAAGAAACTAGATAGGGAATCTGCGCCACCCCAGCCCTGCTCAAAATCTGTTTTATACCATTTAAAGATCGACGATATATGTAACTCACCATTTGAAAAATAATTGCGACTGCGGTCACTTAGAAAGTTTTGGGTAACAAGATCTAACTGGACCTCAAGTTTTTCAGCGGTGTATGCGCTATTCAGCAACGCTGGGCAACCGATGCTGGCACAATTTACAGCAAAGTGAATACGAGGTTCATTATAACGGCCAGAACCGCGAATCAGCTTATGTTCAATATTGTCTAGACTCCTAGTCTCACCCAAAAAAGAAATAAATTCTTTTTTCCAAGGCGAGCTAAAGAAGGACCCCAGATCTTTTATTGATTCCAAATCCGGGTAACGCGTTAAAATCAGATCTATCGTCCATGCGTTATAGGCATTAATCAAAAGTGCCAGTTGCTGGTCCTTAGACCAAGAGTCAAAAATCATAACGTCAACTGCCGACAAGCTGGCCAAATAGGCTTGTAGTATATTGCGGTCATCTTTCATCGCTGCATAATCAACGCGACTCGCCTGCCCATCTTGTATCATTACCACATTCTTTTGCAGCAAGTTATCCCACGCCCTGTGGGAGAATTCGGCTGCTATTGAGGGCGTGACCACACACAATAGCAATACACCGTAACAGACACCGCGCAATGTCTTTATTACTTGATATTTCACTTAGATATTAACCTCTTCGCCATGCATGAAACTTCAGCAACCATTTCATAATCCACTGCGGGGCGTGCGCTTTCTGCCACTCGCCAGCAACGTATTTATTTGCTTCCGACATACTCGGGTAGCTGTGAATAGTAGCTAGTATTTTTTTCAAACCAATGCCGTGCTTCATTGCTAACACATATTCTGCCAGTAACTCGCCAGCCTGCGCGCCAACAATGGTCACACCTAAAATGCGATCTTTGCCCGGCACGGTAAGCACCTTAATAAAGCCTTCGGCTTGGCTGTCACAGATAGCCCGGTCAAGGTCATCAATACCATAGCGAGTGACTTCATAGCTAATTTTCTTATCAGTTGCTTCCGACTCACTTAGCCCAACACTCGCCACCTCTGGATCAACATAGGTCACCCTTGGTATTAGGGTGTAATCTACTTTGAATTTTTTAAAGCTGCCAAATAAACCATTTACCGCCGCATACCATGCTTGATGAGCTGCGACATGAGTAAACTGATACGGTCCAACAACATCGCCCGCCAGCAAAATATGCGGAAAGCTTGTCTCTAGGTACTCATTACCTTTTAACTTAGACACGTCCATGCCCAGATTCTCCAAGCCATAGCCCTTAGTACGTGGCTTGCGACCAATCGCGCATAGCAGGGCATCGAATTCAATTATCTGTTCCACGCCAGACTTGTCCGCCACGATCATAAGATTCTGTTCGCCATCGCGCTCGCACCGAATCGCGCGCATACCGGTGAGAATATTAACGCCATCGTCACGGAGCGACTGCGCCACCGCCGCCGAAACATCTTCGTCATCGCGCACCATAATCCGGGCCAACATCTCTAGCTGGGTGACATTTGACCCCAACCGGGCAAAGCATTGTGCTAATTCACAACCGATAGGACCACCGCCCAATACTAGCAGTCGCTTGGGCGGCGCTTCATTCTCAGCCAGTGACTCCCACAGGGTGTCACTGGTTAAATAACCCACTTCTTCCAGCCCTGGCAGTGGCGGTACCGCTGGCTCCGCACCGGCTGCAATGATTATTGCGCGTGATGTTAGGCGCTGAACACCGCCGTCATTCAAGCTAATATCGACCGTCCAGGGATCGACGAATTGAGCGTAGCCTTGCAACACCTCAACGCCCAGCTCAGTATAGCGCTCGACACTGTCATGCGGCTCTATGCGGGAGATCACATCATTAACACGCGCCATAATGCGTCGAAAATCAATCACCGGCTCAGAGGCCGCCAAGCCATATTTCTCTCCATGGCGCTGCTGCGTCGCAAGCTTTGCCGTTTTAATTAAGGCCTTACTCGGCACACAGCCGTAGTTAAGGCAGTCACCCCCCATCTTATTGGCCTCAACTAAGGTGACTTTGGCCTTAACCGCAGCGGCAATATAAGAACTGACCAAGCCGGCCGCGCCGCCGCCAATAACAATCAAATTGCGGTCAAAGTGCTTGGGCCGCGACCACTTGGCATTTTCTTTTCTAGTGCTAAGCCACCCCAAAACCTTTTTCGCTACCAAGGGGAAGATACCCAGTAACACAAAGGAAAACAGCAAGGAGGGCGACAATATTCCTGACAGGCTAGTTAAATCGCTAAGTTGGCTGCCTGCGTTAACGAACACCAAGGTACCCGGCAACATGCCGAGCTGACTTACCCAATAAAACTGCCGAAGTTTAAGCGGGGTTAATGCCATCAAAATATTGATTAAAAAGAAGGGGAATACCGGTACCAGCCTCAGACTAAAGAGGTAAAAGCTGCCCTCACGCGCCACTCCGTCATTAATCGCTTTTAAGCGATCACCAAACCCCCTCTGCACGGCGTCTCTAAGCACATAACGGGTCATCAAGAAGGCCAGTGTCGCACCGATACTTGATGCAAAAGAGGCTATCACCGTTCCCCATCCCAATCCGAATATGGCTCCTACCAATAGGGTCATGACCGCGGCACCCGGCAATGACAGCGCGGTGATCAGCACATATGACGCAAATAACACCATTGCCAATATCAGCGGCTCATCAGTCCGCCAAGACGCTAAATCGAGTTGTAATTGTTTTACCCCTTCAAGGTTTAAATATTCATTAAACCCTAGGGCAAAAAAGGCGATTACTAGGACTACAATCAAGCTTAAAAACACGATTTTCTTTATCATCACGACCTCTTAATTGAGCCAGCAAACCAACAAACCAAAGAAAACGTGGACTGTTGACCATAATAGTGTCACTTTGAATCTAATTTCACACATATACACCGATGCGAAATTGTATCTCTTAAAAAGAATAATAGCCCCCGCACTTCCATCACCGCTAACTCTTTCGTAGTAATGATGATGATACAAAATGGATCACCATGGCTGGTAAAAGGACTTTACTTAAGCGTGCGTTAATTAACCCTCTGCTACCGCGGCAATCCGGATTATCGAGTTACCAAAAGAGTCGCGATCAATTTATTGTCAGCATTTTACTGAGCGCCTACCTATATATTATTTATATCAATCTCTATAATCAGGTAGCCATTCCAGAAACAGATCCCTATCACGCATTAAACTCTCTGTTTTCAGTTATTGTCGTTGTCGGAGTTAGCGCCGCAATAATACTAATGCGATTGACCGGCAGACGAACTCTCGTCGTAAACTTGTTTATCAGCACACTAACCCTCGCCCTTGCCGCGGTGGTATTGCAAACTGGAGGTGTAAATTCCCCAGCCATACCCTGTGCCATGCTTTTGCCAGTCATCGCCATAACGGGAATTAGAGGCGCTGCCGGCGTAATCTGGACGATAATACTATGTGCACTTGCCGGGCTACTATTTATTGCCGATCAAAACGCAATCAATTCCCAGAATATTATCGAAGACGACGACTTCCAATTAGCAACCTTTGGTGGACTATTAACCGCCAATGTATTGGTGGTTCTCGTTACAATTTACAACGGCATCTCCGCGGGAGAATTGCACAGTCAGATTGAAGAACAACACAATAAATATATGCACCTTGCCCATCATGATAGCTTAACCGGCATAGCCAACAGACTTCACTTTATCAATAAAATCGAACGCGCCATTTTTAATGCTAAACTCCTTGGCACGCCATTTAGCGTGCTTTTTTTCGATCTAAATAGTTTTAAAGAACTTAATGATAAGCTCGGCCATCACTTTGGCGATCTGGTATTAATCGCGTTTGCGAAATGCCTTCGGGAGCACACCCGTGCCAACGATGTTGTTGCCCGCCTTGGCGGTGATGAATTTAGCATTTTATTACTCGGCCTAGATGATATTAATGTTATAAATCAGAAAATAGCCATTTATTCAGCGGCACTTTCGGCGCCAATGAATATTGAAAATACTCAATATAAAATAAGCGCCAGCATCGGGTATGCCATTTATCCAAAGGACGGCGATAACTACGAGTCCTTACTAAAAATAGCTGACAACGGAATGTATAGAGTAAAGCGCGACAGCGCCGCACCTCCCTACAGTCCAATATAGAAACACTATAAATACGCTGCGGCAGCTTGCAAAATAGCTGGAGATTCAGCATTAGAAATCCAAACAACTAAGGCAGATTTTTTCTGACCCTTAGCTGGTATTTTTGGCCCGGCGACGCGCTTAATTATCGTTTTCCCCGCTTTGTCTGAACCAAAAGGATACTGATGGTGTGATAAAACCACAAAATCATGCCGCAGCACTCGACCGCTATTTTCACCATCAAGTACCTTGGTCTCTAATCCCATACCTAAAATCGCTATATGTACTTTCAAATCCCCATGGTCATCCGCCGCAGGAGTAAAACTAAGAGCAAGGGTATCCACGTTCTTTAGCCACTGCGCAGCCAGCACACCCACTTGCTTATTGCTACGCGGCAATTGCTCTGCCGTCACACTCTGGCCACCGTTAAACCAGCCACGCCACTCCCTGTTATTAACCAAAAAACCCGGTGTATAGACCTGCGACACCAGACCGGCACGACTCAGTTGCCGTTGCCGCTCGGAAAAAATTGACGCCGAAAAACGATCTACCCAGCCTAATTGATTCCAATAGTCGACATGAAAAGCCAAGGGAATAATACGTGAAAATATTGCCGGATCATCGCTTAGAGACGACAACCATGCATCAGCATTAGGACAGCTGCTACAACCCTCAGAGGTATATAGCTCAATGGTCGTTGCTGCGTCTTTATCACTGCGTAACTCCAAAGCATGCGCGGGCATGATAATGAGCAAAGCACTGATCAACAATCCTGTTGCCGCGGACGACATCCTCTTCCCCATAACTTTGCCCCCGCTATGCAAAAATTGCAGAACTCAGGCAGTATCGTGATGCCCTACCAGACGTTGGGAAGGCTATTTAATCGCGGGCTGGTAAAATAGCCAAATTCTGACAGTTGTTGAGCGTACTTCGCAGTTTACAGTGGTAGTTAAAGTTCCGAGGGGGGGTAGTGGGTGTCGCTTCGGCACTGTCTTGGCAAAGGAATCAACTTACGGCGCTGCTGCAAAAAAGCCTTACGTGGAATAGAGGCCAAGAATTATGGGAGTGCGATAATAACGATTCTGGCGGTGTATTTATTACCCTGACTAATTTCGGTTCTCAAGTCGACTCACCCTCAGATCAAACAGTATTGGACGGTTGGTTCATGATATATTACAGTGGCGACTAGTCATAAGCCTGATGTAGTAATGTCCAAACATCATCCCTTTGCAGGATAAAGCTGGTTTTTGGACTAGCGTCCACTGAGCTCACAAATATCTTTGTGGCAGCCCTCACGAAGCAAGTCATCTCAAACATGCTTCAAATAATCAGAGAACAAGCAATATGATTAGCAAGAACGCCGCCCCCTTCGAGGAAGATCGTAAACTTCAAAATAGTGCACCATGAGACAAAATCATGATGCTGATCTTACAGAAAAATTATCAAAGGGTATTTTCATCGCATGCGTCGCCGTCTCCATTCTGGGTGGCACCTTTCTTTTTGGCGCATTTGCCTTTCGTGATAACATTTTTCCTATTCCCCAACTCAAAGTCGGCTACGGCATGCTAAGGCAATCGATCAGCGGTGATAACAGTGGTGATTTGGCCCAGCATTTACAGCCCACCCGTGACCAAGGAGATGGCGTCACGATTAACACTGCGAAAGCTGACGGGGCCCTTGTTTTCCTGTCCGGTTTCTTCGACGGAGAAAACCAGATTCGCCTGATCCGGCGTGACGGAACTGTTGTCAAGAAATGGGGCCTCAATATTTTGGAACACTTTCCCGACAGCGATACCCGGGCGTGCGATATTGAGTCTCCGCTGAGAATTGACGTGCATGGCGCGCTTGCAACTCCAAAAGGGGAGATAGTGTTCAACTATGAATATTGCGGAACCGTCAAGCTCGATCAATGCGGCAAAGTGTTGTGGACGATAAACGAAAAGACCCATCATTCCATCATCCCCGCTCTAAACGGAGGCTATTGGTTACTGAATCGTCACGTTTGGTCGTCAACCGACCACCCCGATCGTTTTCCGCCGTTCACGACCTCCGAGCACAGCAAGATCATCAACGAAGATACGCTACTCCGAATAGATGAAGACGGAAAAATCGTCGAAGATATCTCAATCCCGGAGATTTTGCGCGCGGGTGGGCTGGAGGCTTTATTGACAGCGCAAGTTGCTTTCAAACAAAATTTCTCTGGCAGGGCGGAATTAGTGCACGCGAACAAAGTGGCGGAACTGACCCCTGATATTGCGGCTGCTTTTCCTTTGTTCGCAGCAGGCGATCTTGTATTGTCCTTCCGGAATTTAAACCTAATCGTGGTTATCGATCCTGCCACCAAGTCCGTGAAATGGCACCAGACTGGACCTTGGGTCCGGCAGCATGATCCGGAATTCCGCACTGACGGCAGAATTTCAATCTTCAATAATAATACTTACAGAAATGCCTACTCTAATGGTCAGGTCCGTTTGAGTAGCCCGTTTAAGACCAACATCATCGCCGTTGATCCCTTAACCCGCGATACAGAAATTCTGTTCGGGGAACTCCCAGGTCAGGAAATGTTGTCGGTGATCCGTGGCCAGCATGAGTTATTGGCCGACGATGGTATGATCATCACCGAGTTCGATGCAGGCCGTGTACTGGAAATCGATTCTAACGGTAACATCGTCTGGGAATACATCAATCGCTACGATGATAACTTCGTGGGTGAAGTTATAAACGCAGATGTCTATCCGGCAGGTTACTTTCAAGCGGGCTGGGCGGAATGTGAGCAATAGCAGGTACCTTGGCACTATCTTCGAAATCACCAGGAAGAAATTAACAATGTTGAATATTGTACGACCTGCCGCACTTATCACGGCAATTCTAGGGCTTACGCTGCCCAATTTAGCACAAGCCTACATAGGCCCAGGTGCGGGTCTTGGCGCAATCGCGGTTACCATTGCCCTGGTGTGTGGCGTGCTTTTATTGCTGGTTGGGGTGGTCTGGTACCCTCTGAAACGATACTTCAAGGATAAAAAGTCCGGCACCAAAGGTGGTCCGTCCAACGGCGCGCAATGATCCTCGACATCGTTATTTCGCTTCTGGCAGTCGCTGGCTTTGGCCTCTCACTATGGCGCTTCAGAATCACGACAGTTGCGACAAACACTATAGAGAAGGCAATGACTGGGCTGTCCGCAATGACGGACAGCGCGCTGGACGATGATGCGAAAGAGATTGCCGTGCGGCGTGCCGGGTTTAGCCTGATAGCCGCGAGCTTCGGCATATCTTGGCGCCTCAGTCTTGCGCTGGCAGTCGCGGCTCTGCCGATCTTTCTCGCCGACGCCATGGGCCTTGTTTCGCGCGATAAAGTTTTTGGGTTGATGCTGCGGCTGGACTACATCGTTACCGTGTCAGTCGTCGCTATCGTACTGGCCGAGTTTGTTAGGCGAACGATCCCCTCCCCCAGGGCAACCAACCAAAACAACCGCTATTCGGCGACGGATCGGTTTTTCCATGTCATAGCCTTTGCCAGCCCGGCGGTGCTGAAAGCCGCTTCATGGGTTGAGGATCGTCTGATCGCCACACCCACGCAAGTCCCTTCGGCCCCGCCGATCTTTATCACCTCATTGGCGCGCGGGGGAACGACCGCACTCTTGAACGCCCTACATGACGTGCCGGGCGTTGCCACCCATACTTATCGGGATATGCCGCTTTTGACGGCACCCAGCCTTTGGAACCGGCTCGCGGGCGGCCAGAAGCGCAATGTCGACAGGCACCAGCGGGCGCATGGTGACGGCCTGGAGATCGATCTGGACAGCCCAGAAGCGCTGGAAGAAATCGTCTGGAAAATGTTCTGGCCGGAGCGCTTTCAGCATCCTACAATACCCCTGTGGCGTCGGGAAGACAGGAAACTGGAGGCAGAAGAATTTCTGTCGCAGCACATGGCGAAAATCATCCGCGCGCGCCTCAAGACGAAGGAAACAAATACGCAGATTGCCCGCTACTGCTCAAAGAATAATACTAATATCGCGCGGATCCCCTATCTATGCGAGGCATTTCCTGACTGCCGCATAGTCGTGCCCGTGCGGAGACCGGAGAGTCACGCGGCCTCTTTACTGCGCCAGCACCAGAACTTCATCAAGCAACAGGCTGCCGACCCGTTCATCGCACGGTATATGCGAGACATCGGACATTATGAATTTGGCCTGATCCACAAGCCGATCCAGTTCCCCGGCTTCGCGGAGGACCGGTTCGACCCGGCATCAGGCGACTACTGGCTCGCCTATTGGCTCCATGCCTTCCGCGAGATTCTTAAACATAGCGATCGCTGCATTTTCGTACTTCAAGATGACCTGCGCGCGTCGCCGCAGGAGACGATGATGACCTTGTGTCAGGAATTGCAGCTTAACTCAGGCGCAATGCAGTTTACCGATTATTTTCGAGCGAGCATCGATCTGTCGCCAACAGATCTCTATTCGGCCGAAATCTACGAAGACGCCGCCAAGGTCTATGAAGACATCGTACTGATTGCACGCGGATTCTGACAAATAGCTTGTCTAGACTTGGGAAGGGAAATCCCGATATTTAAGCAGCGCCCCGATTTCATTCGGTAAAACGCACCATCCTGAATTTTAGATAACATTCAGCTCTAACTAGTTGCCTCCCAAGATTGATCAGGTTGAAGACAACAGCGCAAGCAATCATGCTCTGGCTTGAAACTCGGTTTCGCAATCGCCTTTCAATTCTTTAACTTACTGCCAGCCCGCTCTGTATTACCTCCAACCAAACTCGGCATAAGCTCAGTCTCAATCGCCCTGCCCTTACTCATCAAGAAATCCAATTACCTTTCTTCAAGATACACCCGCGAATCTTTGCAGCGCATCGGCTCTGACAAACACGAATTTAATAATTTCCAAATCTTTAGCTCGAGTTCGACAAAACTCCGGCACCGATTAAAATACAGCTATTTCCGCTCAATACGAGCCCCTGATTAACCTAAACGACTCAAACCCCATTCATTAACAAGACCAGCAAAATAATTTTTGATTAGTCAGCATGACGCTGCCCTAACCTAGGCAACCAATAAGTGCGCTAGCAACTGCAAGTATTGATAGTATCTGGCTAACCTAAGTACAGGAAAGGTAAGAGACCTAACTACTGATTGTCGACGTTCAACACCATCTAAAATATTAAATAAATCCTTTTCTTATCAGCCAGATTTCAGGAAATTCTTATTATTTATTAAGCATTTTTATATTTTCAAGTAGGAGTCAATATTAACCAATAGCGATTACTCTGCCGAGTATTGGTGTCAAGCAGTAGCATTAAGCTATCTTGACATCAATCATACGATTTAACTTGTAGCGGCGCTCCGGTTTCGGGCAGCGCATCGGGGGATGAAAGACGCACACAAACCCGCCGCGTTACAAATCTTCGGCTGAATTCGTGATTAATTCTTAGATCGGGGTATGCGGCGCCTAGGGTAGGCACCGCCAGAGCAGAAGCAAATTACTTGTTAATAGCGCGCAACATCCAAACGGTTTTCTCATGGATTCGCATGCGGTCTGACACCACGGACGCCGTCGACTCATCATCAGCCGCCTGCGCCAGTTTCAAGACCACGCGACAACTCTTTACCACCTGTTCATGGCCTGCGGTCAGAATATCTACCATGGCATCCGCTGCCGGCACGCCATCGACCTCTTCGATAGAGCTTAAACGCCCAAATTCTCTATACGTACCCGGAGCAGCAACGCCTAAGGTACGGATACGCTCGGCAATATCATCTACCGCAACCGCTAATTCGGTGTAGTGTTCTTCGAACATCAGATGCAAATCACGGAAGCGCGGGCCAGTGACATTCCAATGGAAATTGTGGGTTTGCAAATACAGCGTATAGGAATCTGCCAGTAGCACTTTTAAGCCGCCCGCAATCTCCTCGCGATTCGCTTCGCTGATACCAATATCGATTACTTTCATGCAGATTTTCCCTGTTATGGTTGAAATTATTGTCTGCTGTGCGTAAAACAGCTTAGTAATAGACTAACAGGAGCCCATTGACATTTAAAATATTAGTTTTAAATTCAATCGATAGGAATAAGCTATAACAAAACGAGAAAGACCCCTTTTATTCCTTGCAGAGCAGCGTAGCGTAGGCTGGAATGCCTTGAGGACAGAGCCTAAGGTCGATAAGCTTGCGCCACAAAATATCATTTATAGTGAATATCCGGAGTACAACATGGCTTTATTGAAGGGCAGAAACAATCGAAGTGGTCGAGCTTATCGGTTTTGCCTAAGCCTAGTTACCTTGTTCGTGATAAGTGCCTGCACCAGCACACCCAAAGAGGCCCCCACCCCGCCAGGTATGCAAGGCGGCTTCAACCAATGCGAAACGCCACGTCAGCAAATGTGCACACGGGAATACCGCCCAGTGTGCGGCCATGTCGATACTGGCATACGCTGTGTGACAACGCCCTGCCCCTCCGAGCGGCATAAAACCTATGGCAATGCCTGCTCAGCCTGCGCAGAAGAGGACGTTATTGGCTACGAGATTGGCGATTGCGCCAGCTATGGAAAATAAGGTTGCCTAAAATCTGACATAAAAAAAGGCCCTAAGCGCGAGCAAAGGGCCTTTTTCATGTGACTATCACTTAACTCACAAAGCTTAGCGCTCAATAATAGCAGTGATGCCCTGTCCGCCTGCAGCACAAATTGAAATCAAACCGCGACCGCTGCCTTTTTCTTCCAGCATTTTCGCCAGCGTCGCCACAATCCGACCGCCGGTCGCCGCAAACGGATGACCTGCCGCCAATGAGCTGCCGTTCACGTTTAGTTTGCTAAGATCAATACTGCCGAGCACGCGATCAAGGCCCAGTTTTTCTTTGCAGAAAGTTTCATCTTCCCAGGCCTTCAGCGTTGCTAATACCTGCGCAGCAAACGCCTCATGAATTTCGTAATAATCGAAATCCTGCAATGTCAGCCCGGCTTTCTCTAACATACGTGGCACCGCGTACGCAGGCGCAAGCAATAAGCCTTCTTTCTCCGAGGCGCCATTTTTGCCATAAAAGTCTACTGCGGCAGTTTCAATAATCGTCAAATACGCCCGAACCGGTAAGCCACGCTCCTTCGCCCACTCTTCGCTGGCAAGCAGAACTGCCGACGCACCATCAGTCAAGGTAGAGGAATTCCCAGCCGTTAAGGTACCTTGGCCACTTTCTTTATCGAAGGCTGGCTTTAGGCTCGACAGTTTTTCAAAGGTGGTATCGGGACGCAAAATATTGTCTTTCTCTACGCCGTTAAAAGGTGTAATCAAATCGCTAAAAAATCCGCGATCATAAGCCGCGGCTAAATTCTTATGGCTGGTGCAAGCCAACTGGTCTTGCTGGTCGCGGGGAATTTGCCATGCTTTGGCAGTGACTTCAGTGTGCTCGCCCATCGACATACCTGTGCGCGGCTCAGCATTAGCGGGAATCAATACACTCACATCCTTAGGACGAAGCTGCAAAAATGGTTTCATTCGATCGCCAAAGCTACGAGCTTTATTTACCTGTAACAAAATCCTACGTAAGCCCTCACTTACACCAATAGGCGCGTCAGAAGTGGTATCTACACCACCGGCGATGCCGGCATCAATCTGCCCAAGCGCGATTTTATTGGCAACCACATTAATGGCTTGGAGGCCGGTACCACAGGCTTGCTGAATATCAAAACACGGGGTGTTTGGGTCGAGAGAGGTGCCCAATACCGACTCACGTGTTAGATTGAAATCGCGGCTATGCTTCATAACCGCACCTGCAACCACGTCACCAAGGCAAACATCTTGCAAATTATAACGCTGCACCAAACCTTCTATAGCAGCGGTTAACATTGACTGGTTACTCACTCCAAAGTAGGCCGTATTGGAACGGGTAAACGGAATGCGGTTACCGCCGATGATCGCAACGCGCTTAATTGCCTGTGACATAATCTGACCTCAAAAATCGTACGAAGAATAATGTGGCCGCAGTTTAGCAAGCTTATCTGCGGCCACATTGGCTGAATCGACCACGTTGCAGGTCGGCACTGTCAATCACCTTATAGCGCGCTGCGATTACAATGCGGTTCTTTATAGAGCTGCGCAGCGTTTTAATGATCGTGCAAACGGTATATTGATTTTTATTTATGGCCGTATTCCAGCCTAATACCAAAATCAGTCCGCCAGCAGACAAAGTAAGCCAAATCACTATTTTTAACACCCCTGACGGAGATCTGAGTATGAGCGATAGAATCGAGAAGCTGATTAATTCGGCGGCAGGCAAAAAGCTGCTTGGCGCGATGGGCGTCACAGTAGCCACTGATCTGCAGCGCTACACGGCCACTCAAAACAGTTACTTCTCAGGTGCCGTACTAGTTGGCGCAGGCGATGACGCAAAACTACTCGCTAGCATTCAAGGAAACTTAAGCGACAGCGATGCCCAGGTCTTTTACAGCCCAGAAGCTGCGGCACAAGTCGGTGCCAGGGCCGACAGCAACGCCACAAGCGATCGCTACCAGGCACTGGTGTTTGATGGCAGCGGCTTCGTTGACGCTACCCAGCTAGTCGCCGCCTACCGGTTTTTTAATACCAATATTCGCAAATTAAAAAGCAGTGGCCGAATCGTCATTATTGGTCGCCCACACCTACAATGCGCAAATCCTGAAGCCGCCGCAGCTCAACGCGCTCTAGAGGGCTTGAGTCGCTCACTGGCCAAAGAAGTGGGTGCCAAAGGCGCTACCGCGCAATTAATTACCGTCGCCGACGGCGCAGAAGCCAATATAGACAGCAGCTTGCGCTTTATTTTGTCGCCTAAATCGGCCTATATCAGCGGTCAGGTCATTAAAGTGCGCGCAGCCGACACCGACACCGCCGCCGACTGGCACAAACCACTGGCGGGCAAAATCGCCTTGGTGACCGGCGCCTCCCGCGGAATCGGTGAAGCTATTGCCGACACCCTAGCCCGCGACGGCGCAACAGTGGTTGGCGTCGATGTTGCCCCTATGGAAGCAGAACTTGGCAAGGTTATGTCGCGCTTGAACGGCAAAGCCGTGATTGCAGATATCACCAGCGCTGACGCGCCAAACATTATTGCCAAGGCACTTGGCGAGCTCGGCGGTGCGGATATTATTGTTCACAACGCGGGTGTTACCCGTGACAAAACCATTGCAAACATGAGCGAACAGCATTGGCAGATGACATTAGACATCAATTTGGCTGCCGCTCAGCGCATTACTGCTGAACTGCTTGAAACCAACACCATAAACGACGGTGGCAGTATAGTGGGTGTCTCATCAATGAATGGCATTGGTGGCCAGCGCGGTCAAACCAACTACGCGGCATCTAAAGCCGGTGTTATTGGCTACGTTGATTTCATGGCCCAGTCAAAGGAGCTGGCAGCTAAAAACATCACGGTTAACGCAGTCGCTCCCGGTTTTATCGAAACCGCCATGACCGCTGCCATTCCCTTGTTTACAAGAATGTTTGGCCGTCGCCTTAACTCGCTCTCACAGGGCGGCTTACCTGTAGACGTTGCTGAAACCATTTCCTTTTTCGGCAACCCCGCCTCACGCGGTGTAAGTGGCAACACCGTAAGAGTCTGCGGCCAATCTTGGTTTGGCGCATAACCTAAGAATACGTTAATAACCCTGGCTTTATAGACACGCCTCACCAGCACTGGTGGGGCACTAAAGCCGCAAGAAAATATGTCGCCGCGATTTACAGCGGCAGTGATGAAAACACATGCGCTTTGCCTTAGTATTTTTCTTACACCTTAAAACCAGCAAAATCCATCGTAGGTAGGCATTCAAAGCCAGGCTGTGCAAAAAGATAGCTCTGCATCAATTCGACTCCCGCGCTTTGCAACCAAACCATCTCTTGTTTAGTCTCGGCCCCCTCGCCCAAGGGGGTGATATCGAGATCCTTAAATAAATTAATACAATTTCTAATAATATGCTGCCGCGTTATATCTCGATCAATATTGCGAATAAGCGCCATATCGAATTTCACAATATTTATCTGAAAGTCGGCCATTAACACCAGGCCCGAATACCCAGAACCGAAATCGTCAATTGCGGTTATAAAACCAGATTCCTTGTAGTAATCGGCGATATGCTTAACAAAACTAACATCATCAACCTTTTCAACTTCCGTGAACTCAAAGATGATTCTGTTGCTTGGAAAATCATACTTCTCCGCCGCCTCTAAAGTCGTGCGGAGACAGCGCTCAGGCTTATAAATAACCCGGGGAGAAAATTAATACGAGATTTAGTTTTGATGCCAAGGCTATCGCCTTAACCCGGCAAAGTTGGTCGAACAAATAGCGATTATCATCATTCACTTTAGATATTATGGAATATGCAGATTGATTGTTTAAACCGCAAACCAGTAATTCGTAGCCGAATATCTGCTGGGTCTTACAGTTGACAATTGGTTGAAAGGCCATTGTAAAATCAAAATCAAGACTACCTTTGAAAGCACATCTACTACAGGAAAATCTGTCATAAACAATTGGGCTTTCGCCCATTTTTAAACCTCCTTTTCATGATGCGTATTAAACAACCGCCCCATAAACTGCCTTTTGACAGCGACAACCAGACAGGACCCCAACTCAAAAAGTCACTTCACGGAATGTCCACGGACCGGCCAATTTGGCCGATCATAATAAGGGTAAATATTGTCCCGAACCTTCGATAAACGCGCCAATACGTGTAATCCTCTATCATTAGCTTCCATAGGACTGTTTTTGTTCTAAGCCACGCTTTAAATCAACTGCTTCACGCTTATTGAATCAAGGAGGATTCACAATGCCTGTAAGTAAATTTATTTTCCGCTGCCCGATCAACTTGCCAGCAAGATCAGCGGCCACACTACTGATCTTGGCAATAATTACAGGGGCCCTTGTGACTCCGACTCTCGCCGACTACACGTCTAAACCCGCCCTGATACTTGCCAAGCGCTATCACTCCGACATTAGCCTGGCGGACTACTGGGTCAGTGAGAAATTGGATGGCGTTCGCGCCTACTGGGATGGCCAAGCGCTTATCTCTAGACAGGGAAATATATATCACGCGCCTAACTGGTTTATTGCAGAGTTTCCCAGCGCTCCTTTAGATGGCGAGTTGTGGATGGGGCGGGGACGATTTGACGAGCTGTCTGGAGCGGTGCGCAAGCAAAAGCCGCTCAATTCCCAGTGGCAGAAAATCCGCTTTATGGTCTTTGACCTACCCGCCGCGGAGGGCAGCTTTGATTTACGACTTATTCAACTTAAACGACTTATCGACCAAAGTAACTCGCCCTATCTAGAGCTAGTGGAACAGCAAAAATCATCCAGTGAGGAGGCCTTACTAGCTCACCTAGACGAGGTGATTGCGCTGGGAGGTGAAGGACTTATGCTGCATTTAGCAAGTGCGCCCTACCGAGCCCAGCGCAGCGATGATCTTTTAAAGCTAAAGCGCTATCAAGATGCCGAAGCCACAGTGATTGGCCACTTACCCGGCAAGGGCAAGTATGTGGGTATGCTAGGTGCTCTGCTGCTCGAAACCAAGAGTGGCCTGAGGTTCAAAATTGGCAGTGGCTTTTCTGATGAGCAGCGCAAAGCACCGCCCCCGATTGGAAGCACTATAACTTATAAATATTTCGGTTTAAGCAGCAAGGGCACGCCACGTTTCGCAAGTTTTTTGAGGATTAGAAACGAAAATTAACGCTGCTGCGCGCCGCGATGATCAGAAATTATCCCTGAGCTGGGCCGCTCTTTTCTGCTGCCGATACTCTATCGGCGTCAGTTCAGTCCAGCGCTTAAAGGCTCTATAGAAGGTGCTGGGTTCTGAAAACCCGGTTAGATACACCACGTCGGCAATGCTCTCATCAGTCCGCGCCAACAGCCGCTTTGCTAGAACGCAGCGATAATCTGCCAGCACCTGATTAAAGCTAGTTCCCGCTTCAGTCAGTCGCGCCCGCAAAACTCTCTCGTTCATATCTAGCCGCGCGGCGATATTTTCTAAACTTGGCTGTCCCAGCTCCAGCATCTCGGCGATGATTTGGCGCACATCGCCCACCACATCCTGGCGAGACAGGCGCTCCAGCTGTTTGCTGGCCAATTTCTCATGGAGTTTGAGTAAATCTGGCTCTGCATGAGTTGAGGGCGTTCCAAGAATGGACGTCGCAAACACCAGTGATGATTCTGGACGTTCGAAGTGTACTGAACACCCAAACACTCTTTCGTATTCTGCCACGTCGCCAACCACTGCGTGAGTCAAATTGACTGCATCAGCGACAAATGATCCGTCGGTAACGGCTTGGAAATAACGGATTAAAAACCGCGCAAAACACTCATTACGATGACGAAAACTCGGATCATCACCACCCGCAAATTCCAGAACCATCTGCGATTGGAGGTCGCCTATTTGCAATTCAAACTGCATGGCGTCGGTCACTAAGCGCTGATAGTTTTGCGAACGTTTTAAGCCTTCACCAAAGTTTGGGCTGCTCAGAAACAAATATTCCAATACCTGACCGCGATATACCTGGACGGCATCGGCCAAATGCAGACCAATATTTTGATCACCACTCACCTCTTCCAGCACTCGCCAAAACAACAGCTGGGCGGTATGGGGAAAGCGCGCGGTGCGATCCTGTAATAAGGTCGGTGAAATTTTGCATTCACTGACGATGCGATCAACATCCAAACCCATATTCTGCATGGCCGGATATACCAGTTGAATAAGGAAACTGGAATCGCTGAGCTCTGAAAAGTCTTTAGAATGTGATGCTGTCATTCAAGCCGATTTCTTTTATGCAAAATATCAACACTGTTAAGTATTGACCGAACTGCCGCAAACGACACCGAGGCTGGGCAAATTCTTCATGCCACGCTTTTCATTATACTATATGGTCACCTGATGTTCGTTACAAACCACTGCGCCAAGCTCAGTATGGAGATAGAGTCGAATGACCGCAAGCAATGAGTTAAGGCTAAAAACGCTGCCTAGTACGCCACCTATGTTACTAAAAGCAGCGATTACCCGGAAAAAACCGAGTAACACGCCCAAATTCCCAAGCCAGATATTAGAAGTGGCCGATGTAGGAATTAATATGAAGCAGTTGGGCCGCTACAACCAAGCCTGCGGTTTTGGCGATGACCTCAGCACCCTGTCAGTGAGTTTTTTACATGTTCAGGTCTTTCGCTTGCAAATGAAAATGATGCTGGGCAAAGAATTCCCCCTGTCACCCATGGGCTGCGTGCATTTAAGCAACACCATTATTCAACACCGCCTTATAAGCAGCAATGAAGTTCTGCGGCTACGCTGCAAGATTGCCGACAACAAGGTCACCGATAAGGGCTATGAGTTCACTTTTCACTGCGAGGCTTTCAGTGGGGAAGAGTTGGTCTGGGAAGACACCAGTCGCTATTTATCCAGAGCTAAGACCAATGTTACCGGCGGCCCCAAAGCCGTTAGGGCTGAGCCACGCACTTACGCGCAATCGCTCCCTATCGATATTAGCCGCAGAGATGCCCGCAAATACTCGCGTGCATCCGGTGACTTTAACCCCATTCACCTGCACGACCTCAGCGCGAAATTGCTGGGCTTTAAACGCATGGTCATCCACGGTATGTGGAGCAAGGCGGCCTGCCTAGCCGCCTTAAGCGGTGTAATTAAAGAGACGGCTTACCGCTGTCATGTCGATTTTAAAACACCCATATTCCTGCCCGTGAGCGTGCGCCTTGATTACGAGGCAAACGGAGCGAATCTGGACTTTGAATTACGTGACAAAAAAGGCGTAAAACCGCATCTGATAGGCCATATCCAACCGCTCTAAGAAAACCGCGACGGGGTGGGCGAGGCCATCGTTGAGTTACCGCAGTAACTCTGGCGATAGATTTTCTACCATGGCGCGAATGCCCTCGCGCCAATCCGTCCGGGTCTCACCGATTAAAGCGTGCATTTGGCTAGTATCAATCGAAAGACTGCCGAATGCTGTGACCTTCTCATTAAATATAGGTTTAAATCCGCTTAGCTCGGTCAAGTAGGCACACCACTCTTCAATACTCACTGCTTGGGAACCACCAAAATTCGTGGTGGTGACGTTGGTAGTGGCTGCGCCTAATAAAAAGGGAATTTTTTCAATATAGTCTTCTGCATGCAATAAGTTATAGCTATTGGGCCCCTCTGGGTGAATATCTATCGCTATCTTCTCTTTCATCATTAGCAGGTGATAATAAGGCCAGCCACCGTTATTACCATAGGGCACACTGAGACGTGCAATCGTAGTGGGAATATCAAACTGCTTAGCGGCAAAACGGCATACTGTCTCGGCGGCAATTTTGGCAATGCTGTAGGTCGGGAACATAGACCGGTGGTTGTCACCGAGCGGGTCGCTTTCTTTACGTGGCAACGGTCCGGCGTATTCATAAACCGCCGTTGACGAGAAGTGTAAAAAAGCTTTGGCACTTTGGCAACGCGCCATCAAATTCCCCACGCCTTCACCGTTCGCAGCCAAGTCGTAAGCGAAGTTGCCAGATTTGACCACTGCCAAATTCAGCACATAGTCGAATTCATCGGGACAGGCAGCCAAGCTATTTTTGTCCGCAAGGTCGGCACGAATCACCTTTATACCGCGCTTTTCTAATGCGTTTTTCGCACTGTCTTTACTAAATCGCGCCAAGGCCGTGACGTTGGCAATCTTGCTAAGCGCATCGACTATAGGCGCAGCCACCTGACCAGTAGGGCCAGTAATAAGGATATTGGTATTATTAAGATCAACGGGCGTTACCGGCATCGCTCTGCTCCTGCTTTATTAAATTATTATAAGAGGTCTTTGCGAGCTTACTAGTTTATGCAAGCCAGACAACACATTTTCTGCCCGAGCAAAGCTCTCTGAGTCACAGGAGTGTATCTAAGCCGTTGAGGGATTTCGCCATCCAAACGGATGGCGAGAGAAGGAAGAGGTATTAGAGGAAGCTTTCCAATTCGCGCAGCCAATCCTGCAGTTTCTTCATATTTTCTGGTCCAAGACGCCACATCCACTTACTGAGCGGATCGGCATTTTCCAACACCGGATCAACATATTCGTATAATACTTTTGGCCGTTTCAGAGCTGCGTCGGCTGGAATAGCTTCTACCATTAGCAAATGCTCGATCATGGTACGCAGCTGATTATCAAACGATTGGGGGTTACCCAATTCGTTGTAAGTACCCTCCAAAAACGGTGACCATTTCTTGTAGTAAATCGCCACGTTCTTTGGCTCAACGGTCGTCACAGTATTGACCAGCCCGCTCCAGCGCTCGGAATTCTCCGGATCATTCAGGTAGCCGCGCTCGGTTTTAACCGCCAAGAACGGTTCTTTGTCGTAGACCATAGGCAAATGCTTGGTCGGAAAACGGTAGGTAGCCAACTGGTCAACCACTGCCACCCATTTACGCACCTGTTCATCAGGCTGCAACCATGTGGACAGAGGCTCAGACAGGGTTGCCGCAGCCGCACGCATTTGCTCGTCGCTGCCGTTAATGGCAACTGGAGGTGCCGGCGCCTTAGCCGCTTTTTCGCTATAGTCGTCTTCAGACTCTACCGCCAAGATTTCTTTGACCGTCTTTTCTGGCTTCGCGTCATCGACAGCCTCAACAACTGTGCCGTAATACTCACTGTTCGTAGAGCGATCTAGGACATACCAAACAAACCCGGCAATCCCAACTATGACTACTACCGCAGACAAGGCTTTCCAATTCATTACAAAATCCTGTTTTAATTGTGATGCAAGAATATTTTCTGCTGTCATCCCTAGCAGGCAAGGCGTTAACCCTAACGCCGGCAGCAACTACATGCAAATAATGACTTCATGTTATAACTGCGGCTTGGAATCATCAACACAGACGGCCACAAGGACCATATAACAGGGGAAATAAAATTGAAAAACGCCACAGAAAGTGGCGTTCAGAAGGAGTATTTACCAAATTACAGTAAAATGACATCCCTATAGATCGAAATCGTCGAGTAAGCCTAGCTCATCCATCAAGCGTTTACGCTCTAGGCGCTCTTCGATTTTTCGACGAATACTGCTATCGCCTCCCGCCTTGGGCCGCCGTTCCTCAAAATTAACGGAAGCGTCGTCGTCTAGGGTGTCGTCGATATCATCATCGGCTAGGTCATTTGCCATTGTTTGCCCACTCCAGTACTGCGTAGATACAGAATGAACACCTCGGCTATCCGCGGTTGTTCAGGGCACTATTTATGATGATATGAGATTTCTGTCAATACAAATTTATACCTAGAGGGTAAATATGTGATGGCTTCGATCGATTTAGAATACGGAGAAGCCACCGCCAAGCATGCTGGGCCGGCAACGCCGGCCATCAGCCGTGCTAAAGCCGGTTCAAACCATTTAGGGCGGCGGTTCGATAAGCCTCGGCCATGGTCGGATAATTAAAGGTCGTTGTCACAAAATAGCGCAGCGTGTTGCCGCCATTTTTCTGTTTCATAATCGCTTGGCCGATATGAATAATTTCCGCCGCTTCGGCACCAAAGCAATGAATCCCCAATATTTCCAAAGACTCGGGATGAAACAGTAATTTGAGCATGCCGACGGTCTCGCCACTAATCTGACCTCGGGCGGTGTCTTTGAAAAACGCGCGCCCCACCTCGTAAGGAATCTTCGCCTCGGTCAGCTCGCGCTCAGTCTGCCCCACCGAACTAATTTCCGGCAGGGTATAGATACCGGTAGGCACATCATCGACAAAACGACAGCTATCTTTACCCCTTGCGGAAGCAGCGGCTGATCGTCCTTGGTCGTAAGCGGCACTGGCTAAGCTCGGCCAACCGATGACATCGCCGGCGCCAAAGATACCGGGCACAGAAGTCTGATAATGTTCATCCACAATCAATTGGCCGCGATGATCGATTTCTAGGCCAATGTTCTCTAACCCCAATTGGTGGGTATTGCCGCTTCGTCCATTGCACCACAGCAACGCATCGGCATGGATACGCTTGCCCGATTCAAGCAAGACCTCCACACCTTTATCGCTGGTCTCAACGGATTGATATACTTCGCGATGGCGAATCATGACGCCCATATTGCGAAGCTGATAGCTGAGGGCATCAGAAATTTCGTCGTCTAAAAACTCTAACAGACGCTCACGACTGTTAATTAGCTCAATCTTGATGCCAATGCCAGAAAAAATTGACGCGTACTCACAGCCAATAACCCCAGCACCGTAAACAATAATTTTGTTCGGGGTATTAGTCATTTTTAAAATGGTATCGCTGTCATACACCCGCGGATGAGTAAAATCGATGTTTGCTGGCCGATAGGGTCGCGAACCCGTCGCAATCACCACACTAGCCGCAGTTAGGGTTTCAACTTGACCCTCGTCAGAAATAATTTCGATGGTATTATTATCAACAAAATGTCCACGCCCAAAAATAAGACGTATCTGGTTGCGATAATAAAAACGACTGCGCATATCCACCTGCCGCGTAATCACTTCATTGGCGTGGCTAAGTAGGCGGGGATAACTCAGCGTGCGGGCATCACCAATATCGCGAAATGCCGGCGTATTATTGTAGCGAATCGCCTGACGCACCATATGTCGCAACGCCTTAGATGGAATGGTGCCCTGATGAGTACAAGCTCCGCCAACTGAATTTTGGGCTTCGATCACAGCGACTCGGTGACCGTGTTTCATTGCGTTCAGCGCCGCGCTTTCACCGGCGGGACCACTACCTAATACTAAAACGTCGTAATCAAATGTCGTCACAGACTTTGTCCTCTACAGCAAATAAATCAATAACACAGTAACCATACGCGCATCACATCTCGGATGTATTGATTATGGTGATACATTATTTTCACCATTAAGATCGCAATTTCAACGGTGTCCACAACATATTTATAAAAATTAATAGCTCACAATTTAGTCGGCGCATTCACTGCCTAGTGCAGCTGCCAAGCACCCTCGATAATATTTTGAGCCGCAGCTGGAGATTAGCCGGCAGGTATTGCGCCATGTAACTTAACCGCGCGGTCAACGCACTCGGTGCTAAGATCACACCTAGTAAAGTATTGGCAAGACGCCATCGACGCGGCAGTATATTGTTGATCAAGAACGACTAAGACATCTTAATAAGCTAGGGAAATATCACCGTATACTGTCTTTAAACTGAAACACCCTCGTCACAATACTGAAAACACATCCGCGTATGGTTTTATTTGTGAGGATAAAACTATGCGCTTAATACAGTCGATTAATCAGTTCGATGTGCGAATGTTTCTGGCTTGCGTTAATACTCGCCACCAGCAGCAATTATCTCGTGTAGCCCGCAGTGTATCAAAAACCGGCGACGGCTATGCCCAACTCGGCCTCCCCCTTTGCGTTTACGCCATGGGGATCAGCCAAGGCCTAGCCTATTTTAGTGCAGTGACTATTAGTTTTGCCGCCTGGCTACCCGCCTACTGGGTGCTTAAAAACACCTGCCGCAGAAAACGACCACCAGCGGCCATTCCAGCATTCAGCGCGGCGATTATTGCCTCAGACGAATTCAGCTTTCCCTCAGGCCACACCGCCGCCGCATTTCTGCTGGCAACCATGACTGTGCTGTTCTTTGGTGCGGCCGGGATCCCACTGTTTATATGGGCCACCGGAGTCGGGGCGTCGAGGGTTATTCTCGGGGTGCACTTCCCCACCGACACCCTCGCCGGCGCCAGCCTAGGCATGGGCATAGCCTATTTAGGGCATTCTATTGTCACGGCGATCTAGGCCTATCCCGCGACCCACACGGGGCAAGCGCCAACCACACCACTCTTTATATTCATGACCTTGGCGAGCCGCACCTAACCCCAGAGAAAAATTATGAGACTGCTTTACGGCGTACAGGGAACCGGTAACGGCCATATCTCCCGGGCCCGCATGATGGCCAAACACTTTGCGGAAAAAAACGTCGACGTTCGCTTTTTATTTTCCGGACGCGCACCTGACCAGTACTTTGATATGGACATTTTTGGACACTATCAGTTCCGTGACGGCCTTACATTCGCAACTAACAAAGGGAGTATCAGCGCGCTAAAAACCTTAGCTCACCTTAAACCACTGACGTTTATCCGCGATGTTCGCAATCTTGACCTCAGTAGCTATGACGCCATCATAACCGACTTTGAACCGATTACTGCCTGGGCCGGTAGGCTACAAAAAAAGCCCGTTATTGGTGTTGGCCACCAGTACGCATTTGGCTATCCAGAGGTACCGCAAAGTGGCGTCGACTTGCGCAACCGCTTAATTATGCGGTTCTTCGCACCAGTGCAATATCGACTGGGCCTACACTGGAGCAACTTCAACGCCAACATCACACCGCCTATCATCAATCCCGACGAGATTCGCCAGCCCTGCACGACACCCCCACATATTGTGGTGTATCTCCCCTTTGAGGATCAGCAGCAGGTCAGTGAGGCACTCGCTAAATTCCCGGCGCAGAAATTTATTCAATACGCGCCTCAACTAGAGCGTGAGGAATGTGGAAATATCAGTCGCCGGCCAACTAGCTTGCACGATTTTAAGCACCAGCTCTGTCATGCTAAGGGCGTTATATGCAATGCCGGCTTCGAGTTAATCAGCGAATGCCTGCACATGGGAATTCCTGCCTTAGCCAAACCGGTTGCCGGCCAAGCAGAGCAATTAGGAAACGCCGTCGCCTTACAACAACTCGGCGTGGCCAGTGTGATGCACGAGTTTTCGGCAAAAAATATTGAAAACTGGCTTGCCAATATCCCCTCGCAACTGCCGGCCCACTACCCCGATGTTGCGGCGGCAATCTGTGACTGGCTGCTAAGTGGCGAGTGGCATGACAGCAGTCATTTAGTCTCCTCACTCTGGGAACAAACCGGTCGACCTAGTCATACGATTGCTGCAACGGGCTGACATTATTGATGAAATATAGCGATCGAAACCACCCTCAGAATCTATCAGTCAATACCGAAAGCGAACTGCACGGACCCGAACTACCCGATTTCACTGACGTTATGGATGAATGCCGCGGTCGGCTTCGCCACCGCTTGTCTGAGCTCATCTCTATGGAGCAGCTTTGCCGTCAGGCCGGTGACTTAATTTCTACCCGCACCGAAGCGCTCATTGACGTTAAAGACTTCACCCTGCCCTTGGTGTCACTTACTATTGGCAACCCACATACCGCAAAACATTGCCTACTCCTGACCGCCGGCATTCACGGCGTGGAACGCATCGGCACCCAGGTTTTATTAGCCTGGTTAGAAACGGTTATTGAACGTTGTCGCTGGGACGCCCTTTGGCGCGCGCAGTTTAATACCGATATTGCCATCGTGGCGGTACCTATCGTCAATCCCGGCGGGATGCTTCAGGACTCACGCTGCAATCCCAACGGTGTTGACTTGAATCGTCACGCCCCTATCGACGCTGAAGACAAAGTGCCTTTTTTGATTGGCGGTCAGCGCATTTCAAAAGCTATTCCCTGGTATCGAGGTAAGCGTGGCGCAGAAGCTGAAGTTGAATTTGTCGCCCTGCAAAATATAATCAAACGTTACTGCCAGATAGCTCGCCCAAGTATAGTTATCGATTTTCACTCCGGCTTCGGTTTTCAAGATCAGCTCTGGATTCCCTATGCCTACCGGCGCCAACCCATTGACGACATTGCTAGCTACGTTGCACTCAAATTACTATGGGAGCGCAATTTTCCCCATCACAATTACGTCTTTGGCCCACAGGCGATGCACTACCTAAGCCACGGTGATATTTGGGATTACTTCCATCGCCAATGCCGCGCCGACGGCATCACGCTGCTGCCGCTGACCTTAGAAATGGGCTCATGGCTGTGGGTTAAAAAACATCCCCAACAACTGTTTAGCTTTGCGGGATTATTCAACCCAACTGTGCCCCATCGCCAAGCTAGGGTCTTGCGAGGTCATCTACTACTGATTGACTTCCTACTCGCCGCAGCGCGGAATATCGAGTACTGGCAGCCAAGTGGAGAGCAGGAACGTGAAATGCAGCAGATGGCACAAAGCCTTTGGTATCGGCAGTTATGAATACCTTAGATGCAATACAAGACACTTACGCCCCCGATATTAAACACTGGGTATTCCTTCGCGGTCTAGGTCGCGAGCAAGCGCACTGGGGAGACTTTATACAACGCTGCGAGGCCGAACTTGGCTGGCACTGCCACGCTATTGATCTACCAGGATTCGGCAGCGAGCATCAGCGCCCCTCGCCGCTCACCATCGCCGATATTCGCCGAGACGTTCAACAGCGACTGCCGCAATACATCGCCAACACTGGGCAAGCCTTTGGCGTGGTCGCACTCTCTCTAGGTGGTATGGTTGCGCTAGACTGGTTAGCTATGGCGCCACAAGACATTGCCAAGGCCATTTTCATCAATAGCAGCAGTGCAGATTGCGGATTACTTCAACGCATAAAACCCGGCGCTATTACTGCCACTGCCCATGCACTTTTAGCCACCAGCCATGCTACTCAGGAGAGCGCCATACTCAAAATGGTGAGCAATAACAACACCCAACACGCCGAGTTACTAGGCCAGTGGTGCCACATTCGACAGCTGCGCCCAAGCACCAAACGCAATGTACTGCGGCAGCTTATTGCCGCATCGCAATTCAAATCACCATCAGTCGCTAGCATTGCAAACGCTAAGGGCCATTTTATCAGTAGCCGCGCCGACCGAATGGTTTCATATAAATGCAGTGAATACCTTGCCAACAAATATCATTGCTGGCTAACACTGCATAGTACCGCCGGTCATGACTTACCAATTGATGATGCCGCGTGGTTAATTGGCGTATTCAAAACAATCCAAGGCTGAAATCATAGTTGATCTCCACTTGCGGGAGCGAGTCACTCATTACCTTCGATAGCGAAAACCCTAATCAACCAAAGTTTACCCCCTATTACTTAAGCGGTAACGCACTTTGGATAAATCCGATCCCAAGAGTAGCCAAGCTATTTATTGATTTTAATTTGGTCTGGGCTAGAGCTTAGGCAGCTTTTGGCTGCTGCCCTGCCGACGGTGTTTCACCTAAATAGCGTTTGCGGCGAGCTGGCTTCATTTTTTCTATGTCCACCAGCACTAAACCGTCAATGCAATCGGCAAAGTCTGGGTCCACATTAAAGGCGGCAAAACTTACCCCACCGTCTTCACACAATTCAGTATATTGCTTGTACAAAGTGGGCACCGAACAACCCATCGCCGCGAGCTGCTCTTTAAGTGTGGCGAACTCGTCGCGATAGTCTTGACCGCTAAATACCGTTTCAGTCAATTCACTTTTATAGGGGCTGCTAGCCTTGGCCCAAGGCTGCGTTGCCGGGAAGTGAGCCTGATAAAATTGAATCAACAAGTCTTTTGCACCACGCGGCAGGCTATCGCTTAGACTGACCGGCCCGAATAAGTAGCGAACCTCTGGGTAGCGACGCAGGTAAGTGCCCAGACCCTGCCAGAGATAATCCAGACCATTTCTACCCCAGTAACGCGGCTGAACGAAGCTGCGCCCCAATTCAGCGCCACACTCAAAATAGTCTTCCGCATAGGGGATCTGATACTCAAACAGCGACTCGCTGTATAAGGTCTCACCTTCTGCTAAATCTTTAAGCCGCTTTAAACGATAAGCTCCCACCAGCTCCAGCTGGTTTTCGTCCCACAGCACAATATGATCGTAGTAGGCGTCAAAAGCGTCTACATCACGGCGATGGCCAGTGCCTTCACCAACAGCGCGAAAGCTCACTTCACGCAGGCGGCCTATTTCACGCATCACAGTGCAATCGCCACTGTATTGATAGCAGTAAATTTCCATACCGTCTCGGGTACTACCAAGATGGTCACATTGACGAATAGCGCGGCGTAATTTCTGTCTATCCTCGGGGTGAGCGACCGCTTGCGCAACAGGCATAAAGCAGGACTCGCCACCGCGCTTACGACGTCCCAATTTATAAATATGCTTTTTAAACAGCCTAGCTTTTGCAGGGGCAGTTAAAGGTAGCTTTTGGTAGACATCAGCCTCAATAGCAGGGCCAATGGTGACTATTACGGTGCGATTACTCTGCTTGAACATCTCTCGAATCAGCCACAGCGTCGACAGGGGTTTCGCCAGCAAGGACAGGGCGTAGAAAAATACTGAATTGCGAGCATTAATATGCACTGGCAAAATAGGCGCCTTGGCTTTACTCGCAAATTTGATGAAGCCATTGCGCCAGCGGCCGTCACGAATACCCGCAGGGCTAAAACGTGAGACTTCTCCAGCAGGAAATATGATAACCGCACCCTCAGCACTAAGGTGATTATGAATAGCTTGCAAGTTCTCTCTGCGATTACGTTTGCCGCTCATATTATCTACCGGCAACAGCAGTGAACGCAGCGGTTTGATCGCATAAAGTAACTCGTTGGCAATCACTTTGACGTCGCTGCGAACTTCTGAAACCAGTTTTAATAGCGCCAAGCCGTCGAGACTACCAATAGGATGATTGGAAATTATCACTACCCGACCGCTTAAGGGGATACGCTCTTTATCCAACGCACTAACCGCGTAACCAAAGTCAAAGTAGTCTAGGCCCTTCTCAATAAAATCTAAGCCTTGAAGATAGGGATAGTCTTTCTCGAATTGCTTAAACTCCGCCTCATGAAATAAGTATTTCAACAACGCTGATAGTGTTCTCTTTATACGTGGATAGCCCTTGGAGATTTTAGGAAATTGCTCATCAATCACAGCATCAACAGAAATCATAATATCTACTCCTAGTTATTATCCGGCGCGACGCAGGGGTAATAATTGCGCTTCAGCTGGACCGCCATTATCCGACATGCTTTGCAATAAGGTCTGATGCTCGGTCCATTGCACCAACTCTAAATTTCCTTGGTAGGTTTCACCTAACAAGGTGCAGTTCTCAATCCAGTCGCCGTCATTGCAATACAGTAAACCTTTAATATTTTTCAGTGCCGGCTGATGAATATGACCACAGATGACGCCATCTAAACCGCGTCTTGATGCCTCTTTGACCGCCGCCTCCTCAAAGACACTAATTACATTTCTAGCGTTGGGAATTCGCTGCTTGATATAGGTCGCTAAAGACCAATAATTGTGGCCAAAGCGACTGCGCAAAACATTAGCCCAGCGGTTCAAAAACAATAAGAAATCGTAAGCTACATCACCAACGAGGTGCTCCCATTTACGCAAACGTATATGCTCGTCAAGGCAGTCACCGTGAAACATCAACAAACGTTTTCCGTTCACGGTGGTGTGAATAGCTTCACGCTTTATTTCAATAGGTCCAAGAATATGACCAACATAATCTCGCAATGGCTCGTCATGATTACCCGGTATATATACCAGCCGCGTGCCGCTACTGGCTTTAGCGAATAAGGCCCTGACTACATCGTAGTGACTGGCTGGCCAAAAGAAGCTTCGCTTTAGCGCCCAAAGATCGACAATATCGCCAACCAAATAAAGCGTCTCGCATTCAACACTGTTAAGAAAATCAAGAAGGTAGTCCGCACGGCAATCTTTAAAACCGAGATGAATATCGGATAACCAAATGGTTTTGTATCGCTGTCTTGTTTCCACGCGTATGCATCCTCGCTATGCATTTGTAGCAAGATTAGGACTTCAAGGTGACAAACAGAGGGCTTTTTAAAGGCAATTTTATGACAGTGTCATGGGTGGGAATAAAATGACGCCGAGCATTAAGCGTCAACAATTATTATGTGGCTAATAAATCTAAGAAATGATCGACTAATAAATCAGGTTGCGCGTCGGCTATAGGCGCCCCGTGGTTATAGCCATAACTCACACAGGCAACCGGCATTTTGGCTGCCCTTGCAGCGTGCACATCGTTGATTGAATCACCGACCATGACGGTATTCCCAAGATCGACACCGAGTTGCTCACAGGCCAGTAATAGCGGCGCAGGATCTGGCTTGCGAACACTGAGCGTGTCACCACCAACCAATATAGGCATAAAAGTATCCATACCAAAATGCGCCAAAATAGGACGACTGAATCGCGCTGGCTTATTGGTGACACAGGCCATCTTAATACCCTGTTCGTGCCAAACTGAGAGGGCCTGAAAAACACCATTATACATCGTGGTTCGCTGACAAGTTTGCTCGCCATAGTGCTTAAAGAAAACCGCGAGCAATTTATCTGTGATCTCTTCGCTTACTGACTTCTCAGGTATTTCCAAGGCAAATGACAAAGCGCGCACTACTAATTTACGCGCGCCATTGCCCACCCAAGATCGAGTTCTTGCAAGGCCTGCTGGCGGGTAATTTAACTGTTCTAAGCTTGCATCTAGGGCGGCGGCTAAATCCGGCACACTATCAATCAGGGTGCCGTCTAAATCGAATAGAATCGCCTTAAGCTCGCGGCCGCCAAGAAGGCTCTGCAGTTTTTTCATACGCCGGCTAATTCACTTCGCATTTTTTCAATGACATCAATATATTCACCGCCATTGAAAATAGCCGAACCGGCAACAAAGGTGTCGGCACCTGCCGCGGCGATTTCGGCGATATTGTTGGCTGATATTCCGCCGTCAACTTCCAGACGAATACTCCGACCGGATGCATCAATAAGCGCCCTCACCTCTTTGATTTTATCAATGGTTGATGGAATAAAGCTCTGACCACCAAAACCGGGATTCACCGACATTAACAAAATCATGTCGAGCTTATCCATGACATATTTCAATACGTCGGGGCCGACCGCGGGATTCAATACCAAGCCCGCCTTACAGCCGGCATCGCGAATCATCTGCAATGAGCGATCAATATGGGTGGAAGCATCGGGATGGAAAGTAATAATGCTGGCGCCAGCCTCTGCAAAATCGGCAATCATCCGGTCAACCGGCGAGACCATTAAATGCACGTCTATCGGCGCTTTCACGCCATGTTTACGCAAGGCTTTGCACACCAAAGGGCCAATGGTAAGATTCGGCACATAGTGATTATCCATTACATCAAAGTGCACAATGTCTGCGCCCGCCTCTAGCACCGCATCCACTTCCGCACCCAGACAGGCAAAATTAGCCGACAGTATTGACGGCGCTATCCAGTAATCAGCCATAGTGTTTCCCGCTTTGTTTATCATTGTAATTGAAGTCGTTTTCCCATGCGCTAAAGCACAAGGTCGTTAAATACTCAGACCGACATTTTACGCCAATCTCGGTCCAGATTCAGCTGTCAGTTTTAACCTTTAAAAATACGTCTAATGCCGCTAGCCGCTCAGGTGTGCCAATATCCCACCAATGGCCATCATATAAATCGCCGCTTACCGCCGCCCTCGCCATCGCCGCCTGCATTACCGATTTCAAAGCGCGTTTGCCGACACTAAAATCGCTAAATACCGATGGCCGCCAGACACTGATACCAGAAAAAGTATAGCTAGCTTCATCCCCGACAGCGCTCTTTTCTGTGACTAAACCCGGGGCGCTAAGCCCAAAGTCACCTAAAGGATTATGGTCCGGATTTTTAATCATCACTAAATGGGCTGCATCCGGCCGCTTGGCGATTAAAGTGGCGAAGTCAAAATCCGTCCAAATATCGCCATTAATCAGCAAAAAGGGTTCGTCATCAGAATTGCCATCGCACAACAGCGGCAGTGCCTGGACAACACCGCCAGCGGTTTCCAATGGTGTTTGCTCGCGGGATACCTTTATAACTAGCCCGCAGCGCCGCCCGACGCCTGCCAAATAGGCGTCTAACTGATCTGCTAGCCAGAAACAATTCACCACAATGTCGCTAATACCCGCGGCAGCCAGCTTTTCAATATGGTAGTCAATGAGGGCCTTACCACCGGCCCTTAGCAAGGGTTTGGGCGTGTGATCAGTCAGCGGTCGCATCCGCGTGCCTAAACCGGCGGCAAGAATCATTGCTTTCACAAATCAAGACCCGTATACCAAGACTGCCCGATAATAATTGGTATCAGTTTTTCTTCAAACCAGCCACAAAATGCCTCCAATTCGGGATACTGGCTGGCAACGCCGAGGGTGTAGGCAATAACTAAAGGCAAATCACTCAGGTAGTTAGATTTTCCGTCGCGAAGATGTAAGCGAGCAAAGATGCCCAGCACTTTGATATGGCGCTGCATGCCCATCCAGTCGACATCTTGCAAAAAGTCGGCTTCGCTAATATTACTTAATAGACCCGCCCGCATCGCCATTTGCCGATAGACCCCAATCCAATCATCGACCTGCTCCGGCGACCAGCTGATATAACAGTCGCGCACAAGAGAAACCAGATCGTAAGTGATGGGGCCCTGCACTGCGTCCTGAAAATCAATCATGCCTAGACGTTCATCTGCCAACACCATTAAATTACGGCTGTGAAAGTCGCGATGAACCAGCACTTGCGCCTGCTGCAGAGCGCGCGCGATCAGTAAGTCAAAGACGTCTGTGAGCATCGCTTGCTCATCGACGTTTAATTTATAGCCCAATAGGCCCTCAACAAACCATTCGGGAAACAGCGCCATTTCGGTCTGGAGGCGCGCACCGTCGTATTGGGGAAGCTCGTGTGCCGTCACCGGAATTGCTTGCAGGGTCAGCAGGTTGCGAAAAGCTTGACGATAATAGTGATCCGCCGCCGCACTGTTCACCAACAGCGGACCCAATAGCTGATCGCCAAAATCCTCCTGCAATAGGAACCCGCGCTCTTGATCCCAGGCCAAAAGCTCAGGCACCCGCGCGCCATGACGGTGTAATAGACCCTGAACCATTGAAAACGCGAGATTATCTTCTTTCTCTGGCGGCGCATGCACCGCAATCACACTGCCACCGGCATTTAATGGCAGTCGGTAATAATGTCGAAAGCTAGCATCGCCCGACACCACCTCCAGCGTATTTGCGGCATCGCTTGCAGACAAAGCCAACTGCTGCAAACACCAGCTATGCAGCTCGCTCAAAATTTGATTCATATCTTAATTCCGTTAACGACTCATATTTAGAGACCGTTGCTATGAGGGATCTATCCAATACTGATATTTTTCACTCTGGTGGCGCCCCCTGATTGCAGCTACCGCTGGCCGCAATGACACATAACTGGCAGTTTATAGGCATTAACACCTTTATTCTCAGCGTGTTTGCTCGCCACAGAAGCAAACTCCTACGCCGGCAAAGATCTCTATATGCATCGCCACAGACCAGAGTTTTAGCCCTTTTCTGCACTCAGGCGGGCATCCTAGCAGAGAATGCTTTATTATCCACCTTCGCCAATCCGGGCTCCATCGCCAGAATAAAATCATTTACTGATGTCAGCGTTTCGCCTAATTCTAATATCCCTGCTCGCTGCCCTCCCGGGGTCGGTGCTAGCACAGGTAAATGCCGCCGCAGATTGCAGTAGCACAGACGCCTCGGCACTCAATACCGACACCTCGGAATTACCTGCGTACTATCAGCACTGGCACTGGGTACCAAACTCCCACCTGAGTGAATCCGCGAAATGCGGCCTCAGCCCCGGCTGCCAGGGGCGGTTCATTGAACCTGCAAGAAACTGGGAGGGGGCTGACCAAACGCCACTGCGCGCGCCGCTAAACGTCTCCGCCGACACCATTGAATCTATCGGCGACAAAGCCACCATGACCGGCGACGTCCAACTCCGTAAAGGCGACCTAAGCCTAGATGCGGGATACGCGCAGTATAATCGCAGCAATAACACCGTGATGTTGCGTGACAATGTGGTTTTGCGCCAGCCAGGTATTTTATTGCGGGGTCAGTTCGCCGAAATCAACACTAACAAAGGCTTAGGCGAACTAGAACAAGCGGAAATTTTAAGCTTTGATACTGGCGCCCGCGGCACCGCGAGGCGTATTTCGCGGCCCGACTACAGCCGCTTTGAGCTCGAACAAGCGAGTTACACTCAATGCACGCCTGATAATGAAACCTGGTCGCTACACGCCGACAGCATTGTTTTAGATTACGACAGTGGCCGTGGTGTGGCGCGAGGAACCAGTATTCGAGTCTACGACTTTCCGGTATTTTATACGCCTTATCTAAACTTCCCTGTCGATGAACGCCGTGCAACGGGCTTTTTGTTCCCGTCTATCGGGGTGGCTGATGGCAGCCTAGATATATCAACACCGTATTACTTAAATCTTGCTCCCAACTACGATGCCATTATTTCACCGCGTTACATCGAGCAACGTGGCGAGGCTATAGAAGCTGAATTGCGCTATTTAAATAAATACAGCGAGTGGGCCGTCAACACCAGCTACTTAGGCAATGATAAAAGGGAAGATATCAACCGCTGGTTACTAGGCGTGGCCGAAGAAGGCTATATTAATGAACGCTGGGGCACTGAAATCGATTTTACTAAAGTCAGCGACGATGACTACTTTAGTGACTTGGGCCTTGCCAATCTAGCGGTCAAACGCAGCACTCACCTAAATCAGCAAGCGGCAGTCAATTACAGCTCTGACGACTGGACTGGACGTATTGAAGTGCAGCGCTATCAGACCATTGCCGCGGTTGAAGATCCCTACCAAAAACTGCCACAACTGAGTTTGAACTACCAATCACCGGCAAAGAATTTCAAACTGGAACCCAGCATTGAATTTGAGTACACCCAGTTCGATCACCGCGATAAACTTCGCCAAGGCGGCGGCAGAGTAACGGGGCAACGCCTGTTTGGCACCGCAGGAGCCAGCTTACCGATGCGCTGGCGCTGGGGTTTTCTTGAACCCGCCATCAAAAGTCGTCATGTTCGCTACGAGCTAGAAGACGCAGATTTAGCCGGCATTGATGGCAGTCCCAGCGCCAACAGCGGCCAATTTAGCCTTGATAGCGGCTTATATTTTGAACGTGATGTAAAAATATCTGATCAAGACTGGACCCAAACCGTTGAACCGCGACTGTTTTATCGTTATGCCGAATATCAGGAGCAAATCGGCCAGCCTGACTTCGACAGCTCTGCTCTGACATTTACCTATCAACAGCTTTTCCGCGACACCCGTTTTACCGGCCACGACCGACTAGACGATGCGAATCAAATTACCGTGGGCGTAAGCAGCCGCCTTATTAATAATAATGCGGGACGCGAAGTCCTCACTGCCAGCCTTGGTCAATTGCATTATTTTGATGATGGCCGGGTCCAGTTGCCCGGTGATACCGTGCGAAAAAGCAGCAACTCCGATTTGGCTGGCCAAATTCGTATTCTGCCGGACGACAATCGCTGGTTGAGCACTGATATTCTGTATGATGCCCGCCAAGGGGTGCTCAATCAGACCAATCTGAGCTACCATCAGCGCAGCGACAACGGCACCCTGTTTAACGCCGGCTATACCTTTCGTCGTAAAGGAAACAATCTCGGTGGTTTAGAGAACGACGTTAAGCAGGGCGATGTTTCTTTGAGTTTGCCGCTAAATGACCAGTGGAAACTATTTGCCAAAACCCAATATGATTTCGAGGACGATCGCCCTGTCGAAAATCTTGTTGGCGCGGAATACCAGAACTGCTGCTGGCTTACCCGCATTGTTTATCAATGGGCCTTGGAACCCGACGACAACAATGGGTCTAATGTAGTTGGCACCAACAATACCGGAACTCAAAATAATTCTGCTGTATTGATCGAATTTCAGTTAAAGGGACTCGGGGGCCTCGGCACCGCAGTCGCTAGTGTTTTAAAGGACAGTATTTTTGGCTACTTATCTGATGACTAATATGCGTTTATTAAAAACTTTTATCGCCGTGCTATTGATTGCGCTGGCGCCACTCACCCAAGCCGAAACCGAGTGGCTAGATAAGGTTGTGGCCATCGTCGATGACGATATCATTCTTGCCAGCGAACTCGACGAACGTGTTCAGGGTATTCAAGCCAATATAGCCCGAACCGGCAAACAAGGGCCGCCAGAAGATGAGCTGAGCAAAGAGGTTCTCGATTTATTGGTGCTTGAAAACATTCAAATGCAAATGGCCAACCGCTATGGCCTGCGTATTGATGACGAAGAGTTAAACGCTGCGGTGGCGCGTATTGCCGCCAATAACAATATGTCGATCTCACAGTTCCAGCAAGCACTGGTCTCCAGCGGCGCCTCTTACCTCGCCGTGCGCGAGCAAATCAGCCGTGAAATGGTTCTTCAGCGCGTGCAAATGGGTAACGTAAATCAGCGTATTCAAGTGACTGAGCAGGAAATCCGAAATTACCTGCAATCATCAGAAGGCAAGGAAGTCACCTCACCGGAATTCCACTTTTCACACATCCTCATTCCAGTCAGCTCAGACGCCACTGACGCCGAGAGCAAACAAGCCAAAGCAAAAGCAGCCGCAATAAGCGATAAGCTGCGCACCGGTAAAAGCGTGGACAATGCCAGCGACAACATCAGCATCAGCGACCTCGGCTGGCGCAAAGGCATTGAGCTACCCGCTCTATTTAAAGACGTAGCCGCCAATATGAATGACGGTGATGTCTCGGAACCACTGCAAAGTGCCAGCGGTTTCCACATTATCAAACTCTTAGAAAGCCGCGGCGTGAAGCAGCTGGTCAAGCAAACCCGCGCCAGCCATATATTGCTAAAACCGTCGGCAATCCGCGATGAGTCACAAACTATTGCCCTAGCCAAGCAATTGCGCCAACGCGCTTTAAAAGGCGAAGATTTTCGCGAGCTTGCTAAAGAATTCTCGGAAGATATTGGCTCGGCGCAAGAAGGCGGCGATCTCGGCTGGACAACTCCCGGGCAGCTAGTGCCAGAATTCCAAGAAGCCATGGACGAAACTGCACTTGGAGAAATTCATAAGCCAACAGCAAGCCAGTTTGGCTGGCACGTTATTAAAGTGATTGAACGTCGCAGCAAAGACGTGACCGAAGACATGCGCAAACAAATTGCTCGCAGCGCTCTCCACGAACGTAAATACGCCGACGAACTCGATATTTGGCTGCGCAAGATTCGCAGCGAAGCCTTTGTCGACATTAAAATTTAATGCCAGTACGCCTTGCCATCACCCCCGGCGAACCTGCCGGGGTGGGACCAGAGCTCCTAGTTAAACTAGTCCAGCAAGACTTTAATGCTGAACTCGTGGTCTTTGCCGACCGAGAGCTGCTGCGGCAGCGCGCTAAAGACATCGGTCTGCCTTTAGATATTATCGATGCCGACTTTAACGCAACACCGCAGCGCCATCGCGCGGGTCAACTGCGAGTCGTCAATATCCCATGCAGCAGCCCCGCCATAGCCGGCATACTCAACACCGACAATGCCAATTACGTATTAGAAACTCTGCGCCAGGCTACCGATGCGTGCATAGCAGGACACTGTGATGGTCTCGTTACCGGGCCAGTGCAAAAATCGATTATTAACGATGCTGGCATTCCCTTTAGCGGCCATACCGAATTTCTGGCCGAGCGCTGCAATGTCGATAAAGTAGTCATGATGCTGGCCAGTGAGCAGCTGCGTGTCGCCTTAGTGACCACCCATTTACCCTTGAGTGCGGTTCCTGCAGCAATCACTAGCGATAATCTGCAGCGCGTTACTGAAATTTTACATAGCGCATTAATGCAGCAATTTGGGTGTCAGCAACCCCGCATCTTGGTCTTGGGCCTAAATCCCCATGCCGGTGAAGGCGGGCATATGGGCAGAGAAGAGATCGACACGATTATTCCCTGTCTTGAGCAACTGCGACAGCGCGGCTGGCAACTAGAGGGCCCATTACCTGCAGATACAGCATTTACCCCGCGCCATCTTGAGCACTGCGATGCCGTACTGGCCATGTACCATGACCAGGGCTTGCCGGTACTTAAATATCAAGGCTTTGGCCAAGCCGTAAACATTACTCTTGGCCTGCCTATCGTTCGCACCTCAGTAGACCACGGCACCGCCTTGGACTTAGCCGGCAGCGGCCGCGCCGACAGCGGCAGCTTTAACGCCGCCCTCACCACCGCCATATCTATGGCGGAGCACAGCAGCAGGAACAGTTATTAATGCAGTCGCCCCAATCACCACCGCGCCATCAGGCGCGCAAACGTTTTGGTCAGAATTTTCTTAATGATCAGGGAATTATTCGCAGTATCGTTCGCGCGATATCCCCTTTAGAACATCAACGCGTCCTAGAAATTGGGCCCGGCCAAGGCGCGATCACCGAATCTATTTTAGCTACTGGCTGCCAGCTCGACGTTATTGAGCTAGATCGCGACCTCATTCCCATTCTTGAACATAAATTCGGCGCACAATCGAATTTTAGTATTCATCAAGGTGACGCCCTCAAGTTCGACTTTGGTGCCCTTGCCGCAGGTGAGAAACTGCGGGTCGTCGGCAATCTGCCCTACAATATATCGACGCCGCTGATATTCCACCTGCTCACCGCCCATGACTGCATTGCAGATATGCACTTTATGCTCCAGAAAGAAGTGGTAGATCGCCTTGCCGCCCAGCCAGGCAGCAAGACCTACGGTCGCCTTGGCATCATGGCCCAATACTATTGCGAAGTAGAATCGCTATTTGATGTACCTCCTGAAGCTTTTACCCCCCAGCCCAAGGTACAATCCGCGATCGTAAGATTAACCCCCTACGAAAAGCCGCCACTCCCAGCCAATAATGTCGAGACCCTGCAAATGGTCTTGCGCAGCGCGTTTAACCAACGCCGAAAAACCTTGCGCAACACCCTAAAAGGGGTTATCGATAACGAGGCAATAGAAAGTTTGGGAATAGATCCCGGCCTTCGCCCCGAACAGCTGGGCTTAGTGGAATATGTTGCCATCGCCAATGCGATAGACAACAACAGCGAGTAATTTGCGGAGCACACCATGCCAGAATCAGCACCAGTAGAAATTAAGGTAGAGAGCCAGTTCCTACCCGACCAATCAGAGCCCGCACAGCAACGCTTTGCCTTTGCCTATACCATTACCATCCGCAATACCGGCGAAGAGGCCGTGCGCCTGCTTAATAGGCATTGGATTATTACCGACGGCGACAACCAAGTTCAGGAAGTACAAGGTGAAGGCGTCATCGGCAAACAGCCACTTATTCCACCAGGTGAATCATTTAGCTACACCTCGGGTGCAGTCATAGACACCGCTGTCGGCACTATGGAAGGCAGCTATGAAATGATTAGCGCCTCGGGTCGGCCGTTCATCGCACCTATTGGTATCTTCTCCCTCGCTCGCCCCTCAGCGTTACACTAAGAGCGCCAGATGAGTCGATATGCGGTAGGTGATTTGCAGGGCTGTTTAAAGCCCCTGCAATGCCTGCTAGAAAAGGTGCATTTTAATCCGCAACAGGACCAGCTCTGGCTAGTGGGTGACCTTGTTAATCGCGGTCCCGACTCACTAGACACGCTGCGTTTTCTCTACAGTATAAAAGACAGTCTGCATATCACCCTCGGCAATCACGATCTCCACTGTATCGCCTTGGCCCGCGGAACCACTAAGCGGGGACGCCACCCCAGCCTTGATGCGCTGCTAAATGCCACGGACTGCGACGAGCTAATGCAGTGGTTATTGCAACAGGCACTAGTGCTGCGCTCAGAAGATGGTCACTACCTGATGAGTCATGCCGGCATTCCCAATGCCTGGAGTAGCGAACAAGCACTGGACCTAAGTCGCGAGGTCGAAGCTGTATTGCAGGGCCCAAATGTCGATGAGTTCTTCCAAAATATGTACGGCGACGAGCCACTAGTGTGGAACGATAATTTACAGGGTTATGAGCGTCTTCGGGCAATTACCAATCACCTGACGCGCATGCGTATCTGCGATGCCGACGGCCAGCTCGAGTTTGGCTTTAAAGGTATTGCCGCAGACATCCCCGCCCCCTACCGACCTTGGTTTGAATGGCAGGACGAAGGACGCCGCAGCGAAACCCTACTATTTGGCCACTGGGCCGCACTCGAATGCAGAACTGATCGCGACGATATTATTGCGCTGGACAGCGGCTGTGTTTGGGGACGCAATATGACCATGCTAAATATGGATAATCGCGATATTTATCGCTGCGATTGCCAAGCCTAAATTCAAGTTCCCCTCTAGCCCCACAGCACAACGCCATCACAAACCCCAGCAACAAGCCTAGCCACCGCGAAATGCTATACTGCCGACATATTTTTAAGGCAGCAACCATACCTCAGCATGAAAACTTATCTGGTCGGCGGCGCGGTGCGCGACAAACTATTAGGCTACCCCTTTCACGAAAGAGATTGGGTGGTGGTGGGTGCGCTCCCAGAAGACTTACTCAAGCAGGATTTCCAGCAGGTCGGTAAAGACTTCCCGGTGTTTTTGCACCCCAGCAGCAAAGAAGAATACGCCCTTGCCCGCACCGAACGAAAATCGGGTGCCGGCTATCATGGCTTCGTCTGCGACTTTAGCCCCAACATCACCCTAGAGGATGATCTAAGTCGCCGCGACTTAACCATCAACGCAATGGCCGAAGACGACAACGGCGACATCATCGACCCTTATGGCGGCATGAACGACCTCAACAACCACATATTGCGGCATGTATCACCAGCCTTCAGCGAAGACCCACTGCGCATCTTGCGGGTTGCCCGCTTTGCTGCGCGCTACGCCCACCTTGGATTTACTGTCGCTAAAGAAACCAAAGACTTAATGTGCGCAATGAGTGATAACGGCGAATTATCAACCATCGCCGCCGAGCGCATCTGGGTAGAATTGTACAAAGCGCTCAAGGAGCAATCCCCCGCCGCCTTCTTTACCGTGCTTTTAGACTGCCGCGCACTACACGCACTGTTTCCGCTGTGGCCGCCCGCCCTAAACACCGCAGTACTCGACAGCGTGGCACGAGCCGCAGATTTGAATATGGATGCCGATATTCGCTTTGCCATCGCCTGCAGCGCCCTAAATGTCGATCATTGCAAAATTTTGTGTAGCGAACTTCGCGCTAGCAATAGCGCCGCATGGCTGGCTGAGCGTTTTTCCGCCAATATTCCATTATCGTCCTTAAGTAATAACGAAGAATGGCTAGCGCTACTTGAAGCATTCGATTATGCCCGCCGCCCACAGCATCTTGAGGCCTTTATAGCTGCGACAACGTTACTGATACCCGAGGAAGATCGCCTAGGCCAATTGCAGCTAGCCGCTGCGACCTTGCGGGATATTAAACCGGCCGAATTTATTGCGCAGGGGTTCAACGGCCCAGAATTAGGTAGGGCTTTGCGAGCAGAGAAGATCAGACATTTAGCAGAGCTAGGGTGCGGCGTCTAAGACACTAGCCCGCAGATATATCGCGGCCCTGCCATTGAAACGGCACTGGCCACAATTTTTGATCAGACTGATAGCCCTGCCATAAAGTGCGGTAATTACGACCGTCCACAGGATGACAACGTTCTGGTGCAATTTCACTCAGCGGTAACAGCACAAAGGCGTTATAAAGAATTTCTGCGCGCGGCAGCTCTATGCCCGCGTGGCACCCGCAGGCGTCGTCGTAACTTAAAATATCAATATCTAAAGTACGGGGGCTAAACTTTGCTGCCCCCACCTTTCGGCCATTACTCAACTCTATTGCCCACATTTGCGCGGCCAACTCATTTAGCGGCATATCGGTGGAAAACCCCACCGCCATATTCAAAAACAAACTCCCTGGAAACCCCACCGATTCACTTTCGTAAACCCGAGACAAAGTTAAGGAGCCAAACTGCTGATTAAGACTATCAAGCGCAATAGTCATATGACGGTAGCGCTGGGTATTACTGCCTAGGCTAAGGAACACTTCTGGCATTAACGCCGACCACGCTCAATAATAATGCCAACATCTTTGGCCTGGCGCATAGCACCCGGCTTGCTCAAACTTAACCGCATCCAAGGCACCGCAAAGTCCGTCATTATCAATTCAGCGCAGCGCTGAGCCAGCGTCTCCACCAAGTAAAACTCACTGCGTTTCACAAAGTCTTCCACCGTCTCGGTGATCGCCTTGTAATTTAAGGTAAGAGCAATGTCATCACTGGCCGCAGCGGGGCGAATATCAGTACCCAACTCCAAATCCAGCACCAAGATTTGGCGATGTGCGCGTTCGAAATCGTAGATGCCAATAATGGTATCTACCTGTAAACCGCGTATATAAACAATATCCATAGATGGCCTGTTGCCGAACAAAGAGTAAATCAGACTGCGCTTAATTCGGTCATCGGCCAGCGCGGCCGTATTGAAACACTGAGACCTTCGTGCTGACCGGCCTGCAAGCGACAATGACCAGCATAAGCAATCATCGCACCATTATCTGTGCAAAATTCTGGCCTTGGGTAAAATACTTCGCCACCGATCTTCGCCATTTTCTGGGCCAAGCGCGCACGCAATACAGTATTGGCACTCACCCCACCCGCCATCACTAAGGTACGTAAGTTTTCTTGAACCAGAGCGCGGGTGCATTTAATAAGCAAAGTATCCACCACTGCCTCCTGGAACGCCGCTGCGATATCAGCTTGATTCTGGGCATCGTAGGTACCGGCTTTGCGGCTGGCAGTCACAGTATTTAAGGTAAATGTTTTCAAACCACTAAAACTAAAATCTAAACCAGGACGATTCACCATGGGGCGTGGAAAGGTATATCGGCCCGGAGTCCCGCGCTCGGCTGCCTTCGCGACCTGAGGGCCACCCGGGTAACCCAAATCGAGCATTTTTGCTGCTTTATCGAAAGCTTCCCCGGCGGCGTCATCCAAAGATTCACCCAAAATACGGTATTGGCCAATGCCATCAACACGCACCAGCTGGGTATGCCCACCAGAAACAAGCAGAGCGATAAACGGAAACCTCGGCGCGTTTTCTTCCAGCATCGGGGCCAACAAATGCCCCTCCATATGATGCACTGCGACCGCGGGAATACCCCAGCCGTATGCCATGGCGCGCCCAGCACAGGCACCTACCATCAAGGCGCCGGCAAGACCGGGGCCGTTAGTAAATGCCACGCCATCTAATTGCTCACCGCGCATTCCGGCTTTATCTAAAACTTCGCGGATCAAGGGCAGCAATTTACGCACATGATCCCGTGACGCCAATTCTGGTACCACACCACCAAACTCCGCATGCAGCGCAATTTGACTATACAGAGCCTCAGCGAGCAAACCTTGCTCGGAATCATATATCGCAACGCCTGTTTCATCACAGGAGGTCTCTAGTCCTAAAACACGCACTTGCAAACTTCCCATGCTAATTGAGGGCGCATGATACTGGCTCAATCGGATTCACACCAGTTATCCCTTAATGGCTTTGCTTTTTGCCACAACAGAGTATAGAATTCAGCGCCCTTGGAGTGCTGCTTTTTATTTAGCAGTGCAGACAGCAAATTTTGTTCCATTGATTAGGACAGGTTTAACGAATGCCTTCAGTCAAACTCAAAGAAAACGAACCATTTGATATCGCCCTACGCCGTTTTAAGCGTTCTTGCGAAAAAGCAGGCGTATTAGCAGAAGTTCGTCGTCGTGAATTCTACGAAAAGCCAACTTCTGTTCGTAAGCGTCAAGCAGCCGCAGCGGTAAAACGTCACGCTAAGAAAGTATCGCGCGACAACAAAAAGCAGCAACGCCTCTACTAAGAGCTCTTTTTAAGAGTTTTTAGTAGCGCATAGCGCTTTAGCTCAATCCCTCCTTTATAAAGGAAACTCTGCGAGCCCATGGCAGATCAAACGCTTAAGAAATCACTCACAGACGCGATGAAAACCGCGATGCGAGCCAAAGATAAAGCGACATTGAATGCCGTGAGACTCATACTCGCCGAGATAAAACGCATTGAAGTCGATGAGCGCATTGATATCGATGACGCGCGAGTTCTAGTTGTGCTCGACAAAATGTGCAAGCAACGTCGTGATTCGATTAGTCAGTATGAAAATGCTGACCGCGAGGATCTGGCCGAGCAAGAACGCTTTGAATTGGGCGTTATTCAATCTTATATGCCCACCCCCTTAACCGACGACGAACTGGACGGCCTCATTAAAGAAGCCATTAGCACCAGCGGCGCGGAAACGCTGAAAGATATGGGCAAAATTGTCGCCCTACTTAAGCCGAAGGTGCAAGGTCGCGCGGACATGGGCGCGATCAGCAAAAAAATTAAAGCACTGCTTGCCTAACGCAAACCTCATTGGCAATTGATACCGCCAACATCAACTGATACGCTCATTCAACTTCTGCTCCGGAAACTTTGACGTGGCCGCTAAAGGACGTATCCCTCAATATTTCATCGACGATTTACTCTCCCGAGTCGATATTGTCGATGTTATCAATCGCCGCGTATCGCTAAAGAAAACCGGCAAGAACTACAGCGCCTGCTGCCCGTTCCACGAAGAAAAAACTCCCTCTTTCAGCGTAAATCCCGACAAGCAATTTTACTACTGCTTTGGTTGCGGCGCCGGCGGCAACGCGGTGGGTTTTATTATGGATTACGAGCGCCAGGATTTTCCTAGCGCCGTCGACAATCTTGCCCACATTGCCGGGCTAGAGGTTCCACGCGAAGATCTCAGCCCCCAACAGCAAGTGAAACAAGAACGTCGCAAGACTATCTACGATCTCATGGAGCAAGTTTCGGCCCACTACCAAAAGCAGCTGCGCTCCGACTCGCAATCTCAGCGCGCCATCGACTATCTTAAGCGTCGCGGCTTGAGCGGGCGCATTGCTCGCGACTTCAATATTGGCTTCGCACCGCCGGGCTGGGACAATTTACTCAAAGCCTTTGGTGATACCGACGAGCGCAAGCAACAGCTAATCGACGCTGGCATGCTAATTGAGAAAGAAGATGGCAAACTCTACGACCGCTTCCGCGACCGAATCATGTTCCCCATCCGCGATAACCGCGGACGTGTTATCGCCTTTGGCGGCAGAGTATTAGGTGACGACAAACCAAAATATCTAAACTCGCCAGAAACCGATATATTTCAAAAGGGCAAAGAACTTTACGGCCTTTATCAAGCCCGCCAAAACAACCGTCACCTAGAGCAACTGCTAGTAGTAGAAGGCTATATGGATGTCGTTGCGCTGGCACAATATGGCATTATGACCGGCATCGCCACCCTCGGCACCGCCAGCAATACCGAGCATTTACGCACTGCATTCCGCTACGCTAGCGAGCTGATATTTTGTTTTGACGGCGATGCTGCAGGTCGCAAGGCGGCAGAACGAGCCCTGGAAAATGCCCTACCCGTCATGGAGGACGGCCGCCGGATTCGATTCTTATTTCTACCCGAGGGGGATGATCCAGACAGCGTGGTAAACCGCGACGGCGCCGCCGGCTTTCAGAAACTACTGGCCGGCGCCTCACCGCTAGAACGCTACTTTTTTGAATCATTACATGAGCAGACCGACCCCACCACCCTAGAGGGTAAAGCGCGCCTCAGCAAACTAGCACTCCCTAGGCTGCAGCTTTTGCCTGAGGGTGTATTTCGCCAACTCATGCTGGACTCACTAGCAGAGCGCACCGGACTTAGCCGTCAATCTGTTGACCAACTGCTCAAAGAAAGCCAAGCCATCGCCCAGCAAGAAAACACAAGGCCACCAGCACCTGAGCAACGGCGCAGCACAACAATCAAGCTAGCCGCAAAAGTGCCAGGATCGCGACGCGACCCCCTTCTTTTCGCCCTGGCAATGCTGTTATTTAATCCACGCGGCGCGGCTAGCGGCCCAGCAAGCATTAGCAACATAGACGCATCGCCATCGGCAGCTCTGCTTAATAACACCATCGCATTACTGCGAAAACGGCCAGAATCTAGCACCGCCATGCTATTGGGTCACTGGTACGGCCAACCCGAATACGAGGTGATGACCGAGGCACTCAAAACCATTGAACTGCTCGGCACCGAATTAAATGATGAAAAAGCGGAAACCGCATTTTTCGACACCTTGGCGCACATAGAGGCGCAAAGGTCGACCCAAACACTGCGCGGCCACGTAGATGAATTACGAAACCGCAATGAAGTCGACAAACCGCCAAGCGCCAACTACCCTGAACTTAGCGAAGCAGATAAGCAGCAATTACTGACGATTCAGCAGCTTTTAAAACAAAAACACCGCCTGTAGAGTCAAAATTTAACGCCGCCGCATGCCCTATAGTATTTATCACAACATACAATGAAGCCGATCAAACACCAATTACCACATCACACACTGAACGAGTCTGGAATTTACTGGTCGGATGGTGGGTCAGTAGGGTATAATTTGCGGCTAATTTTTAACCTGTACCTAACGAGTAATTTGAAAGAATGAGTGACTCAAAGCATCAATCGCGCCTCAAGCAACTCATTGCCAAGGGCAAGGAACAGGGTTACCTAACGTACTCTGAGGTCAACGACCATTTACCGGAAGATATATCTGATCCGGATCAGGTCGAAGAAATCATCCAAATGATCAATGACATGGGTATTCAGGTGTTTGAACACGCACCTGATGAAGACACCCTGATCATGGCCGGCAGCGACTCCCCAGATGACATCGCTGCGGCTGAAGCGGCTGCCGCCCTCGCCGCTGTAGAAACCGAAACCGGTCGCACCACCGACCCTGTGCGCATGTATATGCGCGAAATGGGTACGGTTGAGCTATTAACCCGCGAAGGCGAAATCGTCATTGCGAAGCGGATCGAAGAAGGCATCCGCGAAGTAATGGCCGCACTAGCTTACTACCCAGGCGTTGTTGCTGGCGTATTGGTTCAATACAACCGAGTTGTTGCTGAAGAGCGCCGTCTCGGCGATATCATGAGCGGCTACTTAGACCCTGCTGACAATGTTCCGTCACCACAGGCCCAAGCCGCTGCTGCTGCAGAAGCCAGCGATGATGATGACGATGCTGTGTCTGGCCCAGACCCAGAAGAAGCCCGCATCCGTTTTACCGCCTTGCAGAAGCAATCTGACAAAGTTGAGAAGTCTATTGCTGAACACGGTCGCTACAGCAAGCAAACTGCTAAAGAATTAAACGCCTTGGGCGAGCTATTCAAATTCTTCAAGCTCACCCCAAGTATGTACGACCCATTGATTGAAGAAGTTCGCACCACCCTGAGCTCTATTCGCTCTATGGAACGCGAAGTAATGACAATCTGTGTCAAGAAAGTCGGCATTGATCGCAAGGAATTTATTCGCAGCTTCCAAGGTAATGAAGCGAACCTAAAATGGGGCGACGAGCTACTCAAAAAGCACCCCAAGCTAGCCGACTTCAGCGATGTCATTCGTCGCCTTCAAAACAAGATTGCCTATATTGAAGAACGCCAAGACCTAACGATTTCTGACATTAAAGAAATTAACCGTCGCGTTTCTATCGGTGAAGCCCGCGCCCGTCGAGCCAAGAAAGAAATGGTCGAGGCCAACCTGCGTCTGGTTATTTCGATTGCGAAAAAATATACCAACCGTGGCCTGCAGTTCCTCGATCTAATCCAGGAAGGCAATATCGGTCTCATGAAAGCGGTAGATAAATTTGAATACCGCCGCGGCTACAAGTTCTCAACCTACGCAACTTGGTGGATACGTCAGGCTATTACCCGCTCTATTGCTGACCAAGCGCGTACTATTCGTATTCCGGTACACATGATTGAAACGATTAATAAACTCAATCGTATCTCTCGGCAAATGCTTCAGGAAATGGGTCGCGAACCCACCCCTGAAGAACTTGGCGAGCGCATGGAAATGCCAGAAGACAAAGTGCGTAAAGTACTTAAAATCGCCAAAGAGCCTATCTCGATGGAAACACCCATCGGCGATGATGAAGATTCACATCTGGGTGACTTTATTGAAGATGGCACTATCTCTTCACCGATTGAGTCTGCCACTGGCGAAGGTTTGCGTGAAGCCACCAAAGACGTACTTTCCGGCCTTACCGCACGCGAAGCAAAAGTATTGCGGATGCGTTTTGGTATCGATATGAACACCGACCACACCCTTGAAGAGGTTGGTAAACAGTTTGACGTTACCCGCGAGCGTATTCGTCAGATCGAAGCCAAGGCATTGCGCAAATTGCGTCACCCAACACGCTCAGATCATCTGCGCAGCTTCCTGGACGAATAGAGCACAGCAGAGACAAACCGAGCTTGCCACGGCCTTTCAGGCCAGTGGGAAGCTCGGCTCACAATATTTAGACGGAAATTTTACGATGCTAGCGAACACTCTGCGCCAGCTATGCACCGCGAGCTTTGTTATTGTTTTGCTGAGCCTAATCGCCGGCTGCCAATCTCCACCACCTCCGCAGCATCCAAATTCTACTGCACAAGCGATCTTAACTACCCAAGCCAAAATCATCAGTGTTTCGCATGCGCAACAATTACTGCAATCTCAGCAATTCGAAGCAGCTGAAATTGATTTCAAAGCCATACTCAAAACCAGCAACGATCGCAACGTCATTCAGCAAGCCCTAGCTGGACTAACGCTGACCTATCTACACCCAGATAGCCCACTCCTAGATATCACCTTGGCAACCGCCACTATGGACCACCTCTACCAGCAGATGATGCGCTGGCCTCAAAGCCAGCACAGCCTCGATCTGCTGTTCTTCAGCGTAAAACTCTACCTAGAGCAAAGGCTGAGCTTAAATCAAGAAATTGCCCTACGAGAAAAGGCCGAGGCCAAACAACAGCAACTGTTAAACGAAGCGCTTACCCTGCAACGGACTATTGAAAAACTACGCCAATTAACACTGCAGTAGAGCACGCCAATAGTCAGACACTGCGCTCAAGATAGGCGCCCAACAAACCCCGTAAATTGGCAATATCTTCCTCTGACTGAGCCATCAGCAGCGGCACTGTACGCCAATGTTCGGTGCGTAAATGCGCCACCAAACGGCCTACCTGACCACTGTCACTATGGGGGCCCATCACAATTAATTGCCACGGCAGTTCGGTCAGTAACTCAGCGACCCGCGTTAAATCACCACTGTGATAAGTGTTCCAATGTTCGGCACCGGGAAGCCGCTCAATAACTTGAGCTAGGGTATCTCCCTCCTCGATAAGCAGCATATTGCCCACTGCCGTTGCCGGCAGTAAATCTCGCACTACCGCTGTCAACTCATCACTCGCCACCGGCTTCACTAAATAGCCGCTGGCACCCAGTAACAAGCCCAAATCATGTTCATTCAACATCGACAACATCAGCACCGGCACACTTGCCAGCACCGCATCACCGCGCAAGCTGTGCAACACTTGCCAGCCATCTAAACCCGGCATCATCACATCTAGCACCACCAAATCAGGCCGATGCTCTCTAGCCATGGCCAAGCCTTCCGCGCCCGACGACGCGGTGCGAACTCGGTAACCTTCGCGACTCAAAACTCGGTGACTTAAATCCAAAGCCGCTAAGTCATCATCAATCACTAAAATATCGCCGCTGGCATTTTTCTTCAAAGCCGCCAAACTGCCATCACCAGCACCCAGCGGCAGCGTGAGCCTAAATGAAGACCCCGCACCCAGCTCACTGCTCGCAGTGATACTGCCGCCCATAAGCTCTGCAAATTTGCGTGAGATCGTTAATCCTAAACCCGAGCCACCATACTGCTTGGTGGTCGACTGGTCGGCCTGAACAAAGGCGTCAAACACACGCCCCAGCTGATCTTCACTCATACCTATGCCGGTGTCTTTTACCTCTGCAACTAGATAATCACCGTCCTCTTCAGCCTGTTCAGACACCGTAAGATAAATATCCCCAGACCGAGTAAATTTGGCCGCATTACTTAACAAATTCAATAAAATCTGTCGCAGACGGGTGACATCAGTACGAATACGGGCATTCTGCAATTCAAAATGGCAGTGCAGAGTATTGCCATTTTTTGCCATTAACGGCGCGACGGTCCCTTCTACGTCACCCAGCACCGTCTCTATAGCAACATCTTCCCAAAACACCGCCATATGCCCGGATTCAATTTTAGAAATATCCAAGACATCATTAATCAAGGTCAGCAGATGTTTACCCGCTAATTGAATTTTCTCAAGATCTGGCTTCAAATCGCCTACTGAGAGCTGTTCTTCTTCGGCAATTTCCTCCAATAGCATTTCTGAATACCCAATAATGGCATTCATTGGAGTACGCAACTCGTGGCTCATATTTGCCAGAAAACCGCTCTTCGCCTGATTGGCCGCATCCGCTCGTCGACTCGCTTCACGCACCCGACCCATCGCCTGGCGCAGACTGGATGCCATATCATTAAAGGAGTTCGCCAGCTGACCAAATTCATCGTGGCCCATGTCGGCAATGCTGTAATCAAAATTACCACGGCTCCATTCAGAGGTGCCTTTTTGCAACTGTCGAATCGCACGCCGAGTATACCGGGTCATATAATACCCAAGTACAAAGGTAGTCATTAGCGCTAACAAGAACACTCCCAGTGCGACCTTGTTAGTCATGCTAACAACCTCGCGGAGTCGCACGTTTATTTCATCTGAACGCGTTAACAAATACCATTCGTTGACACTAATACGCGAACTTAAGGCCTCGTACTCGCGCTGCAATTCTTCGCCACGTGGGCCTTCATTAGATTGCAGAAAATCACGCCAATGCTGCAGCAATAGCGCCGCCTCTAGCGGCTCGTAACGCCCCGCTTCCAAATACTCTTGTAGGTTGCCATTCAACTCCCGCTCCAGCGCCACCAAAGCATCAATGCCGCGCAACAACTCCTTGCGCTCCTGCCCCGTGATACCACTTTGCGAGCCCGAATCTGCCAAAGCATCAACCACGAGTATTTTTCGCTGGGAGCTATACATGCGTTGACTAAAATCATTCAACTCAGATTGAGTGCGAATCACATGTTGCAGCAACCACACATTGCGCCGCCTAGTGTCATTCCCCCACACCTGAATCAACACACTACCGAGTGACAGCACCAAAATGGCGACAAATGAGAAGGTTAAGCGGCGGGTAAAACTCATTCAGCAGTACCAAGCAGATGTTCAATTTTTCCTAATAACCTCGGCAAATCGACCGGCTTAGTATCGTAATCATCACAGCCCGCCAAGAGCGCCCGCTGACGATCATCGGCCATGGCGTGCGCGGTTAAAGCAATAATAGGAATCGCCTGTAGCAAATCGTGGCCCTTCATTTCTCTTGCAACCTGCCAGCCATCCTTAACCGGCAAACTCATATCCAATAGCATCAAGTCAGGTTTAGCCTGCAGCAAGCACATGTCGATACCCTGCTGACCATCCACCGCCAGCAATACCTCATAGCCTTTACGCATTAAGCGCCGACTCAGCATATCGCGGTTCATCTCATTGTCTTCAACAAGTAATATTGTTGGCATTACAGCACCCATACCTTATTCACTAAATGCACTTTTCAGCACCTGCTCTAGCTCTGAACTTGTCGATGTTAGGGTCAAAATATACTGGTACTCCACGTCTGGACTCTGCGCCGTAATTTTTGCATAGCAAGCCACATCAAAGCCGTCGATACTCACATCCGCCAACATCGGCAGTGCCTCGCTGCTCGTAATTCGCAATTGCTCGCCGGCGCGCGCATGCAGCTCTACCGAGTACTGTTTAGACGCCGTTTGCTTACCTGCCATTAAGGTGAGATCCAAGCACATTTTAATGCTGCACAACTGCCACTGATCCGCGCTTGGCGGCAGCAGTAAATCGTAGGGAATCCCCACCCCTAAAATCTCTATCAGCTCCAAGGCGTCACCCATGCCTTTTAGTGATACCGGCACACTGTCGCCTGACAGTATCTCTATAGAGGCCGCCGCTACTGTGGCCGGTGCTGCTAATATCTGGCTGCCTACCGTGCAAGACTCGATGCGGCCCGCAAGATTAACATTGTGTCCAACCACGCCGTACTTAGAGCGCAAGTCTGAGCCCACATTCCCCGCCACAACATCGCCGGTATTCAAACCAATACCCATAGAGATTTCTGGTAAACCGTCAAGCCGATTACGAGCGTTAACGTCTTTTATCGCGAGCTGCATCGCCACAGCGCAAGCCAAAGCGCGATCACAATCATCTTTATCGCTTAGCGGCGCGCCAAAAATGACTAGAATACCGTCGCCCACAAACTCATCAACGGTCCCTCTAAAGCGCTGAATAACCTCAGTCATCTCACCAAAATAATTATTCAGCAACTTCACACACTGCTGAGGACCAAGTTGCTGACTGAGCGCCGAAAATCCACGGATATCCGCCATTAGAATAGTGACCTGGCGCAGCTCGCCGCCCAGTTCCAAACCATCGCTGTCATCTAATAGACGCTGAACAATTTCATCTGACAGATAGCGGCCAAATATCTTGCGAATAAAGCGCTGACTTTTTTCCAATTCAGCAAGATACTCACGCTCCCGGTCTCGCCAGCCCTTAGCCTCCAGCAAGGCGCTAATTCTGGCTCGCAACAAGGTCCCGTTTACCGGCTTGAGCAAGTAGTCACTGGCGCCGGCATCAATACACCTAACCGCGCCCTCCTCATCCTGCATTCCACTCACAACCACCACAGGAATGCGGCGCAGAACCTCGTCACCGCGAATAACCTGCAGAACCTCATAGCCGTTCATGTCGGGCATCACCAAATCAAGCAATACCAGATCGGGCTCGGCGCTGCGCATAATTTCTAAACAGCGCTCACCGCTCGCGGCTTCTATCACCATATAATTTTGGCGCTGTAACTGGTGTGCCAATAAGTCACGGCTACTGTCGTTGTCATCTACCACCAAAATACTAGCGGCCATATGCTCTTTATCATCGCGGATAATGCCGCGCTTAAAGCTTTTGAAAATCTCTGCTATCGGGTCTGAAGCCGTCTTGTCGTCATCACTTAAATTAAAGTGCTCCAAAAGGCCCTGAAATAGCCGCGATTGGTGGCGAATTTGGCGAATATAATCGCAAACTTGCTCATCGTCACAATCCTCAAGCAAGATATCGCCAAACCCATCCACCAGCCCGATAGCATTACGCAAATCATGTCGCAGTCGGGACAGCTCAGTTTGGGAGTCTGCTGAAAACGTTGAGACAGAGCCCAACATCTCGATCATCGTCGACGCTGCCTTAGCGATTTTCTTAACATCGGCCGTTAATTCAGACGAATGTGAAATCACCGCCAACTCTAGCAAGGCCTCAGTAAAGGCAAATACCGAGGCCAGTGGCGCCTGCAAGGACTGACGTTGATCATCCAAATACGCTTTAAAAATACGATCGCGATTACTCACGCACGGCCTCCAACATTAAAAATAGCAGCCCAGATTATTGCACTTCGCTGGCAAAATAGCATACGCACGGCGATTTCTGTTAACACAGCAAGCCCAAGTACTGGCCAACCCCGCCACTGCACTCTATAATGCGCGCACGTTTTAGGCCGAGGTAGACCTTCTACCAATCCCTCGCCCACAGCAATCTTATCCAGTTGCAAGAACCAGCAAACTAATTAAGAGCGCTAAAAACAAGGTAATAACTAAAAAGAACAAACACGCGCAGCGTGTAAACGGCTGATTTATCAGCAACACGCTAGCGGTGAATCGCAGCAGCGTTTAAAAATAAGGGCCTTTAGCTCAGTTGGTTAGAGCATCCGACTCATAATCGGCAGGTCCCCAGTTCAAGTCTGGGAAGGCCCACCATTTTTCTTACATTTCATATGTTTATGTGGAATCGACGCTCCGATTCCATAATCGGCACCTCGTCGCCCTCTCCCCCACCTAATATTCCTTCGCCTGAATTTTTCAGAAGAGCGAACTATTTCTGAAGAAATGTATTTATTAGGATCAAGCGGGGGCTTTTGAGGGCTATGGACTTCCCGGTGTTTACTAGACAGTTGATGATTTGAAAATCAGCGACTGACCGCTATTGACGAAGGAGCCTTTCGTACTAGCTTTTTATGCCGTATGTCTTAGTTTGGTTGTGAGTTCAAATGGTCAACGCAACACATGCGGTCAATTGATCAGCGAGGGAGACTCAAAAAAGTAATTTCCCCTCAGAATCAGTAGTGCCAAAACCCCTCAAATTTGCGTGTCGGACCACGCTCCGCTCGACGTTCGGTCGCCAGCCCCGCCAAGAGTGGAGGTGTCATGCTCTACGGATGCAAAGATTGCCTTTAACACTGACCTAGATTAATGTCTTAAGATACTTAAGTTCGCACAGTCATAATAAAAACATATAAGGGATATATATGCAGGTTAAATGGGAAACTTGGACGTCCGCAAATAAAATAATTTTCGTATCTGGTTGTACTGCTGCAGTTTCCTTTCTCCTTCCTTGGGTTGATATCGGATTTATGTCTAGAAATGGCATTACTCAAGGTACGGTTTTATTTGGGGTCCTTCTACTCTATCCGTTCATACAAGTACTGAAAGGCCGAGACATTATTTACTGGGCAGCACTCGGCGGTATTATTTCAGCGGCAATTTTAGATATAGTTTACATAAACAGTAAAACAATTGAATTCAAATTTATGGGCATGGGTGTAGATGACCCAATAAACGCATCGTCATCTGGATCTCACTTATTTCTGATTGCATGTGCCGCAATGGCATGGGGCGTGGTAATGCATATATCAGCCCACAAAACCGACACAGGCAACAGCATAACAACAGCCAATGTGATCTACGACCACGTAAAAAAATACCGCCCAATATACCGGATCTCATTCATAACCTGGGCCTGGATCTCATCATTCTTCGCAATAATATTAACTTTCGAGCTATGCAGCAGATTGCTTTACCACAGCAACGAACAAGGGATTACGACCGATCGACATTATGGTTTACCGATATTGATTACGATACTCATCATTGCAGGCCTAAAACTATTGCATAAATCTTATTACTCATTGAAAGCGACATCATCACCACATTTAGCAAAAGAAAAAATGTTTAGAATGGCACTATGGGCTTCTGTAATCGCAATTACGGCATATTTAGGTGTTTATATTTACGATTCATTTTTTTGGAAAACATAAAACAACGGCCAAAAAGTCGTCTACAGCGATTACGCATTGATACGAAGACGTCTCTCAGATGCCCTAATACTACATTTATGTGAAGCACTTAAAGATGCATGTTGGCTATTGTGATTTCGCTCACCAGACACTTTACGGTTTCAACAGTTTTGGAATATCGAAAGGTGAAATCACCCCAAAATTCTTGATATCAATCCAAGTACGTAGTGCCAAAACCGCCGAAACCCCTCGAACTTTTTGTTTCGGCCGAGAGAAAATTTCGATCACGCCGCCCCGGGCCAAAACCTCCCGAGAGTCGCCCAGAGCGCGCCCCTTTCACACTTTTCCGGCCCCGGGATAACTGCCCCCATCGCCGGGGAAACGACCCCAGGGAGACCCACTCTCGACGACGTGAAATCAGCCAGTGAAATCCGGAGCGTCTGTCGGAAAATTTCACTTCCGCTGTTCCGCCACCCTTCTCCGTTTTCCGCTTTCCGAAGAAACCCCATGATTATCTTGGACTTACCCAGAAACTTCCTATTCAAACTGCCCTTTTCCGCCTTTCCGTCAGCGGAACCGTTCTGCTCTGACCCAAGTTTCTCTTACGAAACAACCGCTTATCAAAATCGTTAGATTCACTCATAATCGGTAGGTCCCCAGTTCAAGTCTGGGAAGACACACCATTTTTTATATTTCATGCAGTTATGTGCTCCTGAAAGCATAGTTTGGCCGCTCACGTATTGACGCCTCTACCCCATTAACGGGGGATAACACTCAACAAACCCTATTTATAATCACGCCCCACCCGCAGTGGGCCAGCACTCGACGAGTCAAGAAACACCATACACTAACTGCCCCTTATAACACCGAGACATCAGTAGTATAAAGTGCGTAAGCACTGGACTTGGCTCGAACAATTCCCTGAATAAAATTGAACTTGGCCCGACAGTATCATTTACTTGCTCCGAGCCTAATTTGAAACACTAAAGCCGGAAGCATGTGTCAGATTAGTTAGCCTGTCGCTCGCAAAAAATAACCCACTACTATGGCCGCAAGGCTTTGAACAACAGTGGGGAATCTGATTTGGAACCTTGAGAATCGCACTGCAATGAGAGCCAAAAAGTATTGCGGGGCTTGTCCATAGCTCCCCAGAAATCCGGAGATATCGCATGCGAGAAACGAGGTAGCCGTCGCCTTCTGGTAAAAAGCGGACGGTCAAAAACACGTACTCCGGTGAAGGTCGTAGGTTGTTATAAGGGCGATCATATCACCTCTAGTCCGGTGGCCAAATTCACTACACCACTATACTGTGTGAAAACCTCAAACAGAATAGCGCTGGGTTGCCTAGATTACACAGGGAGCTCCAAAGCTATAATTACCGTTACCAGACACAATTGTGATATAACTATTTGATTGTTAATAAAAGTATTTTAGTTTCCAATTTTTACATTTAACTTGATATATATAAGATAAATCTTGTAATGGGCCGCCGAATACTTGCCCATGAGCACGATGGTTTTGATTCTGTTAACTCCTATAAATAGTTGAACCCGCCTAAATAATGAATTATGTGAGTGATCGAGTGCTGCTTTCGCAATCTGTTCGCAATCGAGATGCCTAGTGATAGCGGGAGCTAAATCACCGAAGGAATAAGAATGGTTCGGGGAAGTCATGCCTCAAGACCTTAGGGTTATTGCGTCAGTTTATCGCAGTCTAGTTGCCATTCTTAAAGAAGAAGGGCTCACTTCGTTTGATATTTCTGAAAAAATCGGTCTCGATGTTGGGCGCTTAACCGCTCCGCAGGCGATGCTCAGCCTAGCGCAAGTAACCACGTTGTGGGAGCTGGGCTATGGATTTCGTGGACTGGAGATTGGTATTGATGTTGCCCAACGAATCCGTTTAGTTGATTTTCAGGATATTGGGGTCTTTTTGACAGCAACCGAAAATGTCGGGGAATTACTCAAACAGCTAGATAATTACTCAGCGTTGTTCAGCAATGTTATGGAAATCGATGTAACGGAGACTCACGCCGGAATTCAGCTGTCACTAAACTACAACGCTAGCGTATCGCTAGTCTGGGAACGCTTAGATTTTCTTGCCCTGTCGACGGTTGTGTTGGTGTCCCAGTATCTTGATAGTCATTTGCGTTTGGCCGCAGTTGAGCTTACTCGGATAAAGCCACCTTATACAGAGCCCTGGGACGAGGCTTTTGGCGTAAAGGTGAAGTGGGCGGCGGCGGTCACTCGGCTTACGGTGGCGCATGATGAGGCTTGTCAGCCGGTATTGACCCATAATGAACAACTTAAGAAGGAACTTCAGTTGTTGCTTGATCGACGCCTGCGAACGGGGAAAAAATCACAACCTATAGATGAGATAAGAACCGTCATGATGAAACAAATGATCAGCCGTGTTCCCAATATTAATTCGGTATCCGACGCGTTGCATATCAGCCCCCGCACTTTGCAACGTCGTTTATCTAATAGTAACTCATCCTTTAGTGATCTATTGCTATCGCTGCGCAAAGATATGGCGAAAAAATATCTTGAATTAGGACTTTCTCCCACCGAAATAGCCGACACACTTGGTTATACTGACTTGGCCAGTTTTAATCGCGCTTTCAAGCGCTGGGAAGGTGTTACTCCGGGTCAGTACAGCCGTCTTTTTGATAAATAATATGACGGCTAAAATCGTTGTCACTTCTTAAAAAGTTTGGTGATAATATGTTGCTTCTAGCTGCGTAAATAGTGTGCTTTTACAGCATTAATGGGATTAGTTAATGCCTCCGAGGTAGCTATCTCGAAGGCTAATATCAACTGGATTTAACCGTTACTTTCTGTTTCACAGACATCGCCAATGGCGTTCCCGTTTTGGTCGGACTGATCTATATTTGAGTCAAAGGGGCAGTTGTCATCCGCATCGGATAGACCGTCTTTGTCGAGATCAGGGATCACTCTAGCCAATTCGATATTAAACACACCTTCTGCGGGGTTCCCTGCTTGTTTGCCAAATCCTATTAGATTTGCCTGAAAATAACCTTTGATATACTCATCGTTTGCTTGGCTCACGGTTAATTCACAATTTTCACTGCGTAGGGGAGTTTCACCATCACGTTGCAGGATGAGTTCAAGCTCGCCATTATTGCAGCTATAGCTGCCTGTTTGGGGAGTAAGAGATCGTATTTCCCAATAGCTGTCGTCACTATCCCTACTAACAACTTTCAAATTACGTCGCATTTCCGTTCCCGCGGCGGTGTAGCGCATGTCGCCATTGTAGTGATGGTTAACGTTAGCAACATCGCCACTAATTCCATCAGCACTGTCAGAGTTGCTTTTTCGCAGTTGCTGATTGTTAGACGATGCTTTATCCCCGCTTCCTCCATCTCCACCACATGCAGAAAGCATGGCAAGTACTGTAGTGACTAAAAATGGTGTAATTAGATATTTCATTTATAACTCCTGCTCAGCTTAATTAGACCGATAAATGGGCGCTTCTGACGAAAAGTCGGGTGAGCCGATATTCGCCGGCAAGGCCGCTGTACATGGTTTTGTAATCCACTTCGCCATACTGATCAGTAAATCGCTTAGCAAAAACTTGAACGTGTTTTTGATGTAATTTCTTTGATTTTTTAGTGTGCTTTAAGAGCACTGTTTCGATATAAACTCTTTGCGCATATGCGCCGGAGGTATCCCCACTATTTCCTTTTAAAAAGGAAATAGTGGGGATTAGCATCAGACTCGCTGCACCAGTTGAGCCCACAATAAACCGTCTACGACTGATCATTTTATTATTCATTCTGTTCTCCTGATACTAATTCCATGGACTACAAGTAAGCGTTGATGGCAGCCTCATACCGTAACCCCACCGACGTCCTAAATTTCTTTCCTGTAAATGCATGTCAAAAGAAAATAGCTCTTGCTGAAATTTTTTCAAATGCGGGTAGATGCGTTGGTCATGTATAAAATGGCCGTCTGGAAACCGGCCTAATGATCGATACCAATCGTGGGGTAAATCAACAAAAAACCGGGATGCGCAAAATACGGCCAGACCGACATTTATCGGTGGATTAATATTGAGCCAGTCTTGTTCCGACTTGGTTTCATCATTTCGCGGCACGCTGTCTGACCAATAACTGATCGGTACCATTTTATTGCATCCAAGGGTTGCTTCCAAAGCGTGATTGGCTGACATCCAGTAAATGATACGTGCTGCCATGTCGACTAGCTCCTTGAAGGAATTAATCGCTACGGGGAATCCATTTACCCGTCCTGCGACAGCCGTTTCACTAGCAAAATATTGCAATTCATGATCACCGCGCACGTCGTCGTCGGAGCGGTAATATTCACCTAAGTAGTTGCCTACCCATCTTTCAATTATGGGGAGTAGGTCGTCATCGTCATGCAGTGGAAAGTCTGTAATAGCGCTAAAGATATTCTGGCCGCTACGATCCAGCGGTGTACTTTGTTCAACAAAGTGGTAGAACGCTGATCTGTCGACCACTGCGTCGAGGAAAGTTTTTCCAGTCCAGCCAGAGACCTTATCCATCATACCAGTGAGCAAACCTTGATCGCTGCGACCATAGGTGTCGGCTTCTTGCGTGCCAGTGTCCCAGAATATGCCAGTATGGTTGTTGGCGATGAGCGTCATCAGATGCGGCTCCAGTAAAGCCCGGAGCGGGTGTTGTCTGGAGATGTTGCGATAAAAACTGATGGCGATGGGGGCGACATATACATGCATAGAAAGATGGTCAACTACGCTGCTCATTGCGTACATACTCATGAACAGTGACTTGGCCATTTGCCACGACCAGTAGTCATCGCTTGGCGTCATAATATCTGAGAGCGGGCGCTCTGGGTTTTGCTTATTCGATGTTTCCCAAGCGGTTCTCTCATCGGCCGTTTCGGCTGTGTGTTGAGTACTTTGTATGGCAATAAGTTTAAGTGGGCCACCCTTCTTTGGCACAGCAAACAAGGCAATCGGGGTGTAAAACCGTCCTCCCGCGGAGTTCTCTGCCGGAGGACGGATGTTGAACTGCTGGTATTCCTTATAATCAACAATAAATGTGCGGCCTTCTGCCATCGCTTGATCTATATCATCGAATCTAAAGTCGTTAGTTCGGCGGAATATATCGTTGTTCACCTTGAAGTTAATCTGGTGTTGGGTATATAGCACAAGACGTGTAAACGGCGATGAGTGTGCGACTTGGGTCCAAGCAATTACATCGTCGTCACGGAAATCACTGTCAAAAGGTTGTCTTGGGTAACGCTCAGGCAGTGGCGGATAGAAGTCTAGGGTGTCGACAGCTTGCGCCTTGGTCGCTGGTGCCAAAGTTAAAATTGGGTCGAGAAGATTGACTCGGAAAAAGAACGGGCCATCGCCGTCAGTGAGGTTTTCAGTGACCACTGACAGTAACCTAGTAATATTATTGAGTACCTCTGTATTTTCTGTCCAGAGTAGCCAGTTGCGGTCGAAGTAATAAAAAAGTGGTTCGTAGATGTCAATGCCGTCTTCACCTGGGTCGGAGTCGTCACTGTCGAACTGATCTTCTTGAGCGAACTTCTGCCGATTACCTTCGCTACCGCGTAATGTCCACACTGAATTTTGGTTGACCTGACTTGCACCGCGATTGCCGTGCACAACGGCACCCGGGATTAAATCGTAGTTATACCAGTTGTCGGCTTTGGCGGCGGCTAGCTCTTCGTCACGCAACAGCTGCTGCTTAACATTGGCTCGTTGATGGATTTTTGGAAATGGATAAACGGGCTGCTCATCATGACCATAACCGGTACCTATCTCGGCACCACCGGCTCGATCGTAAATCGCACCGACACCAAGGGGAACGGGAGTTATTCCTTCGTTTTCTACATGAGACACTAGCGGTACTCCTTATTATTTTGTAGAGATAGGGGCTTTTGTTATCGCGCCATTTTTCCTGTTTGTAATATTGGCTCTTAGGTCGGTAATTTGCGAGGGCTGGAGGTGCCAAAACACTAGGCCTTCTGCGCCAACTTAAGCTGGCGCACCACGATGTACTCCAGGCAATTAAAAACTGACACTAACCTCTAGGCCGAAGCTACGCGGTTCCGCAGCGATGTATTCGTCGTAGCCAAAGCTGGCTTGTAGGTTAAGTGCATACACGTGGTATTCCTCGTTCAGCAGGTTTTTGCCCCACACGCTAATCTGGTAACTGCCGTCGTTGGCGTACCAAGCGAGGCGGCCGTTGTAGAGCCAATATGCATCCTGTCTGATTTCACCGTAACCGTACTGGTCGTTGTATGCGCTGAACCACTGGTCGTCTTGGAAGCTAGCGTTGGCATTAACACTGAGGTAACCGTATTCGGTGATTAATACGTCGTAATCTATCGAAAAGCTTAAATTTAGCTTGGGGGCAGATATTAGCTCGTTGCCCGACAGGTCAACACGGTCGCTGGGTTCGCCTATCGTTTGGGTGTTAGCCAAGTTTAATTCCGAATATTCGGTGTCGAGATAGCCCGCGGTAGCTTGAATTGTTAGGCGCTCGGTCAGTCTTGCCCAGAGTTCAGCTTCGGCGCCCTGTATGCTTGATGCGCCGGCATTCTCTAGAAAGTTCGAGATACCGACCACGTTAATAAATTGTTGATCGGTATAATCATAGGAAAATACTGCCATATTTAATCGCAGGCTGTTATCTAATAGATCTGCTTTAACGCCAACCTCAGTGGCATCGATGTATTCCGGGGCTGCATAGGCGGTTTCAACCGGCCGTTCCACATAGTAGACCCCGCCGTTGTAGCTACCGGCACGATAGCCTCTACTGACGCTGGCATAGACCATCCAATCGTCGTTAAAACGATAATCGAGGCCAATTTTTCCTGTCCATTCGTTCTCGACAACCTCTAGCTCTGGTGCGGAATTTTGCGTGAACGCGCCATGAGTAAAGCCGCCATTAGTAAACGCACTGAGCGCCGAGGGGTTGGCCAGCAAGTCTGATAATGCGGTAGGGCTCAGTGGCGCCCGAAACCACGCATTATCGATGCCGGTGGAATTGCCTGGCACCCAGCTTCCAACGGGTTCTCCGTCGTCGGTATAGCGAGACAGATTTAGGTAGGTCAAAGCATTACTGTCACGTGTGTAGCGCAGGCCGATATCAATGCCGAATGTTGCCGTCAGATCAAAACGCATTTGGCTGTAGGCAGCAACGCTCTCTTTTTCTGTTGCCAAGCGCTGCACAACTTGACCGACATCAATCAGGAATGGCGCATCGCTGATGGTGTCTGGTTTGGCGACCACGACTCGGGGGTCGGGTAAATCTTTAAATATCAAATAGGTGTTGTTCATCGACAACTCTTCATAGCCGTAGTAAAGCCCACCGATGAAATTGAACATACCGTCGAAATTGGACGTAAAACGTAGATCTTGACTGTAACTCTTTGATTCTGAAGACCAGAGAATCTCGAGTAGACCTTTGGGACCGCCATCGGTATCCTGCGCTTGATAATAGTCCGCCCCAAGATGGGATGTCACCGATGTCAGGGTGTAATTATCCGCACTGTAATTGACAGAAAGCACTGTTAAATCGACGTGGGTGACTAGCTTGCCGGACGCATCGGATTCAACTTGATGGAAATCGAGATGGTCAGGTCTGAAATAGCCCACATAGTCGATAAACCCATTAGAGTCGCCTTCTAAACCTGTGCCACGTAGGTCTGTCCGCGCTTCACTTTTGGGCGGGGTACTACTGCCGTCATTCGTCGAGGATGTCAATTTAAGTACGGCGCCCCAGCGTTCATTAATACGCCAATTTAACGCTAGGCGAGCACCTCTAAAATCTGCTTCGGCACCATTGCTTTCCTTTCCTTCAATTTCCATCCAGCCGTCATTTTTCTTCATGCTGCCAGAAATTCTTGCGGACAGCACATTACTAATGAGCTCCGATTCCACCGCGCCCTCCACCGAAGTGGCACCGAAATTACCCCCCCCGACCTTAAGATACTGCCGACCCTTTTCCTCAAACCCTGGCGTTCGCGTAATTATGTTGATAGCGCCGCCAGTAGTGTTTTTGCCATAAAGCGTACCCTGAGGGCCACGTAGTACTTCGAGCCGTTCAATGTCAAAAAAACTGGAGCCGTGACTGTAGGTGGGGCCTAGGTAGGATTCATCTACGTATACCCCGATAGGACTCGCTTGATTGGAACTGTAGTCCGACATGCTGACGCCGCGAATAGAAAAAATTGGCTGTACTTCCCCATAGGCGCCACTGACTTGCATGTTTGGTACTTGTGCACCGATATCAGTTGCATTGTCAAAACCAAGTTTTTCTAATGTATCGCCTCCAAGGCCGGTAACAGCGACGGGAATATCTTGGGTACTTTGACTCCGTTTTTGAGCAGTTACCAATACTTCTTCGAGCGCGGGTGCCGTATACGCGCTTGTACTGTTTAGTATCAGCGCCCCACCTATTGCGGTAGCAAGCGAGCGCGAGAGCCATGAAATAGGTGTTGTAGGCTTTATTCTGAATGGCATAGTAGTCTCCATAGTATGGCAATTGAGTGCATCGGGAATAAATAGTTCAGCGATAGAGCCGCGGACTTTTAACCAGTGGCAAGGTGATATTTTCGAGAAAATTAGGGCTAAGCTGAGAGGTACAGACCTCGGTGAACGCTGGTGATCGCTACTCGTTTAGCGACTTCTCCCTTTGGCAGTATGGCTTGAGAAACCTCTAGAAAATTACTCATGTCAACATATTGAACAGTCATAGACATCGCGTCCTGATTTTTATCGTTATTAGTAAATTTGAATATCATTCGCAGCTGCAATGCAGTATCGCCACTCACCTATTATTGATTTTAAAGAGCTATAAACCTATAGTTCGACCCGCCACTTACATAGGCAATTTGCGCCAATGTGTTGTTATCACTATAGGAATTGATCTCATTTCTAATCCGCAAATTGATATTTAGATAATTAAAAATATTCATGCCCTGGACTTCCTAGGGATTGTTAGATTGTTGATGATTTGAACCCACAGTAATAAGCGGACGGTCAAAATTACGTATTTTGATGAAAGTCGTATGCTTATCTACGACCTTAACGCCAAAAGAAGCGGCAGTTTACTGTCCGCTTGCTTGTTTTGTTATGAGTTTTCAATGAAGTTCTCCAGTGCGCCTTCAAATTCCTTACTCTCATCAAGGGTTAGAAATGTAACCCAAAATACTGGAAACAACACAAGATGATTAAATGACACGTTATCAATTGAATATTCGTGAATAGCACCATTCGAGATATTACTAAATGTGTAAGTGTACTCATTTGGTCGTGTGCCCCAGCTTGGAATTAAACCAAATGACAGCCCAGTTAGCCACTCTTGGCCTAGCGCACTGTTAAAGGGGGAGATCTTAACCTTGATGATGAAATTTGCATTCTCTTTCAATGCGGTTTGATTTGCAGAACACCCTGCAAAATCGAGAACACTTTCGGTACTGGAAATATATTTCGCCCGTGCATTTTTAGCCCACTCTGCTCTTTCATTTGTTCCAGTGGTACGTTGACGCTGCTCAGCACTTATTTCTAGGTAATAGTCGATATTACAGTTTCCGCTTACCTTGCTTACACTTGCGGAGGATAACTGATCATCAGTTTTGTAATATGCAACAGTGCATCCTTGAAGGATCAGAACAGTCGCAACGAAAAAGGCTACTCGCACATTACTCTCCTAGACTTATAACGCCCTGTTAAGGGGCAAAAAATTGTTTGCTGAAATGTTGAGGAACGAAACAGCAAACTGTTTTTTAGCCCTCTTGAACAGCTTGTTATATTTTTTCATCTTCGATTTTCTTAATCGTTTCAAGCACATAACCAGCAGACTGAATAGTCTTTCTAATCTCGTCTAATACACTGTCAAGTGAGCGGATGACCACCCGTTTGGCTTTGTTAATTTGAATAGTTAGTCTAGGCAAATCGGCTACACTTTCTCTAAATGAGGATAAACCGTCTCTTGCAATATTTGCGGATAGCTGCATATCACTCAGGCTTTGCTTTAGCTCTTCAAGACCTTCTTCTTCTGCAGATAACTCAATTGAAATCGAAATCCCCTTACTAAGCGCATCAAAAGCTTCTGTTCTTGATGAAGTTGCAATGCTTACTTGAGAGTTAAGAATTTCAGAGTATCTTGTGAGGTCTTCGCTTGTTAGCTTTATGAATTTTCGAGTTTTCTTCTGATCATAAGACCCATCAGCACTCGCAGATGTCAGTTCCGCTATGTCGGCTGTACGGCGCGTAAATTGAGTTCCAATTTTGACTGTTGCATCAGATATCAATTCTAGTGCAGAAGTCATATCTGACATTCGGTCTTCGTAAATATCAATATAGTCAAACAGCCCATAATCATCATCACTTGCATCGATTACATTATCAAATATTTGATTATCATTTACCGATTCTATTATTACTTTTTCTGTAGAAATTAACTTTTGAGCCCAAGATTGTGCGACTCGACTTAGGTGACCTCTGATCAGTGTTTCAAAATCTTCAGTATTGTCGAACGGCCAGTATAAACCACCTTTATCACCTAACTTCTCTTTCAAAGATTGCAGTTTTTGTAACTGTACGAAATCCATTTTAGAAGGGGGAATTGCTTGGTCTTTGAAATAGACCATAATATCTACGGATTTTGGATCGTTTTGGTACTTTTGGTAAGCTCTATCGAACTCTTCGATAGTTCCAGATTCAGCGATCTCAGTTGGTGAGCCGACTTTACTCCAAAATAATGCAATAAAAACATCATACTCATCATTTAATTGCTTATTGATCACATCTTGGGGATATGCGCCAAAACTAGGATGTATATCTGTCTCCCATTTGATGAGTTCTAATCGTAAATTAAGTGTTCGACTCCAAGTTCGATTCAATTCCGAGATGATCGATTCTAAAGCCTTTCGTTCGTCAATAACATCTCCAGGAGATGCAACAAACACACTAATAATCGTTTCATTTCTAGCCATGTTACTTCCAATTTACAGTCTGATGTTCCGCGAAAAAAATATAACGCCTTGCTTCAGGGGCGATTTTTGGAACGGAGTGCCGAAGGCCGTAGTGGAAAAAATTGTCCCGCTGCAAGCAATTGTTAGAGGGCTGCGGCATAAACTTTATACTTTGCATCTTTTGTGGGGTTTACGGACATATAGTAAGACCTGAAATTCCCCCTCACGTTGTGCTTCCTGAACCTTTCAGCTGATAGCAGCTCATGCCAAGGGTAGAGCCACATCGAGTTCACGACATATTCATGGTTTAGGTGAACGAACATTAGATGGCTTGGTACGCCTTCGCCTTCAATTTTTGGTATTGCACTGCTTCTAGTCCAGCCACTATTGATTCCTCGACGGGTTTTTACTGAGACAGTTAAGCCGCTTGAAGTCTCGACATCATGCTCGAAGCTATCATCTACCATGAATCCATCTAGTGCTATTTTTGTATAAATCTCGCCAAGCCATCCTACCAGCTCATCTCCTTTCAACACCTTCCCATCAGAGTATTCTGCTAGCAACTCTCTGATTTTTTTCTGTGTCATGGACAGCGTAATGAAAAGGCCAGCGAAGTCTTTTTCGATGCGATCCATTCGGTCAAAGTCAAAGTTCATTCTGCCCTCTAACAGTTTATTATAACGACTCAGGCCATATATCACTTTGGCCCCCTTATCACGGAACTGGCTTTTACGTTGATTGAAAAATTTTTTGGAAATTCAATGAGATAGCGGCCTAGCTATTAGCGAGTGCCAGTCAAACGAAGACTAATTCCCTTTATTTCTGCCAAATATTCCTTTCCCTTGATCATATCGCATTTTTTATAAATTTCAATGGGTTAAGTGATTCCCCAATGTGTTAATGGGAAGTGCTCTCTTGTTCAATTGTCTCGACGACGCGGAAACAGCGACTGACCGCTAATGTGACGCTAGAGCCAAACACACCCAGTATCTAGGGGCCGCCTCCTAAACTGGTAGAAAGCGGACGGTTTAAAACATATCCAATTGCATCCACTAGCCGCTGACACCGCCTCCCGTGACTAAGTATTCCGGTCAAAGCAGAGCACCCTGCCGGTAACGCTCAGAATATCAAGTCACTTAGATTCAAAGCGCTTATTGGATTCATAGCAGTAACGCTTAGCGTTCCAATTATAATAAGACTGGACTTCCCAGAGTTTGTTAGACACCAAATGACGTATTGACTACGCAGCCTCAAACCTACAATTTGACACCTCCAGACTGTTGAAAATTATAATTAAAGCTCTGCACGGGTAGTCAAAATATGAAGAAGCTAAGATGCACACAGCTATTGTCTGCAATCATTATGAGTTGCATGGTGCCGGCAGTATTGGCTGAAAAAAAGCCAATCGCCCTCGAAGAAGTGGTGGTTACCGCCCAAAAGAAACAATCCACTTTGCAAGACACTCCCATCGCGCTTGATGCCTTTAATGAAGATGCGCTCCAGCGAGAGGGTATAGGCAATGTTGGTGATCTGGCTAACAACGTACCGGCGATGACCATTCAACCTTTTCCTATTAACACCACGACTTTGCGTATTTATATTCGCGGTATTGGTTTGATTGACCCGCAAATAACCCAGGATGCGCCAGTTGGGGTTTATCTTGATGGCGGTTATATTGCTCGATCTTCCGCACTGGCCACCGATCTTGCTGATTTGCAGCGTATTGAAGTCTTGCGCGGCCCGCAGGGGACCTTATATGGGCGTAATTCCACCGGTGGTGCTGTCAACCTGATAACTCGTCGCCCGAATGTAGATGAAAGAGAGTTTCGTCAGTCGCTGACCTTTGGTGATCGTAATCTTTTTACCAGCAAGACCATGTTTAATACGCCACTGTGGGACGGTGCGGCCGGCAAAATTTCCTACTTCCGCAAGAGTGTTGACGGCTATATCAAGAATTCTGGCTTGGGCGGTGATTTTGGAGATAATGAAACCGAAGGTTATCGCGTCGATTTTGCCTGGGATGTGACGGCTACGGTGCATGTGGATTACGCCTATGACAAGGCCGAAGTCAATAACACCAATATGACGTATTCTCAGGCCAGACCCAAGTCGCCTTTGAGTGGCACGAGTTCCGGTGTTGCATTTAACAACCTCATTAATAATGGCGCACAACAGTTTTTTGATTATAACCCTTCTGAAAGTCTGCCTGATGAGATTTTCTCTGCGGTGGAAATCCCCGAAGCTCGAAATGTGATTGAAGGCCACCAGTTGAGTGTTGACTGGCTGCTGGATGAAGTCACTGCAGTGAAGTACATTTTTGCGATGCGTGACTTGCTGGACAGTACACCGACCAACCTAAGTACTGGGGCGAAAACCGATGGTTATCGTTTGGATAATGAACCTCTCTTTGGTTTTCCTGTGGCTGTTGTCCCTGGCGGCGCTGCGCCATGCACACCGCTATGTGTGGGTCGTAGTGTGATGCACGACGGATTTATTCCCGATATTTTGCAAGACCAGTACTCACATGAGCTGCAGTTATCTGGAGATATGTTTGACAGCAGTGTTAGCTACATAACCGGCTTATATTACTTTAATGAGACGGCCACTTTCGGTGCGGACAAGGTTGGCCATTTATTGTCCGCACCTTTGGGCAGCACAGCCACTCGGGACAATACCACAAGGCGTATTGAGGTGATGACCCAGGCTAAATACGCTATTGAAAACTCCGCGGCAGCGATTTTCGCGCAAATGACCTGGCGGCCACCGGTTCTTGATGACCGTTTGAGATTCACATTGGGTGCTCGTCACTCAGAAGACAATCGCAAAGCGCGTTCTGCACGACGTCAGATCTCCTTCATTGTGACTCCCGGTGATGGTGATAACCTTGATCGTGATGACCTTGATTCGGCCACGCAGCTCCCAGAAGCCTTTTATGATGAAACTGGGGATAAAGATTTCAGCGATGATTCATTCACTTTTATCAGTGAATTTGAAATCAGTGATGATGTTAATGCTTACTACAAAATGTCTGAAGCTTATAAAAGTGGTGGTTTTAATATTCGTGAAGAAATTACGGCCGCTGGTGCTGAACGCTTTCGCAATGGCTTTAATGAAGAAAAAGTCACAGCTCATGAACTGGGTTTGAAGTCGCGGTTTTTTCAGAATCGCTTCCAATTTAATGCCGATATCTTCCGCCAAGAATTTGAAAATCAACAGCTCAATTTTGTTGTGCCAGGCGCGGTAAGTGACACCACGGTTGCCAATGCTGGTTCCTCAGTGTTGCAGGGTTTTGAGATGGATAGCACTTGGCTGGTGAGTGAAGGCCTATTGCTAGTATTGAATTACGCTTTTCTCGATGCAGAAATCAACCCCAGCCGCAACCCATTGTCGGGAGAAGTAGAAGACAATTTTGTGTTTGATTCTGCGCCTAAGCACGCCTATACCGCTGCCTTGGATTGGACGCTTTTTGATAGCGTAAACTATGGACGCTGGGCCTTTAATGCCACCTACTCCTTTACTGATGAGCGCAATGGCGGTGGACTTGCTACCGCCTCAACTTACCAACAAGATAAAATGCATTCTTTTGCCGTGTTGAATGCTCGCTTGGGCGCTTATGAGGTTGAAGCCTTTGATGGACGGTTGAATATTGCTGTTTGGAGTAAGAATGTGCTGAACGAAGAATACAGTGTTAATAATATCCATAATCTTCCTCAAGCCGATCGGTCGGTGATGTTTGGCGAACCCCGCAGCTATGGTTTAGACCTAATTTATAACTGGGGTAGTTAAGGCGATAGTTACGGCAAATACTACATTCGCTGGTTATCGCGGTTGTAGTGGTCAAGTAAGCTTAGTATTAGCCGAGTCGCTCCGCAGCTCTCCCAACATTTTTCAAAAAGGTCTCTCGGTGAAATCCTGAGAGGCCTTTTTTGATATTTACTTAGCAAGCTGTCTCAATAAAAAAATCGCTAGTTTGCCAGCAAGGTTGCCAGAGCACATCGAAAAGGCTGACGCGAATATTGCTGAAGGTACTGACAAGTTAACTTTCTGAGTTGCAATGAATGACATCGTGCCAACTCAAGCAACCGCCCTTTTCCATTCTGCAAACGCACCTTCCCTAAGATGACCAAACGTTTCAGCACGAATCAAATGACGACCAACATTGAATACATTTGAAATCGCCGCATGAGCCGTCAAAAATTGTTGAGCCTGCCAAGCCGACTTGAATTTCCGCATACCCCACTCCCTCATCCTAGTCGATTCGTGCGATTGCTCGGCGCGGTTATTCTCATATACTTTGGTGCTGTGCAGCGCCTCCGGTATCAATTCCCGATGAGCAACACCGTAGCTCCGCAATTTGTCTGTCAGAATCTTCCGCGGCCCGTCGCCGTGGCGATTCAATAATCGGCGAAAAAAGCGCTTAGTTGCCGCCCCATCCCTTTTTACCTGAAGGTAGACATCGACAACTTCGCCGTCTTGATCCACGGCTTGCCAAAGGTAATGCCGTTTTACATTGATCGATATAAAAACTTCGTCAATGTAGAACGTATCACCGTACCCCCGGTGATTCCGTCATAATCGGCGTGTGTAAATAGCGCCGAATTTGATGCCCCAGAGCCTGATAGCCTCACGACTAACAATGATCCCGCGCTCGGCCAGTAAATCCTCTATATCGCGGGGAAATCGGTGGCGCTTGTATATATTCATACCCCTACATTAGCAGAAACTGTGAATTAACTTGGTAATACCCAATCCCCGGTGCAAGCAAGAGTTTTGATAGCCATATTGTGAATACCGCATCAAAGAACAGTCTGATAAAGTGTGCAAACAATAATTGTATCTGTCGACTCTATTTATTCAGTATATAGATATCACTTAAACAGGATCTGCTACGCAGAAGGTAGGGAGAAAGCATGACGCTTACTAACACATCCACCGGCCTTGACGGTCTATATCATTGGGAAAAAACTCTACCTAATAAGGTATATCTGACCCAACCCCATAGTGGCGGACAGACCACTGACTACACTTGGGCAGAAGTTGATACCGAAGCACGGCGCATGGCGACTTATCTCAAATCGCTCAACTATCCCGCCGGTAGCAATATTGCTCTGATATCCAAAAATTGCGCGCACTGGATTATTACTGATCTGGCGATCTGGCTCGCAGGGCATGTCAGCGTCCCGCTCTACCCCACATTGAATTCCGAAACGGTAAAATACATACTCGATCATAGTGACGCTAAGCTGCTGTTTATCGGCAAGCTGGATGACTGGGACATGATGAAGGCCGGTATTTCAGCCGACATACCTAAGATCAATTTCCCGCTTTCGCCGGCTCAGGGCGACCTGCCAGCAGATTGCCAGAAATGGTATGACGTCATCCAGAGTGTTGAGCCCATGACCGAAAGCCCAGCGCGCGGGCAGGACGAGATGGCGACTATTGTCTACACCTCAGGCAGTACCGGCCGCCCAAAAGGGGTGATGATCAGTTTTGGCGCCATTGCTGCGTCAGCCAGCTTCCTTGCCAATATTACTGACGTGAGCCCTGATTCTCGAATGATCTCTTACTTGCCACTTGCGCATGTGTATGAGCGCATGGGCATTGAAGCCAATTCGCTCCGTTATGGCGCACATGTTTTCTTCGCAGAAGAGCTGAACACCTTTCCGGCCGACCTGCGCCGAGCACGTCCCACCTTCTTCCATTCCGTTCCTCGCCTTTGGGTAAAATTCCAGCTGGGTGTTATGGGTAAAATAGGTGAGAAAAAGTTTAACCGTCTCATGAAACTGCCCATTATTCGCGGCATCATCAAGAAAAAGATTCTTATCCAACTTGGGCTTGAGAATGTAAAGATTGCTTCAACAGGCTCAGCACCTCTTCCGTCAAGCGTCGTCGCCTGGTATCGCAGCCTTGGCCTTGAACTTCTCGAGGGCTATGGCATGACCGAGAATTTCGCCTATTCACATTGCTCTTTACCTGGCCGCAGTCGTGTCGGTTATGTAGGTCATTCGCAAGAAGGCGTAATCACCAAGATCGCAGATAACAGCGAGATTCTGATAAAGAGCCCCGGCAACATGATTGGCTACTATAAGAATCCTGAAAAAACCGCCGAAGACCTTACAGAAGATGGCTTCCTGAAAACTGGCGATATGGGCGAGCTTGATGAAGACGGTCGCCTGAAAATTACTGGTCGTATAAAAGAACTGTTCAAAACTAGTAAAGGCAAATACGTTGCTCCTGTGCCAATTGAGAACAAGCTTTGCGTCCACCGCAGTATAGAAGCGGTCTGTATAACCGGTGCCAACCAAACTCAACCCTATGGCCTAGTACTGCTCTCTGATGACGATCTTGCCGCCCGCGCAAAAGGCAATCTTGATGAAGCAGCCCTGACCGAGGGATTTACCAAGTTAATTGAAGAGGTGAATACCACACTCGATCCACATGAACATGTGAAATTTCTTGTTATCGTCAAGGATACCTGGGCTATAGAAAACGGCTTCCTGACCCCAACCATGAAGATCAAGCGTAATGTTATTGAAGACAATTACGCACCAGAGGTCGACGCGTGGTACAGCGCCAAGAAAAAGGTTATCTGGGAAAGCTAATTTTACTAGCACCGAAAACTGCGCAAATAAAGGCTTCTTATATGGAAAAACCATATAGGCAGCCTTTTCAACCCAAATCATTAAACTTACATGTTGCAAGGCGCTCTCGCCGTCATTTTAGCCTGAACTGACGCCTTAGATCGGCTATGCCCGTTTGAATAAACCCTTTCAAGTGCGCATTACTGATAAGCCTGATAACAATATCTTCACGGCAACTCCATTCGAGTCTCTCGCTGGGGCTGCACAGTGAAACGTTCACACATCGGTTGTCGCTATTTCGGGTCGCCCAACTACGTCAGACATGGAAGATGTCGGCGATTGCAGTGCTAAAAACTACGCTACTAATAAGCCCCGAGGCTCGGAATAAACACTCAAGACTAACCATTGCCAAGTGCGGCGGATTTAGCCTTAAACAGCAGTTAGCAATCTAACGCTGCCATTACCAGGGCGACTAAGCATGTTATGGCTTGGGCGCAAACGCGCGTGTCCGCCTATACTCAAGAACTCGGCCACGCTTGTGTGTACACTCCACCGCTTGCGACGCTATTTTTAAGGTCCGCGCCCCAACTCCACGAGAAGTAAGCTAATGTTAAATGCCGAAAAACCAAGCCTGCCACGCGCGCTGATCATCGCCGTGCAATTAGACAATGTTAGCGACATAGAATTTGAGTCCTCATTGACTGAACTGGGTGATCTGGCAAAGACCTTAGGACTGCAGGTGGTGGGTAAGTTTACCCAAAAGCGTTCGTCCTTCGACTCCACAGCTTACATGGGAGTGGGTAAGCGTGAGGAAATACGCCAATTCCTTGAAGACCAGCAAGCTGATGAGGTTGAGTTTGTGCTTGTCGACCATGAAATCTCGCCGTCGCAGGCACTCAATCTAGAAAATGAGATTGGTTGTGAGGTGATGGATCGCACGGTGGTCATTCTCGAGATTTTCCATCGCAATGCCCGCTCGCACGCCGCGCGGGTGCAGGTAGAGATTGCACGCTTAACCTATATGGCGCCGCGCCTGCGAGAGGCGGCCAAGCGCGCCGGCCCGCTAGGCAGGCAGCGCAGCGGCACCGGCGGCCGCGGCACCGGGCAGTCGCGCAGCCAAATGGATAGTCGTAAGGTTCGCGATCGGATTGCCGAGCTCCAAAAAGAGATTGATGCTATGGAAGCCAGACGCGATACCCAGCGGTCTCGGCGTCAAGAACAATCAGGGCTAGAGCAGGTGGCGCTGGTCGGTTATACCAACGCCGGCAAATCTACCTTGATGCGCGCATTGACCGGCAGTGACGAGTTAGTGGCCAACCAATTGTTTGCCACCCTGGACACCAAGGTCCGTACCTTGCACCCAGAAAGTGTGCCGCGGGTATTGGTGAGCGACACCGTTGGTTTTATCAAGAACTTACCCCACGGCTTGGTTGCCTCGTTCAAGTCAACTTTGGACGAAGCTCTTAACGCATCACTGCTGCTGCATATTATTGATGCGGGCGACCCCGGCTTTGAGATGCAAATTGAAGTGACCGATAAAGTATTGGCCGAGATTGGCGCCGATGTTGTGCCTCGTATTCGGGTGTTTAATAAAATTGACTACCTAGAAGATGAAGCAGCACAAACACAGCGTAGTGAAGAGCTGCAAGCCAAGTATCCCGGCTGCATTGTTCTTAGCGCACACCGCAAGGACGATATAACAGCGCTGCATCAGGCGGTTGTGCATGTTTTCCAACAACAGCTAATTGAATCGGAAATCTTTTTACCCTGGTCGGCGCAGGAATTACGCGGCGAGATTTTTGCGTCTTGCGAAGTACTTGAAGAGCGCGCCGACAGCGATGGTGCTTTTTTCCGCTTCCGCGCTGCACCTGATGTGGTTGCAAGGCTATCTGAGCTTGCAGCAAACGCCTAATGATGTTGCGCTACTGAGACTAGAGCCATGCCTCAAATCAATGTGAGTTGGGGCTTTTAGTGGTATTTGGCTAGCTATTTTATCGCAATATATCTTTCCACTTACAGGTTAAGCACCGTTAGAAAATGTAGACCTCACTCAACACTTTTTAGACACTATCGCTAGCCAAGGTTGCTGCTCTCTAGGCAGCCCTTTGGGCCGGTAGTAATGAGACAGCAGCTCAAAACCAGCATCCTGCAAATACCTACTCGCCACATCAAGCTCCATAAAGTGACCATATCGCTCGCCAGACCAGCCTTCATAACTGCCCCGCGGATTAGAGCTAAACAAAAAACCATCCGCTCTCAAGCTCGCATGTAGTTCAGCGAGGACACGAGGCAGTTCCTGACTGGGTATATGGAACAGCGATGCATTGGCAAATATGGCGTCAAAAGCTAATGGCGGTAAATCTAGGGATAGGAAGTCCTGACAGAGAATTTCACAACCACTGAACTGCCTGGCCATGGCACAGAATTGTGCGCTGCCATCTAAACCCACGGGACGGTGACCTAAGGATTTAAAGTAGCCAACATCACGGCCGGGACCGCAGCCAAAGTCTAAAATATCCAGAAGGTCATCCGGTGTAAACTGGGATAATAGCGCAGCATAATTTTGCGACACATTGTAATCTTTGGTGCCCTCCCAAAACGATTGGGCCTTGTCATCGTAATGGCCCACAGTAGCTTTTTCGATATGCCCGAGCTGCTCAGCAGACAGTTGATTTTGCATTAGAATTAATCTTTCTTTTCAATGGTGATTGAGAGATTCTTAGTGGAACCAGCATACCATTTTTGCACATATAGCGAGCCGACTATCGGTGCTTGGCCATCAACTGAAACTTCTTTATAACGCACGCTGTTTTTGGTTTCTTTTTCAAACTCAAAATTGACGGTAGTAGATGACATAAAAATTCCTGTAAAACGAAGTGGGTATATTAAAGCCGCTATTGTGGGGGCTCAGCGGCGGCTTCACAACAAGGCCCTCTCACGGTAAATAGCGCCAAGCACAACTATTTAAGTATTTAGTAAGCTAAAGTAAAAAAGCCCTACTTGTCTCAGGGCTATTGGCCAGCAGCTCACAAGATATCAATGAGCTGGCAAAATAGGCAAAGCTTAGGTTTTGCACCAAGCCATCATTTGGCTATTTTTGAAGACAGACCTTTTGTCACATGTTCGCGAAAAGCCATCGCTGCATTTGAAACATGCTTTCCTTTTGGTAACACCCAGTACCAGCTATTGGGTATTGGGAAGTCTTTTACTGGTAGCTCGATAAGATTACCCAGGGCCATATGACTCAGGGCATGCTGACTAATAATGGAGATGCCCAAACCCGCCATCACCGATTCTTTTATCGCTTCGTTGCTAGCAATGGTAATTGGGCTTTGCATTTCCATCCCGTTTTGTCTGAAAAAAGCTTCAATAGCGTATCGAGTACCAGAGCCTTTTTCGCGCATCAGTAAACGCTCACCATGGAGCTCACTCCATAAGATAGATTTTTTATCTTTTAGGCGGTGATCTTGCTTTGCTATTACCACCAAAGGGTTCTTGGTTATGAAATCAGTGGTGATATCTAGCTCTCTCGGTGGGTTACTAAATACATACAAGTCATCTAGGTTCTGCTTTAAGCGCTGAATGATTTCGGCGCGATTACCTACTTGAAATTCAGGCTCAATATTAGGATATGCCTGGCAAAACTCCCCAAGTAAATTCGGAATCAGATACTTAGCCGTCGTCACAACGCTAATTTTTAAACGCCCTACAGATAAGCCGTCCCTTGCTGCCAGAGCCATCTCCAAGTTATCCATAACATCAAACATAGAGCGTGTTGCGTCAAGTACCTCACGACCGGTATCGGTTAAATAGAGCTTTTTGGAGACCAGTTCGAATAATTGACAATCCAAAGCCTGAGCTAACTTTGAGATTTGCGTCGACACGGTTGGCTGGGCGAGATGCAATGCTTGCGCCGCCAAGGTAACACTGGAGTATTCGGCCACCGCCATAAAGATCTCAAGCTGGCGAAAGGTAGTTTGCCTAGTATGTAAACGACGGGTCCAAGTCATACATCTATTAAAACCTATGCATAAAACTAATTTAATCTATTATTAACTATGGGATATATCATTACAATCTTATCTGACTTAACTAAGCCCTTAATTTCTAGCCCATCGCTAGACTCGCCTTAAGGACCTTGGCTCAGTGCGCAAGGCCGCATTAGATGACTACATGCTCTTGCTACCTAATTTAATGATGGAGTTTTTATGACGCACCCTATTGTTCCTATCACAGTCGCCTACGGTGACGGTATTGGCCCTGAGATTATGGAAGCAACGCTGAAGATCTTAGACGCCGCCGGGGCGAAAATCGCACCTGAAGCTATAGAAATCGGTGAAAAAGTCTATTTGATCGGCCAAACTAACGGCATTCAGGCGAGCTCATGGGAGTCGTTGAGGAGAACTAAGGTTTTCCTGAAAGCGCCCATCACCACCCCGCAAGGTGGCGGCTATAAAAGCCTAAACGTCAGCATGCGTAAAGCGCTGGGTCTATACGCTAATATTCGCCCATGTATTTCCTACGCACCCTTTGTAAAAACCAAGCACCCGATTATGGATCTGGTGATAGTTCGAGAAAACGAAGAAGATTTGTATGCAGGTATTGAACATAGACAGACTGAGGACGTTTATCAGTGCCTAAAGCTCATTACGCGACCTGGTTGTGAGCGCATTGTCCGCTATGCGTTCGAATACGCAAAGCAACAAAACCGTAAGCGAGTAACCTGCTTTGTTAAGGACAATATCATGAAGCTGACCGACGGCCTGTTTCATCAAATCTTTAATGATATCGCCACAGAATACCCCGACATTCAGCATGACAGTATGATTGTCGACATTGGCGCGGCCAGAATCGCCGATACGCCGGAAAATTTCGATGTTCTCGTTATGCCAAATCTCTATGGGGACATCATTTCTGATATCGCCGCTCAAATTGCAGGGTCCGTCGGCATGGCTGGTTCAGCAAACATCGGCGACCAATGTGCCATGTTTGAGGCAATTCATGGCTCAGCGCCCGATATTTCCGGAAAAAATATCGCCAACCCGTCGGCCTTATTGCACGGCGCCATTCAAATGCTGGTGCATATTGGCCAAAATGATATTGCTGAAAAAATTCACCACGCTTGGTTAGCCACACTTGAGCAGGGCTTTCATACCGCCGATATTTATGAGGAAGGTAGGAGCAAAGTGCTATTGGGCACCGCCGAGTTTGCCAATGCCGTCATTGCCAATTTAGGTCAATCACCAAAGCAACTTAAAGCCCCTTCATATGAGGGCAGCAAACCTCTTAAATTACCGGTAGTTGGATATAAAAAGCCCTGTAAAAAAGAGTTGGTTGGGATTGATATCTTTCTGCAGTGGCAGGACGGGATACCTAAGACGCTCGGCGATAAACTCGTGACGTACGGCACGTCGGAGCTGGAGTTAAAGTTAATTACTAATCGGGGCGTAAAGGTATGGCCAGATGGCTTCCCTGAAACCTATTGTGTGGACCATTGGCGCTGCCGCTTTATGTCCCCCACCATGCAATTGAGCTTTGATGAGATCCTTGATGTCCAATCGCGACTTCACGAAGCGGGATTTGACGTCGTTAAAACCGAAAATCTCTATAATTTTAATGGCCAACCAGGGTATGCGGCGGTGCATGGTTAAGTTGCTCAGCAGACCATTTCAACAAGAAATATTCTTATAAAAGCCTCACCTTAAGAAATCTAAGGGCTCTCAAGTCACTAAATGTGCGGAATTTGAGAGCCTCAACATCACTAGCCTCAATAATTACACCTACTTTTTTAAGCTCACTTCAAACCCAGCCCAGACGCCTAGATAAGACACCTAGACCACAAAGTAAATATGTTGCTTTACGCAGTCTATGGAAGTAACGTGTATTTCAAATAAAAATGCTTAAAGTAGGCTTACAAGTTGTTATTACAGGCTTTCCACACACACTATCAATATGACGTGAGATCACACTCATAAAGAGCTATAAAATCAGCCGAGGGTGTGAAATCCAAGCATTTAAAAACAGAAAAATAAGTATTTATTTTCTGGCTTTAAACTATTTCACCCGATAGAAATCTATGTCTGCGACATATGAGCCCGCGCAGAATACAACATTATTAGTCAAAGAATAATATAAAAAATATTTAATTAAAAATGAACTTATTAGTAACCGAGCATTATCATCGCCCGATACAACTAATCTTACGTTAATTCAAATAACCAAATAACGAGCATTGTAATGAAGACATCATTTTCAAGAATATCAGAAAGTTCAGCCGACGACTGGAAGCTGATCATGAACGAACAGCTAACTTATGTCTCAAAATTACCCGACCGCATTTTAACTCACTTAGAACTATTGAGGGGCGACTACGGCGGCTTCCCGATAGATCGATTAGAGCACTGCTTACAAACTGCGAAACTGGCAGCAGAAGCAGGAGAGGACGAGGAATATATTGTTTGCGCCTTGCTGCACGATATCGGGGACACACTAGGCAGCGCCAATCACGCGGATGTGTCGGCGGCGATTTTACAGCCTTTTGTAAGTGAAGCGAATCACTGGATGATAAAGCATCACGCTATATTTCAAGGCTATAATTTCTTTCACCTGTTAGGTATGGATCGCAATATGCGCGATCAATACAAAGGCAGTGAACACTTTGACCGCACCGCCAAATTTATTGAAATGTATGATAATCCGGCCTTTGACAATAAGGCCCCTAAAATCCCCCTGGCGTCATTTGAACCCATGATAAGAAGAGTATTCTGTGAACCAAAGAACAGCATGTACAAAAAAGCTTTTGGTTTTGAATAAAAAAATCAGAGCAACACTACCTTAGTAAGCACAGTATTTAAAATAACTTCGCGGGCTACCAGGTGGCTAAAGATAGATTTTATGCCCCTAATTATTTAGCAAAAATTAAAGAGAAAATGACATGAGCGATAACAATACCATTGATGTTGACGTAGTTATCGTCGGCGCCGGATTTGCCGGCATGTATCAATTAGTGCAAATGCGACGCGCCGGCCTATCTGCGGTGGTGCTCGAGACCGCTGATGACGTTGGCGGCACTTGGTACTGGAATCGGTACCCCGGCGCTCGATGCGACATCCTCACGGTAGACTACTCCTACAGCTGGGACCCCGAACTTGAGAAAGATTGGATCTGGTCAGAACGCTATGCGACCCAGCCGGAGATTCTCCGTTACGCACAATTCGTCGCCGACAAACACGACCTCCGCCGCGACATTCGCTTCAACACCAAGGTCACCTCGGCGCAGTGGAATAACGACGCCAAACGCTGGCGCATTCATACTGACAGCGGCGATGATGTCACCGCGCAGTTCTACGTAATGGCGACCGGCTGCCTGTCGATGCCTAAGGTTCCCGATATTGAGGGCACTGACCGCTTCAAAGGCGAGGTCTACTTCACCAATAGCTGGCCCCACGACGGCGTCGACTTTAGCGGCAAGCGCGTCGCCGTGATTGGCACCGGTTCATCCGGTATTCAATCAATTCCGCTTATCGCGTCACAGGCCGATCAGCTCACGGTATTCCAGCGGACGCCCAACTTTTCGGTCCCTGCGCACAACGGCCCTATAGCCGACGAGCGACTCGTCGCGTATCGCCAAGATCCTGCGGCCTACCGCGAGGAAGCCCGTCACTCCGGCATAGGGGTGCCAACCACTCCGGCTGATGTCAGCGCCCTTGAGGTATCACCGCAAGAGCGTGAGGCGACCTACGAAGAGGTCTGGCGACGCGGTGAGCTCGCCCACCTACTAGAGCCTTATAACGACTTGAGAATCAGCGCCGAATCGAACGATACGATACGCTGCTTTATACACAATAAGATCCGAGAGATCGTAAAAGACCCGGACGTCGCAGATCTGCTGTGCCCCACCAATCATTACTTTGCCACCAAGCGCCCCTGCCTGGACTCTGGCTACTACGCCACCTACAACTTACCGCAGGTTCGCCTCGTGGATTTGCAAAAGCAAGCCATCGAGACCATAACCGAGTCCGGCATCAACATTGTGGACTCAGCAATTAGCGCCAAGGAAAAGACCGAGTCGATAGACTTCGATGCCATTGTCTTCGCCACCGGTTTCGATGCGATGACCGGCGCAATCGTCGGTGTCGATATCACCGGTCGTAACGATGAATCGCTTCGCGACGCCTGGGCGCATGGCCCGCAGACCTACCTCGGGCTAATGACCGTCGGCTTCCCCAATCTCTTTATGATCACCGGTCCGGGCAGCCCGTCGGTGCTGTCTAATATGATGGTATCGATCGAGCAGCACGTCGATCTGATCACTGACACGATCAAGCACCTTCGCACCAGCGGCATCGACACTATCGAGCCGACGGAGCTAGCACAAAGACGGTGGGTACAGCACAGCAACGAGATCGCTGATCTTACCCTGCTACCCACCGCGAACTCCTGGTATATGGGCGCCAACGTGCCAGGTAAACCGCAGGTCTTCCTACCCTACCCCGGCGGCGTCGGTGAATACCGCAAGATTTGTGATGAGATGGTGGTACAAGGCTACTTGGGGTTTACGCTCACCGGTGCTAATGGAACGCAAAACAACGATGGTGTCATCCGGCCCTTGAAGCCTGACGTGCAAGAGATGCTATCAATCATGGCCGAGATGGCGCTCCCGCCTCTAGAGACCATGGGCGTCGAGGGTGCCCGAGCATTTATGGCTGCCTCTGGAGCCAATATGCCACCGGGTCCAGAGGTGGGTGAGATCATCGACGGCACACTGCCGGGTGCTGACGGCACATCGCTAGACTACCGCCTATATAGACCGGCAACTGCCGGACCGCACCCAATGGTCGTCTATTACCACGGTGGCGGCTGGGTAGTGGGCAGCGCCACCTCAGACGACCCGCTGTGCCGCTACCTGTGTGTCGAATCCGAGTCGATCATTATATCGGTGAACTACCGCCACGCCCCTGAAGCGCGCTTCCCGGCCGCAGCCGATGACGGCCTTGCCGCGGCAAACTGGATTAGCGACCACGCCGAGGAACTCGGAGGTAGGCCCGGCCAACTCGCCGTCGCCGGATGGAGCGCTGGCGCGAATATCGCGGCGGTGACCACGCAGCAAGCGAAGTTGGCTGGGACGCCTACAATTAGCGGTCAGGTACTCTTAAACCCGGTCACCGACGTGAGTACCGTCCGCCAGTCGTACATCGACAACGCCGAGGGCTATGTCCTGACTACACCTCTGATGAGCTGGTTCTGTGACCAGTACTGCAACCCGGCTGACCGTCTCAACCCAAAGGTATCTCCACTGCTTGCCGACACGCTGTCGGGCCTGCCACCGGCGCTGGTAATCACTTGCGAGTTCGACCCACTGCGTGATGAAGGCGACGCATACGCCGAGGCTCTGGCCGCCGCCGGCGTTCAGGTACAGCACCTGCAGTGTCCCGGCCAGATCCACACTGCCATTCCAGCTGTCGATGCCATGGTGACCTCAGAGTATGCCAGAGCGGCGATGGCCGACGCACTGCGCAAATTTTCTAGCGCAGCAGTCGGTCATTAATAAGACTGGCACTAGAACGGCTCCGGAGAGACCTAGTGTAAAAAATGAGCGCAGGAGTTAAAAACCTCCGCTTTTTAACTATTATTCAGCTATTTAAGCGCCGTCACAACTTGCTACCTTGTATGTTCATCGTTACGGAGATCAAATACATGGAAGAAGAATACGGCCTTAACCCTGCCACGACTATAAGCCTTGCTGAGGCTGACGAAACTGCATTTTCGCCATGAGTAAAAGCCATGGGACTGACAGAGCTAACTCTCGGCGAAAACAGCGCATCAGGCCTGCTTCCTCAAGATCGCAGTTTACAGCGAGCTAACGGCGCAATTTGCAGGCAGGCAATAATGGCTGCCATAGATACAATAGTGGCACTGGTTATTTCAACTGGAGAAAAGGTATCAAAAGGTACTGCACGCCCAAATACCCAATTCCTCAGGTCTGCAATAGGCGAAGATTTGCTCATTGCGTCGAACGTCATTAAATTTGGACGGACGATAGCTTACGCCGAAACCCACATTTTTTTGCTAAGTCAGGCAAGCTAGCAGCACACTCAACAAATGAATTCGTTTATTGATCGCATAACAAGGCCACCATCGATACTATTATTTTAAACAAACTACTGCGCGGTCAAATAAGGATATCGATCTAAACTTATTTCAAACACGTATTATGGCTCTCTATTGGCCACCACACATTCATCCACGTCACTTGCTCAGGTAACCTCTTTTGATACTCAATAAAACCAAGCCTCATATCATCATTGTCGGCGCCAATTTCTCTGGCCTTACTGCGGCCAGCAAACTGAGAAAATCTTATGAAGTGACCGTTATTGCCCCGACTCAGGATTTTCAATGGACTCCCAATATCCACGAAATTTTGTCAGACGTGAAAAAGCAAACCAGTATTAGCTTAAATCTAGAAACAATGATTACAAGGTTGGGACATCGTTTTATTAATCAGGCAGTAAGCGCCATTGACGGCCGACTTCAAACCGTCACCCTGGATGACCAGCAAACCCTAAACTACGATGTTCTATTGATCGCATCTGGTCATGCGCGATCTAACTATGGCATTAAAGGCGCCGACGAATACGCCCGCGGATTTCGCACTGCTGATAATGTAATACAAGTGCATCGCGATATTACTGCGGCGATTGACAGCGGAAAACGCGCTATTAACATCAATATTGTTGGCGGTGGATTTACCGGTGTAGAAGTATTGGGCGAGCTATTACGCAAATATTCTGATGACAAACGCCTACATATAAACGTAATCGACCGCGCACCCAGATTGGTACAAGCACTGCCAGAAAAACTATCATCCGATATTGTAGAGCAATGTAAAAACTATCAGATTAATTTCCACTTTAATAAAAAAATTACGGAAGTAAAAAAAGATAGCATTCTCTTCAGCAACCAAGAATCGCTTGATTCAGATATCACGATTTGGTCAGCAGGCACCAAGCTGCCTGACTATCTTGACAAGATTGATACCGAGAAGAGTGCCAACGGCCTAGCCGTGAATACCTATTTGCAAGCCAAAAGCTTCAGTAATATTTTTATTGCCGGTGATTCTGCGACGTTTCCAAAACCGCTTCCCAAGCAAGCCAGCGTCGCCATGGACATGGGTAGCCATGCCGCCGCTAACATTGTGAGATTTTGCGCAAGCAAAGCCTTAAAGCCGTTTAAAGTCAGCGCAACACCCGTGCTGCTATCACTGGGCGATATCAATACTTACTTTATTCAAGGCAAGCTAGTGTTAGCGAGCCCCATGCTTGCTGCAGCCAAAGAAGCGGTATATCAGGTTTATATGGCAAGGCTGTCGACCCTATTACCCTTGGAACAAAGCTGCTCAAGCCTGGCTAGCAGAGTCACTCTATCCGCTGAAAAGCTGTTACTTGCTGAAGTTTTTAAGTTGCGACCCAAGGTGCTACTGCAGCGCAGTAAAATCTTGTAAGGTTTTACTCAAACCTTACCACTTGAGCACGGTAGGGCGAAAATATTGAGAAGCGTCGTCATTAGGTCTATGCGATAACCCACTCTTCCCATGGCTTAAATTAAGCGGCAGGGCATGTTATTTAATGCGTGGGCTTTGGCTTTTGGGTTTGAATTGCGGCCCCTAGCGCTCAGCGATCGCACTCCACTCAGCTCATATCGACCACAGCCAAGTTCATTTTATCCCAATGTGCTAATAGCAAGGCGCGACGGCCTTCGTCGTCTGCCGGTATATCCGCTGCCGCCACTCGCCAAAAGCGCAGCCGCACCGTGGTATCCATCCAACCGCCGTTAAAGAGTTTGGCAAAGCTGGCAGAACCTTCAAAACCTGTGTGGGCGCAAAATAATAGGTCTTTCTGTGGCGCACCACGCATCAGCGCTAAAACACCCGCGGGCCTAGGGGGCAAAACACTCGTCAAACGCTCAGCGCGCTGCAAGGCATCACTATTTCCGCTTGCCGCCAATGAGCGAATAATACGCTGACGCTTTTGCAGCGAAAAGCGTGTGCCCTCAATATAAATCACCAAGCTTTCACGCTCGCTAGCCTCTGCTGCCAAACGCTGTAAAGAAGCTAATTCAGCAGTCATATCTTCAGCAACACGATCTAGGAAAACATTCGGCAAACGATTACCGACTATATCTAAACAAGGATCTAAGAGCAGTTCTTTCTTCAGGACGTAGCGAACTTGAAAACTGCGGGGAATGGCGTAAAACGACATAGGTAGAACGGTGTCGCCAATACTGCTGTGGCGGGGCAAAAGAATCGCCCCGGGGCCGGCTAGCGACGCCTGCCCTTCAACAACAAAGTTAAGACGAAATAGTTTTTGCGCCGCAAACTTTAGTGTATCAGCCCACCAAAACTGTAGACGGCTATTTGTATTTAAGTAGTCTTTACCGTCCCCGCCAGCGAGGCGGTATTTTAGCCACAAGTAAAAACTGGCCACAATTCCTGCCCATTCACAGGCCAAATACACCGTGATAAAACACAAACAGCGCGTCGCCGACTGTGCACTCTTAAGGAAGAGACCTAAGAAAAAACTGATGGGCAGCCACAAAAAAGCGGTAGCCACCATAAATGGGAATACGGTGAGAACCAGCGGTATCGATACTAGCCTGCGCCACAGAGGATTATTCATTTTCATAACAATGCTTGATCCGAAATTCCATAACAAGGAAAGCAAAGGCTTCAATTGGCCGCTTTATTTTTGTTAGAATAATAAGTCAAAGCAAAGTATACGAAAAGCTGTCGGATTAGATTTATCCATCAATCCGAGGAGGATTGCCGTCCTTCTGGTTCAGCTAGTGCAAAGGCAATCAGGGAATCTCCCATCTCGCGCTGATACATATGATGTCCACCGGCAGCGATTACTACGTACTGCCGACCACCGCGTCGATAGGTCATTGGCGAGGCAACCGCGTCGGCCGGCAAATTGTGTTGCCATAAGACCTTGCCACTGTCTGCGGAAAATGCACGAAAGCGTCTATCCATGGTCGCGCCAATAAATACCAGCTTGCCGGCCGTCATCAGAGCGCCACCAAGATTCGGCGTTCCCCAATTGATATCGAAGGGCAGCGGCACTGGCACCATTTGGTGTACAGAACCTAATGGACTTTGCCACTTCATTTCGCCCGAGGCCAAATCTATCGCCAACAGCTTTCCCCAAGGCGGAGCGCTGCAGGGAATACCCAGTGGCGACAATAAACTTTCTACCACCACGGTGTATGGTGTACCCGCCATGCTAATACGCATGGTGCGGCCAGCGGGGGGAATATGCTCGCCCCTCTCTTCACGAACTGTAGGTTTTAAATAACCCATAAACGGCGTGGCATTCACGTTCACTACCAATTGCTGACGCTCAGGCCAGAATACCCCTCCGCCCCAGTTGGCGCCGCCAAGACTGCCGGGCATCATTAATGTGGGCTGCTCCTGCAGTGCCGTAAATAGACCATCATTGTGTAAGCCCGCAATTTTTCTCCGACAAGCACTGCGATCAAAGGGCGTTAGACCCCAGGCATCCTCGGCGCGCAGTTGTTGCGCCATAAGGCGCGGCAAGGCCGGTGACGAGGGCTGAGTAGCCGACAGCTGCTCGCCAGCGACCGAACGCTGCGACACCGCCGTCTCAATAATAGGAAATAGTGGTTTGCCGGTCTCGCGATGAAAAACAAACACAAAACCCTGCTTGGTCAGTTGCACAACCGCTGGAATCATTTTTCTATCGCGGCGTAGATCAATCAGCATTGGCTGGGCGGGCGTGTCGTAATCCCAAACATCGTGATGCACAAACTGGTAATGCCAAACCATTTCACCGCTACTGCCGCGCAGTACCACCAGAGAATTTGCATAGCGGTTATCGCCGGGCCGCAGTGCGCCGTAATAATCTGGCGAGGGCGCACCAGTGGGTATAAACACTAGATCACGCGCCTCGTCGACAGAGAGCGGGGCCCATGCATTGGCCCCGCCCGACACTGCCACCGCGTCCTCTGGCCACTGATCCGCATTCGCCGCCTGGCCATCGACGGGTATAGGTTCGAACTGCCAACGCGGCGCGCCACTGCGCACATCGAAGGCTTTTATAGTTCCGCGCGGAGTGTGGGCACGCACAAAATCCACCACTGCCGAACCGACCACAATGGTGTCATTTACAATCACCGGCGGCGACACACTGCCGATATCACCGGGCACAAAACCTTCGTCTATGCTGTACAGTTTAACGGTCCCGCCATCACCAAAATCTTTACACAGGCTGCCATCTTTAGCGTTTAAAGTAATGAGGCGACGGTCGTGTGTCGCGGTTAAAATACGGTGGGGGCAACTGCCCGCTGGGTTTCTCTGATCTGACCACCACGCCACACCTCGACACTTAAACGGTCTCTCACCCGCAAGTGAAATACGCGGATTAAAACGCCACTGCTCAACACCGGTTTCTGGGTTCAGAGCAATAACTTGATTAAATGCCGTGCAAAAAACCAAATACCCACCGGCCGCCTCGGGCAATAAAATCGGTGTTGTCTCCATTGCGCTACGAGGTAACTGTTCAGCAAACTCTTGTGCCTCACCGCTGCGATATTGCCAGGCCATCTGTAGATCCGACACATTATCGCTATTAATTTGCTGCAGCGCGGAGAAGCCACTGCCGCCCTGGTCGCCTCGGTAGTAAGGCCAGTCCTGCGCCGCCGCGCCCTGCGCAAGTCCGGCGCAAACAATCAGTAGCTGCCGCCAATACCTCATTGCGAATAAGGTTGTATATGAATGAGGGTTGGCTGGGCATCTTCAATCTGCCAACTCGGGAAGTGGGAATTACTGGTAAACACCGACCCATCCTCGGCAATTTCAATATCACGGGTGAACGTGCGCTGGCGCGACATGGGATAGACCTGCCAAGTCTCGGTGTCGATATCAAAACGCAAAATGGTATCTGACTGGTTGCCATTTACCCAAACCGCGCGGCGCTGACGATCAACATTTAATGCGTAGGGAATTTCACTGCGCAATGGCAATGGGTACTTGCTCAACACGCCAGAATCGGGATCGTATTTCGCCACCAATCCATCTTGAAAGGCGACCATCCACACCATGTTGTCGCCATCCACCCGCAGGCGGCGCGGGCCATTGACCGTCACATCAATCATGGTCAATTCGCCGCTCGGCGGATCGATATAGCCGATGTCATTGGCGTACAAGCGTGCAAACCACACTCGTCCATCTGGAGCGACGTCGATTCCATAGGGCATAGGCAAACCGCTGGACTCGCGATCCACCGACGGCATGGGGCGATACTCTGGGTTGATAAAAAAGATCAGTGGCAACAATTTAATTGTTAGCCACTCTTTAAAAGAGCGCGCCGGAATATCGTAGTAAGTGAAGATTTTAGTCACGCGATCAAACATGGCAATCTGCGACGACAATGCCAGCGTGAACCACACCCGATCTTTAGCATCGGTGCGAATAGTATGCGGGTAGAAGCCCTTTTTCATCGGATGACGGATAAAGGTTTTACTGTGGGGATCAAACTCCAATAATGCGCGCTGCATAGAGGGCGTAATAAATATATGGCCATCTTTTGGCGACACCGCAAAAGAGTGCACACCCACATAATTATTGACCTTGCCATAGCTTTTAAATCGATTCCCCAAAAAACCACCGAGCTCATCACTCTCGTCATGAGGCACTTTATAGACCGTATATTCACCCGTTATTGGATTCACCTCATAAATCCGGTCTTGCAGATTATCGCCGACATAGACCATGCCATTGGGGTGCAAAATAAAATCATGCATCTGCGAAAATCCATCGCCTATTGGCCACTCGCGATAGCTCGCCGCAGCCAATTTTGCATCCCATTCACGGGGTGCGGGCAATGTGTCAAAGCTGGCATTCAATTTAGCAAAGCCAGATGCCAAACCTTCGGCCAAGGGTTGTTTTAAATCGTCGGCTATACGCGCGCCGTATCCACCCATACGTTCGATAACGCCTAGCCACTCAGTGGGTGTGCGCTCAACGCGCATAAACGGGGATGCCTGCTGATGACAAAAGGCGCAGTTCAGAAAAAAGTGCTTTCGCAATTCAGGGCCACCGCCAAGATCCAATTGCGAAAGCCAAACATTCGAGGCCTTTTGAGCCGCGAGTGCAAGGGGGTCGAGCTCCCGCGTCATTTGCAGCTCGCCAAGATTATCACTGCCCGGTGAGTGCAAATCTTTATAGCCGGGTTTACGCAAGCGGTAACGATACATATCACCGCCATTGGCAAAGGACACCAAACCCTGTTCATTGCTAAAGCGAGTACTTTCCAGCGCCGCGACATTGCTGACGCCATTGGGCGGGTAGCCATCATCGCTTAAATCCTGAACCGGCGCGGTGATTAGCCGCTGGGTCACCATCACGGTTGCCAGTGGCTTGCGGTCTTCACCCGTCACCAACAAGTCCATTGCCACAAGCTGGCCAGCTGGCAATAACAAGAGCCACAAGCATAGGGATTTATTTACTAGCTTTTGCATAATGTCCTCCAGCCCAAAATCAATAGTTCAAACGCAGGCTGATGCCAACGCTGCGCGGATCACCCAAAAAGGTCTGATAAGAGCCTTCGCTGGAGCCGACATTGGCATCAAATACCGCATGAAATGTTGCCGGCCCAATTGCTGACGCATACTGCTCATCACTGAGGTTTTTTCCCCACACCGCAACATCAACATTACTGCCGCGCCAGCCGAGACGTGCATCGATAATGCCGTAGGCCGGCTCGTAATGCCGAGGATCAAGATCTGGAATATAGGCTGTAGAACCTTGGTAGCGATAAGCTAGACGGCTGTAAAGATCGCCACCGAATAAGGGCTGGGTATAGCGCAGCGAGGCATTGGCCGCCAAACTCGGCGTAAAAGGCAGTTTCTCACCGCTGAGATCACACTGGCCGTATTCATTGTCAGGTTCGCGACCGTAATAGCATTGGCCGCCGTCATAGCTCTCGTACACCACATCCAAGACCGTGGCGCTGATGCTGGCGGTAAACCGATCCGACAATAACAACAGCGCTTCTATTTCTGCGCCGTCCATAATCACCTGCTCCGCGCTATTTACCACAAAACTCAAACCGATAAACGACGCGTTTTGCTGACCGTCGTAGACGGTGTGAAATATTGCCCCGTTGAGACGAGCGCGCTGATCCCAAAATTCGGCCTTCCAGCCCAACTCAAAGTTTTGCACGTCTTCTGGTTCAAAGGTGCGCAGCTCCTCTGGCACGGTACCAGACTCCAAATTATAGCCACCGGCTTTAAACCCCGTTGAGTACGTTAGGTACAACATGATGTCTGGCGTTGGGAAATAACTTAGACTGGCCTTGCCGGTGGTGGCCGACCAACTATCATCCGCACTATAGGGGTCAACATTGGGGGCTACAGAGCAAACGGGATTGGTATCAAAGGGCGCAGAGCAACCATTTTGAGCGGTATTATAGGTAGCAATATAACCCTGTTTTTCCTCATCTGAATAACGCAGACCAAGACTCAGATTCCACTTTTCACTAAGATCAAAGTCGGCCTGAGCAAAGATGCCGTAACTCGTGGTTTGTTGATCGGCGCGATAATAGCCCTCGTCACCCTCTACCCCTAATATGGGTATTTGCACAGGGAGAGGTACTGGTAGAGGAACGGCAGCGCCAACAAAATACTGTGCAACAATAGTGCCGTATTCCTCAACCTGATCTTCCATACGCAAAAACGGCTTATCCCAATCACCGCGCTGAAAATCATTGTAGTAATAGTAAACGCCAGTCATCCATCGCAGACTATCACTACCTTCTGACGCAATACGAAACTCTTGGGAAATCGATTCGCCCGCGTGTTTGTCAAAATTACTGGCAATATTGATCGGCATAAGCTCGACGTTATACATATACTTTTTGGAATCGTAGATATCATAACTACTAATCGAGGTAAAACTGTAAGACTCTCCGCTGTATTGCACATTGAGTATCGCATCACTGGAATCTTGCTTAATAATCGGCTTTAAATTATGTTCAACCACGTGATCAAGAGGGTCATTATTACTAATATCATAGCCGGCCTGACTGATCATTTCACGGGTGCGTTCGCTGTAGTAAACGTCCGCCGCCATGGCGTTCATATCACGGTCCAACCAACCGGCTATTAAGCGTGCCGTCCATCTATCAGAAAAATCGTATTGCAGCTGGCCGCGCAGCGCGATGTCATCTAAATCTCCGCTATCTGGGCCACTTATATTTTTCGTTAGGTTTTCACGGCGGGTAGTACTGCCACTTAATCTACCTGCCAACCTTTCGCTTAAAGGTCCGCTAAGATAGCCTTTGACTTGATGGAGATCATCACTGGCGTAGGTGAATTCCAGCATCGTTTCAAGCTCGCGACTGGGCCTTGCCGAAGACACCGCAATCAATCCCGCCGAGGCATTCTTACCGTATAGGGTACTCTGCGGCCCCTTCAGTACTTCGATAGATTGCACGTCAACGATATCGCCTAAACCAATGCCGGAGCGCGAGCGAAAGGCACCGTCAATATAGAGCGCAACCGCCGGTTCAAAGGTCGGCACATTGGCCGCGTTGCCAATGCCGCGAATGCGGACCGCTGTGCTCATAGGTTGGTCGGTAGTGAGAATATACAAAGACGGCACTAAGGCCGAGACATCACTGATATCTCTAAAGCCCGACTCCTGCAGATCGCCAGCCGATAAGGCGGATACGGCGACCGGGACGTCCTGCAAACTCTCACTGCGTTTCTGCGCAGTGACAAGCACTTCTTCAAGCACTGGCGCGGCAATAGCCGGGGCAATAAAACAAAAGGTGAGTAACAACGGCGATATTCTTTTCATATTTTGCTCCTTGCGACCATCAATCATTCATGGTCATTATTTTTATTATTAAAGGGCTTTATTTATCGGACAATTTTATACGCTAGCAATACATTGCCGGGCAGCTGCCCGAACATACTGTAGCCAGAACTGACATAGAGCCAATCCCCCACAATAATCTGGCCGCCGACATCTATTGCGCCGCCATGCCCGTCTATGTTGTTGCTCGCAAAAATAGGCTGAGCGGTATTTTTCGACCACAGCAGCTCACCATTAAAGCGATCAAAAGCCCGAATTTCACCATCTAGCCCTGCACTGAACACCAACTCAGCGGTCGCTGTTACCGCTGCCGAAAGACCGTAGTAAAAACTGCACTGGTACAATTCTGAGAGATCCACTTTGCCGCCAGCGCGATTATTATTTAAACCTACTAAAGGCCGTTTGCTGTAATTGAAATCGCAATTACGGGTGACCGTGTGCTGCCAAAGCAACTCACCGCTGTCGCCATTTAGAGCGTACAAACCTGGCCGTGGTGTATATCCTGCTTGCTCCCGTTCAGGGTCGGACACCGGCACATACAAGCTGTCACCGGCCAAGGCCATTCCCCAGTGAATACCACCATTACTGGTACCCTGACTTAAACGCTGACGCCACAGCACCCGGTTCGCATCATCAGCGTCTGGGTCCAGCGCAAACACTTCACCGGATTTTTGGCCGGCGAATAGCACCTGCTTACCACTGCTTAATGTCGCCAAGATCACCGAGGCGCCAAAGTCGAAGTCCTCACCCGGATCTCTCGGGCAATTGGCGCCACCGTTCAAACAGCCGGCATTCCAAACATCGCCGCTGATGGCCTGAAACTTCCACACCACTTCACCGCTGTCTAAATCTAGGGCAATGATGGCATCACTGGTGTCGGTCGCTGGCCGGGTGAGGTTTTCACCAGTGCCAAAGTAGAGCCGGTTGCGCTTTGCATCAATGGTTGGGCTTGACCACACCGCCGCACCCGAGGGCCCATAGCGATCTTGGCCGGCGCGATTCGTCCCTTGCAAGATCGCTTCATCGGTCGCATGCCAGGTCCACACTGTACTGCCAGTCTCTGCATTTAAGGTGATAACACCGCCGTGAGACGTACAACAAACATGGCTTTCACTACCCGCGGCGGCAACCTCAAATAAGGATACCGGCACATATAATTTATTATTGTGAAAACTGATAGAACCGGAGATAACCGAGAAATCATTTAGTCTTGCCGACTTCTGCCATACGATGTCTAAGGTATTGGGATCCACTGCATAAATAGTGGCAAGTGAGTCTGCAAAAATCAGTAATTTCCTCGAGTCACCCAAGGTAGCCACGGTGATCGCAGAGCGTATGCCGCTTATCATTTTCCGATGCGCGATAACGCAGCCGCTGCGACGATCGAGCACAAACAACTTGCCCGCCTTATCGCCGATAAAAATCCGCTCGCCGATCACAGCCGGTTGGGAGCGCATATCACTGACGCGAGGAAAGGCAAAACTCCACGCTAGAGTTAAACTCGCGACGTTATCTTTACGTATCGCGGTTTGTTGATCTGAGACAAAACGACGATTTTCAAGCCCAACTCCCCAGCTACCCATAACGGGGCTGCGACTTCGCGCTGGCTCGGGGTCACACATCGCACTAGCTAACCAGTCGTATTGGCCGCTGGCACTGCCCGCCAGATAGTGTGCAATCAAACCGCGCTGTTGCTTACTGAGATGAGCAGCCATAGGCTGCATTTTCCCAAATTCTAAGGCAATCATCAGATCTTCTTTGGCGAGCAGTGATAAAGCCTGCCGCGTTGGTGCGTTCATCGCAGGATTGTCGTGGCAGTCAGCGCAGTGCTTATCAAATAGATACTCGCCGGCGCGGGCCAAAGGAAGGTGATCGGCATTTCGCAGCACCCAGGCTTCGCCATGCTGCATAAGCCAAGCTTTTATCTCGTGACGATTGAGCGCGCCAGCGATAACAAGCACCACCAGCACTACGCCAAGGACGAACCGTTTTTTCATTGCAGTCTCTTTATTATTATTTAGGTAGCGCTGTCAGTAATGACGGCTGGCAAACAGCAATAATATTTGCCTTATTCGCTTAAACTCGCACGGCTTAATATGATCTAGATATTGGGGTGATCACCACCATTAAGTGCCATGATAGTAGCCAGCGGTAGACTTACTCCATACTCCTAATGGCATTATGTATCTCAACGCTGCCGGGAGCGATTAAACACTCCCGGCGAGTGATGTTTAGCAGGTGCTCAGACAGTCAACTCACTGAGCACTTTATCGATAATAGCCAAACCTTCTTCTAGCACTTCATCCTCAATGGTTACTGGCATCAAGAAGCGAATTGAATTTCCATGCATGCCACAAGCCAGCAGTATTAGCCCATGCTCCTTGGCCTTGGCGGTGATCGCTGCGGCCAGATCGGCACGCGGTTCGCGGCAGGCTTTGTCGGTCACCAACTCAAATGCGGCCATCGCGCCAACGTTCCGCGAGTTATCAACAAACTCAAACTTTTCCTGCCAAACCGCGAATCGTTTGGCGAGCTTGTCACCAAGGCGATTAGCCGCGCCTAGGATGTCTTCAGTCTCGAAGATGTCCATCACTGCCAGCACTGCGGCGCAGGACACAGGGCTACCGGTGTAGGTACCGCCGAGTGAATTCGGTCCCGAGCTGTCCATCAATTTATCAGTACCCACTATCGCGGAGATAGGCATGCCATCGCCCATACTCTTGGCCATAGTCATCATATCGGGCTCGACGCCGCTGTGCTCAATCGCGAACATTTTGCCGGTGCGGCCAAAGCCACTTTGAACTTCATCAATAATCATTAGAATGCCGTGCTCATCGCAAATCTCGCGAATAGCCTTGAGGAAGGCCGGCGAAGCCGCATAGAAACCACCCTCGCCCAGTATTGGCTCAATAAATATGGCTGCGGTGTTCGCTGGATCAGCGTCAGTCCGCAGTGTCATCTGCAGCCCCCGCAGAGCTTCTTCTTCACTCACACCATGGTATGCCACCGGGTAAGGGGCGCGGAATACCGTGCCTGGCATGGGGCCGAAATCGCCCTGATAGGGCTTTACTTTGCCGTTCATAGCCATAGTCATAAAGGTGCGGCCGTGATAGCCACCGTCAAAGCAAATGATATTAGTTCGGCCGGTTGCCGCGCGGGCAATCTTCACCGCATTCTCCAAGGCTTCAGCACCGGAATTAGCCAGCATTACCTTGGCGTGACCGCGCACTGGACTGATTTCACTTAGCTTCTGCGCCACTCTGACGTATCCCTCATAGGGCATAACTGTCTGACAGGTGTGCATAAGCTGGTCAAGCTGGGCTTTTACCGCAGCAACGACCTTGGGGTGACGATGACCGACGTTTAATACGCCGATACCCCCAGCAAAATCGATCATACGCTTGCCATCTGCGTCCCAGACTTCAGCATTGCTCGCGTGAGCAGCAAATTGTTCATTCGAGCTGGCCGCGCCAGCGGCTACATACCGTTCTTTTAATGCTTGCAGTTCTAAATTATTCACGTTTTGGTTTCCGTAAGTTGAAACTATTCGAGTGGGATCGAAGCCGATCCACCGGGGATACGCCAGCCTAGCGCTGGACGCGGGTGACTCTGAGCCAAACTTGTGCCTTGAATAACCCGCCACAGCAAATATTCTGACAGGCAAAAGTAGGGTAAGACTCGTCAGAAGGCGGGCTTGTGGCTAGTCGGCGATCATCGTTTGAAAAGCTATGATAAACGAAGCTCGGCCAATGAACAAAATTTTAGCCTATTAAAAACAAGTGGCTATCATTAAAGTTATAAAGGGCAGCGCACGCTGCAACTGTATATTAACTAAATGTAGACCCAGTATTTTGTATTTACAAATATTATTCATTTTTACCTAAAAAAATAAAGTCTGATAATTTATTTTCGACGTAAAATAAGGTTACGCTAAAGAAATATCTTTTATCTCGCAAACCGATAAACCAAGATTTCTGTAACTTAAAAACCCGATAACCATTACTCTAATTTAGTAAGCATGCTTTTTTGGAATTGACCAATGAATTTATACAGCATGGTTTTTTACTCGTCGGCACTCTAAAATCACCACCACTCTCACCACAACTTGGCATGACATTTTCCTATGCTTCCCTTGGTTTATCACAAAAATTACTCATGCGCCTTTGCGGAAGATCATCGTTTTGTAATGAGTAAATTTCGGCGCCTGCATGACATCCTACTGAAACGCGGCTTGATTGACGCTGACCAGGCTAATGTTTTTACGCCAGTCATGGGCAAACCAGAAGACTTTGCCATTGCGCACAGCCCTAACTATCTACAAAATTTGCTGGGTAATCACATTTGTCCAAAGGAGTGGCGACGAGTCGGCCTGCCCTGGAGCCAAGGTCTTGTTGATCGAACCTTAACTGCACCCAACGGAACTTTGCTAACAGCACGTTTGGCATTGCAATATGGCGTGGCCTGCCACTTAGCGGGTGGCACTCATCACGCGCATCGTGATTTTGGTAGTGGGTTTTGCATGATCAATGACCTTGCTTACACCGCGCTAAAAATGCTTAAAACCAAGGAACTTAATCGTATTCTCATATTTGATTGCGACGTGCATCAAGGTGATGGCAGCGCCACCATTCTTTCAGGTAAACCCGGCGTGTTCACCTGCTCTATTCATTGTGAAAAGAATTTTCCATTTAGAAAAGCACAGAGTGATCTGGACGTAGGCTTAGCTTTTGATATGGAAGACGATGACTATATAGACATTGTAGATAGCACCCTGAAAAAGCTATTGCGTGAGTTTCAACCCGATCTTGTTCTTTACGACGCGGGCGTTGACGTTTGGGAACATGATGAGTTGGGCAAACTCAATATTAGCTGGAAAGGCATCGAAGGCCGTGATCGCCTAGTAATTGAAACCTGTCTGAAGCAAGGCATTCCAATTGCTACCGTAATCGGTGGGGGCTACGACAAAGACCACGAGCGTCTGGCGCAGCGACACGCTATTGTGATTGAACAAGCGCACGCGCTTATTAATAAATAATCGACACAACATATTCAGTATTTATTGCAGCCTTCCATTGTAGAAGGCCCACACGGTGAGCAGTCACGGTGCGGGCCAAATCACTATCCACCACCGCTGCTACTAGCTTATTCGCTTAAATTGAGAACGCTTAAACTCGGGTCAGCCTGCACGGCATCGGCGCAAAAACGTCCCGGCACCCATTCTTTGCGCGAATACATTTCGGTCTGATCCGCAAAGTATGGCGACTCGCTGCTCGCCGACTGCGAGTAGGTTAAAATGGTCTGGGTATCCGGGCACTCGTCCTCATCGAACGACACTACCTGTACGAAGCTAGCGCCGTGAACGACATCGTTGTAGCCCTCCGCAGAATCACTCCACTTGCTGCGAATGGCATTAAATAAGCCGAAGGTACCGTTCCCGCCATGTATGGGAATCAAACGATCGCCACGTGCCTCTTTGGAATAATTGCGCAGACTGGCATCGAGTGGGATGTTGTTGCCCTCCAAATCACTGATTGCAGAGGCCAGTGCAAACTGCACATGGGGATTGGCAATATTCAGGCCCCGCGGCGTATTGACTGGATCGTTAACGTCAAAGGGCGTTGCCCAGGCGTCGGCAAAACCAAAAGCACTTGCCGCAGTGCCAGTCGGCACGTCTTCTATAAATAAATTTGTGACAAATCGGCGAAACAACACCGCACCCGGGGCATCCAGGTCATCACGACGCGTCCACGCGGCCAATACGGTGCAGGCTTCCGCTGTTTGCACCGGACCACCGGCGCCAATCATGCCCGGCGTTATCGCGCACAGCTGCAATAAATCGTCTAACCACAAATCTGCTGCCATATGACGATTATTGAATATCAAATCCTGTAATTGCTGGCGACTAAATTTATTTCCTGGCAAGCCATCACTGCCGGCTAGACGCTCCTCAGTCATCACTAGACCCAAGCGAGTACGCATGCGACGCTCACTGCGTTCATCACCAATAATGCGATAAAAACCTTCCAAGGGCTCGTTTGGACTAGAAAGCCAATAGCTATCATTCGAGTTGGTCACATAGTCGCGGCGAATCAACCAAGGCATATTTCCCGGACCGATAATACCCGGCTGCGCGGCATCGGCGTCGGTATCCCATGCGCAGGCATTGCGAGAGCCATCAAGCACAGGCAAACCCAGAGTATTAGCCGTGACCGCGCCCAGCGGCAGACCGCACTCCACCGCCTTCTGATCGGAGACATTGGGTGTAACCGAAATATCAGCGTATAAGGCCTCGCCACTGCTATCGGCGGCAATGGTGTTAACCCATGGAATACCTTGATTGCGCTGCAGTATATCGAGTAATTCACGCACACTTTGGGCGCGGTTGGCTTCAACAAAATGATTTATATAGCGGAAATTACTGGCATTGGCATCGGCGAGTGCAAAGCCGACTGCGGGAGTCCACGGAAATATTGGCAAACCCAATATCGCGGTCACCATCGGCCCCCAGCGCGTGGTATACAAGGTGCGAGATACCGATGAGCCGTCAGCCAAGTCGACACTAAGCTCATACGGGATCATGGCTTCTGGCTGGCCATCCACTAGATACGAGGTCGGATCGCCGGGCACCAATGCCAATTGATAGGGTGTGAAACGCCAGGCAGATGAGACCGTGTGACTCCAGGCCATGTTTTCGGTGTGGCCAATCAAGATCAGGGGCACACCAAATAATGCAGACCCAGTGACGTCTAACTCACCGGTAATAGTGAGGTGCGCCTGATGAAAGCGCTCGGCGCCATCCCAGGGAAAGTGGGGATTGCCCAATAACATGCCTTTGCCGTTCTGGGTTGCCTCTGAGCCAAGCGCAATCGCATTGCTACCGATTTGAATACCCTGCCACGCCTGATCAAGATCCAGCGCGAATTGCTCCGGACTGGACATCGCCGCAGTGAGTGAGCCTGGACCCGGTGGTTGCGCACCGCCTATGCCGTCAATCGCCACTGCAGAGCTGCCCAATAAAGCCAACTGATAAAAACGTCGATATACATCCAGTTCGGTAATAGGTCTCACCCAGTCAGCACCGCGACAAGCAGGATCAGGAATATTGTCGACACCGGTATCTTGTAAGTAACGGTTATAACCTACGACATAACCCTTCACTAATTCCCGCGCCTCAGGCAAAGGTCCCAGCGGGGGCAGCTCCGCAACGAGCTGTTCTATGCGCTGCTCAGCATTAATGAGTTTAAAAAAGAAATCCGAATTTAAATTATTATTGATGGTGCCATTGCCAGTCATCTCCCAGCTTTCATCAGCACCAAAGTATTTGGATCTCTCGCCAGACACGGTCACGTATACATCGGCGATCGTACAAATATTATCCCGCGCAAAAGAGTGACTATAGCCGTAACCAATACCGGCGTAATCGCTGGCTTTGATGTGCACCATTCCAAGTTCACCACGGCTAATTTCCGCATTGTAAACATTATTATTGGCAGGTGGCTGCGCTGGCAAAGTCGTATTGACATTGCTGTCACCACAGGAGGCAACTAGCACCCCACATAAGATCAAACTTGTATTACGGTATTTCATTAAATATTCCAGCTGGATCAAGAGTAAAAAATTAAAACCGCGGCATCGAAAAAATCAGTTCCACATTGCGATCCTCTGGACGGCCTTCTCGCTGTCCGCCTTGAGTACACAGCGCGTCTAGATTTGCCTCGCTAATGGCCGCCTGTACTGCGGCAGGATCGGTAAGATAAAGCGCGCAGCGGTCGTCGGCCGCTGCCAAGCGTTGAGGATTAGTCAGGCTATGGCTTAACACCGGGCCACGAATAGTGCCGCTGCCGTCGCCGTTATCAAATACCTCAATCAGCCGCTGCTGCTGGGGATGATCGATAAGTGAGGCCGTTTCAATTTGCCAAAAACCACCGCAGTGTTGACCGTGACAATCACTCACCGGCGCCGAGATTTCACCGTTGCTGCCCACCCCATCGTCAACCGCAAAGGCACGAACACGATGTACATGGGTGTGGCCTGCCACCCAGGCAATCATATTGGGCCAAGATGCCAATTCCGCATTTAATTCAATAGCACTTACTTCTAACGTTAGTAAGTCTGCGAACATCCCGTACTCGGCAAACGTTAAATCAGGATGATGGGAAAACACCATCACCAGCTGCTGCTTTGCATGGGCTGCAGCCAACTCAGTTTTTAACCAATCGAATTGAGCGAGGTCCAGACTCCCGTCCGAGAGTGCAAAGGGGTTGCGCAACATGGCGGTGGGAACACGTGGGTCGCGACCATCAATAATGGTGTTGAGAACAATCATGCGAAAACGCTGCTCGCCAGCGTCAAACGCGTAGTAGCCATCGTTGCGATCGTCTTCATCCTCGAGACGCGCGGCATCGACAAAACCAAATCCGTGACCGAGGGGTTGCGACGAAGACTTAAAAAACTCCTGAATAAAATCACGCTGGCCGAACATATAGCGACGACCGGTAAGCTGAGATACTTCGTTCAAGGGTACATCGGCCGCGACCGTGCCACGGGTATAACCATCGTGATTGCCAAAGGCCACAAACCACGGCATGGCGATAGTCTGATTAATACAGCCGTCAGCACCGTCGTCACAGCGCAAAATCTCTGGCAGACCGGGCGAGCGGGTCACCGTTTGTCGCGCAGGATCAACAGAACCGTCAGCAGCGCGGCCACTAGTAGCCGCTTGCTGGGTATTTTTTACTTGCAGCACTGTGCGCGTGGGTAAAAACTGATATGCCGGATCGTCAATATCCGGATCAATAGTTTGGGTATCAGCCGTGCCCCGACCAGTAAAGCGAGTACAGGACAAATCGATCTGCTCAGTGGGAGCGTCAGCACCCAAGGCAAGTGCGCAGGCTTCTTCAAAGGCGCTCATCTGATCGAAGCGGCCATCCAGATTATCAATAAAACGCCGAGTCTCTGCGACGGTTGTCAGGTCTGCAGAATCACCGGTGACTATCGCAAATTCAGCAGGGTATTGCGCATGGCAATTGTTCAGCGCCGAAATCAAATCGTTCAGCACTTCGTCTGAATACTCTTCCTGAAAGCGCTGCGCGGACTCAAAGCTAGTGTAAAGCGGATCTAGCGCACTGGCGCCATTTAACAACTGACCGTCGTCATCAATAATGTGATCGTCAGTCAGGTGCACAAATCGCAGCAATAAGTCCGCGCCAGCGGGCCGACTTCCCGTCGCCAGGTCATTGCGAGTCACAAAGGCCTCGGAGCTCATATTGTCGCAGACAGCTGGGCCAAGCTTTTGGCTGGGCGCGACATCATTGTCCACTGCTCCGGCCGTATTGCCTGAATCTGTGTGATTACAGGCAAGCAAGGTGAGCGCGCTGATCAATAGCAGGGCTTTTGAAATGTGATTCATTCTTATGTCCAGATAGGTATTATTGTTAGTTGGCGCAGTAACGATACATGGTACATCTTACGTGACATAACATCTAACTAGGCCCCGTTGTTACGCGCCCAACTGTCTCAAGCCGATAATGGCAGTCTGTGATCGCTAAAATCGGTAACGGGGTTTTGGCTCATAGCTGGCCGCGGGGTAGGCACCACCAAAGTGGGTGTCGCGAAAGGCCCGCATTTCAGGCGTAAAGGGTTAAAAAAGTGGGCAATCATCTGCTAACTTGGCTATAAAGTCGCATTAGCGTTCAGTGGCTGACTTTTCTAAGCTGTAGATGTATCAGGTCAGATATGGGCTTTTAAGATAAATATTGGCGTTCCAATCCGGTGTTGCGTAACATTGATGCGATTCATTTTTCCAACCATTCCCTTACCCTAATTTGGCATCCAACCCTATGCCCAGTGATCAAGCACTTATTACGTCAGACGCCAATGAGGCGCCAGATATTCTTCGCAGCCGTTTTCAGGAATGGGGTTATCTCTATTTCAAGCACTATGCGGCTTCCACAAAATGCGCCGCCTTGCTAAAGGATATCCTCTCCCGCTTGTCGCCTTATGTAACGTTGGATGAATCTCGGCAGTTACCGGTAATGACCGGGGAAGCTTTCGTAGAAACCGATGCAATTTGGGACGAGGTCTATCCAAAAATTCAAGCATTGGAATCCTTTCACGGGCTCTTCCATGACCCACATCTACTAAAGCTGATGCAGATGGTCAGTAACAGTGAAGTATTTGTATATCCCATGAAAATGGCGCGAATATCAACGCCAAGAATGGTGGGCTATGAAACCCCACCCCATCAGGATGCCCGCTCTCATGTCGCCCCCAGTTCCATGGCTGGTATCTGGGTTGCATTGCATGACATTTCAACCGAGATGGGACGCCTCAAAATACTACCAGCATCGCACAAGCGCGGCATGCGGGAAATAATACAATCCCCTGGCGTGGGCAATGTTCAGTGCGAGATTTATCCAGACGAAACCACTTGGCACGTCTCTGATGTGGCCCAAGGGGACGTTATTATATTTAACGCTTTTACCGTACACGCCGCTCAACCAAACACCAGCGACTCGGTTGTGCGAATGAGTGTAGACACCCGCTTTTGCGACTACGGCGCACCGGTATTTTCCAGCAATCTAGAGCCACATCACGGCTGGCGTATAGATCAGTTAAGCTGGCCACAAATATATGCAAACTGGCAGAAGACAGACCTGCAATACTATTGGGCTGACTACCCGAACTTCACTTAGGCTACAGGTATGGCTCAAATTAAACAGACTAACGCTTTTGATCCCACGCAGCTGGTTGAACTCAATATAGAGGGTGTGAGTAAACGGCTGAAGATGAATGTTCACGGATCAAAAGACACCATCATTTCTGAAAAACTGCGTACCGAGCAGTCCTGGGAGCCCTACGAAACCCAACTAGTTATCACGCACTTTAAAGCCGGTGGCGTATTCGTCGATGTCGGTGCCAATATTGGTTACTACACACTGCTGGCAAGCGCGATGGCAGGGCCGAACGGTAAGGTTCTTTGTTACGAGCCGGATGTACAGAACTTCGTACTACTGCAGGAAAATATCAGGCTGAATGACCTGCACAATGTGACGCTACATGCCCTGGCACTAAGTGACCGCAACGAAGACGGCGAATTGTTTCTTTCAACTGACAACTTCGGTGACCATCGCATTTATTCAGACGGCGGCGAGCGCAATAGCCGCCCTATTCAATTGGTGCACGGCGACCAACACCTCGAACCCCAAACTCAGCACATCGACTTCCTGAAAATAGACACTCAGGGCGCCGAGTATTTTGTGGTGAATGGGCTACGGAAACTGATCGCGGCCAACAGTGCGCATTTATGTATGATTCTGGAATTTTGCCCCTACGGAATTCGCCATTCGGGCGCTGATGGCCATCAGCTTATTGAACTGCTCGAGAGTTTTGGCATGCAATATCACATTATTGACCATATCGAGCACCGCCTGATTCCGGCGCAAGCTAAGGACTTAAGCGACTGGGTTAACGAGTTGGCGCAAGAGCCAAACAACGAGGGCTTTATTAACTTGTTCGTAACACCACGAGCGTACACCACATTTTAAGCCGCCAGCACAGAGTCGGAAATGAAAGCCATTAGCGCTGCGGAAGTTTTGGTATTCTCTTAAGAGCAGGCTATGTGTTGCTCGACCCATTACCAGCTAAAAAAATAGCGCCTCAACAAAAATGTGTGAGGCTCTAGCGTCACATTAGCGGCCTGTCGATGTCTTTTCTGATCCTCGTACTCGGCTTAACAAGCCTTTCCCGCCACTGTGTGCGCTGCTTAAAAATCACTTATTTTGGCTATTTCTGCACCTTTAACCGAGGTGAACACTAGCGTTAATACCATGACCTCGATAACGGGCTGTGCGACACATTGTGATTTATAAAAAACGCGATATGATCAGCGAAGGGAAATTTGACAGAACTAAAGGGAATTAGTCTTCGTTTGACCTGTGCTCGCTAATTGCGAAGCCACCATCTCATTGAATCCCCTTATATTTTTTCATCCATAATGACGCCCCAACTTTGATAAGCGGGCTAAAGTAACGGGGGTAGCGAGTCTCCATCACTAGCTGTCATGAAAAAAATGACAGCTATAATGAAGTTCTTTAGCATTTTTTTAATTGTAATATTAATCGGTTGCTGTTCGACTGCTCTCGTGAGGTGCAATCCTGATTACAAAGGTCAGAATAACTCAGGGTTGGGTGTGGATGAACTGCTAAATCAATTTAAATCATATCCAGAAGTTGATGTTGGGATTGAGTGTGGCTGGCAAGTTTCTGAAGTAAATCTGCGTGTGCTCTTTATTCGTTTACACCGCAATCGCACCCGCTCATAAATCTTATATTAAGCAGGCAGTTGTTAAAAAAGACGGGGGCATTTGCATCTAAAAAATCGCTAGATACGGTAGAAAAAAGACGTCTGAGATCAACTTATCAGAGGTTTCACTGCGCCAAATAATAAAATCAAAGGAAATTTCAGTGCTGAGTAATGCATAACAAAAAAAGGAATTAAAAGATGAATAAATTATGTTTTCTTTGTGGTGAGAAGATTTCTGACAAGAGCACGAAGGAACATATTATAGGAGACTCATTTCTTACTCGGCTGAACCTAAAAAACCAAACATACACGTTTAATCTCGGAAGTGTAGTGGCATAGTGAATATGGCCACCTGATTAGAGGTGATATGATTGTGGGTTCAAATGCTCAAGGCAACGCTCTCATCTGTTGAAGTAAAGCACCCATGCATTGCTAAAAAGCGCAGCACGCGGCTTTCTCGGCATCTTGCATTAGCTGGGGCAACGCCATAGCGAGCTAGCATTAAAGACCACCACCGCCGAGAAAGCAGTTTTGGCTATTCAGTTGTCGCTAACTGTTTACTAATCCGCAGGGCCAACAAGGTACATAGCACGCCAGATAGCAGATAGAAGGTCACCGCGATTAGCCCAAAATGCATCGACAAACCCAAGGCAATTAGTGGCGCAAACGCCGCACCAAACAACCACGCTAAATCTGAGGTTAAGGCTGCACCGGAATAGCGAAAACGCCGGTCCAAATTGGTTGTGACGATGCCGGAGGCTTGACCATAGGTAACACCCAATAGCGCAAAGCCAATCAATATAAAGGCGTCTTGCATAATGGGCGTTCCGCTGATTAGCATTGGTGCAAATAATGCAAAAATGGCAATCAATACCGCCATCAGCGAGATAGTAGTACGCTTGCCAATGCGATCAGCGATCAGTCCAGAGGCAATGGTTGCCGCAATCCCTATACAGGCGCCGATGCATTGAACAATTAGCACATCGCCGATCAGCTGCGACTCTTCAAGGTAGATCCAAGACAACGGGAAGATGGTGACAATGTGGAAAAGTGCGTAGCTTGCTAGTGCGGCAAAGGCGCCCAAGAAAATAATTGGGCCTTGTTTGTCGAGCATTTCACGAGTGCTGATGGGTTCTAGCTCACTTTCTTCTAGGGCGAGGGTATATTCCTCGGTCATTACTAAGCGCAGGCGGGCAAAGAGCGCCACCACGTTAATGGCAAAGGCGACAAAGAAGGGATAACGCCAAGCCCACGCCTGAAAATCTTCGGCACTGACACTGTTAATTAAGTATAAGAACAATAGGTTAGCAATCAAAAAGCCTATTGGCGCGCCAGTCTGACCAATCATGGCATACCAGCTACGCTTAGCCTTCGGGGCATTCAAAACTAGTAAAGACGGTAAACCGTCCCATGAGCCGCCAAGGGCAAAGCCCTGTAGGGCTCGAAACATAGCAAGGAAGAAAATAGACGTGCCGCCCAAGGTATTATAACTCGGTAAAAATGCGATACCGGCTGTGGCCGTCCCCAGTAAAAGTAATGAAGTGGTAAGTTTTACACTGCGGCCCCAGCGACGCTGAATAGTCATAAACAACGCGGTGCCAAAAGGTCTGGCTATAAATGCTATCGAAAATATCGCAAAACCGTAGAGCATGCCCTCAAGTGTGCTGACAAAGGGGAAGAACACACTGGGGAACACCAAAACGCAGGCGATACCAAACACAAAGAAGTCGAAATGTTCTGATGCTCGACCAATAACAACACCGATAGCAATTTCTCCGGGGGCTACAGGAGAATGACCCGGCGGGGTTTGCATTTCTATGGCCGTGGAGCCACTATCTGTATTAGACTTGGTTGTACTAGTCATAGCGCAATTAATATCCAAATTTAGTGATTGGTTAAAGACTACTCTCATTGTGACGACCCAGCCATAGGACAAATTGTCCAATTCTCTCAGCCATCTATTTAGCTTAAAGTCACACTCTATTCTTACACTTGAATTTGTGAGTGCCGATGTTGACTCTTAAAACGATACACAAGATTTTCTTTACGGCCACCGCTACATTGCTGGCGGGCTGCGATACCGTCGTGATGTCTCCGTCTGGTGATATTGCCGCTCAGCAAGCAAATCTGATTGTCTGGGCGACGGGCCTGATGCTGATTATCGTCGTGCCAGTCATTTTCTTCATATTGCTATTTGCTTGGCGTTACCGTGCCAGCAATAAAGAAGCTGTATATGAACCCGACTGGGATCACTCGACCAGCCTAGAATTACTTATCTGGGCTGCGCCGCTGGCCATCGTCATCGCCTTGGGTGCGCTAACTTGGGTAAGCACCCACCAGCTCGATCCATATCGCCCTCTAGATCGTATCAGTGAAGGTAGGCCAATTCCCGAGGGGCAAGAACCCCTAATCGTCGAAGTGGTGGCAATGGATTGGAAATGGCTATTCTTTTACCCGGAATACGGCATTGCGGTAGTTAACCAACTAGCAGCTCCGATAGACCGTGAAATCAAGTTTAAGATTACATCCACCACCATGATGAACTCATTTTTTATTCCGGCTCTAGCGGGTCAAATATATGCGATGGGCGGCATGGAAACCAAACTACACGCCGTTATTAACGAGCCTGGGATCTACGATGGCTTCTCTGCAAATTACTCTGGAGCCGGTTTTAACGGTATGCGCTTCAAATTCTTAGGCATGGCTGAGGAGGACTTCGAGCAATGGTTAGCCCAGGCAAAAACCGAGGGCGAAGTGCTTAGCCGCAGCGTATATCAAGAGCTAGCCAAACCCAGCGAATACAATCCTGTGCAGTACTACAGCGAGGTTGAACCAGCACTTTACGACTCTATTCTCAACCGCTGCGTAGAACCCGGCACACCATGCATGAAGGACTGGATGTCGCCAACTCATGGCGAACACCACAGTCAGGCTAGTGCCGACTCGCAGAGTGAGGCCGGCCACAAGCACTAATATATTACGCGCAGCCTGGTAATTGCTTCGCGTTCGTCCCATTCACTGACAATGCCCCACGGGCACTGGTAATTTTCATGACTGAACAGTTTGATCTAGGTAAGCTTATATTTGGCAGGCTCAGTTGGGACGCCATACCCTTCCATGACCCGATACTGCTAGGCACCTTCGCTCTGGTTGCCATTGGCGGAGGAGGACTGTTATCAGCACTAGTCCACTTCAAGGTTTTGGGCTATTTGTGGCGGGAATGGATCACCAGTATTGACCACAAGCGCATCGGCGTGATGTACATGATCCTAGGTTTTGTGATGTTGTTGCGGGGCTTTTCTGACGCCATCATGATGCGGATTCACCAAGCAATGGCATTTGGTGATTCTACGGGCTTTTTACCACCCGATCATTACGACCAAATCTTTACTGCGCATGGCGTTATCATGATTTTTTTCGTGGCGATGCCTTTCGTAGTCGGGTTAATGAACTACATAGTACCGCTCCAAATTGGTGCCCGCGACGTCGCATTTCCCTTCTTAAATAATTTAAGTTTCTGGATGACCGCGGCCGGTGCTGGTCTCATTATGGTGTCGCTATTTGTAGGGCAATTCGCCAAGACCGGGTGGCTCGCTTATCCGCCACTATCAGGGATACTACAAAGCCCTGGCGTGGGGGTGGATTATTACATTTGGGCTTTGCAGATCGCCGGGGTAGGCACGCTCTTGTCGGGCATTAACCTAGTGGTCACCATCGTTAAAATGCGCGCGCCGGGCATGAATTTGATGAAGATGCCGGTTTTTGTTTGGACTTCATTGTGCGCTAATATTTTGATTATCGCGGCCTTTCCAGTTTTGACCGCGGTGATGGGCATGCTTACCCTAGATCGCTACTTAGGAATGAATTTTTTCACCAACGATCTTGGCGGTAACTCCATGATGTACGTGAATTTAATTTGGATCTGGGGTCACCCAGAAGTCTATATCCTTATTCTGCCACTTTTTGGTGCGTTTTCTGAAATAGTTGCTACTTACAGCCGTAAGCGTCTGTTCGGCTACTCGTCGATGATTTACGCCACCGTCGTGATTACAGTACTAGCCTACATGGTATGGCTGCATCACTTCTTCACAATGGGCGCTGGCGCGACGGTGAACAGCTTCTTCGGCATTGCCACCATGATTATTTCCATACCTACCGGCGCGAAGTTGTTTAACTGGTTGTTTACTATGTACCGAGGCCGTATTCAGTTTGATGTGCCCATGTTATGGACCATAGGCTTTATGATCACGTTTGTAATTGGCGGCATGACTGGGGTGTTATTGGCAGTACCACCTGCAGACTTTGTACTGCATAACAGCCTTTTCCTCATTGCCCACTTTCATAACGTCATTATTGGTGGTGTGGTCTTTGGTACTTTTGCCGCTGTTACTTACTGGTACCCAAAAGTTACCGGCTACAAGCTCGATCCGTTCTGGGGTAAGACATCATTCTGGTGCTGGTTTATCGGTTTCTACCTAGCATTTATGCCACTCTATCTGCTGGGATTCATGGGTGTAACAAGGCGCATGAGTCGCTTCGATGATCCATCACTGCAGATTTGGTTCCAGATTGCGTTGGTTGGTGCGGTGCTAATTGCAATGGGTATTCTCTCCTTCATCATTCAACTTTATGTCAGCTACAAAAAACGTGATTCGCTGCGCGATGAAACCGGTGACCCATGGAATGGCCGCACGTTAGAGTGGTCAACCTCATCACCACCACCACCGTACAACTTTGCATTCACTCCGCGCGTTCATGACATAGATGCATGGTGGCAAATGAAGGCCAATGGCTTTGTACGCCCTACAGACGGCTTTGTGCAGATACATATGCCCAAGAATACTCCGGCGGGAATTATAATTGCAGGTATTAGCGGGGTGATCGGTTTTACTCTGATCTGGCATATGTGGTTGCTTGCTAGCATCGCTTTTGTCGGTCTAATGGCCATCATTATTGTTCATACCTTCAATTACAAACGCGATTACTACATACCAGTAGAGGAAGTGGAGAAGGTCGAGGCAGAATTTGCAGCTAAACAAATCGAGGTGCTTGCCTAAGATGTCTAATTCAACAGCAGTGCCGGCAGAACAGCCGGCTAAACTTGAGTTTTTAGTGCGCGAAGAAGATCACGTAGCCAACGGCACCTTATTGGGTTTTTGGATCTACTTAATGAGCGATTGCCTGATCTTTGCCGCGCTATTCGCAACCTATGGCGTATTAAGCCAAAGTTATGCTGGGGGACCAACCGGCGCAGATCTGTTTGACCTGAACCTTGTAGCAATAAACACCGGCTTTCTGTTGTTTTCGTCGATCACCTACGGCTTCGCTATGCTGCAAATACAGCAGGGCAAGTTGAACGGCGCAATGATTTGGCTGGCTCTCACCGGGTTGTTAGGTGCCGGGTTCTTGGGCTTAGAACTGTATGAGTTTTCTCATCTAATACACGAAGGCGCAGGTCCGCAGCGCAGTGCTTACTGGTCGGCATTCTTTGCACTAGTAGGTACCCACGGGCTACACGTTGCCTTTGGCATAATTTGGTTAGTGACTCTACTGGTACAACTTCGCAAACACGGCATTAACGTTGCCAACCGTCGCCGGCTATTTTGCCTATCAATGTTCTGGCATTTCCTTGATGTCGTCTGGATCGGCGTATTTACCATTGTTTACTTAATGGGGTCATTATCATGAGCGAACACGATCAACACAGCCTAGAGCACCACGAGGAAGCCGGCCCCCACAGCACCTTCAGCGGCTATATGATCGGCTTTATGGCGTCGGTGATCTTGACGACTATTCCTTTTTGGCTAGTGATGGCCGATGTACTTAGCTCTAGGAATGCGACCGTTATTGTCATCCTGGGCTTTGCATTGGTGCAAATTCTTGTGCATATGGTTTACTTTTTACACATGAATTTTCACTCAGAAGGGGGATGGAATATGCTTTCACTGATGTTCACTCTGCTTTTAGTGTTCATTACCCTAGCGGGATCACTGTGGGTGATGTACCACATGAACGTTAATATGATGCCCGGCATGTGAACTGGCAGCAGTTGATTATGGTGGCCCACGCAGCTGAGAGAAATCGCCGATGCAAAAACGTAGCACACTAACCAAATGGACTATTGCTGTTGCCGCTTTATTTTCCTTCGTCAGTTTGATTCTGCTCGGCAACTGGCAATTAGATCGTCGTATTTGGAAGCTAGATCTTATTGAGCGAGTTGAAACGCGGGTTCTTGCATCACCAAAATCAGCCCCAGCCGCTGGGCTGGCAGTTAGTAAGGATGCCGATGAGTACCAGCGAGTTTCAGTGACCGGTGAGTTCCTCAGCGGTAAAGATACCCTTGTCGTTACTGCCACTGGACTCGGCAGCGGTTACTGGGTAATGACGCCCTTTAAGCGTGTTGATCAGAGCATCGTTTTAATCAATCGAGGTTTCATCAATCAAGGTGTTCAAGCGGCACCTGCACTAACAGGCCAACAGCAAGTGGTGGGCTTGTTGCGAATGACCGAACCTAAAGGCAGCGTGGTACGATTAAATGATCCAGCTCTAGATCGCTGGTACTCACGAGATGTGACTGCGATTGCAGCTCGCCATGAGCTAACTGCCGCAGCCTATTTTATTGACGCTGAGAAGCGCGATTCTGCACAAAAGCCACTGCCATTGCCACTGGAAAAATCGCAGTATCCCGTTGGCGGACTTACGGTCGTCACTTTTTATAATAGCCACCTCGTTTACGCAGTCACTTGGTACGGCTTAGCACTTATGATTATTATTGCCGCGGTCATCGTTGTTCGAGAAGAGCGAAAATCAAAATCGAACTAAATCCGGCTGCGACTTAACGGTGCACATAGGTGTATTCTTTAGGTTACCGACAGTTAAAGATAATAAGCACCCCTATTATGACCGCCGATCTTACGCTACATATTCAAACGACAAGTAATGATACTGACACCCTTGGTAAGCACATGCGTCAACTTGTGCAACTGCGTTGGTTGGCGGTACTCGGTCAATTTCTAACTATTATCGTTACCCACTTCGGTTTTGGCGTAGACCTGCCAATGCAAGTAATGTTGACCGTGCTAGCTGGGCTCGTAGTATTCAATGCACTTAACGAGATTGCCCTGCGGTTTAGGCACCAGGTCCGCAACGCAGAGCTTTTTATGGGTCTGCTGGTCGACATGTCCACATTGACTATGCAGTTGTATCTCAGCGGTGGCGCGACAAACCCCTTTGTTTTCCTTTATTTATTACAAGTTGGACTAGCCGCGGTACTCTTGGCGCAGTCCTATGCATGGGTACTACTGGGCCTCGCTACAATGTGCTTTCTTTGGCTGGCCGAGGCGGCCCAACCACTTGATTTACCACATGATTATCACCTAGGTATAAAAAGTTACTATGTCGAGGGCATGCTAATCTGCTTCGTCCTTAATGCGGCTTTGCTGGTGGTTTTTATCAACCGTATAAACCGCACTCATCGCGAACACGACGCCCGTTTAGCCGAATTACGTCAGCGCGCGGCAGAGGAAGAACATATTCTTAGGATGGGCTTACTGGCCTCGGGTGCAGCCCACGAACTAGGTACACCGCTGGCCACCATTGCGGTTATTCTAGGTGACTGGCAGCGAATGTCCTTTCTTAAATCAGACCCAGATCTTGGTGAAGAAGTAACCGAGATGGAAACCCAGGTTAAACGCTGCAAAGCTATTGTTAGCGGCATACTTTTGTCTGCAGGTGAGACCCGCGGGGAATCTTCCGGCGAGACTACTGTATGTGAGTTTTTTGATGAACTGATCGAGGAATGGCAAGACACCCGCAAAGTTCGTGAATTCAGATTTCAAAATTTATTTGGCGAAGACATCGATATAGCGTCAGATATCGTACTGAAACAAACTATTTGTAATCTCTTGGATAATGCCTTGGAGGCATCTCCTGATTGGGTTGAGCTGGTGGTTTTACGCGAAAACGATGCGTTACTTGTGCGCGTCATCGATCGCGGCCCTGGATTCACCGACGATGTTTTTAGTCGCCTTGGGCAACCCTACCAATCTACCAAAGGCAGACCTGGCAGCGGTCTTGGCTTATTTCTGGTTTTCAACGTCGCGCGTATCTTAGGTGGCCAAGTAGGAGCCGGTAATCGCTTGGAAGGAGGCGCTGAAATAAGCCTTCGCCTGCCGTTAGAAGCACTCCGACTAAAAGAGGTTTAACGCGATGACAGATGACAGCATTAGCATTCCGCGCACCCTCATCCTCATCGAAGACGATGCCGCCTTTGCCCGAACATTAGGGCGATCATTAGAGCGACGCCAATATGCTGTTCTAAGTACCAATAGCCTAGAAGGTGCTAAGCGTATTTTGGAAGATCACTCCCCTGGCTATGCCGTGGTAGACCTGAAGTTAGATGGCCAAGCCTCCGGGCTTGCCTGTGTGCAGGCTCTGCACAAACACGACCCCGATATGCTCATTGTGGTGCTTACCGGTTACGCAAGTATTGCAACAGCAGTAGAGGCAGTAAAACTTGGCGCCTGCCACTATCTTGCAAAACCCTCAAATACCGATGACATTGAAGCGGCGTTTAATAGCGCTGGCGGTAATGTGGGAGTAGAAATTCGCGGCCGCGCGACCTCAATCAAAACTCTCGAGTGGGAACGTATTCACGAAACCCTTGCCGATACCGGTTTCAATATCTCAGAAACCGCAAGAAGGCTGGGTATGCACCGTCGAACCCTCGCCAGAAAACTCGCAAAGCAGCAGGTTAAGTAACTAATTTTATAATGATTAGTCATTTTATTGTGCCGCGAATTCAAATCCGAATTACATCATCTGATCCAGTAGACCAAGGGGCCAGCTAAAGATGATCGCCTTTTTTCTACAGCAGGAGATGAAGTAGTAATGGCAACTTATAAATAACTGCCTATAGCCAACGTTGCCCGTTAGCAGTCAAGACTAAAATAAATCCGAAATGGGATAGTCGACATTATTGCGGCAAGCCACTTAGAACTTTCTAGAAACGGCGGGGACACCGGGCATTGTCATTTAAGTTCACAAAGGACTGGGTATAAGGCGTGAAGCGAGAGGTAGATAAATTAAATTCTCGTTCAATATAAACTTAGCATTCAAAAAATCTGGTCAATTCACACATCAGCATAGAGCTGCGTCAGTAGCTTAAAATTCAATTCACTTCGAAATCAAATAAGCATAAGTATATTTCCCAATAAACTTATGTTTATTCACACCCTACAATCTTTGGTGTTTTATCATTAAGTCTTAAGCAACACCAAAAATAGAAATAATTAGGGCCAGAAATGAACGACAAAGATGCTGTTAATGACCTGCTGTCGCGCACCAAAGCAATCCTGCATACAATTGTAGATGGGGTAATCACAATCAGTGATCGAGGTCTTATTGAGACCGTGAATCCCGCCGCAGAAAAAATATTTGGTTACCGTATTGAGGAATTAACCGGGCATAACGTTTCTATGCTTATGCCTAACCCATACAAACATGGACATGATCAATATTTAAAGAATTACCTAGATACGGGTGAAAAGAAAATCATCGGTATCGGCCGACAGGTCACTGGCCAGCGCAAAAATGGCAGCACCTTCCCATTAGAACTCGCGATCAGTGAAATGGAAGTAAACGGCCAACGCATGTTCACCGGTATTGTTCGGGATATATCTGAGCGTAAAGAGACAGAAGAAAAATTGCGCAGCGCCATGCGTCGGGTTCACGAACAACAGATTAAAGATGAGTTCATTACTACGGTAAGTCATGAGCTTCGCACGCCATTAACATCGATAAAGGCATCGCTTGATCTTATAATTAGCGGCGCTATCGATTCAAACCCCGGCCAAGTAGAAATGTTAATCAATATTGCGCATAAAAACAGTGAGCGCTTACTTTTACTAATAAATGACATACTTGATATTTCTAAAATTGACTCAGAAAAGATGTTATTGAATCAAGAAAGAATCAAGCTAAAGCCGTTTATCGACACAGCAATCTTTGACAATCAAGTTTACGCCGAAAAGCATCGGGTTAAATTCGTATTAACACACTGTCCATTAGATATTTGCATTAACGCGGACCCTGATAGACTGATGCAGGTTATGAGTAATTTAATGTCTAACGCCGCTAAGTTTTCTCATAAAGATTCATTGGTTGAAATTAGTGCCCACATTATCGACGACAATATACGAATCGCAGTCTGCGATAAGGGACGGGGTATTCCTGTGGAGTTTCGAGACAAGGTCTTCGATAAGTTCACGCAAGCCGACAATTCGAACACCAGAGAAATGAGCGGTACTGGCTTAGGGTTGCATATATCTAAGTCCATTATTGAACAGCACAATGGCGCATTATCATTTATTTCTGAGCTCGATAATGGCAGCACGTTTTATATAGACCTAAAACAAGCCCAGCCCACAACAACGGCTGACAGCGATGAGTGAGATTACAGAGCTGACTAAATTAATGTATATCGAAGATGAGACAGACATACGCATTGTCGCTGAAATTGCGCTTTCTCAGATCGCCGGCTTCACGGTTAAAATATGTGCTAGTGGTAAAGAAGGCCTAGAGTCTCTTGAAAATTTTAGACCCCAACTGATTTTACTTGATGTCATGATGCCGGGTATGGACGGACCACAAGTACTTGAAAAAATCCAACAACTCCAGGAATTTTGTGAGACACCAGTGGTGTTTATCACCGCAAAGGCACAGATTGAAGAAATCAATAAATTAAAGACCTTGGGCGCTATCGATGTCATTACCAAGCCATTTAATCCAATGACGTTAGGCGACGAAATCAAAACTATTTGGCAGCGCCACCATGACAACTCAAAACGATAGTCATAACGCAGATACCGTTGATGATCAATTAGTCCAGTTGCAAATAAGCTATATTGCTAAGCTTGATCAAAAACTGCAGGATATACTTGATCTTTGGAATACTTTTAAGAGCGGCGATCAGCCTAAGGACGAGTTTCAAACACTATACCGTGCCGTGCACAGTATAGCGGGCACCTCTTCAACATTGAACATCACCGAAGTTAGCAGACTGTGTTCGGGCCTAGAAGAAGTCTTGTTGCCAATGTTAAAAGCCGATGTCTTTGACGCCAATGATATTTTAGGCATAGAACCCCAGATTTCTGAGCTAAGCACACTGCGTGAAAGCAAAGATTACAAGCCGAATCCAATTAAATTAAATGGCTGATGCGCTGAGATCTTAATGCAGATGTGGCATTCTACTTTCCATTAAAGCCCCGAGTAGTCAGACCTACCGGCGGTTTAGTTTTGTTTCCTCCAAAGTCCGTTTATCTAATTATATTTGGGTCCTTTTTTACAGTTCTGTGGCAAGGCTTTCCTAGCTGCTGTTTAACTATGGCCTACATTGAGCCGCAATCTCGACCTATCGTTTCTCAATCCCATAACCGGGCTTGTCGGCATACCCCTTCTATTTAGTTTGCACGTGCTGTTCGTGGCGACACCATCTTCGCTTAGCCATAAAAAGCCCCAATAGCGTTAGCTATTGGGGCTAGTATCTAGAATGCTGGCCAGGACCCGCCCCGCGAGCGCAGCGAGTGCGGCGGGTAAGTCGGCCCA
>NZ_JBLIKC010000001.1:0-230224 GCF_047636175.1 Zhongshania sp. | reverse complement strand
CAATTGTGCGGTTAGTCAGAATAATCATTGGCACTAAGCTAGCGCCATCAGCAGGCTCTTTTTGAATCAATGCTTCGATACTAATTCCGCCGTCGCTCAAAATTTGGGCAACTTTAGACAGCACGCCCGGCTTATCAATCGCGGCCATACGCAAGTAGTACGCAGTCTCAACCGCATCAATTGGCAATATCGGATGTGCGCTCAAGGAGGCACTATGGAATGACAAATAAGGAACGCGGTTACTTTGCTGCGCACTCAAGGTGCGGGCAACATCAATAATATCGGCAACCACGGCAGATGCCGTCGGCTCGCCGCCAGCACCAGCCCCATAATACAAAGTAGGCCCAACCGCATCTGACTGCACTAGCACCGCATTCATAACGCCATTCACATTAGCAATCAGGCGTTTCTCTGGAATTAAGGTTGGGTGGACACGCAGTTCAATGCCTTCGCTAGTGTCACGAGCAATACCCAAATGCTTGATACGGTAACCGAGTTCCTCGGCATAGATCACATCTTCCTGAACAATTCGGCTAATACCTTCGGTAAAAACTTTGTCGAATTGCAGCGGTATACCAAAAGCCAAAGACGCCAGAATCACCAATTTATGGGCAGCATCAATACCCTCAACATCAAAGGTTGGATCAGCCTCGGCATAACCTAAAGCCTGCGCCTCAGCTAAGACGTCTACAAAATCTCGGCCTTTTTCGCGCATTTCAGACAGAATAAAGTTGCCAGTGCCGTTAATAATACCCGCCAACCACTGGATTTTATTGCCGGCCAAACCTTCGCGCAGCGCTTTAATAATCGGAATACCACCGGCCACGGCAGCTTCAAAGGCGACAGTTACGCCCTTCTCCGCCGCTGCTGCGAAAATCTCATTACCGTGCTCGGCGATCAGCGCCTTATTCGCGGTTACGACGTGTTTGCCATTAGCAATCGCGCGCAGAACCAGCTCTTTTGCCACCGTAGTGCCACCGATCAGTTCGACCAAAATATCAATATCAGGATTGTCAGCGACCTCAAACACATCGCGCACCATAGCAATATTACCCACGCTACAGTTGGGGTTATCGCGGCGGCTACCTACTTGCGTCACAACAATTTCGGCGCCTACCCGCGCTGAAATTTCTGCCGCATTTCTCGCCAGCACTGTGAATGTGCCGCTACCGACGGTTCCTAAACCACATATTCCTACTTTGACCGAATCCACCACTGCTCCTTAAACGTCAGGTAATACCTTGGGCGCGTCGCTCATGCCTGTCCACGCCAGCAAGCGCACGGAAGACCGAGAGTAATTTCTACCCGAAAGGAATGTATTTTAGTCAAGCTGAGGCGCTAAGGCTATGGGCGACAACAATTCAGGTCAGTTAATTCTGTCCCATTTCACTTCTTGAAGAAAAAACGGCGGATTACATAGTAAAACACTTTATAAGCTCAGCCTCTAGACCGCGATCTTAGCCGCATAAACCCACCAAGCGCTTATTAATAATAACCTCTGCCTCAACAACCATCCTATCCAATAGAACTTGGCAACTAGGTATATCGTTTATCAAGCCAATAACCATGCCGGCCGTCCAAATACCATCGTCGACATCACCACCTTCCAAAACATTTGCTCGACCGCGAGCCCCGGCCACCAATGGCTGAATATCAGCAAAATCGGTTTTGCCATCGCGACTTTCAATCTCCACCACTTGTTCCGCAATCGCATTGCGGAAAACCCGCGCGGTGTTATTGAGGCTGCGAAAAATCAGGGTCGTTTGACGCTCATCGGCATCAACCATTGCCTGCTTGACGTTCTCATGGACCGGCGCCTCTTTGGTAGCGACAAAGCGGGTACCCATATTAATGCCTTCAGCCCCCAGCGCCAGCGCGGCAACCAGACCCTGGGCATCACCGATCCCACCAGAGGCGATCATTGGAATACTTAGCTTCGCGGCGGCGGCAGGTAGCAAAATCATATTGGTGACGTCGTCTTCACCGGGATGGCCGGCGCATTCAAAGCCGTCAACGCTCACGGCGTCACAACCGATTCGCTCCGCTTTAAGGGCGTGACGAACCGAGGTACATTTATGGATAACGCGCACCCCGTTGGCCTTAAATAGGGGCATAAAATCCTGCGGACTGCGACCAGCAGTTTCGATTATTTTAACCCCTCCGCGAATGGCAGCTTCGGCGTATTCCATATACGGAACCGGCTTAATGGTTGGCAAAATGGTGAGATTTACACCGAAGGGTAAATCCGTCATTTCTTTACAGCGAAGTATTTCTTGATACAGATCTTCCGGTGTCGGCTGCGTCAGTGCGGTCAAGATTCCTAAACCGCCAGCATTGGACACCGCCGAGGCGAGCTCGGCGTGGCCAACCCACTGCATGCCGCCTTGAATAATAGGGTATTTAATCCCCAGCATCTCGGTAATACGAGTTTTCATAAATAACTCCTGTCATGCAAATTAGTGTCGACGCCTAAGCTTCATGTAAGGACTAAAACGCCTTACATCAAGCAAAGCTTGCTTAAATACGCTCGATTATTATCGCTGGAGCCATACCACCGGCGGCACACATAGTGACCAAACCGCGCTTTAAATCACGACGTTCAAGCTCGTCCAATAAGGTACCAATCAAGATTGAGCCTGTTGCTCCAATGGGATGACCCAGGGCCATAGCGCCACCGTTGACGTTTACCTTGTCACGATCTAGTTTCAGGTCCCGAATAAACTTCTCAGCAACTACGGCAAAAGCTTCATTGATTTCAAATAAATCAATATCATCCACTGTTAAGCCAGCTTTCTTTAACGCTTTTAAGGCTGCAGGAACCGGCGCATTTAGCATTAGGGTTGGTGAATCGCCCATATTGACCATTGCAACAATCTTCGCGCGAGGCTTTAAGCCATGCGCTTTCGCGTATTCAGGCGAGGTCAGTAAAATGGCAGCAGCACCATCTACCACACCAGACGAATTACCACCGTGGTGAACATGGCTGATTTTAAGGTCTGGATAGACTTTATTGACCAGACCGGCGTAGGTTGTGCCTTCTTCGTTTAGTGGGTAGTAAGCCAGCTCAGCAAAAGCCGGCTTTAATGCCGACAAGGCTTCTAGCGTTGTGCCCGGACGCGGGAACTCTTCTTTATCTAAGGCCAAGCTGCCATCTTCGCGATAGACCGGCACTAAACTTTTATCAAAGTGACCGTTGGCAATGGCATGCGCCGCGCGCTGCTGGCTGGTGAACGCAAGTTTGTCCAGATCTTCGCGAGTAATACCCTCTAGTGTTGCAATCGCATCACCGCAAACGCCCTGATGAGGTTGCGGATGAGCTTCGCGCAACACCATATTTCCATTGTCTAGAAACATCGAGGGATCGTTGCCGTTTTGACCGTAGTTAGACATCATCTCGGCGCCACCGGCAATAACCACATCTTCCATGCCAGACATAATTGATGCCGCGGCCAAGCTCACCGCGGTAATACCCGAACCGCAAAAGCGATCTAGAGTCACGGCGCTGCTGCGCACATCATAGCCGGCCGTTAACGCCGCCATGCGGCCAAGATCACCACCCTGCTCGCCGCGCTGTGAACTGGTGCCCCAGATGATATCGTCTACATCTGCGGTGTTTAAATTATTGCGCTCAGCCAATGCCTTTAACACGGTGGCACCCAATTGCTGGGGGTGAATACCGGCCAGAGAACCCTTACCTGCTTTACCAATACCGCGAGGGGTGCGGCACACATCGATTATCCATGCTTCTGTCATTGTTTTTTCCTCGTTATAAGCCCGAAGGGCGATTAACAACCTTTCCAGTTTGGCGCACGTTTTTCGGCAAAAGCCGTTGCACCTTCAATAGCGTCATGGCTAGTAAAAACGCCATCTACAATTTTGGCTTGCTCAGGGAACATCTCACTCTGCTGCCAATCTTGCGATTCAATTACCACTTTCTTGCTGGCGATCACAGCCATAGGACCGTTAGCCGCAATGCTGCGAGCAAAGGCTTTGGCGCCCTCAAGTGCACCGCCGGCTTCAACCACCTTGTTGACCAAGCCCAAATCATAGGCCCGCTGCGCTGTAATAAAGTCACCAGTTAAGGCCATTTCCATCGCTATGCGTGACGGAATTTGACGTGGCAAACGGATCAGGCCGCCCGCCGCCGCCGCTAAGCCGCGCTTCGCTTCAGGGATGCCAAACTTGGCATTGTCGGCAACCACAATTAGATCGCAGCAGATTGCCAATTCAAAACCACCAGCCAAGGCATAACCTTCTACCGCTGCAATAAGCGGCTTTTTAGGCGTTGCTTCACACAAGCCAGCAAAACCACGACCTTCAATAACCGGCAGCTCTCCAGTAACAAAGGCCTTTAAATCCATACCAGCGCAAAAGGTATTATCGGCGCCGGTTAAAATGGCAGCGCGAATATCGTTATTGCTATCCAGCTCATCCATGGCCGCAGCAATGCCCTTCGCAACAGCTAGATTTACTGAGTTTTTTGCCTTCGGACGGTTGATGGTAACGATCATCACACCATCTTCAACACTCACTAATACTTCATCACTCATATACTTACCCTCAGTTTCGGTGTTCGACACCGTTATTAAAATAATGGAACCTCAGCGCTACTCGCCACGGAATACCGGCTGACGTTTTTCAAAAAACGCCTGCATCGCTTCTTTTACATCGGCGGAATCAACACATGCTTTCTGTGCCCGCGCTTCTATTTTTACCACCTCATCATAACTACGATCCGCCGCTTGGCGCAGTATTTTCTTCATCTCTCGCAATGCCACAGGTGCTCGCAGCGCAAGCGCCTGGGCCCACTCCAGCGCCGTGGCCATCACCTGATCCGCCGGCGCTAACTTATTAACAATACCAGCAGCCAAACACTCATCAGCATCTAAACGCCCACCTTCAGCAATCAACTGATAGCAGCGCTGATAACCCAAGTAACGAAGTAGCAACCAGCTAGCACCGCCATCAGGCACCAAACCAACGTTACTAAACGCCATGATTAAACTTCCGGAGTCAGCCATCACCACTAAGTCGCAACGCATTGCGATCGCCGCGCCCACACCAGCCATGATACCGGGTGAGGCCGCTATCACGGTTTTATCCATCTCACCGATTAGCGACAATATCGGTCCATATTCATCGAGTATCTGATCTTCAACCGTTTGATCTTGTAAAAAGCCTTCGCTCAGATCTGCGCCCGAGGAAAAACCACGGCCATTGGCGCCCAATACAACTGTGCGAATAGCGGTGTCGGCATTGGCTCGTTGTAGCACAGCGAATAATTCGCTGCGCATTTCACGATTCACAGAGTTCAGCGATTCCGGGCGATTAAGGCGTATCTCAGCCACCGCGCCGGTAATGCTGTATTCCAAGGTATTGTAAGACGTCATAAATGCTCCAGCTTAATATCCGCTGCGGCCACCTCACTGCGGCCGCATTTCGAGTTAGGCTAAAGAGCTTATCAACGTGGCTGCATGCGAATAGCGCCATCCAAACGAATAGACTCGCCATTCATATACTCGTTTTCAGCAATCATCACTGACAAATGAGCAATTTCTTCTGGGCGGCCTAAGCGCTGCGGGTTAACAACGCTGTTTTCCAGCGACTTGTAGGCCGCTTCCGGGATGGTTTCAAACAATGGAGTGTGAATCAGACCGGGGACAATCGTGTTGACACGAATACCATATGACGCCAGGTCACGAGCCATTGGCAGGGTCATACCGACTACACCACCTTTAGAGGCGCTATAGGCAACCTGACCAACCTGACCTTCAAACGCGGCTACAGAGGCCGTATTGATGATAACGCCGCGCGCGTTGGCGCCGTCATAAGGCTCGTTCTTGGCCATCTGCTCAGCCGCAAGACGAGCTACATTAAATGTGCCTACCAAATTAACATTGATAATATTTTTGTACGCGTCTAGGGGAAATACGCCTTTTTTACTTAAGATCTTAACCGCACTGCCAATACCTGCATAGTTGTTGCAGATATGAATAGCGCCAAACTTAGCCATGACTTCGGCAATTGCCGTTGCGACAGAGGCTTCATCGGCTACGTTGACGTGATGGAAGCTTACATTATCCGCGCCCAGCTCTGCGACTATGGTATTGCCGCGTTCAGCGTTCATATCAAAAATGGCAACCTTGCCACCTTTTGCAACGTAGGCGCGGACTGTGCCCTCGCCGAGACCCGAAGCGCCGCCAGTGACAATTGCTACCTTTCCATTAATATCCATGTGTTTTTCTCCTGCTGTGGTGAGAGTAATTATTGCTTGTTCACTTTATCAAAAACTGAACACGCTGCTATTGCTTTTAAATACGCCGGCTAAGGCAACCAAACATCAGGGAGCTATTTTGAAACAAAGTGAGTGTTTGAAACCATGTCGATAGACAACAAAAAAAATGACATTTGCTTACAAGTTACTAGTCGCACGATTACCCGGGCAAAACCTACGGGCACAAAAAAAGGGGCGATAAGCCCCTTTGTAAACGTAATAGCGCGACGGCTGCTAGTTAAGTACAACGACACCTAACTGCGCGGCTGTTTTATAGCCGGGAATCATACTACCGTCTTCCAGCACTATGGCAGGTGTTCCCGTTACGCCCATCTGCGAGCCCAACTGATATTCTTCTGCAATTGGGTTGCTGCATTTTTTAGGATCAATCGGTGCACCGGCTTTCAAAGAATCAATGGCCGACTTGGGATCATCGGCACACCATGCTGATACCATCTTGTCATACGTGGGCGTCCCTACGCCTGCTCGTGGGTAGCCCAAGTAACGCACTTCAATACCCATGGCATTGAGCTGCGGCACTTCCTGGTGGAGCTTGCGACAGTAACCACAATCAACATCGGTAAAGACGTAAATAGCACCCTTAGTTTCACCTTCAGGGCTGAAAATAATCATGTCTTCCCGTTTAATCTGGGCGAGTAGCTCTTTGCGCACCGGCTTAAGCTTCTTCTCAGCGACACTTTCTATACCCGCCGCGCTGATTTCAAACATATCACCGGCAATAAAGTATCTACCATCGGCACTGGCGTAGACCGTGGGACCGTTTTGCATAGTGACAAGGTAAAGGTTTGCTACCCCACTTACTTCTATTTGGGTAATAACTATATCTGGTCGAGTTGCTTTAAAAGAAGCGCGAATCGCGGTGTCTGCGGCCTTATCGACCATTACAGATGCAACCGCCTGCCCAGTCAGCGGGATTAACATGCCAGCAAAGGCCAGCACTAACAGGACCCGACGCAAAAACATTTTCATGTGACTATTCAAATACACTCTCCAACTTTCACTATTAACATACATCTAAATACGAACAACTTTTTCGCAACAAGTTTCATATCCGCTAAAATCATCGCCGCACAATATGTGGAGCATCAAGAAATTAGCCTTAAACCTTGGGCGGTACTATTACCGACCAGTTAGAAAGTATGCGATGAAAATTGCCGCTTCGCACCCCCTTTTTCTAGACCCAAATAACAAAAAAGGCAGCCAATGGCTGCCTTTTTTTGAAATAAATAGAAAACTTAAGCTTTTGCGCCCAGTTTCTCTTTGATACGTGCTGCACGACCGCTCAGCTCACGCAAGTAGTAAAGCTTGGCTTGACGCACGTCGCCGCGACGCTTAACTTGAATGCTATCAATCAAAGGGCTGTAAGTTTGGAAAGTACGCTCTACGCCTACACCATGAGAAATTTTACGTACAGTGAAGGCTGAGTTCAGGGCACGGTTGCGAATGCCAATAACAACACCTTCAAAAGCCTGAAGACGCTCGCGAGCACCCTCTTTAACTTTAACCTGAACGACAACAGTGTCACCGGGGCTGAAATCCGGCAGTTCTTTGGTGGCCTGCTCTGCTTCCAGTTCGGCAATAATTTTGTTGGTGCTCATGGCATACTCCTAAATTCAAAAGTTTATAGCTTCACAGCTAGATGTTAGTTAATTATCAAGCTCGCGAATAAACTCCGCCAGCAATGTATTTTGTTCGGCACTCAATTCTACTTTTTGCAGTAAATCCCTGCGCCGCAACCAAGTTCGACCTAGCGACTGCTTGAGTCTCCAGCGCCGTATTCCTTCATGATTGCCACTTAACAACACATCTGGCACCGACCTATCCCGGTAATGCTCAGGCCGCGTGTAATGCGGGCAATCTAACAAACCTTCGGCAAATGAATCTTGCTCTGCCGACAAATGATGCCCCAGCACCCCCGGTAATAAACGGCTTAAACCGTCAATCATTACCATGGCCGCCAACTCACCACCGCTGAGCACATAATCACCTATCGACCATTCTTCATCGACTTCGGCCTCAATTAAGCGCTCATCTACTCCTTCATATCGACCCGCCAAGAGCACCAGCGACGGCCGTTGTGCTAACTCAGCCAGACCCTGCTGGTCTAGAGGCCGGCCCTGTGGCGACAGATATATCACTGTCGCACCCGGCGCCACCGACACTTTTGCAGCATGAATTGCTTGCTCTAGCGGAGCGGTCTTCATCACCATGCCGGGACCGCCGCCATAAGGCCGGTCGTCCACTGTCTGGTGACGATCCGTGGTGTAATCGCGAGGATTACAACACGAAATATTTAATAATCCATTTTGAACTGCTCGACCGGTTACACCGTAATCGCTAACCGCTGCAAACATCTCGGGAAACAGACTAACCACCGATATGTCCACGACGCTATCTCCTTTGCCCTTAAAACTAGAACTCAGGATCCCAGTCCACCAATATCATCCCGGTTTCAAGGTTGATATCTTTTATAAATTGCCCCGGCACATAAGGAATTAAGCGTTCCTTATCATCCAGGCTTCTCGCGCACTTCCGCACCACGAGAACATCATTCGCACCAGTCTCAAGAAGGTGGCTTACTTCACCTAACAAAACCGGTTCAGTCGATGAATATAGCGTTGCTACCTTTAAACCTGTCAGTTGATGCCAATAAAACTCATCACCGTCCAAGTCAGGTAACAGCTCTTCTGCGACCGATAATTCCATGCCACAGTAGCCCGCTGCCACATCGCGATCGTCGACCCCGTTCAGGTGACCGACAATACCCTTGCCATGCGCCTTGTACTCATCAAACTCTGCGCGCTGCCACTTTCCAGATTTGCAAAAGTAAACATCGCTGTAATCAAAAAAATTGCTAGTGGGGTCGGTGAAAGAATGTATCTTGACCCACCCCTTTACCCCGTACACCGCAGAAATCTTAGCGATTACAACCCGACTTTCCGGGGTAAATGCTGTCATTTAAGCGGCAGCTGCTGAGTCTTTAAGCAATTTTGCAACGCGATCTGACATTTGAGCGCCCTGAGCAACCCAATGATCAACGCGTGCGTTATCAACGCGCAGACGTTCTTCGTTACCGCGAGCTACTGGGTTAAAGAAACCAACGCGCTCAATAAAACGGCCATCACGTGAAGTGCGGCTGTCAGTAACTGTCAGATGATAAAATGGGCGCTTTTTAGAGCCGCCACGTGCCAAACGAATAGTGACCATTCTTGTTTCATTTCCTAGCATTTGGGCAGGGTTTAATACCTGCTTATCGAAAAGTTCGAAGCGATAATATGACCGGAGCCATAAAGGCGCAGAATTATAAGGGAAATCGATGACATATGAAACACTTAGCACGCTTTTTCTTGCCGACCCGTAAAGGCCGATTCAAGCAAGCAATAGCCAAGGGCTAGAGATCACAAAAAATACGAATAATAACTAATATTATCAACTAATTAGATGTTTTTCTTAATTCAAAATACTAACACATGAAAAGGTGCTTAACGCAAACCTGCCGCGCCAAAAGCACCCTCAGCCACCCAGGGATATCACATACCTGGGAAACGACCGCCGCCGGGAGGTGCCATTCCACCCATGCCCCTCATCATATTTGTCATGCCGCCCTTCTGCCCCATTTTTTTCATCATTTTCGCCATTTGCTTATGCTGTTTAAGCAAACGATTTAAATCCTGAATCTCGGTGCCAGACCCCATGGTGATGCGGCGCTTGCGCGAACCGTTTAACAAATCTGGATTGCGACGCTCCGCCGGTGTCATCGAATTAATGATGGCCTCCATACGAGTAAACATCTTGCCGTCCATCTGACTCTGCGCCATTTGCGCCATATTACCCATGCCAGGCAGCTTATCGAGCAAGCCCTTCATGCCACCCATATTTTGCATTTGCTGCAACTGATCACGCAAATCTTCTAAATCGAACTTCTTGCCTTTTTTAAGCTTTTTGGCAAGCTTCTCCGCCTTGTCTTTGTCGAGCTTAGATTCCGCCTCGTCGATAAGAGACAAAATATCGCCCATTCCCAAAATACGCGATGCAATACGATCTGGGTAGAAAGGATCCAGTGCGTCAGTCTTTTCACCCACACCCATAAATTTAATCGGCTTACCGGTGATATGCCGCACAGACAGGGCCGCACCGCCACGGCTATCAGCGTCAGCCTTGGTCAAAATAACACCGGTTAGCGGCAGCGCCTCGCCAAAAGCCTTGGCAGTATTTGCCGCATCTTGGCCCGTCATCGCGTCGACGACGAACAAGGTTTCTATCGGTTTAATAGCGGCGTGCAAACCCTGTATTTCGGCCATCATGTCAGTATCGATAGCAAGGCGACCGGCGGTATCCACAATAACCACATCATAAAAGCGCAATTTCGCTTCAGCGATCGCCGCATTAGCAATATCTATCGGCTTTTGCTCAATATTACTGGGGAAGAAGCCCGCGCCAATATCATTCGCCAAGGTCTCAAGCTGTTTGATTGCCGCTGGACGATAAACATCGACACTTACTACTAATACTTTCTTTTTGTGCTTTTCTTGCAGGAATTTCGCCAGTTTGGCTACCGAAGTGGTCTTACCCGCACCCTGTAAACCTGCCATCAAGATCACCGCAGGAGGCTGTGTCGCCAGATTCAGGGTTTCATTTTGGCTACCCATAATCGTTTCCAGCTCTTGCTGGACGATTTTAACGAACATCTGCCCGGGACTAAGACTCTTACTCACCTCCTGCCCTACTGCACGCACCTTCACTGCTTCAACAAAATCTTTAACGACCGGCAGGGCAACATCGGCCTCGAGTAACGCCATACGGACGTCTCGCATGGCGTCAGCGATATTGTCCTCACTCAACCGCGCCTGACCAGTAACATGGCGTAAGCTCTGCGATAGGCGTTCGGTTAAATTCTCAAACATGCGTAAACTCTCTGAAATCTGTAAGTGATTAATTTGAAAACACAGTTCAAGTCGACATTTCGCCGTGAACGCGCTTACAATCTGCTGATTGCGCATCGTTAAAAAATACCGATGCCGCACAAAAGCATGCAGCAGTATAACCGAGTCATCAGGCAGACCCAACGCTCAGCACACACAATACGGATATAACGGTCACACTAACCGATGAATTTATACACTAGCCTTGCCGCTATTATTCTCTATATCGCAGCCGCGGGCATTCAGTATCGCACGCGCAACCGCGCCCTGGGCAAACCCGGCGCAATCATCGGCATGATAGCCGTATTCTTCCATGCGATAGCTGCCATTACCGCGATCCATACCGTCGACGGCATGGATCTTGGGGTGATTCAGGTGCTATCGCTTGTAACCTGGCTGATTTGTTTAATCATCCTAAGCGCCAGCCTGCACAGGCCACTGCATAATCTATTAGTTCCTTTATACCCCTTGGCGGCGCTGAGCTTGCTGGCGGAAGTAGTAATCCCGGAAAGGCAGCAACTGCTGCAGCACCAGCCAATTGGGGTGCTATGCCATATATTGCTTTCTATACTCGCTTACAGCGTACTCACCATCGCTGCGACTCAGGCAATCTTGCTAGCCTCGCAAGACCGCATGTTACGCAAGCATCATTTAAAAGGCTTACCCAGCATTCTTCCGCCCCTGCAAACGATGGAAGTCATGCTATTCGAATTGATTTGGGCCGGGTTCTTTCTTCTCACCCTGGCCATCATCACCGGCGGCATTTACGTCGACGATATGCTGGCCCAGCACCTAATTCACAAAACCGTTTTTTCGATATTATCGTGGGTGTTACTAGCTATTTTATTATGTGGCCGCGCCTTTATTGGCTGGCGCGGTAAAGTCGCTATACGCTGGACGCTATGGGCGTTTGCCTGCCTGCTATTGGGCTACTTAGGTACAAAAATTGCGCTATCTGTGATCATCCATGCCACAATGGCTTAATATCTTGTTTTATCGCGCCGGTCTTGTTTAGTAGAGGCTGGCAATTATTTAATTTATTAAGGAGTTTTGGGCTTTTTGAACGAGGCACCGCTGGGTCTTCTTTTTGGCATTTTAGCTATATTAATCGTCCTGTCCGGATTTTTTTCCGGCTCAGAAACCGGAATGATGTCTCTCAATCGCTACCGTTTGCGCCACCGAGCAAAGAGCGGTCATCGCGGCGCTAAGCGCGCATCGAAACTTCTGGAACGACCTGACAGCCTAATCAGCACCATTCTGATTGGTAATAACCTGGTTAACAATTTGGCCGCATCCATTGCGACCATCGCTGCAATCCGTATGTATGGCGACAATGCCGTGGTACCCGCATCGATACTGTTGACCTTGGTTTTCCTGATCTTTGCCGAAATCATCCCCAAAACCATTGCAGCTTACAAAGCGGAGCCCGTTTCCTATGCGGTCAGTCACGTTTTACTGCCCCTTAAAACCCTGCTATTTCCGGTCATCTGGCTAGTCAGCCACGTTACCCAGTTTGTGCTTCGCCTAACCGGTATTGAAAAAAATGACGGTTCAGAACATATCGGTTTAGACGAGCTGCGAACCATCGTCGGCGAGGCAGGCCACTTAATACCCAAACACCACAAAGGGATGTTAATGAACATCCTCGACCTCGAGCAAATCACGGTGGACGACATTATGATCCCCCGCAACGAGGTCTTCGGTATTGACGTTGATGCCGACACCGACACCATTATCCGCAAATTACGTGACGCAGAATTCACCCGTATTCCGGTCTACAAGAATGACATCGACAATATCGTTGGCATTCTGCACCAGCGCGACATTATCAATAGCGTAGATGCTCAAGGGCGCGTTCAACGCGACGCCCTAATCCTAGCCATCCGCGACCCCTACTTCATTCCAGAAGGCACGCCACTGAACACCCAGCTGTTTAATTTCCAGAAGCAAAAGCGGCGCATGGGTATTGTCGTTGACGAGTACGGCGTCATGCAGGGCATAGTGACCCTAGAGGACTTATTGGAGGAGATTGTCGGTGAGTTCACCTCCAACCTCAGCACCGATACCGAGGACATCGTTCATCAGGCAGATGGCACTTATCTCGTTGACGGTACTACCACAATCCGCGACATTAATAAGAGTATGAAGTGGGATTTGCCGACAGACGGTCCAAAAACTTTGAACGGCCTACTTTTAGAAAAGCTTGAATCATTTCCAGAGGGGTCTGTGGGTCTCACTATCGGCCGCTATTATTTTGAAATTCTGGAAATGAAGGGCAATCTAATTCAATCAGTACGCGCTTACAGCAAAGTAAAAAGCCGTCATTAACCGTTACGGCGATGAAGCTTAATCGCCGTAACGGTCACGACAGCGCTGATTAGCTACTACAATAACCTCGCGCTTCTGCATATTATCCATGTCTGACCAATCGCCAATTTCCTTCAGGGTGCGGTAGCAGCCTGAGCAGACATCTTCATGATCTAATGCACAAACAGACACACACGGTGACGCGACCGGCTTTTCTTTGGCTGCGCTCATGGCATATCCTGCAGTTTCAACTCGGTCGCAAAGCGATGGCCGTTTTCAACGTAGTGTGACGCGGATATCATCAGCACTGCCTGCTCGTCTTCGCTCAGAGCACGGCGTATTTTAGCGGGCGATCCCAACACCATAGACCCATCAGGTATGACCATACCTTCGGTGACCAGAGCATTGGCACCAATAAGGCAGCCCTTACCAATTTTTGCGCCATTGAGCACCACAGCATTAATGCCAATAAGACTGCCTTGACCAATAGTGCAGCCGTGCAGCATCACTTTATGACCAACCGTGACATCCTCACCAATATGCATGGGAAATCCAACATCAGCGTGGAGCACCGAGCCATCCTGAATATTACTGCGCGCGCCAATGACTATGTCGTCAACATCGCCACGAATGACTACATTAAACCAAATACTGACATTCTCTTTTAAGACCACCGACCCAATCACGGTGGCGTTATCAGCAACAAAATGTCCGTCACCCTCAAGCTGAACCCGACGCTCACCCAATTGATACAACATGCTTAATCTCCTTAAATACGCGCCAGCAACAGACTTCTGCCAGGCTTGCGCTCAAATGGCTGCCAGCTGATATAGCTCATAAGCAGGCTCTTCGTAGGGGTGGACATCTTTCAAGGCCGCAATCACATCGTGGAGGTCCTCTTCAGCACACAGCGTCTCCACTCTAAATTCCTCAACGACCTCTAGCTGCCCCTGTTCACCGACAAAGGGCTGGCTGCCCGCCAATGGTAAAAACTGCCCCTGACCGAGCACCTGCCAGCTGCAATGACCATAACTGCCCTGACCGCCAGCGCCAGCCTTAAATACCGCGGCCTTAACTTGCTCGCAATGTGTCGCCGGCACAAAAAACACCAATTTATACATCGGCCCCGCCGTCTTGCTCGTGATAAAACTGTTCGGCAAATTGCGCCAAGCGGCCCTCTTCTATCGACTGCCGAATTGCCGCCATATGGTTTTGATAGTAGCGTAGATTATGGATGGTGTTTAGCTGCGCTCCGAGTATTTCTTTACATTTATCGAGGTGATGCAAATAAGCACGCGAGAAATTCTGGCAGGTGTAACAATCGCACTTTGCGTCCAGTGGCGCATTATTATAGCGGTGGCTGGCGTTACGAATTTTAACCACACCCGTTGAAGTAAACAAATGACCGTTGCGCGCATTGCGCGTAGGCATCACACAATCAAACATGTCTACGCCGCGCATTACCGCTTCCAATATATCCGAAGGCTTGCCAACACCCATTAAATAGCGCGGCTTGTCTTCCGGCATAAATTCAGCTAGTGAATCTAAGACCATCAGCATTTCGTCTTTAGGCTCGCCCACCGAAAGCCCACCAATGGCGAAGCCGTCAAAATCAATATCCTTCAGCCCCTGCAAAGATACTCTCCGCAACTCTGGATACATCCCGCCCTGCACTATACCAAACAGCGCGGCATCGTTGCCCTCATGCGCCGTTTTACTTCGCGCAGCCCAACGCAAAGACAACTCCATTGACGTTCTAGCCTCAGCCTCAGTGGCTGGGTAAGGCGTGCATTCGTCAAAAATCATCACAATATCAGCACCCAAATCGCGCTGAATCTGCATTGACGTTTCTGGGTCTAAATAGACATCGCTACCGTTTACCGGCGATTTGAAAGACACCCCCGCTTCGCTAATTTTCCGCAGTTTACCGAGGCTCCAAACCTGAAAGCCGCCAGAGTCCGTCAATATTGGTCCCTGCCAACCGGTAAAGTTGTGCAAATCACCGTGGGCTTTAACCACCTCGGTGCCAGGCCTCAAACTTAAATGAAAGGTATTGCCGAGAATAATCTCTGCGCCGATTTCTTTAATATCACGGGGCAGCATTCCCTTTACCGTGCCGTAGGTCCCTACGGGCATAAACGCGGGGGTTTGCACTTTACCGCGCGGAAAATCCAAGGTTCCGCGACGCGCTAAGCCATCACTGGCTGTCACATCAAAACGCATTCGGCAATCGCTCATAAAACGGATCCTGTTTCTTTATTTAACACTAGAGGGAAATACCAACATGGCATCACCGTAACTATAAAATCGATATTGCTCAGCGACCGCCTCAGCGTAGGCCGCAAGCACCGCATCACGACCAGCAAAGGCACTGATCATCATGATTAGTGTGGACTCTGGTAAATGAAAATTAGTTACCATCATATCGACGCTGCGAAACTGGTAGCCGGGATATATAAAGATGCGGCTATCACCCGAGAAAGCCGCAATCTCACCTGACTGGGAAGCGGTTTCTAGGCTGCGAACACTGGTTGTGCCTACGGCCACAACCCGACCACCACCCGCTCTTGTGGCGCGCACCTGCTCGCAAACCTCGTCACTGACTTCAATATGTTCGGCGTGCATTTTATGATCGCGGATATCATCGGCGCGCACTGGCTGAAAGGTACCCGCTCCTACGTGCAGCGTCACAAACGCAATATCAACACCCATATCACGGCATTGCTGTATTAGCGCATCAGTAAAATGCAAACCCGCTGTCGGCGCAGCAACAGCGCCATCGCGGCTGGCGTATACGGTTTGATAACGCTCGCGATCATCCAATACATCTTCTCGCTCAATGTATGGAGGTAGCGGCATATGACCAATACGATCCAAGACCTCAAGTACTGGCGAGGCAAACGTCAATTCAAACAAGGCATCATGGCGCTGAATAACCATCGCCGTATCTTTACCAGGCTCAGCATCAGCGCTAGAACACAAAGTTAACACCGCGCCGAGCTTGGGCGCCTTGCTCGCTCGCACATGCGCCAGTACTCTATTTTCTTCCAGCACCCGTTCGACAAGTATTTCCACTCGTCCACCAGTCGCCTTCACCGCAAATAATCGCGCCGGTATGACTCTGGTATTATTAAATACCAGCAAATCACCTGAGCGTAAGTAAGCAGGCAACTCTTTAAACCGACTGTGTTCACAACACTGATTATCACCCAATACCAATAAACGACTGCCGTCGCGTTCAGGCATGGGGTGATAAGCAATTAAGCTTTCGGGGAGATCAAAATGGAAGTCGCTACGCTGCATAATCTCTGTATTCGTTCGAAAAGGCGCAAGATTAGCGGAAATAGCTACTAGACTCCACAGAATGAGGTCATTCTATCATCAGTGTGCAGGCCTTTATTAAATAAAACGTCGCCGTCGATTGACCTCACAGAAAAGCTTGTTATAATCGCGCCCCACTCACATACCAGTGTAGTGACATTGCTAGGCGAAGCAGAATCAAACCCTTTTGCACTCGCAGCAAAAATATCGCAAATCATTGAAATATAATAATTTTCTTAGTTTGCGACAAGAAAACAAGCTGGTATAGTAGGATATAGTTTTTAAGCCGGTGTGGTGAAATTGGTATACACGAGGGATTCAAAATCCCTTGCCGAAAGGCGTGGCGGTTCGAGTCCGCCCACCGGTACCACTCAAGGAAAAGCCCAGCTCATTGAGCTGGGCTTTTTTATTTGGCTGCCACCCCCCCTCCTAAGCCAGCGCCGCCTGCCGCACTCAAGCAATAACTCGCCTTAAGTCACCTTATATGACCACTGCTTATACTAATTAACAGCTAGTAAGCTATTTATTGATCGATATTAAGAAACGCCGCCCTGAGATTGCATCATATGGTCGCCGAGCACCGCAATGAAAGAACCAGAAATATTGATTAGAGCCATCGAAATATGGGGCGTTCACCTAAAGTAGTGCAAGTTTTAGCCTATAACCCAAGCTCGCTTTAACTATTCTACCCCGTTGATTTAATTAAATAATAATCTTAGTACACTTAGCTTAGACTTGCCAAAGTAAGTCAGTGCTTTGCTGATTATTGAGCAGTATCACCATACAACGCCACATATCGTCATGTATTTTCATTAGGGTATATTTATAGATTTACGTGACGGTAAATATCGTGTCGAATCATTACCTGCGCCATAGATAACATCCTATAACCACAGATATCAAGCAGCATAAGCACAGATTTATGGTGAGTCTACGCTAGTGAAAAATATACCCCCATAAATTTACACCCTCAGAAACAGACTTTTTTTCATTCACTGAATGGTAAAAGTAAACAGCAGTAACTGGGCGACAAGCACTTCGTATTCAGACCAGTTTAGAGGCGTATTGCCGATATAATTCCCGAGCCGCCTCAGCTAATAACTTCACCCCAGGGTGCTTCACCTTACGTTCGGGAGAAATAGCATAAAGCCGCTCCTTAATCGCTTCAGTCCTGCCAATGACAGCCACTCCATATTGACTCGTGACATGGGGCTCAATAATCGAGGCCGTGCTAAATATGCCGTGACCGGATTGACCAAAATATTTCATCAAGGCGCTATCATCAAATTCCGCCACGATATTTGGGGCAATAAGTTCGCTATCAAACCAGGATTGCAAATTCAGCTTCTGATTCGATTTATCACCGCACATTAAAAACCGCTGATGATTCAAAGACTGTGGGAAACCCTCTTTCAGCGCGGACGCACTATTTTTTTTAGCATAAAAACTCAAACCGCTCTCACCGAGTAGATGGCTATAGGCCTTGATGGGAATGCCGGGGTTTAATGGTCGATCAGCGAGAATTAAATCAAGTCGATTAAGTGCCATTTCAGCTAATAATGCATCGAAATCACCTTCGCGACACACCAGTTTTATCGCGCCCTCTAACTGGAAGCCAGCTTCTAAAATACTGGACGCTAAAATTTTAGGTATGGCGTCAGTCACGCCTACCGTAAATACGAACTGTTGAATCAAATCTTGGGCATTAAGCGATTGCTGAAGCTCGTCTCCCAAGGAAAATATATCTTCCGCATAACTATAAGCCAGCCTGCCCGCCTCACTCAAAACTAGACGTTTACCAATACGGTCGAATAGCGCAACGCCGAGTGATTGCTCAAACACAGTTAGCTGACCACTAATAGTCTGAGGCGACACGTGTAGTATCTCAGCAGCTTTTACTATACTACCCTCTCGGGCAATCGTGAAAAAGTAATGCAAATGCTTATAATTAAATTGCCTAGCCACAATATATTCTCCTTGCCCCACTTTCATTTAAGCCACGACGACTGACAATCAGCGAAGCCATAACGCGCGCATACTTTAGCACGTATTTTTCGATGATAAGATTAACTTTAATCGACTTTTACTGATTTAAATTTTTCAGTATAACTATTTTAATTAAAACCCAACGCCGTATCTTTAAATACTTATAACCTGGCAAATTGAGAACAAGCTATGCAGAAAATTTTTCGACAAATGATTCAACACGGTGCCGCCGGCGGCATTCTTTTGTTCTTCGCCGCAGTCGTTGCTATTTTAATCGCAAACTCAGCCTTGGCCGGAGCTTATGAAGAGATACTTTCCTTAACCGTGAGCGTTATCGTTGGTAACTTTGCTATTGAAAAACCGCTATTACTATGGATAAACGACGGCTTGATGGCCCTATTCTTTTTTCTTATTGGCCTTGAAGTCAAACGAGAATTGATCGACGGCCATCTATCGTCACCCAGTCAAATAATATTACCCGCTATCGGCGCAGTCGCTGGCGTTGCGACACCCGCAATCATTTATACCATATTGAATGGCAGTGATCCCATAGCCGCACGAGGCTGGGCAATACCCGGCGCTACAGACATTGCCTTTGCTCTAGGCGTGTTAAGTTTATTTGGCAGTCGAGTACCAATCAGCTTGAAGCTTTTCCTATTGTCTGTGGCAATCTTTGATGATATTGCCGCCATCGTTATTATCGCCCTGTTCTACTCAGCTGAGCCATCCGTATTGGCGTTATCTATAGCGGGGTTTGGTCTAGTCGCATTATTTGTGATGAATCGCATGGGCGTTCGCTATCAAAGCGTCTACATCTTAATCGGCCTTGTGGTTTGGGTTGCCGTATTAAAATCGGGTGTACATGCCACTCTGGCGGGCTTCGCAGTAGCACTTTTAATTCCTCTAAAAACTAAAAATAGCCACGAAGAATCGATGTTGGAATCTATGGAACATGGACTTCAACCTTGGGTCGCTTTTTTCATTCTACCGGTATTCGCCTTCAGTAATGCAGGGGTCAATCTGACTGGGATAAGCCTTGGCGATATGCTAAATCCCGTGACATTAGGTATTGCCTTAGGATTATTTTTCGGCAATCAATTTGGCATTTTTAGCGCTTGCTGGATTACAGTTAAACTCGGATTAGCTAAATTACCCGAAGGCGCGAACTGGCAACAACTCTATGGTGTCGGCTGCCTATGTGGTATTGGCTTCACGATGAGTCTATTTATTGGCTCCCTAGCATTCGAAAATCTAGATCCATCCTATATTAGCAGCGTCAAAATAGGCGTGCTGGCAGGCTCATTATTTTCGGCTCTACTGGGTTCTCTCATCATTTACCGCTCATTAAATCCGTCTGTTAAGACGGCCGCATACGAGCTGCCAACAAGAAAATGAGTGTATTAATTTAACTGCCCACAAAAATTGCATCGTCGATCAATTCGGTCATTAAGAGATTAATGGCCCAGCAAGTAACTGGCAGCTTATTACGATGCATGGGCTTATCAGCAAAAAAATATCATAGTTGAATTTGGAGAAGCTCTTATGAAACTAAGTATTAACTTTCGAAACATGCCCGGTAGCGGCAATATTATTAACTATATTGATCATCGCTATTCATTCGCATTCGCCGGTACACGTGAGGAAATTGAACGAACAACAATAACCGTCTCCGACGTCAATGGCATTAATGGGGCTGTCGGCAAACAATGCAAAGTAGTCATCAAGCCATCAGGGCTAAGAGAAATTGTGATCGCTGAGACCCGCGAGAATATACGTCAAGCTATTGACCTTTGTCTTGCTAGAGCAAGCCGGAGCCTAAATAGAAAGTTAAAACGTAGACGAATGCTCATGAAAAAGGCGCCGGACCCTCAACGTATGCTTTTAGAAATATCTCCAGATAGTTGAAAAAAATTTAATTTGAAAGGCATTACTATATTATGGCGCGCTCAAGTAATGACACACTTTTAAAAAAACGAAAAAGATGGTGCGATGGTAAATATAGCCTCACTGACCATAAAGCCAATCAATAACGCCAAGCCTAAGTTAAATAAGATCTCGCGTAATTAACTAATCTTTAACGACTTGATACTCGCACTGGAACTACGTTGGGCCTAGCGTAATACCCAACGCAATTTCCGACATGCCCAACAACATCACACATAAGGTAATATAGGCCACTTCTGGCTTCGTGATGCGCGCTTTGATAGCGCTATACCGCCTTCTCCTCTATACCGGTGGCAAGCAACAAGATAGAAAAAATTAGCGATCACTATCGTAATTTGGGACGTTACATATCGGTAAGTGGCAAGCTCATAAACATATCGAGCAGTTACACATATATGTACATGTAACAGAGCAGCCAGTACTATGGCGCAGCCACAGGCATTTGCTTTACTAAAGTAATTTGCGACTGGGCTACAATGACATAGAAAATCGAGAATAAAGTATGTCCCTCTTTAAGCCATTTCGAAAACGGCTTACTGTCAATCTAAATTCAGACACTAATAAAGCCTTACTAGAGCAAGTAAACTCAATATCAAGTAATTAGCTAACGCTATGCCTATATCGCAACTCTATCTTAATCATCAAAAGGAATACCTTTACATAGAAATAGAATCATTGTGATAGCATGCAAAGTGATACTTGTCGCCAGCAATGCCAGAATGAACGCCAACGGACAGCCTCAAAATGAGGTTCAACGTAGAAGAACTATTAAGGATTAGGAATGCCAAATCGGAGTTTTTTCGGCAGATGAACGCGTCTTGCAATAACTAATGGTTTACACGAGCTAAAACCAAGTATCGATGCATTGCTCCCCCTCTAAAAAGAAGAGTACAGTAACGCTATAAAAGGTGCTCATTAGTAAGGCAACAACCCAACGTAAAGCGACATCTCGCTTTGTGATCTCGAATTATTGAAACGCAAAATAGGCCACCGCTAGTGCATGTGAATGCTGGCTGCAAAATCTGGCACTAGGAACAGGGTAAGATAGACGTTGGGGAAATTGTTAGCGAAATGATGCTAGCCACTCATTGATAATATCAATTGCCGATTTGGCCACAAGCTACAACAGTGTTGCTTTAAGCTAATGGTTAGTGGAAAACAAGACATTCACATCACTCCTGCGGAAGGCAGCGTTCCCCCCAGGTTACTCACTACACCTCCTCAGCCAATATTTCCCATTTAGCCACCGAGTGGCATCTAGAACAACAGTGAAATTGTGTCGTTAAGGGCCGTCACGTAGGTCGCTCAGCCCCTAACTATTACATTTAATCGCAATCTACGTTACAACGATGTAAAATTGCGCCTTAGAAATCATGACCATACTGCTCGGAGTTCTGCCATGCATCAACTCAGTTACACAATGCTCGCTGCAATATTAATCAGTATGCTCTCCGCCTGCGGTGGAAGCTCATCATCAAGTGGCAACAGCTTGACTCCCCCGCCAGTCACGAAGCCACAATGCAGCGATGGCATTGATAATGATAACGATGGCCTTATTGACGGTCAGGACATCGGTTGCAGCACCGACCAAGACAATAACGAGACTGACCCACCTGTAGATCCAGTAGACCCTCGCCTCACCCGCTATCAAATGAGTAATGCATGCTGGGTAATTAAGGCCAGCAATGGTAAATACCTCACCGCCGATGGCGACAGCTACACGGCCTCGGCCAGCGATAGTGTAGCGGCAGAAGCGTTTTATATGAAGCCGACAGCGCTTGGCAGTTATATGTTGTACAACAGCAGTCGTCAGCTCCTCGCGGCCACCACTGCAGCGTCTACAACCAATATTGCCAGTGCCGCCGCCAATGACGATGCCGACTGGCGCGTACTCGCCCTCGGAGACACCACCACCTATCCCGAAAACCCCGTTTACGATACCGAGCCCACACCGGAAGCCGTGGCGACCTTATACACCTTTGTTGATCCGGCGATAAAAGCCGACAGTTTTACACTTACCGAGGCTAGCCAAGGTCGCAACCTCGCGATCGATGACAGCGGTAATCTGCAAACCCTGCCACCAGCCAGCGCCCCAACTGACGAAGCCTTTAGTTTTGAACGCGCCACCGGCTGCGCAAACTTCCCAGAAGCCCAGAGCAATTTTAGCGGAGAGCCTTTCAAAGGGACTCAGCCCGACGGCACCGTGCTCGGCCATGCGGACGCCCACGTTCATATCAGTGCCACCGAGTTCTTGGGTGGCGCCCACTGGGGCAAACCCTTCCATAAATTCGGTGTTGAACAAGCCATTGGCAACTGCGCCGTAGAGCACGGCGATGATGGGCGCCTAGACGTGGTCGGTGGCTTGTTTGCAATGAACCCGAATGGTCACGCCACTGACGGCTGGCCGACCTTCAGCGAATGGCCCAAGCGCGACAATCTTATTCACGAAGCGATTTACTGGAAATGGCTGGAGCGCGCCTGGGCCGGTGGTCTTCGAGTTGTCGTCAATGACCTTGTTGACAATGAAACCCTGTGTGAGCTGCAGCGCAACGTGGCTGGTGATCCAAACCGCGACTGTAACTCCATGAACAACGCCGGTCGCCAAGCCGGCACCATGTACGCAATGGAAAATTACATCGACGCCCAATACGGTGGTCCAGGCGAAGGCTTTTTCCAAATCGTGCAATCCTCTGACGACGCCCGCGCGGTCGTAGAAGACGGTAAGATCGCCGTGGTTCTCGGCATCGAAATTTCAAATTTATTTAACTGTAAAGTAAAGTACAACCCACTTAGACAGCAGCGCCCCTTTGAAGAAAACGGGGCGGGTTTCACCGAAAACAGCTACGAATGTACCGTGGAGGAAGGCAAACCCAACTCCATTGCCAACCAAATGAAGCGGGTTCATGACTGGGGGGTTCGTCAGATCATCTCTATTCACGAGTTCGACAATGCCTTCGGCGGTAACGGTATTTTTGATGGTCTGATTTTAAATGTGGGCAACAGAGAAAACAGCGGCGGGATTCCCTCGGGCGATCTCGCAGGCCTTACCGACCTCTTTGCTGGCCAACCCAATCAGGCACAGTTTGAAGCTTTGGCAGCAAACTTACCTACCACAGAGCTCCCTACTGGCGAGTTTTGGACAACCTACAATTGCCCAGAGGAAGGAGACGAAGGCTTTAGTGGCTACTTATGGGGCAGTAGCGGCGGCAGCACGCAAGGTTTTTTACCACAACCTGCGTGTGTAGCAATAGGTCAAGACGGGCGCTCTGGCGGCATAACCCCGTGTTATCCCGCCGATGTTCCTCAGTGTAATGCCCGCTGGATGACGCAAGCCGGTTTGTACACCTACGGTAAGATGATGGAAATGGGCTTTATCTTCGATTGGGATCATATGGAGATGGGAATGAAAACCCAAGCCCTAGAACTCGCCGAAGCCCAGAACCCGGTCTACCCCTTTGTTTCAACCCACGGCACATTTGGTGGCACAACAATCGATCAAGCCACCCGTTTACTGGCCAATGGCGGTATTTTGTACCCCAGTAATGGCTCAAGCAAAGGCTTCCGCGAGGACATGGACGAAACTGCCGGCATCTATGCCAGTGCCATGGCAAAACGCGCTGCAGCAGGCAAGGATTCCCTGCTCTTCGGCTTTGGTTATGGTACAGACACCAATGGTCTGTCCGCACAATCTGGGCCGCGAAATAACCCAGAAAACCCCATAAACTACCCTTTCTCACTATTTAACGGCGCGCCATTCAACGCCATGAGTGAATTCAGTGGTGTTGAAGCCGTAATTTTCAATCAACCGAATAGTCTGGATATCGACGGTAATGAAGCCCGCAATTGGCACGAAGATGTCGACGGCAATGCCCATTACGGAATGCTCGCAGACTTTGTTGAAGAGATTGCCCTCGACGGCAGTATTGAACAAAATCGACATTTATTTAACTCAGCCGAAGTCTTTCTGCAAACTTGGAAACGCACAGAATTATCCAGTGCGGCGATACAAGCTAGCGGCCTCAAGCAGCCTCCGGCAACAGCGCCAGCAATACTGCGGCCAGCACCACCGATGGGCAATTTTGCTCCCTAAGCAACACGATTTAGACTTTCAAAAAGGCCTGCGTAAGCAGGCCTTTTTTATTTACGCATCAACCCACCGGTTGCGACAGAATCCACAAACCACTTGCCGTAAAACCAATCATAAGAAATAACATAGGTAACTGACTGAGATTCACTTTGGCAACATTATTAGTATCTATATTAGTATTGGCATCAGCGAACACTACTTTGTGAGCTAAATAGACGCTAATAATATGGCCCACCACAATCAAACCTAGCTGCACATGCCAAGTAATACTGACATCAGGAATAAAAACCCGCTGCAACCATTTTGCGGTGCCAAACCAATTCTGCCCGCAGCCAAACGGGTCTGAGACCAAGCTGATTATTTTAATCCCCTGGGTCTCGATCAGCGTGTAGTAATGGGCTATGTGGTAGACCAAGGCAATCGGTAACAAGGAATAAGCCATTTTTAAGGCCAGCGTTTTAACACTCAATGTCGAGCGCATTAGCACTTTGCTTAGGCCAATTACCGCAAACAAAATAGCCAAATAGATAAAAGGCGAAAGCAATAGCCATGTTCCTTGCCAATAGCGATATAAATCTGACATCGCGGCGTAAGCAAGAAAAGGATTTTCACTGGTGTAATATTGTAAAAAACCGTGATACAGATCCAGCCAAAAAAACTGCTTCCAGATGATAGTTTCATGCAAGCCATCGAAGGCCGTGGACGACAGCATAAACAATATAAAAACCAATAAGCTGACATGCTCAGCAGACTGCTCCAACAGCCCACTAAAAGGCCTTCTCAATTCGATGATTGATGCTCTGCGAGTTTGCCCAACACGCGCTGCGGGGATGTACTTTATAGGTGACATCAAAGCGAGAAGTCTAAAAAAAACACTAAAAAAATCACAATATCTAAACCATGCTTGACTACCGAATAGCGCGACGCCAATGAAAGTAATCAAGGTATAACAGAGCAGCATTATCGACAAAAAATGGGGGCTGCTACCGGCGAACAATTCTATCCATATAAAAATAAAATACAGCAACAACGCTGGCCAGTAAGCCAAACGTGGGTCGTACCGTCGCCGCGGGCGATCAAAGCTAACAAGCTTATCTATTAGCCGACACAGCAACATAAACGGATTAATTGCCGCGTACAGATTACCAAACAGTGCACTTAAATAACTAAAACCCAACATGACCACAATCCAGAAAAACGTCATATTGAAATTGCCATAAGGGCTTTTATTACCGAATAAGCCTGTCGCAATACAAAGCAGCAAGCCGGCAACACTCAGTAGCTGGAGCTGCCGTAAAATACGCCAGCGCCTCGCAAAAAAGAGCAACTTACTGTTCGATAAATCCTTCGTCCAAGGGCGAGCCACATCGTGTGACTGAGAGTGGGGAATCACAAAGGCCGCCACCACAAAGGAACACACCAATGCCGCCGCCGCGCCCCAAGCATATAAATGAAACGGCAGTGGTAGGCTATAAACCATGCCAAAGGAATGGGCGCTAACCGGTGCCGACAATAGTAGTGCGCAAATCCACGCCATAGCCATCAGGTGACTGCGGCGCATTATTGGTATCCTGCAATCATTGCTAAGACCTCGCGCACATTCGGCCTAAGGGGCCGTCGGCAATAACCACCAATGTCCTCCAATTTATAATTGAAATTCCCATTAAACACAGCACACCTAAATTTATTTATTATACTTTCCATTTATTCCTTTTTTCGAACATCACCGCGCTGCAAACGATTATAAATTGCAGTCTGAAGCCAAGCCGCTGCGCCCGCCATAATACACCAAGAAAATAAGCCCTTTACGGCCTCAATAAGCGTTACGTACCATCCCATATCTGCCAGCTTAAGATGCAGCATGTCCCACGACATAGACAGCATCACTGCGGGAAGTAATATCAGCAGCAAGCCAGAAAAACACCCAAAGTAGCGCGACGCTGATGACGCCGGGCAGTTCAAATATAGATGCCTTGAGAGTCATACTGACCTACTGCTTTTAAGCTTAACTATTGATTTACTGAACGTAGCTGTCGCCACCTAACTACTAATCGCCCTTTTGCGCCATAAAAAGTACACAGCCGGCAATACCAGTAGGGTTAAAATAACAGCGCTTAACATCCCGCCCACCATGGGCGCCGCTATCCGGCTCATCACTTCTGATCCCGTGCCCGTGCCGTACATAATAGGTAATAGACCAACAATAATGGCGGCAGCCGTCATTATTACCGGGCGAACCCGCAATCCGGCGCCATTTAGCACAGCGTGTCTGAGGGTTTCCAACCTTGGCCTTATACCCTGCTCTTTACACTCGGACAACATCCGTGTGTGAGCCTGATTGAGATACACCAACATGATAACGCCAATTTCTACGGCAACGCCCGCCAACGCAATAAATCCAACGCCCACTGCTACTGAGAAATTGTATCCCAGCAAATACATCAACCAGATTGAACCGACCATCGCCAAGGGCAATGTGCCCATGATAATCGCCACCTCAGTAATATTGCGGAAATTTAGGTATAGCAGCACGATGATAATGGCCAGCGTTAATGGCACCACGTAGCCGAGTTTGGCTTTAGCGCGCAACATATATTCATACTGCCCCGACCACGCCAATGAGTACCCTGTGGGCAACTCAAGCTGATCCGCCACAACCACCATGGCATTTTCCACATAACTACCGATATCGACGCCGTCGATATCGACAAAGGTCCAGCCATTCAAGCGGGCATTCTCACTTTTAATGGCCGGAGGTCCATTTTCCACATAGACCCGCGCTACGTCACCCAGCGCAATCCGCTGATTACCCGCCGTCACTATCGGCAGCAGTGCTAGCTGTTCTGGTGAATTGCGGTAGTCCTGGGGATAGCGCAAATTAACCGGGTAGCGCTCCTGACCTTCGACGGTTTGAGTCACGTTCATTCCACCGATGGCAGTAGCGACGACCTGCTGTACATCCGCAATATTAAGGCCATAGCGAGCAGCCTTCTCCCGTTGGATATCAACCTTTATGTAACGACCGCCAGCTACCCGCTCAGAGTAAACCGAGGCCGTGCCAGGTACGTCTTTTAGTACTTGCTCCAAGCGCTTGCCAATTTTTTCGATCTCTTTTAAATCTGGGCCAGCCACTTTTATACCCACTGGGGTTTTAATGCCCGTCGCCTGCATATCGATACGGGTTTTGATGGGCATCACCCAGGCATTGGTGAGACCGGGAAACGTCACCAGCGCATCCAATTCTTTTTTAAGAGTCTCGGTCGTCATGCCCTTGCGCCACTGATCCCTAGGCTTAAGCTGAATAAAGGTTTCAATCATAGTGAGCGGAGCCGGATCGGTGGCGGTCTCCGCGCGACCAATTTTACCAAACACGGTCTTTACCTCCGGCACCGTGGCTATCAGCTTATCGGTCTGCTGCAAGATTTCCCGGGCCTTACCGATGGACAATCCGGGGTAAGTGGTGGGCATATACATCAGGTCGCCTTCATCCAGAGCTGGGATAAATTCGCTACCAATTTGCGTTACCGGCCAGAAACCCACCACCGCAATCAACAACGCTAACGCCAGTGTTGATTTGGGATAATTAAGCACCACATTTAGTGTTGGCATATAAACCGCAATAAGTCCGCGATTGATTGGATTTTTATGTTCGGACAAGACCTTGCCGCGAATAAAATAGCCCATCAGTACCGGAACCAAGGTGATGGCCAGCGCTGCGCTAGCCGCCATGGCATAAGTTTTTGTAAACGCCAGCGGCGAGAACATCCGCCCTTCCTGCGCGCCCAGCGCAAACACCGGTAAAAAACTCACCGTAATGATCAGCAAACAAAAAAATAGCGCCGGTCCCACCTCCGCCGCAGACTTGGCGACCACCTCCCAGCGATTCTCGTCGGTCAGCGGAGTTTGCTCCATGTGCTTGTGCATATTTTCGATCATGACGATGGCGCCATCGATCATAGCGCCAATCGCAATGGCTATACCGCCTAGCGACATAATATTGGCATTGAGACCTTGGGCGTGCATAACAATGAAGGCAGTGAGAATACCCACCGGCAGGCTGATGATGGCCACCAGACTGGAACGCACGTGAAACAGGAACACCATGCACACCAGTGCAACCACAATGAACTCTTGCAGCAGCTTATGCCAAAGGTTGTCTACGGCGCGCTCAATCAGGCCGGAACGATCGTAGACCGTGACAATTTCGACCCCCTCGGGCAGACCGGCTTTGAGTGTCTCCAACTTTGCCTTAACACCATTAATGGTCTTTTGCGCATTTTCCCCAAAGCGCATAATAACAATACCGCCGACCACCTCACCCTCGCCATTCAACTCGGCGATACCCCGGCGCATTTGTGGGCCAATCTCAATATCAGCGACATCCTTAAGTAGCAGGGGTGTTCCCTGCATATCCAGACCCAGCGGTATGGTAGCAAGGTCTTCGATATTGCGGATATAACCGCTGACTCTCACCATATATTCGGCTTCCGCCATTTCCACCACTGACGCTCCGACCTCCTGATTACCGCGTTGAATGGCGGTCTGGATATGCGACAGCGGGATACCAAAAGCGCGTAATTTGTCTGGGCTCACTTTGACCTGATATTGCTTAACCATGCCACCCAGAGTCGAGACTTCAGACACACCGTGGACTGTTTGCAATTCGTACTTAAGAAACCAGTCCTGCAGGCTGCGCAATTGACTGAGGTCATGCTGACCAGTTCTGTCGACTAGGGCGTAAAGGTATACCCAACCCACGCCAGTCGCATCCGGGCCCAATTGTGGCTTAGCATTGGGGGGCAAGCTTGGCGCCACCTGTGACAGATATTCCAGCACCCGAGAGCGCGCCCAATAGACGTCGGTGTCTTCATCAAAAATCACATAGACATAGGAATCACCGAAAAAGGAATAACCTCGCACCGTTACCGCGCCCGGCACCGACAACATTGCCGTGGTCAGTGGATAAGTCACCTGATCCTCGACCACTTGAGGTGCCTGGCCAGGGTAACTGGTTTTGACAATGACCTGTACATCCGACAAGTCTGGTATGGCATCAACTGGCGTATTTATCATCGACCAGCTGCCGACGCCCACCAGAATGAAGGTCGCCAGCAGCACGAAAAAGCGATTGCCCACAGACCAGCGAATAATAGCTTCGATCATTGCATGCTCTCCTGCTGGCCCTGACTATCATCCATTAACATTAAATCGTGATTCATACGTTTGAAATCAGAGGTCTTGCTGGATTCAGAATCAATCAGGAACTGCGCAGAGCTAACAATGCGATCACCCTCATACAGGCCCGAGATAATTTCCGCTTGGGTATCTGCGATCCTCCCCACTTCAACTTCTATCGATTTAAAACGCCCCTCACCCTGAGCCAATACCACCCTAGACTGGTTGCCGGTGCGAATGAGCGCCTCACGGGGAATCAACAAGGCTTGTTCGAGGGGATCGGTTTCAATATTTAATTGCGCGAACATGCCCGGCCGCAAAAATTTGTCCCGGTTATTAATATGAACCCGAACTTGGGCGGTGCGGGTCTTCATATTCAGGGAGGGGTAGATATAATCCACGGTGCTTTGCCACTCACGTCCGGGCAGATAATCGAGTCGCATGCTCACCGTATCGCCTACCTTAACGACCGTGGCCTGACGCTCAAAAACTTCGCCAATAACCCAAATGTGTTCCAGCATGCCGATGGACATGACACTCATACCGGGTTTAACGAACATACCCTCACGCACATTGAGGTCATCTACCACGCCCGATTGCGGCGCGGTGATGGTGATGGTCTGACTGACCTTGCCGGATGCTCGCAACTGCTTAATAGTGGCGGGCGGCACATCCAATGCTGACAAACGCTCCACCGCTGCCTGAATCAAAATGGCATTATTCCGCTTAAGGGCTAGCAATAACTCCTCTTGAGCATTGACCAATGTGGGCGAATACAGCGCGTACAGTGGCTCGCCTTTTGCCACTGGATCACCGGCCGCTTTGACATAAAGTTGTTCGACCCAGCCTTCCACGCGTGGATGAATATGAATAAGACGATCTTCGTCATATTGCACATAACCTACGGTATCTATGGTGGTCGTCAATTGCCCCCTAGTGACCGTTGCTAGGCGTACTCCGAGGTTATTAACCACGTTCGGAGAAATAACAACGCTACCGATTTCAGTGTCGGCGTCGCTATTATTATAAACTGGGATCAAATCCATCCCCATGGGAGACTTGCCAGGTAGATCAGATTTGTAATTCGGATCCATGGGAGCAACCCAATACATTGGCTTAGCTTGGCCACCCTGCTCCGCGCCCATGTCGGAGTTCCCCACAGTGGCGATCCAGACACCGGCTGCGCCAATAAGCGCACCCAAAAAAACACTTATTACAGTTTTAGAAGTTGGTTTCATATTCGTCCCCGACCTGTGTTGCTCGTGTATGGGTTGCCACTGATGATCCGCTCAGTAAATAATTTATTTTTACGATGGTTTGTTGTCGTTCTACGGCGATCACCAGTGCCTCAATTTTGGTATTTAACTGGGCAATCCGCGCGCGCACCGCTTCGGCAAAATCGCCATCGTCACTGTCATAAGCTGTTAATGCGGCCTCGGCCTGTGACGCCATTTGCGGTAAAAGCTGATCTTTATAAAGCGCTAGGCGCTGATTAAGGTGTTGCAATTGGACGATGGCCATATCCAGCGAAGCCATCAGTTGACGAGACAATAATTGCTTGTCGGTTTTGATCGCCTCGGCTCGCGATACTGCAGCACTGACGTCTTTATCTTGTCGATTAACGGTGAACAGCGGCATGTCAAAGCTGACACCGATGGAGAATAAGTCTGCCCGATCGCGACCCAGCAGATCATCATCACGATATCCGTATTGCGCAGTCAGCCCCCACTCCGGCTTGTACTTTTGACGCGCCAACTCAACACCGGTCTGCATTGCATTAATGCGTTGATCAAAGGCCTGCAAAAGCGGATGTAAACTGATCCGCTCATAGCGCGATGGATCGTTGTTTACCGGAACTAGCAGCGCAGATTCTGGCAGCAACGGCTCATCGTTTGGCAACAGTGGAGCCAAAGGCAGCTGGGCACGAACACCAATCCATTCAGACAAGCGCCGCTGCGTAGATTCCTGCTGCTGCTGCAGGACCGTCAAACGATCGTCAATTCGAGTCAGTTCAAGTTGCGCACGAATAAGATCTTGCTGCCGCGTCCGCCCCAGCGCCGACGAATAGCTCGCCCGCGCCGCATCCACTAACTGTTCGAACAAAGAGCGATCGCGCTCAATCAGGCGTATGCTCTCTTGAGCCTTAAATTCCTCTAACCATAACTGCGCTACAGTCGCCGCAACCTTAGCTTCCCTATCCAACCTAAGCATGGGTTCCTGAGCAGCCAGTTCGCGCTTTTGCCTACTCGACAATGTCAGGCTATCACCACGGGGAAACATCTGGCTCACGCCCACAGCAAACTGAGTCATGGCTTCCTGATTGAGATCCAATGTATCCACTGGGAAATTACCCGCCGTTAAGCTGATCTTTGGATCGGCTAAGCTTGCCGCGGAGACAGATTCGCTGCTGAGAGCTTCTTCCCGGTGGCGACTGCCGTTGAGCCAAGGATCGGAGGTTATTGCAGCCGCAATAGCCGAGCTTAGGCTCAATTCCTGCGCTGGCTCCTGGGCGAAAATAAGGGGGGCGCTAGCAATTAACCCTAGAGTGACCAAGATTTTCATGGCCGCTGGCCATTGTTATATTGCTCTTCAGCGGTATCGACGACAGCAAATACTTCGGTGCTGCCGTTTTCTTTCAACAGCAGCACCTGATAAGGCATAAATCGCCCCCCCACTTCCATACCGGGACTGCCCATCGGCATACCAGGTACGCTCAGACCCAGCGAACCGTTAGGTGGATTTTCAAGGAACTGACTGATAAAGCGAGACGGGATATGCCCTTCGAACACATAACCCTGACTGGATACCGCGGTATGACAGGACTGATATTTCGGCGCAATGTTGTACTTGTTTTTAATCGCATTGAGATCTGCCGAATGATGAATGTTGGCAGAAAATCCATCGAGTTGAATATGGTCAACCCATTTAGTGCAGCAGCCGCAGGTGGCGCTTTTGTAGACATCTAAGGTCACTACTGAACCTTGACGAGGTGTTAGTTCCTCAGCTATTTTTGAAGCATCTGAGCAGGCAGCCATCCCCATCAGGAATATCGCTAGGCTTATATTGCTGAAGCTTTTTAATAGGTATTGCATAGTATTCTCCCACCGCATGACACGGCATGAAAAGCAGGTTTAAGGACCGCTTAAAACTGATAAGTATGGGAGTTACTTGGCTCCCCACTCAAAACGAAGCTAAGAGCACCCAAATTGCAGGCGCACTCACCCCGTATTAGCGGGAAATGGGGGGGCGGTAAAAAGAAACTGGCTCAATGCCTGTGTAGGCAGCAGTGTAGTCAAGATGCAATACAAGGGGCACGTCGGCTCTAAACCGCAGCTGAGTAGTAACAGCCATCGCAGGCAGCGAAACGCAATTGAGCGTGGAACATGTTTGTTCCTTACAGCAGTCACTCGGCGCGTTGTCGTCGCTAATTGCAGAAGGCGAGTGATGCGAGTGCGACATACCCTCCATCGCCATCATGGCCGAGCTATTGTTAGCGGTGATTTGAGTATCGCGATGCAATATTTCACATGAGGGACGGACAGCAGCAAACGACTGACTGACTATCGCCAACAGCAGCCAAACAAGGCCTGTGAATTTTAAATACCGCTTTAACATACGTCCACGCAACAAGGTGACCAAGGCTCACTAACAATAGTACAAGGGTACTCTTGCCTAAGGAAGACAAACTGACCCAGATCAAGACGGGGCACATTGTCCCCCTCAATACCTAAACAGTTTATCCTCACACTCTTTTCATACAGCGCTCGTTAGCGCACTTTTAAAAAATCGAAGCGATAGTCTCACTGATGACCATCTGGATTACCACTAAAAATACCTCTATTTGCAGGCCAAGATTACAAATTTCTAATTCAACTGGTGTCCGCGGCACTTTCCATCACGGCAGGCTACCTTTACACTCATGCGCTAATAAATAATAGTGAGAGGCACTCAGTAGATGCCGGCCAGTGATCAACAGCGTCAACAACTCCTCCATATCTGCGAGCAACTCAGGGAAGCGCTAGAAAGCAGCCAAACACTAGGTGGCAGCACTAGTGAACTCGCGGAGGTCGAAGCCACACTGTCGTCGCTGAATGGGCAAATGGCTGCCCTCCGCGATCGCAAGATACTTGAGTTTTACAACCCAGATTACAACGGCGACTTTCGCAATATTCTGCCGTGCAGCCCGCTTAGCGGCTATTTCAATCCAATAGCACCCGATCTTAAAATCTGGCGCGAAGATGAATTCGTATATGCGGAAGGCAGCTTGGGAAAAATCCATGAAGGCCCGCCCGCGTCTGTCCACGGCGGTGTTATCAGTGGCATCTACGATCAGGTTTTAGCCTTCACCGGCCTGGCAAATGAGCTTCCGGGAATGACCGCTAGTCTGACAATAAAATATCACCGCCCTACCCCCCTGTTTACGACTATTCGCTTCACCACATGGCTAGAGAAAAAACGGGACAGACATATTATTATTCATGGCGAATGCCACAGTGATGATACCCTGCTCACCAGCGCCGAAGGGCTTTTCATTCAATATAAGAAATAACGCGGCACGCTACATTAAGGAACGGCTCACACATGATAAAACAACACTCTATTCTGTTGGCAGTTAGTCTGACGTCAAGTCTGACTCTGGCAGCAGGGAATCAACCTCAAGCCACTGAAACGGTATCGGTTACCGCTGACCGCATTGAAAAACAATTGCATGAGCAGAGCCTGGCAATTAGCGTCATTAGCCAAGAAGATATTGAAAGTATCGGCCACACTCACATCAGCCAAGTCCTCAGCCAAGTTCCCGGCGTCTCAATCAGCCGCGGTAACGGTCAAGAAAATTTAACGGCCATTCGTTCCGGCGTATTAACGGGTGCCGGCAGTTGCGGTGCATTCTACTTCGCAGAAGACGGCATACCGCTGCGGGGGCCAGGTTTTTGCAATGTGAATGAGCTATTCGATGTTAATGCCGAGCAAGCCGCGCGCATAGAAGTTATTCGCGGGCCCGGCACCGCGGTGCACGGCAGCAATGCCTTAAACGGCGTCATCAATGTTATTAGTCTTGCACCCTCAAGCGAGCCAGAGTCTCGCCTATCGTTTGAGGCCGGCCCCGACAAATACCACCGCGTCAAAGCCAGTCACAGCGACACCATTGGCAAGCACGGCTATCGTATTAGCGTACAGGGCAATCATGATGATGGCTTTAAGGATGAGGCCGGCTATGATCAACAAAAAATGAATGTGCGTTATGACTATCAAGGCGACACTTGGAGCATTCAATCCATGCTGGCCGCCAGCAACCTTGATCAAGAAACCGCCGGCTATGTACTGGGCGAAGACGCCTACAAAGATAGTCACCGCAAACGCGAAAACCCCAATCCAGAGGCCTTCCGCAATAACACCAGTGTTCGCTATTACAGCCGCTTTGAGCGCGAGGGCGAACGCGACAGCCGCTTTGTCGTTACGCCCTATTTACGCTACACCGAAATGGAGTTTCTTCAGCATTTCTTACCCGGTACCCCACTTGAAGAAAATGGTGAACGCAGCGCTGGGGTGCAAAGTGCGTTTTATCAGAACTATAGCGATAACGTCACTCTCTACAACGGTTTTGACATGGAAGTAACCAAAGCCTATTTAAAACAATCCCAAGCGCAAGCCACCCTCTTCGGCCGGTTTCCCACTGGTCAACAATACGACTATGAAGTTGATGCCTTATATGCAGCCTGGTTTATTGGTGGTGACTGGCAAGCGACCGAGAGCACAAAAATCAATTTTGGCGGCCGCTACGATATTCAGTTTTATGACTACAACAACCTAATGATCGACGGCAATACCGCCGCTGACGGCAGTGCCTGCCCTGCTGGCAGCTGCCGATACGCTCGCCCAGCCGACGATAAAGAGCGCTTCCGTAATAGCTCATTTAATCTAGGCTTGATTCAAAACCTAAGCAAACATACTGACTTCATCGCCAATGCCGGTCACGGTTTTAGAGCACCACAGGCCTCCGAACTATACCGCCTGCAAGAACAGCAACTTAATGCCAATCTCGCCGAAGAATCACTTAACAGTATTGAAATAGGTTTGCGTGGCAACTGGAATACTTTCCAGTACCGCGTGTCGACATATTGGATGCACAAAAGCGATGTCATTATTCAAGACAGCAACCGCCGCAATATCAATGGGGGCAAAACCGTGGACCGGGGAATCGAAGCTAACTTTAACTGGCAAATTACGCCCAGTTTGATGTGGCAATTACAGGCTAGTTATAGCAAACATCAATACGGCAATGATGCGCTTACCGCAGAGGGGAATGAGATTGACACTGCGCCGCGTCAGCTCGCTGGCACATTGCTGCGCTGGTCACCGTTTGCTAGCACTCAACTTGAATTAGAAATCCAGCACCAAGGCGAATACTTCCTAGAAGAAAACAACCTTTATCACTATCCAGGCCACACCCTCAGCAATATCCGCTGGCGCCAGCAGTATGGAGAGCAACTCTACTCTGTGCTTAGAATAAACAACCTCGGTAATATCGATTACGCAGAGAGAGCAGATTACGCTTTCGGCAATTACCGCTACTTTATTGGGGAGCCACGCGCTGCCTATCTAGAACTGGGGATTAACTTCTAATTTAACAAAATTGCGCCTTAATAGATCTGTTTATGTGTGCAGGTTCACGGCCGGGCGATCCACGTATATCGAGGCTTAGAAAATTCGTTATATTTAAGACTCACTTACTGACACTCGGTCACTACAGCGGGCTTTATAAAAACAATGCTTATCCCCACCGCGCTGGTTGCTTGCAACAGCGCACTTGCCGAGCGCCATCAAAAAACCCTCGCCCATGCCCTTATAACAATGTGGTCGTCTTGGATTCAGGAAATAAAACTCCAAACCAAGGCGAACATCCCTTGGCCTGAGACTCGGAAAATTGACGCCCGCTTCCGGATTCAAACGCAACCCGCTCAGCTAAACCTCCGCAAAAGCGATAAAGTGGTTTTCACTATCAGTCCAGCGGGTATGTTACTGAGCTCAAGGTTTTTAGTACTTCTACGAAAAGGCGGCCAAACCTACCGCTTTGCGCACTGACGCCAACATCGGAGCAGCTTGAGCGCGTGCTTTCTCAGCCCCCTTCTTCAGCTCAGACTCCAAAAATTGACTGTCCGCCAAAATCGCCTCGTAGCGCTCGCGAGCTGGAGCGACCTGAGTATTAATTAAATCAAATAAATCCTTTTTAGCCTGTCCCCAGGCGATACCCTCAGCAAATTTCTGACGCATATCCGCCGTTTGTTCTGCCGTCGCAAACGCCTGCCAAATTTCAAAAACAGTGGAGTCTGCGGGATCTTTGGGCTCACCGGGCTCTAAAAGATTGGTTTTAATTTTATTGATGTGTTTTTGAAGTTTCTTCTCTGGCAAAAACAAGGGGATAGTATTGCCATAGCTTTTACTCATCTTACGGCCATCTAGGCCGCTTAAAACCGCTACATCATCGTCGACAACTGCTTCGGGCAGTACAAACGTTTTGCCATATAAATGGTTAAAACGCTGCGCCATATCACGTGCCATTTCTATATGCTGAATTTGGTCCCGCCCTACCGGCACTTTACTGGCATTAAACATTAAGATATCGGCTGCCATCAATATTGGGTAGCTAAACAAACCCATGGTGACGCCATTATCCGGGTCATCACCGTTTTGCTCATTGGCTTGAACCGCCGCTTTGTATGCATGGGAGCGATTCATCAGTCCCTTCGCACAGACGCAGGTTAGAATCCAACTGAGCTCGGCGATTTCAGGCACATCAGACTGGCGATAGAAGGTGCTGGAGTCGGTATCTAAGCCTAGGGCTAGCCACGTCGCAGCAATTTCACGGCTGGACTGGTGCACTATAGAGGGGTCATGACTTTTAATCAGGGCGTGATAATCCGCAAGAAAGAAAAAGGCGTCAAACTCTCCGCGCTGACTTTCAGCAATCGCGGGACGAATCGCACCAACGTAATTCCCCAAATGCGGCGTTCCGGTAGTGGTAATGCCGGTAAGTACCCGCTGCTTAGCCATAATATATTCCTGTTAGAATCTTGCTGCGGTTGCGCATTGCCCGCAATTTAAAATAAAGGCGCTTATGATACTGGCTCACCCCAACGGTGTCAGTATTCGCCTCGGCACAAACAGCGCTTAATTCAAAAGCCCCTCGAAAACTTTTAAATACTGCGGTGCTAAGACTTGCCAACTCAAGGCAGATACATCAACTAGCGGTAATTGCCCGCGCTGTTTTTGCAACAGTAAACGCTGTAGTACCGCGCCACAAGCGATTGCTTCTAGGGCGGGATTATCGTCGCCGTGGTAGCGATAAGCAGCACCAAACCACTCGGGATAACACAGTCGATCCGGAACTAACGGCACGCAGCCCATTGCGACTGCCTGTAAAATCGACAAGCCTTGAAAGTCGTGTATCGCGGTCGATAACACCACGTCACAGCGAGCTAGCATAGCCGAGTAGTCCAAGGCGTCAGACACATAGCCCCACTGCCGCAGAGCCAAGCAATCACTCGCTAAAATTAACCCCTCAAGCTGCTTAAATTCCTTGGGACAATTCCGGAACTGCTGGCCGGCGATATAAAAATCGAGGGGCAATGCCTGCTTATCGCATTCTTTTATCAGCGCCAACAAGCGGTCAGGTCCCTTGTCGTACTCCCAGCGGTGATTCCAGAGCACACTTAGACGCTCACCCGCGGAGCGCTCGACGCATGGCGTAATATCAAGCCCCACGGGCAAAACCGCTGAATCAGCTAGTCTAGCCCCCACCTCAGCACGCGGTGAAAAGTCAGGTAAGCGCCCCAATAAGGTATCGACACCACTCAATAAGGTGTTGCGATTATACTCACTATTGAACAGCACTTTGTCGGCTGCCAAGGCGGTGTAGAGGTTTAGTATTTGGGGCTCGACGTCATCACGCTGCTGAATATTTTTGGGGTAGCTAAACTGATTTTCATGAAAATACACCACCGTTGGAATACGACTCAGCGCTGGCACTAGGCCACGCAGCGCCGACAAATCCGTCATCGAGGTTGCGAGAACCACGTCATAGGGCTCGCTCAGTAGCGCGCTTTGCTGCATGGCCCAAGTCAGACTATTGCCCCGTATACGCCAGCTAAAATATCGAGCTGGCAAGGTCAACACGGTCCACTCAATACTCGGCAAATGCATCATGAGGCCATCTAGCCAACAGCGATGACTGTCCGCATGGTAGGCAGATAGCACCAATACCCTCATTGCTTGACCAGCCCTAGACTAACTAAATTTTTTGTAAATTGACGCACCGACACGGCTCTATTACCCTCGTGGCCTAAATAATTATATGGATCGAAATGCTGCTATGCGCGAATACAATACTTTACAGTGGGAAAATGCCAACGGCGTTGCTAAGATCACTTTAGATCGCCCCGATGCTGCCAATAGCCTCAATTTAGAAATGGCACAAGAGCTAATGCATGTCGCCATGGTCTGCGATCAAGATGCTAGCATTCGTGCGGTTATTCTCACTGCAAGCGGAAAGATGTTTTGCGCGGGAGGCGATGTCCTCAGTTTTCACGCCGCAGGTGACGATATTGGCTTGCTGGTAAAAGACATAACGGCTTGCCTACATTCAGCAAATTCCCGCTTTGCGCGTATGACCGCTCCTCTCATTGTTGCCGTCAATGGCACAGCAGCGGGTGCCGGTTTCAGCTTAGCGGCCTCGGGCGACATAGTCCTCGCCGTTGAGAAAGCAAAATTCACCATGGCATACACAGGTATCGGCGCCAGTCCTGACGGCGGGTCCAGCGTCTACTTACCAAGGCTTATCGGCTTGCGTCGCACCCAAGAGCTCATGTTTACTAACCGCGTTCTAACCGCACAAGAGGCCCTAGACTGGGGTTTGCTGACCAAGGTGGTCGCGGCCGATGATCTTATGAGCGAAGCAGAAGCCCTTGCCAACAAACTCGCTAGCGGCCCTCTAATGGCCCACGGGAAAATTAAAGAGCTATTACTTGGCAGCTATTCAAACACGCTGGAAACCCAGTTAGAAATTGAAAGCCGCTGCATCGCCAAAAGCGTTAGCAGCCCAGAAGGTCGCGAAGGCCTGCGAGCGTTTGCTGAAAAGCGTAAACCCGACTTTAAGTCGGCAAAGTAATTTGCGCGCACTACCCCGCCCCTGCGATCTAGCTTGCAGTGGCGGTCATTTTTCAGCAGCGGTCGCTATCTACCACAGATTCCAATTCATAGTACGCTGCCAAGACCTTGCTTAAATTAAACCCATCCTGACTACCTGCCAGCTCGCGAATCGAATGCATAGCAAACGTCGGCACGCCGATATCTAAGGTTTTCACCCCAATCGCAGCTGCAGTGAGCGGGCCAATAGTGCTCCCACACGCCATATCACTGCGCACAACAAAACTTTGCACCTTTACATCACTACTCGCACACAGACGACGAAATAGCGAGCTGGTTTCGCTATTCGTCGCGTATCGCTGGTTCACATTGTTTTTTATCACCGGACCCGCATTTAGCAGTGGACCATGATTGCCATCGTGTTTATCGCTAAAATTGGGATGAATACCGTGAGCATTATCCGCAGAGATCATCATTGAATTGGCGATAGCCCGTTGCCAAGCAATTTCGTTGCCGGCAATGCGGCGCAATACCGATTCTAGCATCGGACCCTGCGCCCCCACGGCTGACTGACTTCCCACTTCTTCGTGATCATTGCACACCAATACTGTGTGCTCGCTGCTATCCGCAGCTAACAATGCGTCTAAGCCGATATAGCAAGACAGCAAATTATCTAAGCGGGCGGCGGCAATAAAGTCCTCATTCCAGCCCACCATGGCCGCTGGCTGGCAGTCATAAAAACTCAGCTCGTAATCCAATACCGCGGCAACGTCGCTGACGCCTTGCTGCGCTAGGGTTTCTGCGAGTAAAACTCGAAAATCCTTGGGCTCAGCACTTTGTAATAACACCACCGGCAGATCTCGCTGCGGGTTTATCGAGCGGCTGTTATTGGCTTCACGATCAAGATGTATCGCCAAACTCGGGATAATACCCACCGGGCGATCAATGTTTATTAAGGCACTACACAGTTGACCGCTGGCATTTTCATAATTTACCCGCCCCGCTAAGCCGAGGTCACGATCAAACCAGGGATTGAGTAGCGCACCACCGTAGACCTCTACCCCCAACTGAAAATAACCCTGGCGATGTAACTCTGGAGCCGGCTTAACCTTTAAATTAGGACTGTCAGTATGTGCACCCACCATGCGCCAACCGCGCTCATGGACAGGCGTTTTGCCGCAGCGAAACGCGACAATAGAAGAACCATTACGAATAAGGTGATACGACTTACCCGGCTCAAGCTGCCAATCAGCGCGCTCATCTAAGGCGATAAAACCGGCCTGCTGTAGACGCAAGCGAATTTCTTCCACCGCGTGAAAGGGGGTCGGGCTGGAATCTATAAACGCACATAAATTCTTATTAAATTGTTTCAAATCACTCATTTGGGGTTTTCCCAGCATGCCTATTTGACATTGAATTTTGAAGAGCCAACAACAGACTAGAAGTATCGCTGCGGCCACCGCCTAAGTTTTGAACCTGTGCGTAAAATTGATCAACCAACGCCGTTACCGGTAAATTAAGCTGGCGCTGACGCGCCTCCTCCAAGACATAAGCCAAATCCTTGCGCATCAAATCCACCGCGAAGCCAAAATCAAATTCCTTGGCGAGCATCGTATTAGCGCGATTATCCATTTGCCAAGACTGCGCCGCACCGCCACCTATAGCATCGATCACCGCCGGCATATCGAGTCCGGCTTGCTCACCAAAATGTAAACCTTCGGCCAAACCTTGCAGTAAACCGGCAATACAAATCTGATTAACCATTTTTGCCAACTGGCCCGAGCCCGACGGGCCTAAGTGTTGGTAGCGAGTCGCATATGCTGCAAGCACTGGCTCTACCGCAGTGAAGGCGCCTATGTCACCGCCAGCCATGACGGTTAAGCTGCCTTTCTCTGCACCTGCTTGCCCACCGGAAACCGGTGCGTCTATAAAATGATGGCCATATGTTTGAGCGACTACCGCCATATCGCGGGCAAGCGCCGCCGATGTGGTCGAATGATCAATAACTACGCCGTTAGTTGCCAGTGATTCAAAAACGCCATCCTTGGCACATAATACCTGCCGCACATCTTCGTCAGCCCCTAGGCACACCGCAACGACAGTCGCATTGCAAACCGCCTCAGCAATCGATTCACTAGCGGCAATACCAAATTCTGCAGACCATCTTTTTGCTTTTTCAGTGCTGCGATTAAATATCGACAGAGAAAATCCAGCCCGACACAAATGCCCCGCCATCGGGTAGCCCATTGTGCCTAAACCAATAAACGCAACTTTCATTGAACTTTCCCTTTTAATATTTAGGAGGCTAATACAGCGAATAATAGACCCGCGAGCAATACCCGATAAATAGCAAATGGCATCATTCCCATGCGTTCAACCCACCTCATAAAGACATGAATACAAGCATAAGCGGTTGCAGCCGACACCACCGCGCCAATGGCTAAATAATTCCATGCCACAGGATCACTGCTCTCTAGCAATTCCAATAATTTATAGGACCCTGCCGCGGCAATAATAGGCATAGACAGTAAAAATGAAAACCGCGCCGAGTCACTGCGGTTAAGACCTAGCATCAAGGCTGCAGTAATCGTAATACCCGAGCGCGAGGTACCGGGAATAAGAGCAATGGCTTGGGCAACACCAACAATGATGGCGATACGCAAGCCGACATCAGCAAGCTGCTTACCGTGCTTAGCATAGCGATCTACAACACCAAGCAACACCCCAAACACAAGCGTGGTAGTCGCCAGCACATACCCCGACCGAAGATGCTCTTCAATAAAGTCGTTAAAGATAAGCCCCGCTAACACCGCAGGGATAGTGGCGACAATGACCATCCAGCCGAGACGACTATTTGCAGTCTGCTGGCGCGACGCCAGACTGGTAAACCAATCGCCCAAAATATCCCGCACCTCAAGACGAAAATACCAAAGCACTGCGAGCAATGAGCCAACATGAACCGCAACATCAAACGCTAAACCTTGGTCTTCCCAACCCAATAGGGTTTGCGGTAATACCAAATGCCCCGAACTAGAGACGGGCAAAAATTCCGTTAAACCCTGAATGGCGGCAAGAATTACCGCACGTAATGAATCCACTATCGAAAATCTCCGTGATATTAATTTAAGATTTTTGCCACGCGACCGTTTCACGTAGATAAACGGGTTGAGCCTGATCAGCGCTCATATAATCACCGCGCTCAAAAGCTCGCACCGCCAGTTTTAATATTGCCTGTGCCCGTGGATACACCGCCGCATTCACATTGGCAGATGGCAAGCCATGAGCGAAGCGCGACGCATAGACCCAACCGCTGCCAAATCCGAAGACGGCGCCCTCCGCAGCGGCTATGTGAATCGACTCGGGCGCACGCAGGCTATCTTCAGCAATGAGCTCCGCAAAACCGCTAAGATAGCGATACTGCCCCCAGTAAAGCTCATCCATTCGCGCATCTAAGGCTGGCAGTAGTATATCGCCATCAGCTAACTCCAAATAATCAGCTTCGCCCTGTGCCATTGCCTGCAATGTAGAGACCGCCACCACCGGTTTCTCCGCAGCAAAGGCTAGGCCCTGAACAACACCGGCGCAGACTCGCAGGCCAGTAAACGAACCGGGGCCTGCAGAAAATCCAATGGCGTCTAGATCGCTTAAACAAATGCCTTCATCAGACAGTATCTGATCAACCATTGGCAGCAAATAACGAGTGTGAGCGCGCGGTAAAAGCCGGAAATCTTCTGTTTGCCGACCTTTATGGAGTAAAGCAACGGAACATGCTTCTGTTGAAGCCTCGATCGCGAGTAAACTTGTCATTAATTCAGCCGTAAAACAGTTATTGTTCGGGGTTGGGATGCCGCGGAATAATACCATATCGCATATCACTGGGTATGGCAGAGCTTGATATGCGCAAAAATAGCATTAGCGGATACCAGTAACGAATACGGGAAATAATTATGGCGAAAAATACCATCCACCAAAAGGACGTTACCGCAATTATTCTTGCCGGTGGCGAAGGTCGCCGTATGAGTGGGCAAGACAAAGGCTTAGTAAGCTGGAAGCAGCGCCCGCTTATAGAATATGCCTTAGACGCTATCCCAAGTGACATTGCGAATACGCTAATCAGCTGCAATAGAAATATAGACCAGTACAAAATTTACGGAGAAACCGTTCAAGACGAAGACAGCGCATATGAGGGCCCGCTGGCTGGCATCTACGCCTCTATGACACACACATCCAGCCCCTTTATATTCGTTTTACCCTGCGACAGCCCCCTCGCACCCAGGGACGTTTATTATCAGCTAGCAAATGCGCTAAATGCAGGTAATGCCGATATTTGTTATGTGAATGACGGAGAGCGTGAACAATATTTATTTGCACTGATAAGCACGCAGCTAAAATCGTCGCTAAAAGAATACTTATTAAGGGGAAACCGGCAGGTACATCGCTGGTACAAACAACACAACTATGTCGAAGCAGACTTGAGTGGCCAACAATTTGCGTTTAGAAACTGCAATACCATCACCGAACTAGCAGAACTTAAATAACGACGTTTAAAGCACCCATAAAAAAAGGAAGCTTTCGCCTCCTTTTCTACTGCAAAGCATAATATTCAAACTATGACTCTGCTTTTGGTGCCTCAACAGGCGCAACAGCTGCCTTGATTTTAGCTGGTGCTTTCTTGGCAGCCGCTTTCTTAGCTGGCGCCTTTATAGCAACAGCCTTCTTAGCCAATACCTTTTTTACTGGCGCTTTCTTAGCGACAGTTTTCTTAGCAGGGACTTTTTTAACTACTACTTTCTTAGCAACAGCCTTTTTAGCAGGGGCTTTTTTAGCAACAGCCTTTTTGGCAGGTGCTTTTTTAGCTGGCGCTTTCTTAGCAACGGCCTTTTTTGCAGCAACTTTCTTCGCCGCAGGCTTTTTAGCTACTGCTTTTTTAACAGTCGCTTTAGCACTTACTTTCGCTACTACTGCTAATTTGAGGTCACTGATTTTCGCACCAAGCTGCTTAACGGCTTGCTTGTGCTTAGCCGCCAGCTTTTTCTCTATAGAAGCAAGCTTAAGTTTGTTTGCAGCCAAGCGCTTCTTCTTAAAGCGTTGTTCAAACAGTTTTAATGCCTTAGCCAAGTCTGAATCGACTTTGCTAGCCAGAGCAGTAGAACGCTCTTCAATCTTCTGCTTAACAGCAGATTCTGACGCCTTGATACGAGCTAATGCTTTGGCATTGGCAACCGCGGCTTTAGTCTCAGCGACCTTAGCACGACTAATTTTCAGCTTCGCATTTAACTTCTCGGCAGCAGCAGCAGCGCGCTTAACCGCATTTTTATCCGCTGCACGAGCCGTCTTTTTCGCTTTTACACGAGCTGCATCTACTTTCGCTTTTGCAGCGGCAAGTGCTTTGCGCTCATTCGCTACCATCGCCTCGACTTTTTTCAAACCCTCTTCGGCTTTGGTCACAACCGGGTTTGTTAAGATCACATTTTTAGCCCGTGGTTTACGTTTAGCGGACACTTTTTTTACTGTGGCTTTACTGGCTGGCATCATTTATTCTCCTTGACGATGACAATACTAATGTTCATGGTAATAAAAATAGCACATATAATAACCAACGCAAAAAAAAGTCTTTTAATAAACGCCTTTTTTCTAAAATTTATCCAAAATTTACGTTTATTTCTTCTAAAAATGGTCCGCAAAGAGAAAACCTGAGATTTCGATGACTTTCACTATCATTTGGCCGGGAATATAAAGAAACAGATTGTTCACCATTTTCGCCCAAAACTCATTCGCTTTGCCATCGATTTCTTCACGTGTTTATAAATACTCGACAGAGAAAATTGGACATATAATATCCACATTTTTCGCACATCTTTAGTAAGACTGATTAACATTTTATCGTTATAGACTAGCAGTCATTTGGCTACCCCCAAACGCCATAGAAAAATCAACACTTACTGCCTCTTAACCAGACCAAGTTCTAATGCGGAAGCCTCGACCTTTTCGCGACAATTAATCCGACGGAGACATTGCGCTTGGGAATAACATAAAGCGATATCAGTAATGATTCCGCTAATATTGGCCTCCCAATATTAGCGGACTACGTTCGCCAGTGCGGAAATATTCACCAGATGATCTTAGCAACCCCACCTACCCGAGCCGATTCCTGCGCGAAAAAAAATGTTGGGCATTATTTAATTGCGAACAGCAATTGCGGTGTCGGCAGATTAATTTGGATGCACGGGCGGAAAGCAAGGACTCAGAACCTAGAGTTATAAGCTGGTCAAAAGAACACAGACTAGAGACCAAAGTGTTGGATTCTCCGTCGCTGACAAACTAGCGCCCCTGATTTTCGGACTCAAGCTAACGTTCTACTCGCTTTTGGCCTAAATCATAAACTGGCGCTTATGAGAAACAACGCATTGGCGAAACATCATCCACTCAGACCTGCGTGTCGGTAAGTGCCAAGCTAAGGGATCGAGATGCTAGGAAAATTGAACGAAAGTCAGCACCCGAAGAACGTCAGCGGGTCTGCCACCGGCGGATTTGGCAAAACTATCACAAACACTTTATTACCCCGTCACCATCTGCAAGTGGGGCCCGCATAAATCAATAATTAGAGGCCCAAGTGACTTAACCCTAATTCCGCCGCTATTTTTTTCCGTATTCGTATTACGGGTAATAATTGATTAGCGAAAACAAAAAAGGCACCCGAAGGTGCCTTTTTGATGACTACTATGTTTCTTATGGGTCGAGTGATTCAAATACGCGGTGAGTAATCTCGGCAACGCTGCCCACTCCCTCAATACGACAATACTTAGGCGCATGCTCGCCCTCTAAACTACTGTAGAACGAAACCAGCGGCTTTGTTTGCTCATGATAAATATTAAGACGATTGCGAACAGTGTCTTCTTTGTCGTCTTCACGCTGTATTAGTGTTTCACCCGTCACATCGTCAACACCTTCTTGCTTGGGTGGGTTATATACAAGGTGATAGGTCCGACCAGAGCCTTCATGGGTGCGACGACCGCTCATACGCATCACTATATCTTCATCTTCGACGGCAATCTCAACCACGCTATCGATAATGACGCCCGCATTTATCAATGCTTCGGCCTGAGGAATTGTGCGGGGGAAACCGTCAAACAGAAAGCCATTCCTGCAATCGTCCTGAGTAATTCGCTCTTTAACTAGGCCAATAATAGTTTCGTCGGAAACTAAGCCACCAGTGGCCATGACTTCTTTAACTTGCAAGCCTAGTGGTGAACCGACTTTAACGGCTGCCCGCAGCATATCTCCAGTAGAGATCTGCGGAATAGCGAATTTTTCAGAAATAAACTGAGCCTGAGTGCCTTTACCTGCCCCAGGTGGCCCTAACAATATAACGCGCATAGCGGGAAACTCCCCAAAAGGTTGCGAATTCATAGCCTGCAGCGTAGGGGCCGCCACAGCAAAAGCGCACAACAATACACAGCAATCGCCAGCCACACAAGAGATGGCGTCCCACTAAGCGCTGTAAGTAGCTATCTGATCGGATGATTTGAGGGCATCTATTACGCCCTGTGCGGCAATTGCTATGCCAGAACTCCTAACTGACCAACAAAAACTTTAAAAGCAATATCCGTCAAATAAACCATACTGTATTACGACAAACAGTAAAACCCGACGGACGAGGGAGCTCTAAGAACGCTTTAAATCATTTACTCTGATAATGCTAGCAAAATTACATGGGTGCTAGGTGTTATGTCTTAGTAAAGAAATATTATCTATTTCACCTACAGATAACAGGAACCTTATTTATGAAAATGCGAGAATTATTATCACTTTGGGAAGAGACCGCAGGCGGTAGACTAACCGCAGAGAGTTATGACGTACGCCTTTCCATTAAAGATGCCGCGAGATTAAATGCACTGGCGGAACTTTATCCGCGACAGAACGTAGAATCACTGATCACCGACCTACTTACGGCGGCGCTCGATGAAATGGAAAGTGTCATGCCCTACCGCCAGGGTCCGAAAATTATGGCGTTAGATGAGCAAGGTGACCCACTTTATGAAGATATCGGCCCAACTCCGCGTTATTTGTCATTAACTGAAAAACACCTGCACCACTATAAACTCTTAGAAAACTAATAGTAAGTGGAATGCCGGGAAGCGCTCATTATGCGCTGCCCCTAACAATACCAGATTATTGCTTAGACCTAGAGTCCGGCCGCCTTTGCCTCAGTCCAAAACAGATCTAACTGAGGATCTGCGGCTCCGCCTCCCCCGGTAACACCCGTTTCAATACAACGCTGCTCAACAAACCGAAACCGTCGTTCAAATTTTCTGCAGGCAGCCCGCGTAGTTGCTTCTGCATCTAAGCCAAGGTGTCGACTAAGATTTACGGCAGAAAAAAGCACATCGCCCATTTCATCGGCAATAGCAGCTTGCTCGCCGATGGCAATAGCTTCTTCAAGCTCGTCTAGCTCTTCTCGGAGTGCTGTGACAACACTTGCAAGCTCTACCCAATCGAAGCCAGTCTGCGCCGCACGTTTCTGCAATTTCGTCGCCCTAGTAAGGGCTGGTAGAGCTTCGGGGACATCATCCAGCACACTGTGCTGTGACTTTTGCTTACGTTCGCTTTGCTTAATTTCCTCCCAACGCGCTTTAATCGCCTCATCATCAGGCGCAGTGGTGGATCTGCGCGATTGCAAGGTACCTTCGGGAAAAACATGAGGGTGACGTCGCAACAACTTAGCAACAATATCATTGACCACATCCGAAAAATCAAAATGGTCTTGCTCAGCCGCTAACTGACTATAAAAAATCACTTGAAATAAGACATCACCTAACTCTTGCCGAATCTGTGGCGTATCACTCCGCTCGATGGCATCCACCAACTCATAAACTTCTTCTAAAGTATGGGGAATGACCGTCATTGAGGTTTGCTTTAAGTCCCAGGGGCAGCCGGCTTCGGGATCGCGCAACCTCGCCATCAGATATTGCAAATCCGCTATGTTATAAGCCATATTAGCCCTCTCGAATTCGCTTTACGCCAACAACATTAGGTAAGCCATTAAGTCGATTTAATACATCTGACAAGGTGGCGAGATCTTGGATTTCCAAACGAATCGTCATGGTAGCTATGTGATTCGGGGTATCTGTCACAGTATTCAATGACACAACATTGACCTTTTCAGTGGCCAGTTGCTGGGTAATATCACGCAACAAGCCCTGCCGATCATAAGCCTGCAGCTCGATATCAACGGGATAAGTATCAATTTGTGTTTCGGCCCAACCAACCGTAATGATCCGTTGAGGCTCCACGCTTTGCAGTTGCAGTAATTTATTACAGTCTTGACGATGCACGCTGACACCGCGACCAACGGTGATATACCCCGTGATTCCCTCGCCGGGTAAAGGCTTACAGCAGCGTGCAAAGTAGGTCATCAAATTACCCACACCGCTAATACGAACCTGACTACCATCATTTTGCTTGGTGCTTGCGGGACGCAAGCGCAACATAGACTGGGCATTGTCGTCATCGCGCCCAGCGAGGCTGTTCGCTGCGCGAATCAGCTGAAACATACTGATTTCGCCTGCGCCAACTGAAGCGTACATATCATCCACACTGGGGCAGTGCATCTGATCGGCAAGATATTTGTAATCAATACTATTCAAGGCGAGGCGCTTAAATTCTTTATCTAACAGTGCCCGGCCGGCGATAATATTGTCATCTTTGGCTTGCAAACGAAACCAATGCTGAACTTTGGTGCGAGCCCGAGACGTTTTTAAATAACCGAGATTGCTTTGTAGCCAATCTCGGCGCGGCTTACTTTCTTTGCCAGTCAGAATCTCAACCTGTTCGCCGGTTTTTAGCGTGTACGTTAAGGGCACGATACGACCGTTAACCTTAGCGCCCCGACAGCGATTACCGACCTCGGTATGAATGTGGTAGGCGAAATCGAGGGGTGTCGCGCCGTTTTGCAAGTTCACCACATGACCATCTGGCGTAAAAACATAGACTCGATCTTGCGCGCTGGTAAATTGCTCGGCGACATCACTGCTGCTGCCGCTCTCCTCATGCCAGTCTAGAACCTGACGTAACCATGCTATTTTTTCATCATAACTATTGGTGGTTTTAGCGCCGCGATCCGTACCCTTGTACATCCAATGCGAACATACCCCAAACTCGGCTTCGTCGTGCATCGACCGAGTGCGGATTTGTATTTCCAACACCTTGCCATCGGGTCCAATCACCGCGGTGTGTAATGAGCGGTAGCCATTTTCTTTAGGGGTCGCGATATAGTCATCGAATTCATTGGGAATGTTGCGCCACAAGCCATGAACTACGCCTAATGCTGCATAGCAAGACTTTGCATCCGGCACTAGCACCCTCAGGGCGCGAATATCATAAACCTGAGAGAAGCCGATACCTTTGCGCTGCATTTTTCGCCAAATACTGTAAATATGCTTAACGCGACCAGCGATGTCGGACTGAATATTGTCAGCGTTAAGCGCCTTTTCGAGAACATCGATGGCGTCGTCAATATAGTGTTGGCGATCTAGGCGCTTTTCAGCCAATAGCTTTGCAATTTTTTTATACGCAAGCGGTTGCAAGTAACGGAAGGAAAGATCTTCAAGCTCCCATTTAATATGGCCAATACCCAAACGATGTGCTAACGGCGCATAAATATCTGCCACTTCGCGAGCGACTCGATAGCGCTTTTCTGGTTTATTTTTTGCGGAACGAATAGCAGATGTTCTCTCAGCAAGCTTAATCAGCGCTACGCGCACATCGTCTACTAAGGAGACCAACATTTTTCGAATGGTCTCGCTCTGGGCTTCAGACTGACCCAATACCGGCGCATCGAGCTGGGCATTTACCCGGGATATCGCCGCCATGCCCAGCACACCATCAACTAACTTTGCGACCGGGCGACCAAATTGCTGTTCCAGTTCAGCGATAGATAAACGGTCTTCTCGTACCGCACGAAATAAAGTCGCGGCAATAAGACTGTCCTGATCAAGATGAAGATCGGCCAGTATCTCAACCATTTCCAAGGCGGTATAAAAACTAGAGAAATAATCGACCTTCCCCTGAACAAGTGACGCCGAATTAGCCGCACAATTTTCGGCCACTTCAAACGCACGCTGCAAATCCGCAGTGTGGATCACCTGCCTATCCACCGGCAACCGCGCTATCCAAGCAGCGATATCGACGTTTCCGTTGCCTAACAATGGAAAGTCTTCCCTTACCTTAACCATCGCTACTTGCTCACTAACATATAGGTCATATGACTTTTATATTCTCTTCGCCGACTTTATTTCTCCAGTGTCTTATCAAAAACACCGGTTGATAGATAGCGGTCACCGCGGTCACAAACAATAGCAACAATCACTGCATTCTCTACTGACTCGCTAACACGCAGCGCGGCAGCAACAGAACCACCTGACGACACGCCGCAAAAAATCCCCTCTTGTACGGCCATAGCGCGCATAGTGATCTCTGCAGTGCGCTGATCCATATCAATCACGCGATCGACCCGCACGGCATCATAGATACTGGGTAAATACGCTTCTGGCCAACGTCGAATACCGGGAATACTTGAGCAACCATCTGGTTGCAGGCCAATAATCTCAATAGCACGGTTTTGCTCTTTCAAATACCGAGATACACCCATAATGGTCCCCGTGGTCCCCATAGAGCAAATAAAATGAGTAACACGGCCATCCGTTTGACGCCAAATTTCAGGCCCTGTTCCCTCGTAATGCGCTTGCGGGTTATCACGATTGGAAAATTGATCAAGCACCTTGCCTTTGCCCCCGGCTTGCATCGCCAAGGCCAAATCTCTAGCACCTTCCATGCCTGTTGCCTGCGAAACCTCTAGCAATTCTGCGCCGTATGCCGCCATCGCCAATTTGCGTTCAGCACTCATATGGCTGGGCATAATCAATACCATTTTATAGCCCTTGATTGCAGCTGCCATCGCTAAAGCGATCCCCGTGTTGCCACTGGTGGCTTCAATCAAGGTGTCGCCAGGACTAATATCACCGCGCTGCTCAGCTCGTAAAATCATGCTCATTGCTGCACGATCTTTCACAGACCCGGCAGGGTTATTACCCTCTAGCTTCACCAAAATAGTGTTACTGCCGCTCCTTCCCAGGCGCTGCAAACGCACTAACGGCGTGTTACCGATAAATTGATCAATAGTCGGAAATTCATTCATAATTACAGCCTGAACCTTATATGTCGGTATCGCCTAGGTATTTTAACACTAATGGCCCAAGTAAATAGTCTCAGGAAATGATCTGCAAACTTACGCCGCATAGCAGCGACCGCAATTTTCGGTCATGATAATACCACCGCGACACTAAAAGGCTCCACCAAGCAATGTCAGTGAGATTGGGAATAAGAAGATTGATCTTGGTTATGGGTCTATTGCCTATACTCACTTTATCATTGGCCCTCAGCTCCTACCTGATGATCAGCCAAATCGATGAGTTACGGAAGCTCATGACGGAGCGGGCCAAATCCTCGAGTGAACAACTTGCCGTCCTCACCGAGCATGTCCTCATCGCCGGTCACAACAACACCCTGGCAGCGATTACCTCTGCCGCCTTGGAGGAAACTGCGGTCAAAGCCATCGCAATTTATACTGCGGATATGGATATTATTACCCACGCCGGTCCAAAATCTGACTTATCCATAATAAAAATGAATCCCGGTGAGACCCATGCGCAATACGAGTACCTAGAGGATGGTCTACTTATCGCTCAGCCGGTGTTCTCGCCATCACTCAGCTCGCAAGCCGCCACTCCCATCGTCGGCTGGGTGGTGATGCAATTCGACTGGCGCCATTTAAAAATACAGCAATACCAGACGCTGCTGATAGGTACGGTATTGTTGGTTATCGCTTTTATTATTTGTGTGGCCCTAACCAGTTATATCAATCAATCACTAGCGGCAGACCTCACCACCCTGCGTCAAACTATTCGCAAGATGGCCACCAGCTCTCGAAATTTCCATGCACACATACCCGAGAATGATGAATTTAATGAAATTGCCGAGGAACTCAATCTACTAAATAATGCCCATCAAAATGAGTTACAAGAACTTCAACGCAGTGTTGAGCAAACTAATATCGATCTGCGCGAAACCCTCGAAACCGTAGAAGTCCAGAATATTGAGTTAGATTTAGCACGTCGAGAAGCCGTAAATGCCAGTCGGATAAAATCGGAATTTCTAGCAAATACCAGCCATGAAATCCGCACCCCACTCAGCGGAATAATCGGCTTCAGTAAAATTCTGCTTAAATCTGAAATGGAGGTTCGTCAACGCGAAGCTATCGAAACCATTCACAATTCGGCCAATAGTCTGTTAACGATTATTAACGACATCCTTGATTTTTCAAAGTTAGAAGCCGGCAAACTAGTATTAGATAATGCCCCAGTTAATCTTCGAGAGGCCGTTGAAGACACGTTACAGCTTCTCGCACCCAGTGCTATTGAAAAAGACCTCGAGCTGGCTTTAATTATTGAAGCTGGCAGCCCAGAAGCGGTAGTGACAGATGGCTTAAGACTAAGGCAAATCCTGACAAATTTGATTAATAATGCAATAAAATTTACGCCAGCAGGTCACATCAAAGTTTCAATATTAAGCAAACAACAAGGCGACGAAAACGCCGAAATAACAATTCAAATCAGCGACACTGGGATTGGCCTATCCAAGGAACAACAGCAAGAGGTATTCAAAGACTTCAGCCAAGCAGACGCCTCTATCACCCGCCAATACGGTGGCACCGGCCTAGGATTAGTGATTGTTAAACGCTTGATAGAACAGATGGGCGGCGAGATCGGCATTGTCAGTGGGCCTGGCCAAGGCGCTACATTCTGGCTTACATTAAACCTTCCGACCAGCACTAACACCATAAAACTGCGTGATTTCAGCGTCATAAGCGGTAAATCAATCGCCTTATACGATCGCAGCGAACTCCAAACCCAAGCCTTGAAATCCTTACTTTTATCATGGGGACTTAAAGTCCATCACTGCACTAATATTGGCGACTTAGCACCTAGCGATTACTGTCTAATTAGCAGCGATAACAGCGCTGACTTCCACAAATTACTCTCCGAGCTGGATCGCTCTGCGGTCATTATCACTCCTTACAAAGAGCAGCAAAGTGATCTTGCTGGACGTACCTACCTGAGCAAACCATTTTCTCACGTTAAATTATTCGACGCTCTTTACAAAGGCTTAGAGCATAATTCACCAAGCCGACAACAGGCAGTTCACTTCCCCAATACCAATATTTTAGCGGTCGATGACAACCCCTCAAATTTACATATATTGGGCAATTTCTTAAACGATATGGCAATTCGCACCCACTTTGCACAAAATGGTGCAGAAGCTTTACAGCAGTGTCGCGAGAAACACTTCGATCTGATTTTTATGGATATTCAAATGCCGCAAATGGATGGCATAGAAACGAGCAAGTGCATTCGCAAAGATGGACTCAATACCGATACCCCCATCATTGCTCTGTCCGCCTACTTGTCACCCGACAACCCGTCACAATTGCGTGATGCGGGCATAAACGACTATTTTAGTAAACCAATTTCAGAGCGCCAGCTTGCGGCACTGCTTAGCAAACACTTGAGAGCAGCCACTAGTAGTACCGAGCAAGCAAGGCCTGTCGATATCAAAGAATGTCTTCAACTAACTAAAAATCGTCCACAGCTTGCGGCAGACATGCTGACGATGTTGCTGGAAACACTGCCCGAGCAACGAAAACATACCGTGCTAGCAATACTACACAGAGATTTTGATCAGCTTAGCGTTATAAACCACACCTTAAAAGGTGCCTGTTGTTACACTGGCACACCAGCGCTTAAACAACGGGTTCTTGAACTTGAAAAAGCGCTAGAAAACAAGGACACATGCGAAACTCAAACCACCGCGTTAATTAGTGCCATTGATGATTTACTGGCATGGCAAGACGCTCACGATCTTGGCGTTGTATTCGACATTTAACACCATAGGCGGAATAAAGGCTGGCAATAACAGTTAGTCTTGCTCACGCGCAATGCTGGGCACCGCGCCAGAATTAAACAGCGCCCGACTCTGCAAGGGTTTATTGCCTAACAATGGCTGCAACACTTGCCGAGCTAACTTCTTCGCCGCATTTAAGGCATCGCCACTAAAGTCATCGGCCGCCAACTGCAATAAATCAGCACCTAAAAATACTAAGCCCGGGGCACCACCCGGCACGGGAACAAAGCCTTCACCGATATTAAATTGATAATAGCCGTCTTCTCGGACCGCATCGTCACTGTGTGCACAGCTAGCGAAATTCACACCGTAACCTAGGGCATCTAACAAACTAAATTCAAAACGCCTGAGCGTCGGCTCAAAGGCCGCGTCAAGTTCAAGGCAACTCAGGCAGTGGGTGTAACTGAGAAACACATCGGAGTGGGGATCATGGCGGAACAGCAGCCGTTCTAACAACTCATTAATATAAAAACCGCAATACAGAGCCCTGCCCTTAAGGGCGTAGCTTCGCTGATGCTGGGCATCTAAAAGGGTCTTAAGCTCTCCGCGTCCCTGCCAACTTACAGAGACGAGATTAAACGCCTGCAGCGCAGCCCGCCATTGCTGCCGTGAACGCCCCGCCCCTCGCAAGCCTTTTGCCACGCAGGTAAAACGACCGTGCTCTAAGCTCAATAACTCAACTAAAGCACTGGTGTCGCGATAGGGGCGCAAGTGTAAAACAAAACACGGAGCGCCCTCAACGCGGTTCATGGTTATTTAAAATCGTTGTAACCAAGACTGCGCAATGCACGTTCATCATCCGCCCAACCAGACTTAACCTTAACCCAAAGACGCAACATCACCTTATTATCGAATGCAATTTCCATATCTTTACGGGCTTCAGTGCCGATTTGCCGCAACCGGCTACCGCCTTCACCAATAATAATTTTCTTCTGCCCGTCGCGCTCCACAAGAATTAAAGCGCTGATCTCCAATAGGCGTGGAGAGGCTTTAAACTCTTCAATTTCTACGGTCATCGAGTAGGGAATTTCTTCGCCTAGCTGACGCATGATTTTCTCTCGCACCAACTCAGCAGCCAAAAAGCGTTCACTGCGATCAGTAATTTGATCTTCAGGATACATATGCACTTTTTCGGGTAAAAATCGTGCGATAACCGCCTCCAGCTCCTCCCGATTATGGCCGCGTAAAGCGGACACTGGAACCACATCATCAAAGGTATGCTTAGTCTGCAAATTCTGAATAAGAGGCAATAATTGGCCCTTATTATCAAGCCGATCAACTTTATTAATAACAAGAACAACTGGGCAATGCGCATTTTTAATATTGCGCAACACCAGTTCATCGTCTTCAGTCCAGCGATCCCTATCTACTAGAAATAATACTAAATCGACATCCTTCATCGCAGAACTGGCCGCGCGATTCATGTAGCGATTCAGGGCCTTCTCTTCTTTGACGTGTAAACCTGGCGTATCAACATATATAAACTGCTTCGCGCCGTCTGTTTTAATACCTAGTACTTGGTGCCTAGTGGTTTGCGGCTTACGAGAAGTGATACTAATCTTCTGTCCAAGGATATGATTAAGCAAAGTTGACTTACCCACATTTGGGCGTCCTACAATGGCTATAAAACCACAGCGTTGCGTACTCATATCATTGGGCTCTTCATTGCTCATTCGGTATCCTTTAAGGCGGTCAGCACTTTTTTAGCGGCGGCTTGCTCGGCCTTGCGACGGCTGCTACCCGAAGCCGATATCGCTGATGTTAATAACGATACCGAACAACTCACTATAAACGTTTGTTGATGATCAGCGCCTTCGGTATCTAGAAGCTGATAATCAGGTAAAGGCAACTTGCGCGCCTGTAAAAACTCTTGGAGCTTAGTTTTCGCATCTTTGTGACTAGACTCTGGATTAAGTACCACAAGCCGAGAATCAAACCAAGCCAGCACCCGCTCACGACACACATCAAATCCCGCTTCAATAAAAATAGCACCTATCAGTGCTTCAACGGCATCAGCAAGCGTGGAGTTGCGACGATGACCACCGGTGTTTTTCTCGCCAGCCCCCAGTCGTAAAAAACTACCTAAGTCGAATTCTGTGGCAAGCTCAGCCAAGGTCTTGCCGCTCACCAAAAGAGCACGAATGCGACTCAGCTCGCCCTCTCGCAGATTTGGAAAGCGCTCATACAAAACCTCAGCAACAATCATATTGAGAAGGGAGTCCCCCAAAAACTCAATACGCTCATTGTTGTTTGCACTAAAGCTACGGTGGGTGATGGCCATTGCGAGCAATGACTCATCCTTAAATTGATAGCCAATCTTCTGACATAACTCATCAGGGGTTTTTAAATTCAACGCCGGGGCACCACAAAAAGTGCGTCATCAAAGCGAACCACAGCATCAATATTGAATATTAATGGGGTTCTCTTTTCGTAGCGAGCATCGATCACAACGCCCTTTTCATCATTGATTATTTTAATATCTCGCAAGGATATAGTTTCCACTCGATTGGTAAGAAAGCGCCCGGAGATATCGCGACGAACGCCGGCCGGCGTTGGATCACTGCCGCGATCCTGACCAGCAACATCCTCGAGAATTCGCGTCATGGTCCAGTAATCAACGTAAATAGGCATTAACTTTACGCCAACAGTGGCAAATATAATCACCGTACCCAATATCAGCACTGTGGGAATCATGCCTATACCAGCTTGTTTTGCTTTCATCGTTGCTGTCCTATCGCTAAGGTATACGACCGACTCGATTAAAACGTGGTAAATCACTAAAGGTGGGCCAATGCATCCAAATAGCAAAGGCCTGCCCTACTATATTCTCCTCAGGCACCTGACCCCAAACCCGGCTGTCACTGCTATTATCGCGATTATCACCCATCATAAAATAATGACCAGGGGCAACACTTGTCACAAAATCGCCGCGATAAATTCGTTTATCATGATGAATAAAGTGATCCACATTACCCAGCTGTTCACTCAACACTTGGGTCACCGGCTGCAAGGGCGGCACTTCAGCTATTAAGGTTCGCTGGATTAACTCATCATTAATATACAACTGCTTATTAACGTAGCGAATCTGATCACCGGGTAGGCCCACCACGCGCTTAATAAAGTAACGGCTATCGTTTGGAGGAAAAAACACCATCACATCGCCGCGCTTAGGTTCTCCGACTTCAAAAATCTTGGTGCCGACTACCGGCAAACGCAGGCCGTAATTAAACTTGTTGACTAAAATATAGTCGCCCACTTCTAAACTAGGCACCATCGACGCAGACGGAATTTGAAATGGCTCAATAACAAATGAGCGCAAGACCAACACCACTAGTAATACCGGAAAAAACGAGCGGGCATTTTCGGCAATGGGAAACATGCCACCGAACTCAGATTTTAATACATCTTGATCCTGCTTCACAAAGTAGGTGATATACACCGCCACGTTGCCAGCGCTGACGTAAGCTTGGCGAGCCTTTTCAAATACAAAGCGATCCAAGCCAGCAATGATACCCGCGACAATAGTCAGCACGACTAATACTAGTGCAAAATCACCATCTTTCAACAATACCACGCTGGCAATCCAAGCAAACCACGCAAATACAACCACGCGATAAGTCCATTCCAACCAGCCAGGCACCACTTGCTGACGGAGCGTATCCGCGTCGCCGGCCGTGCGTTTCTCGGCACACCATTTCAATGCCTGCTGCATTTGTCGGCGGCCCTTCACTTCTTGAATCAGCCAAACGACTAGCGATACAGCCGCAACAACCATTAGAATCAAATTCACCATGCAGCTATTTATCCTTTAACTATCAAGTTTAAGTACTGCCAAAAAAGCGGTTTGTGGAATTTCAACATTACCCACTTGCTTCATGCGTTTCTTACCGGCTTTTTGTTTCTCTAATAACTTACGCTTTCGCGACACATCACCGCCGTAACATTTTGCGGTCACATTTTTACGCAATGCTTTTACCGTTTGCCTTGCAATAACATGCCCGCCAATGGCGGCCTGAATGGCAACGTCAAACATCTGCCGAGGAATTAATTCCTGCATTTTATCAACCAACTGACGGCCGCGATTTTGAGCAATATCTCGATGCACAATTAAAGCCAATGCATCCACTCTATCACCGTTAATCAATACGTCCAGTTTGACTAAGTTTGCCGCTTCAAAGCGAACAAAACTATAATCCAAGGATGCGAAACCGCGACTAACCGACTTCAGCCTATCAAAAAAGTCTAGCACGACTTCGCTCATGGGGATTTCCCAGTTCAAGGAAACTTGCTGCCCTAGGAACTGCATATCTTTTTGCACACCACGCTTCTCTGCGCATAAGCTAATAACATTACCCAAATGCTCTTGCGGCACCAAAATATTGACTCTGGCGATTGGCTCACGGGTTTCTTCGACTTCACCGGGATCTGGCATGGAGGACGGATTATCAACCATCGCCACTTCACCGTTCTTTTTCAACACCTCATAAATTACCGTGGGCGCTGTGGTGATGAGGTCTAGGCCGTATTCGCGTTCCAAGCGCTCTTGAATAATTTCCATGTGCAAGGTGCCAAGGAAACCACAGCGAAAGCCAAAACCTAAAGCGTCTGAGCTTTCCGGCTCATAAAACAAAGACGCGTCATTAAGGGTGAGTTTACTCAGCGCATCACGAAAATCTTCATAATCTTCCGTCGACACCGTAAACAGCCCCGCATAGACCTGCGGCTTCACTTTTTTAAAGCCGGGCAATGAGTCAACTGTGGGCGTCGAGGCGTGAGTTAAAGTGTCCCCTACAGGAGCACCAAGGATATCTTTGATACCGGCAATAACAAAGCCAACTTCACCAGCGCGCAAAATACCAGTTGATGTCTGTTTTGGGGTAAAGATACCGACAACATCTACCACCTGCGACTTACCGAGTGACTTGGTGATGATTTTATCACCGCGCTTCAAAGTGCCATTTTTGACCCTGACCAAGGACACAACACCTTGATAATTATCGAACCAAGAGTCAATAATCAGCGCCTGTAAGGGCGCGTCGGGGTCACCAACTGGTGGCGGGATTTTAGCAACCAAATGTTCCAGAGCATCAATAATACCCATGCCCGACTTAGCGGAAACGGCAACCGCGTCACTGGCATCTACACCAATGATTTCCTCGATCTCGTGTTTTACCTTGTCTGGATCGGCTTGCGGTAAATCCATTTTATTCAAAATGGGCAATACTTCCAGCCCCTGCTCTATGGCCGTATAACAATTCGCGACCGACTGCGCCTCTACGCCCTGCGCCGCATCCACCACCAATAACGCACCTTCACAGGCAGCCAAGGAACGCGATACCTCGTAAGAGAAATCAACGTGACCTGGGGTGTCGATGAAATTAAGCTGATACGTTTTGCCATCGAGTGCAGTGTAGTTAAGCGTGACCGACTGAGCTTTGATGGTAATACCGCGCTCGCGCTCAATATCCATTGAATCTAAGACCTGAGCGGACATTTCTCGCTCCGTGAGACCGCCACAGGTCTGAATGAAACGATCAGCTAGGGTAGATTTACCGTGGTCAATATGAGCAATAATTGAAAAATTGCGAATTAAATCGAGACTAGACACGCTCGGCTTATACCTCAGAGAAACAAAAATGGTGGATTTTCGGAGGCGCGATTATATCGCAAAGCCACAGCTCTAGGCTATGAATAGACTCACTCAGAATAGGCAGTATCGTTAATAGCAACGGAATTAATCAAGGATGGGCTATATTTAGCCACTACAGTGGCCTGAAAAGCGGGTTTATTCTGAATATACATCGCGTGTAAACGCACCATTACCATACCTACAACGAAGCCGCTTAAGGCGCCTATCGCCGCAGTCACGTCGCCCGGCCGGTATTGTGCAGCCAAAGACATGCCCGCAATCATGGTAAATAATGGCGCTAAGTACACCATCATAGAGCCAACAATGAGGGCTCTCTCCGGAATACTGATTTCCACTTCGTCGTCCAACTGAAATAAATCTGCCGCGAGGGGTCCAAGCAATACTCGTAACTGATTGCGGCGGCCGTCAGTCACTTTGTTCATTAAACCTTGGCCACACCCCTTTTGAGCGGCACAACTGCCGCAGGTGCTGCGGCGAATTGTCTCCACCCACAAAGCTTGGTCTTCGATTCCGACAACGCGGCCTGTTTCACTGATCACGGCTGCTCCCAACTCAAAGATTTTGCCACTTGCTTGGCTGTTAACATCGGCACCTCACCAACTACTGTCGCAAACATCCCCGAATCAGGGAAGGCGACGGTATAGCTTACCGATGCGCCGCGGCGCATACCACCCTCAGTCACGGTCGCCGCGCCAGTATCAGTCTTTAACAGAGGTTCCACAAATACCGACATCACTGCAAGACCATCGGTATAAGTTATTGCGTCGCCATCATCTCCAGTATCTTTCAAGGGGGCAAATCCCGCAGGAATCCAATTAGGCCGCCAGCGCTCTGCCCGGCTTGCCACAGGACCATCTAGCACAACTGGTGTATGCTCAACTTCGATGGCACCATCGACCACTAACTCATTATCGGGAATATTCAAATCTAACATAACGTACTGAAATCGCTCCAGTACTTTGCCTTGCTGATTGACAATGTCTGAGCGCAGTAACAAGCCGGTTTCCTTGTCTAACGATAATTGATATCCGAGACGGTAAACATCGCGCGGCTTTATTGATAACGTTATCGTATTACGACCTGCCACCCGATCTTCACCCACTACATCAACGTCGTAATACCGATAGAAGCCTCGGTCTTCATCAGGATTAACAAGCCGAATCAACTGAGGCCCAGGGTGAACACAATTAACGTCGTGGCCGTGATGGACCAAGTCGTGGTGATCACCGTCAAGCGACTCCAAGGCTTCGAATTCTTTACCGTCATTAACAATATGGGTAATACGATAGCTACTCAACTGGTCACCCAGCTGATAAGTCACAATAGCGCGGTAATTTAGCTCACGATGACTGTGCGTCATTCGGTTAAGCAGTTCACTTCCCGAGTCAAGGCTTAAGACTGGGGCACTCGCCAAAACCGCAGCCAGCGTGGTGCAAACAAGCCTAGCGATCACTCTATTCGGACTCCTGCGAGACGACCCGCGCGTAGGACACCATACCTTGACCATTATTAAACGCGGCCCGATCGGTATGCTTGCGCAAATATGCTTCAAAGCGCTTGCGGGACTCAAGATCGTTATTCAGTAGCGGCCCAGCCGGGGAAGCCTGCGCCTGAGCACTAACCGCTACCCCACCCACTGCCGCGGACGAAGCCTGCGCAGGATATACTCGACCACTCACACCATTGTTGTCGGCCACCATCTGCGAGGAGCCACCAAACATGTTGCTACCCAGCGAGCCAATAACGATCACCGCAGCAACACTGGCCGCAATGGCAAGTCCAGAGACAGCCTGTTTCCAGCCACTTTCGGAGCCACTCATCTGCTCATCATTGGCAATCTCCGCCATCACCCGCGACGAAATATCCCAGCCTAAAAATGGACTACTCTCGTTTTTCAGCAGTTGTTGACCGCGGTGTAAGTCAGCCCACTCACTCCGAATTGCCTGCTGATCAGCGTTGAGAATACGCCTAAGCTCCAGTTCGCTAGCCTCGCCGTCCATCAATGCTGATAGAGATTCTCTGACGGTATCGCTCATAGTTCCACCTCTTCGCCACTTATTTGGGCTTTAACTCGCAAATCGACCGCTTCTCGGGCGCGAAAGATCCGCGACCGAACTGTACCGACCGGACAATCCATCACCGATGCAATATCTTCATAACTTAAACCATCAAACTCACGCAGGCTAAGGGCGGAGCGCAAATCTTCTGGCAGCGCTTTTATCGCGTCTTGTACCACCTTCTTCAGCTCTTCGCCGTAAAGTTGGTTTTCAGGCGTTTCAATATCCTTCAGACCAGAGGGGCCCTCAAAATATTCAGCGTCCGCGACATCAATATCCACTCCGGGTGGCCGGCGATTTCGCGCCACCAAATAATTTTTGGCAGTATTAATCGCTATTCGGTAAAGCCACGTATAAAAAGCACTGTCACCTCGAAATCTAGGCAGGGCACGATAGGCTTTTACAAATGCCTCCTGCGCCACATCCTGAATCTCATCATTATCTTTCACATAACGCGAAATCAAACCGAAGATTTTGTGCTGATACTTAAGCACGAGTAAATCAAATGCACGTTTATCGCCCTTTTGTACTAGCTCGACTAATTGTTGGTCGGTCTGTTTAGGCTCGGCCATATTGCCTCACCGCAAGCCTATCGGAGGCATCTACAGAGTAGACCACCGGGACTAAAAGAAGTTCTGTCATCGTATCCCTTTTCAGTATCTTCACCGCTTAATACGGTGGTTACGCAGGCAAATATTGGTAAGGCGACTCTCTATCAGTATACTTTCCGCCAATTTAGGTCCCGAGCGGCATATTATAGCTGCACTGCGACAGGAGCAAATAACAATATGACCCACTACCATTCACACGATGTTCTAGTGATAGGAAGCGGGGCCGCGGGCCTCACCTTGGCACTTCAACTGGCAGATACTGCACGTATCGCCGTTATCAGCAAAGGAGACCTTAATGCCGGCTCTACCTACTGGGCACAAGGCGGCATCGCGGCCGTACTGCACGACGGCGACAGCATTGATGCTCATGTTGCCGACACTTTAATCGCCGGCGCTCAGCTCTGTCACGAAGATAGCGTGCGATTTACTGTTAAAAACAGCAGTGACAGCATTAAATGGTTGCTCTCACAAGGGGTGAAATTCAGTCGCTACGAACACGGCAGCAACGCCTTTCACCTCACTCGCGAGGGCGGCCACAGTCAACGCCGAATTATTCACGCTGCCGATGCCACCGGGCGGGAAGTGTCGAAAACCCTTACCGCTCGTGCCAAAGAAAATACCAATATAGAGATTTTCACTGGCCACGTCGCAGTAGATCTTATCATCGATCAAGATCGTTGCCAGGGTGCCTATGTGCTCAACAGAGACAGCGGTCACGTCGAATTGTTCCACGCAAAAGCTATTGTGCTGGCGACCGGCGGTGCCAATAAGGCCTATTTATATACCAGCAACCCTGACGGTGCCAGCGGTGACGGTATTGCGATGGCTTGGCGGGCAGGATGTCGGGTCGCAAATATGGAGTTCAACCAATTCCACCCCACCTGCCTCTATCATCCCAAAGCCAAATCTTTCCTTATTACTGAGGCTATTCGCGGCGAAGGCGGCCAGCTTATCTCAGCCGAGGGCGAGCGGTTTATGTTTCGCTACGATGAGCGCGGCGAGCTGGCACCACGCGACGTGGTCGCGCGGGCAATAGACCATGAGATGAAACGCCTAGGCAGCGATTGTGTTTATCTCGATATTAGCCATAAATCACCTGATTTTTTACTGGAGCACTTCCCCACCATTAAGGCGCGCTGCCTTGAACTGGGAATCGACATAACCCGCGAAGCCATCCCGGTGGTTCCCGCCGCCCACTATACCTGCGGCGGGATTATGGTAGACCAACGCGGACAGACCGACATCCCAGGACTCTATGCCGTTGGTGAGACCGCTTTCACAGGTTTACATGGCGCCAACCGCCTCGCCAGTAATTCTCTCTTAGAATGTTTTGTATATGCGACCTCGGCGGCCGCCGACATTAGGCTTCGCCTGCCCGACTTACCGGCGCCAGATATTGCCCTACCCTGGGACGAGTCGCAGGTCACCGACTCTGACGAAGACGTTGTAATATCACACAACTGGGATGAGTTGCGTCGATTCATGTGGGACTACGTGGGAATTGTTCGCACCAACAAACGCCTAAAGCGCGCTTTAAACCGAGCCGCACTCCTACAGCAGGAAATTGACGAATATTATTCCAATTATAAAGTCAGCAACGACTTACTTGAATTGCGGAACCTGGCCATGGTGGCAGAATTAATTATTCGCTCGGCAATGCAACGAACAGAAAGCCGAGGCCTGCATTACACGCTTGACTACCCAGAACAGCGGGAAGTTGCCGAAGATACCATCCTAACGCCGGAAAACTATAAACCACATTCGATAAGCGTCATGACTTAGCTCATACGGACAAAACTCGCCAACTGACGCAACTTGCGATAGGAGTCAGGGCTAAGTTGATCGGCAAGCACTGGCACGGTGCGGCTCTGACCGCTGGGGAGTTTAAAACGCAGCACCACTGCAAACGGCAGTACGGTTGCATCAATACAGTCAACTTGCTGCACCGAGGGGCCAATAGAGCTTCGTACATCGCCCTGATAAATACGCCAACGATTATCCGAAAACGCTATTCGCTCCAGTGATCGGGTGTGAAAAAAGCACACGTCACGCAATATAAAGAACCCAGCGCTAGCCACTAGTAACATTGATACTGCGACGGCTAGCAAAGCCGGCAGTGCGAGCCATAAGCACATTGCCGCGATGCTGTGCAGCGTTACAAAGTAGGCACATAAACACCGAGAAGGCTTAAAGTTAAGATCGAGGGGTTTTGGTGAACGTGTTGATATCATTGACGATCAACGCTAACTCAGGGTCTTCAGGCAGACTTTTACTTAAAAACCACGCAAACAATTCCGTATCTTCGCTATCCAATAAGCGAATGAAACGCTGCTGACTCTCGTCATCTAAATCTTGAAAACGATGCTCCACATAGGGTGCCAGCACCAAATCTAACTCCAGCATGCCGCGACGACAGGCCCAGCGAATTCGCTTGAACTCATTTTCCGAAACCATTATCTTCCACTTCGTGACGGTAGCCTGCATTAAGCGGCTACAATAGCGCGTATTATAACGGTAATCGACGGCAATCACACCGCGCTAAATTTATACTTGCACTCTGCCAAACTGACACTAGTAGCAACACCTAACCCTCTGAGGGACTATGAATACATTCTGGGAATTTTTAAGCGCTCAATATCCTAACAGCACTATCTCGACAGGCAATTATTGGCATGCGCACAGCTCGTCAAACCAAGTTATTAGCGACTGCAATATAACTGTGCTTAGCCAGTACGGCTTCCTGGCGGTTGAAGGACCAGACAGCATTAAATTCCTGCAGGGCCAAACGACCTGCGACTGGCGTAAAATAGACACTGAACATGCTGCACTGGGAAGCTACTGTAATATTAAAGGCCGCATGGTTATGAGTTTTATCGCCGGCATGCAAACTAGCGATGCGGTATTACTCAGACTTCATGCCGATACTGGCGATTCTGCCTGCGCGACCCTGGCAAAATATATTGTTTTTTCAAAAGCAAAAATTCGTAATGCAACCGAGGAATACCTCGCAATCGGTATCTCTGGAAAAAATGCGAGAAGCAAATTAATACAACATATCGGTATGGCGCCCACCGCATCGATGACCCAAGTCACGGACGGTAAAATCGTACTAGTGCAGCTCGACGACATTGGCGAGCGGTTTGAATGCTGGACACCGGCTGCCTCCGCAGTTGAACTGTGGACCAAGCTTAGCGCCTGCGCTGCTGTCATCGACTCGACACACTGGGAAGCGCTGAATATTGCGGCGGGGCTTGGTGAAATTTGCACCAGCACCCAAGACACCTTCATTCCGCAGATGCTCAATTACCAAGTTATTGGTGGCGTCAGTTTTAATAAAGGCTGCTACACAGGGCAAGAAGTGGTCGCCAGGATGCAATATCGCGGCAAACTCAAACGCCGCTTATATCGCGCTAAAATACTGCGCTCCGAGACAATATTTGAGCACCTACCCGGTGCAGACTTATTTAATGGCGATGGACCACAAAGTATTGGCAATTTAGTCTCTGCGGTTAGCCGCGATAAGGAAACTGAACTCTTAGCCGTGCTCACCGAAGACGCAGTAAGCGCAAACAATATTCACTTTGCGAATGAGTCTGCCACTATGGAGATATTAGATTTGCCCTACACCATCACCTCGGCAAAATAAAATCAGTGGCGAAAATAACCCCGCCACACTTATCGTGCTGATAGTACTCAATGCCAAGATTAAATTCGTTTAAGTACCATTCGAATACCGGCGCTCATAAGCGGCACCAACAAACGATTATAGCAGCTTGGGAATATTCGCTGGATCACATCTAACAACTTGGCATCACTGCCGATAAGTACCCGAGCCTTAAATTTACGCATACCATGAATAATAACGGCAGCCGCTTTTCCAGACGTAGTCGCAGCACTGTGATTGAAAATATCTGCCGTTTTCGCCACATCTGCAACATTGCCGGTTATTGCATTTAAATGCCGGCCATTATTAACAATATTAGTTTTTACGCTCCCAGGATGCACGGTAACCAGCTTTACATTAGTGTCGCGCATACCCTGCCGCAGAGATTCCGATTAGCCTCTCACCACAAATTTGGCGGCGTTATAAGAAGATTGCTACGGCATTGATCTCAAGCCAAACAAGGACGAAACATTAACCACGCAGACCTCTGGGCGCGTCAATAGTACAGGCAGGAATGCCTCAACACCATTAATAACACCCCAATAATTCACGCCAAACAACCACTCCATATGTTTACGTGGCTGCTCAGCTGCATGACCACTCAGCGCCACACCGGCATTATTAAAAATACCGTCAACTACACCAAAGTGATCTTTCACCGACACTGCCCACGCAATCATTGCGGCATTATCAATAACATCTAACTTGGCCAAAAATAACTCAGATTCACTGCCATACTCACGCAGAGACTGTAAATTTCCCTCTACAATATCTGCGGCCGCAACACGCGCACCGACACCCCTTAAGCCGATCACTAATGCTCAACCAATATCCGAGCCTGCGCCAGTCACCGCAATTACTTTATTGTTAATAATTCTTCACAATTAATCCCTATTATCAACTTTCCGTGGCAATAGTATTATAACTTACTGGCGCCTCACTTGAGGCAGCAACAAACTCATATTCCACTGCCGAAAAATGGCGTGTTATCAGGCGATACTGCCAAGAAAAGCTTGGCCATAGCGAGGTATTCTTAGCATCTTTGTTAGATACCACCTGCTACAACCCGATGCCCACGTTGTACCTATAAAGCGCTGCTACATGCGAATTGCCACGCCCAAGTCACCAAAACCAGCATCAATAATGGCAACTTCGTCAAGCCCGTTTTTACGCGGTGCTCTATTTTCATCTTTAACCATTGCGCTATACCACTGCTGTTCTTGCCTGCCAGAATTCACCCAGAACTCTTGCCGTTAGGGCAGGCTCTTCAAGCATCGGCAAGTGGCCCACCGCGGGTAAAATTATTGCTTTGGCACCTTCGATTTGCTCACAAAATTGGTCGGCACAGGTCACACCCAAAACCTGATCAGAGTCACTCCACAACACCAAATTAGGTGCAGAAATTTTGGCCAAACTCAAAAAAGTATCTTTTAGGGAATCTACTAGATGCGAGAAAATAAAGTCATTTACCGGCTTGCGATGGCTCATTGCACCGGCAATAACGAAACTTAACATCATGCCAAAGATACGCTGACGACGATGCAGCGCTATCGCCAAAGCCGGCCAGATCCGGTATCAAGAGGAAATGATCTCTGCGCAATTTTGCCGCCAGATAGCTCCAATTCTCTCTACTTGACCCAAAACCATGAAGCAGTACCACTAACGACCCAGCACTATTTCCGCCGGCCCAACAACAAATATCATGATCGCCAATACGCTCGATTCGGCGCTTCAGCCCCCCTTAAATAACTATTAACGGCTGCAGGCGCTGCCATAAGCTTGCTTTAAGTTTCCAGCGAGCCACTAGCGCTTTATCTATATAGGCCAGCGGCGTCGCTAAATACCGACCACGCATGATATCTAACTCCGCGATCATGGTGGTATTTTCTACTGGAAGTTCATTGACCGTATTCACGCCTCGGCGCTTGCCAGCTTATCGTCATAGGCATTTATTTCCTCAACTAAAGAATCTACTTCTGCTAAGTATTGAGCATTATTATGATCCCAAGGATGGAAGCCCGGCTTGAAATAATCTAGCCACCCAGGGATCGTTTTGCGCAGTATTCCCGGCGAACCCCATAGGAAGTGCATCGTTTTAATCCAGCCCCTAATATTAAATAACTGACCTTCTCGACGCACTAGACCAATATGAAATGGAATAACCATCATCCAAAAAACCATTGTTGCAGCAATTAATGCAAAACAGCGTTGGAAATACCCGCGCAAACCGCCGCCTAATACTTGCTGGTATACATCGTAGGCCACCGCTTTATGCTCAGTTTCTTCCAGTGCATGCCATTTCCATATTGCCGCGTAGCGCGGCTCTGATCCCTTCAAGCAGCGAGGATCACTCAATACCCCGTTAGCTAGTATTGCGGTGAGATGCTCTAATGCAATGGTGCCTGCAAGTTGAGATGATTTAGGCGTAAAACGGGTGAGTAATTTCAACAACCAAATAACAATGCGACCATAACGCTCAGATGGCATTCCTCTCTTGGCCATGGCATCGTTATATTCTTCATGTTCACGACCATGCATTGCCTCTTGACCAATAAACCCACGCACCGACTCCTTTAGCTCAGGATCTTGAATCCGATCACGGTAGTAGCGCACACTATTTATAAAAAAACGTTCGCCATCTGGGAAAAAAATCGATAAAGCATTAAAGAAATGACTGATGTGAGCGCCACCCGCATGCCAGTCACCGATACGATCTTTAGGTAAGTGGAATTCAAGATTACGACGTACCGGCTGAACGATAGTTTTCATAAAGCATCTCCCTACAAGTCAACTTATGTGACATCAGTTAATGTAACACCAAGCGTGCAACGTTAATCTTGACATCAATCAATGTCAAGTATATCCGTGTTAAAACTTTCGCCACCCAGAGCGGCCCAAGATTTAGCCTGTGGAGATCTTGTCCGCGATAACACCGGCTATTAAAGTCGCAAGCTTTTAGAGGTGAGATAAAGGCAAACAATAACCACCACTGGCGGAGCGAACGGAAGTATTCTAGGCACACCCAGATAGGCCAAAATAGCAATCTGGACCACAAGATCTCAGCGGGTAACGGCCGACATGACCCGGATAGGCACCAAATATAGCGGCACAAGATAAGATGCTGTATCAGGATGTGAGGCAGCTAAAAGACTCCAAGCACTGCACAGCGCACTAGTCACGACCAAGCAGATGCAGATAACAAAAATAATGCTGCTTAAGCCCCTAGATCTTCTTACAGCACACCCGGTAACCGGCACTCTAATCGGCTGGCGTCTTAGCAGATAAAGCAAAAGCCTAAACACGGCGATCCGTAAGTAAATCCCAAAGACTGCTTTTGTTGGGATAACCATTCGCCAAAACAATATTCGGCTTTCTCCGCCTCATGAAAATATATTTCAAACGGAACATCTCCGAAGCAACAGAATCGTGGCGCGAGCGAATCTGCTGCATTCTTAACTCAGCGCTGAACTGGGCCAAGAATAAAACTTAAGTGAGCGAGTCTAATTTCACATGATTTAAAAAGGATTAAAATTTGCATATTCTGGCAGAGCTACTCTTATTCGCATTGCCTTTAAGGTTTCAAATGGGTTATCTACAATCATTGAATTTACCAAGCTGGCAGGCAAGGCACCAACGGGATTTAAATGCAGTTGAAACACCACCTTAGTTTGAGTGTCACTAAGCGGAGTCAACTCAAAAAAACCAGCTACCTCATCAACTCGCACTGCATTAGTTTTGGTCGGCAAAGTCGCTTGGGCAGATTCAGGAAGCGCATCGGCTTTAACTCCCGACAGTTTTACTGTCGTTACACGAGTTACCGTATCTTGATATATTTCATTGCGCAAAATCATTTCGCGATCGGCCGCTGGCCAGGGAAAATCATTCTGTAAGTACTGGTATCGGTCCATTAAACTGACTTTATAAAGTAGCTTAGGACTTTTGCATTTAAACATCCAATGTACAAAGCCACTGGTGTCATCCAACAAGGCCATTACTTGGTTAAGTTCAGCGTTGACTATCGATTCACCACGAAATGCCTTGTAATCCGAGCCCTCTACAGCGCGAGTATAAACTCGAATATCGTCTTCATCTTTTACTAGCTCCCACTCGCCGGCGAAAGCTGAAACACTGAGCAGTAAGAAAACCGCCAACACCAAACACTGCTCTTTAATTTTTATCACATCCACCTCCAACCATCGATGAGTTCAATTAATCCCAACATAAAATAAATATATTACTAGACCGTCACCGTCTAAAAGTTAAGCTTTTCGGTCTTTATACAAGAGCAGTTACATCCGATAAGTAAACTGCATAGCAACGGAACGTGGAGACTCAAGAAATCCCGTATGACTTGTCGCTCCGAATACCGTTTTCGACAAAGGTGTATCACCGGCATATACGATAATAACTTTGTCCGTTAAGTTTTTCCCTACCAGAGCCAACTCCCACTGCTTATCAATGGGGCCAATACCTATACGACCATTCACCTTGAAAAATCCGTCCTGTTCAACGCGCGGGTCAAGATTGGATGACGGGTTGTAGTTGTCAGTAAAGATAATATCCAAACCCATGCCAATCCCCATTGTTGGGCTAATAGGCCGAATATAACCAATAAGGAAGGTACCTGACCAGTCGGCGACATACTGGTTAGTCTGTCCCGTGTAGTCACAGCTAGTGCCATCTGCAGAAGTCGGCGCTTGATCTTGCTGGCACTGACCATTTTCAAAGTCAGTGAACTCGAAATCAAGCACCGCCAGGGCACCACCCAAACTAAAATAGTCGGTAATTTGCCAGCGGCCATCCATCTCAAGGCCCATGGTGACAGCTTGTTTCGCATTGCCAACATTGAAGCCCAGAGTACCGTCAAAAATACTAATTTGAAGATCGTTATACTGGGTATAAAATGCCGCAATATTCAACTCCGCTGCACCGTCTAGTAAACTTGTTTTGAGGCCCAACTCTAAGCTTCTCGCCTCCTCTTCTTCATATTCAAACGTGCCAACCAAAACCTGCTGATTAGGAGTAAGGGCACCTGGGTTACGGGGCGTAAGCTCAGTACTAGGCGACATATTTGAACGCGCATCAAAGCCGCCGGCTTTAACGCCCTTAGTCGCGGTAAAGTAGGCCATTGCATCTTGAGAATAATCCCACTGCACATTAACCAGTGGTGAAAAGGACTTCTCAGTACGCTTGCCACGCAAATCATGACGCTCTGCAGAAAAGGTAATAGCGGAGACGGTATCGACCTCGCTAAAAGGCAAAATATTACCCTCCAAATCAGTAAATTCAAGCTTGCGACTACCGGTCTTTTGTTCCAGCGTTCCGCGCCCACCAAAGGTTAAGCGCCAATCATCACCAAAGTGCAACGTAGTCTGCAAGAAAGCGGAGTATATATTTGATGTACTCAGAAACTGCCGAGGAGCGGTAATATTCGCTACCGCATTACCGGCATCACCGATACCAATAATTTCTTCTGGCGAGCCACCCAGAGGATTGGGGTCAAAATCGCCTCTAGCGCCTACCTCGGTAAGATCAGCGGCATTTAGTAACTGCACTACCACATCAGAATCTTGGATCAGCTTATCGCGGAAATCCAGCTCGTTGCGCTGCAGATAAATACCGCCGATGTATTCTATATCTTCCCCTGCCGGCGACATCCAGCGCAGCTCTTGACTGTACTGGGTATAATCCTCACCGAGCTCCAATTTAAATAATTCTGCCGCTGTCGCATCGCAGTCACAGAGATCGTTATAGGTATAGTGTAAGTAACCTGTTATGGCGGCAAATTCATGGCCACTGTCTTTCACGCTAAAAACGTTAAACGTCAGATTGGTGGTGTCATTATTACTATAATTACCATTAGAGCTGCCTTTATAATCCTGATAATTATTCCGCACTGACTCATCAGTATCAACATTCACAACCCCCGGAAACTGAGTATCATCTAAAATTTCAGCCTGCGTACGACCAGTAAAGAGCGGCACATCAGAGGTCGATGGCTCGTCGTTAATGACTTCACCCTGACGACCCACAGTATCGAAACTTCCGGTCTCCAATTTCAGGGATAGCTTAGTTTCATCGGTCGCCTGCCAATTCAACTTTATCCGATAAGTCTGCTGGTCATATTGCGGCCCCGTTGTCCCCAAAAACAAATTCTCCATAAAACCACCGTACTCACGGAGCCGGGCGGCAAAACGAAAACCAACGGTATCTGTAATGGGTCCCGACAGCATAAGATCATGAACGTTGTCGTCAAATTTTGGCTCATAAAGTGTTGAGAATAATCCTTCGAAATACTCTGTGGCATCAGCCGTAATAAGGTTTACCGCGCCGGCGATACTGTTTTTACCGTGTAATATATTCTGCGGCCCGCGCAGAACCTCAACTCTGGCTAAATCTAGAAATGGGGCTCTAGCTAACTGCGCGCGCCCGTAATAAATACCGTCAACATACATACCCACCGACTGCTCAAAGCCTTGGTTCATGCCCGTACCAATGCCGCGAATAAAAATATCAGTACTGATGCCACTTTCCGTTACAGTCAGGTTTGGCACGTAAGCCTGGAGATCTTCCATACGATTAATACCGGCTTCCATCATTTTTTCGCCACTAATGGCGCTAACGGAAACGGGCACATCCTGAAGACTTTGAGTCCGATGTTGGGCCGTAACAACAACCTCTTCCAACATAGCGGCAATTGATACTGAGGGAAAGACAGCAGACGTCAGCAGACAAAAAACGACAGATGTATTACGACTAGCCATGAACCAGAACCTACTTTTTAGTTTTATTGTTATACTGGACGCCAATATGCGACACTGTTCGATGAGACATTAATTGGCGACTCATCAGATGTCAAGCGAAGTGTTGCTGGTAACACCATTAGCTTATTTTAACCCAGCGCTCAGTCGGGTATATTGAATGCCACTGTGTGAAGCATCATAAATTGCCAATTAGAATGAAGCCGTTACATGTGAATTGTATTTAACCTTAGAGGGCGCCGAGCGCAGCAAACAGCATGAAAATGTCCGAAGATACCATCAACAGTATTGCTCAGCTCCTACCGCAAACGAACACTACACCAAATACGTCGACCATCGAGCATCAGCGTGATTATTCAGTTGAAGAGCTTGCTTTCGCTGCCAACACTACCGTGCGCAATATTCGCGCCTACCAAGACCGCGGCGTACTGCCGCCGCCAGCACTTCAGGGTCGAAAAGGGGTTTACAATAATTCACATCTGTCGCGTCTTCGTCTTATCGCCAATTTACTTGACCGAGGCTACACCCTTTCCAGTATTCGCGAACTAATATCTGCGCTTGAAGAAGGTATTGGTCTGAGCGAGGTACTCGGTATAGAGTCTGCATTAAACTCGCCCTGGACAAATGAAGCTGCCACTACAATCGGCATGACCGAACTAGTCAAAATGTTTGGCACCAAATTAACACCCTCAGCTATAAAAACGGCCCACGATCTCGGCTTGTTTAGCATTTCAGGTACCGAGCTACGAGTATCAAGCATGAGCACCTTAAAGGTGGCCGAAGAATTGTGCGCGACGGGTATACCCCTCGACGAGTTATTAGATATTTTACGAATGATGCGCGGTAATGTGCAGCGCGTAGCAAATGAGTTTGTTAAATTAGTATCACGTCACGTGCTAGAACCTTACGCCGAACAAAAAATACCGCCGCCAGAAGAGCTCCCTAAAATTGCAGCGTTAATATGGAAGTTACGGCCACTTGCTGAGAAAGTTGTCGATGCCGAGCTCGGACGCTCAATGGAAATAGCCGCCAGTCAGTTCTTGGCTGACACCCTAGAATCCATAATGGACGATCTACCGAAAGACTCTCCCTACAAACGATAAGCAATGACTGCCCTATAGGCGCCAATCGACGGCTGATCGCCCAGGAGCTTCAAGGTAGGCGTTTGCTTTAGAAAAATGCCGGCACCCCAGAAACCCGCGATGCGCTGATAGTGGTGATGGGTGTGGCGCCTCCAACACTAAGTGACGACAGCGATCTATTGCTGCCCCTTTTTTTTGTGCATGACTGCCCCACAGCATAAACACCAAACCTTGGCACTGTTCGTTTAAAACCTTAACAATAGCATCCGTAAATAGTTCCCAGCCCCGACGCTGATGCGAACCTGCCGCGCCCTCTTCTACCGTGAATACACTGTTTAACAACAGCACACCCTGCTCAGCCCAAGCTTGGAGATGGCCATGATCAGGAATCCTCATCCCCAAATCTGCCTGCAGCTCTTTATAAATATTGCGCAATGACGGCGGAACTTTTACACCTGGCAGCACAGAAAAGCTTAGACCGTGTGCTTGACCACTACCATGATAGGGATCCTGCCCCAGAATCACGACCTTAACATCTGCAATTGGCGTGCTGTTTAAAGCCGTAAACCAGTATTCACTCGGTGGATATACCGTTACACCCGCAGATTTGCGGCCTTCAACAAACTGCAGCAAATCTTGAAAATAAGTCTGCTTAAGCTCTTCACCAAGGGCAGCCTGCCATGATACTTCGAACATTATTGCCATTTCGCCGGCCTGCCATTATCAAGTAGTGAAATTAAGACCTTGTTATAATAACTATTGCACCCGCTAGGCAAGCAGTAAGGTGCTGCTGCAAAGATCTCGAATCAAGTAAAAAATATCGCGACAGCATAACAAACCTTTAGTAACAGTACTCACTGGTAGGAACCACATCTATTTCATCAAAATCGATAAAGTTGATGCAGCTATCTATCATTTTCTGCATATTATTTTCTTGTTTTAAACTGTCACCAACCGCGTCATAAAATACCGCAGAATCAGTCATCGCCAAGGCTGGAAAGCACTCTTCAACAATCGCATGATACGCCCCAGCATCTTTTCCCGTCACATCACTAACAATATTCTGAACGTAACGAAAGGTCGACTGGGTTTCTAGGGCAATAGTGGTGTGGGTACTTTGCCAGTAACTCAACCATGACTGGTACTCTAAGCGCTGCGGGCAGCGCAGTAGAGCCACCTGGCTAAAGCCGGGAGTGCGCACGCCAGGCTCAGCTCGGTGCATAGTGTTTGCTAGGCGCTCCACCTCATCGACATGATAGCGGCTGAGCTGAATAGAAAAGCGCTGAACCAGCTCATCGAGAGAGTCAGTCGCAAGCGCATCATCAAGCCAAACGCAGCACATAGCATCAAACACAGAGGCAGAGCTTTGCATACGTAACGGTGCCGCGGACGCAACATCATCATCGGCAATATTAAGCTGCACCCGACCTACACCCGCCACTTTCTGCAAAATCGGCACCAAACCGTGGTGAAGAGCACGGCTCGACTCCTCGTCCGAAGTATCGAGCCATAACAAATAGATCACTTTTCGCATTTGAACTCCGCAGCAGTTATACGTTAAATACCAATCGGCGGCGTCGCAGTAGACGCATTATCGATCAACATTTCAGCTGCGTTTATAAATCGTGACTCATCCGAAGCCAAATAGAGTACCAGCGCCGCAATATCTTCAGGCTCACACATTGGATGGGCTTCGGTAGACAGTGATTCTATCTCTTCACGGGTCGCTGACTCCTGACCGGTAGCAACCTTAAAAACCATTGGTGTCTTAACACCATCTGGATGAATCGAGTTACAGCGAATCCCATTACGCTTTTCACGACAATATAAAGCAACCGACTTAGTCAGAGCCATCACTGCGCCTTTACTCGCGCTGTAAGCAGCGACAAATGACATACCGTGCATAGCGGCAACCGATGACATATTAATAATAGAGCCGCCGTTGCCCGACGCTTCCATTGCCGGGATAGCGGTTTTACACCCTAGAAACACACCTTCATTATTTACCGCATTAACACGCCGATAATCCTCTAGGCTGCAATCCACAACATTGCCTAGCGTCATCATGCCGGCATTATTTACCAGCACATCTAGGCGGCCGAAACGCTCGACCGCAGCAGCAACTACTCGCTGCCAGTCTTCTTCGCTGGTCACATTGTGTTTTACAAAAATAGCGCGATCACCAATAAGCTCAGCCACAGCTTGGCCATCTTTCTCGTTTAGGTCAGTGAGTACCACTGACGCCCCCTGCTCTGCCAACATTATGGCATCAGCACGCCCCATACCACTGGCGGCCCCAGTCACAATACATACCTTACCTTCAACACGGCCCATAAATTACCTCATAATTGTTATTGATATCGCTGCAGCGGCGGCCCAAATAGCCTGCCAAACACAGCCAAAGTTACAGGATGTTAACCACTAGTAAATCATGCCTTTAAATAAATAAAAAGTGCATACTAATTACCCTTTGGTAAGATTAGCCCTCAGCAAACTCGGAGCGGCTATGAATCTTCCATCTATTACTCATAAAATTGCTATTGCCTCACTCGTTTTATTAGCGCTCAGCACCATCGGCGTTCGATTTCAGTGGTATAGCTACCAAGCCGGCTTACTGATGTTCAGCCTGGCAGGCCTACTAAGTTTTATTAGTATATGTGCCTCTGCATTTTTCACTAGACGCACCCAAAAAGCGACGGGACGACGTCAACTCAGCCAAGCCGCCCTGATTGCACTACCGGCGATCATTTTTTTCAGCCTTAGCCTTTTTAGCGGCGTCGGCGCTCCATTAATCCATGACATTAGCACTGACACCGAGAATCCTCCCCAATTTATTGCCGCCACACAACAGCGTCGCACCAGCGATAACAGCCTAGTCTACGCCGCCAGCAACCGTGAACTCCAAAAACAGGCATATCCTGATATTCAATCCATTCCCACCCTTCACAAGGTCGCTGCGGCACAAGGCAAGGCGCGGGAAATTGCAGAAAATTTGGGTTGGCAAGTCAACTACCAAGAGAGTGGCCATATCGAAGCCACGGTGAGCAGCTTTTGGTTCGGATTCACTGACGACGTGATGATTCGAATCAGCGAAACTCCAAGTGGATCAATTATTGACCTTCGTTCTGCTTCACGCGTTGGCAAAGGTGATCTAGGTGTTAATGCCAAACGAATTCGCGAATTTTCTCAACAATATCTTAAGTAAATGTTGGCTCATCACCAGCTGTTCGGCAATCGCGAGCGCCTGTCTACTTCAGCAGCACTAGGCACTTTATTGCAATACAGATTTACCTGACTCTTAACATCAGCATGCTATTTTAAGCTAAAGCAAACACCGTCAATTAACGGCGCGTTCATTAGCAGCTAACAAACTATATATGGGTGACAGCTAAGTTTTGCGCTGCGACCCCCGTCGATACCAATTAGATTAATAATCCGCAAAAACTTACATGTTGGCAGTCTTAGTGGATTCATATTCTAAAATATAAAGCGTCAGCATCGAGGTAAGGCTTTGCCTCATGCAAAGCACACTATCTCGGCCTGCAATACAAGTTAAGTGGCGTCACCGAGCAGTTACCTGTCGACACCAATATAAAAAGCTGGGTAAAAATCGACAAGCCCCAGCACCCCGCTTCGCTCAAGCTTGAATCGCACAGGCAAAAGATATAAAACTAAACATCATCTCTTACCGCAGACCGCAAACTACTAGACTAACTAGGGACTCATAGCAGCTTCCATGTCGACGGCTAATTCAAAATATTATTCTTGGGAATAGATATTAGCGAAGAATGTGGAGCGCATTGAGGCTTGCACTGGCTTGAATAAAACAACCACGTAACTGGTTTGCTAAATATCAGTAGCTGTAGCGAAGCTGCAAAAAATTTCACCAGTCAATATTAAAAAAATGTTCATCGAATTCCTAATATCTCTGATTTAAATCCTAAGTGCGGCATCTAGCCAGGTAGAAAAAGCGACCAGCTGAAGTTAAGCCCCCTTTTTTTTCCGGCAAGAGATGATGTGATGATGGAAACTTACCAGCAACTGACCTATGAGCAACGATGTCAGATAGCAGCCCTAAAGAAAATGCACACAACGTGAGATAGCCGATATTATTGAGGTGAGCCAGTCAACGGCAAGGAGTTTGCGCACCATGGGGAAATTAGCAAGGCGCTCACAACCGAATTTTATTTTGCTCATCCTTATAATTCTTGGGAGTGAGGTTTAAATGAGAACACCAACAGTCTTTTACAGCAGTATTTTCCGAGAAGCACCGATTTTAAGATAGTGAGTCAAACGGAAGTGGAGCGCTCGGTAAATAAACTAAATTCTCGTCCAAGGAAAACCTAGGATTCAAAAATCCCGGTGAATTAATGGAAGAACATAGGGCTACGTTACCAGCTTAAACTTAGATGTACTTCGGACTTCAATCCGCATCAGTAAAATATAAGTACAACTGACTCTGCTAGTCTTTCTGACATAAAAACAGTAAGTAATCACTATAATCAGCTACATAAAAGTTCCAGCTATTTATAAAGCCTTAACGACAGAATATCAGCTTGGGCCTGGGATCCAGCATCGCATCTATGCAATCGTCAAAACTTAATATGTCATCCACAAACACCAATGGATCAATTGTACCTTGGCAGGCGTGATGCAGCGTATCATTCAGTACAGTTCGGCTGTGTACTCGGCTTACTTGATAATTTATCCCTTTCATATAGGCGCTGGAAAGTGGCAACTCCATCATTTTTGATAGCCCGCCGCTCACGCTCGTGCAAAAGCCACAGGGGGCAGTTGACCCCATAGCATACATAAGACCTTCACGAGTGGCGGAGGCGTCTACCACAATTAGAAAGTCATCTTCATGCCGAGTTTGAGTTTCCATGTCACTCAATATAATAGTTTCTGCCCCCGCGCGCTTGGCAATGCCAAGACGGGAGTTGTCGCTGTCTGCGTACACAACCCGACGGCTTCCCAAAGCAAGCGCCGCATGCACGGCATATAAGCCAACGCTCTGTGCAAGACCACCCACTACCAATACCGGCTCACAAGGAAACTCCCTAAGGCCACCTGCAACGGTGCGATACCCATCCGCAACGTTGTCTGATAGGCCGGCTCCTGCCGCGGCAGAAATCGAATCAGGCAAGGTTACCAGCATTGCGTCAGCATAGGGCACTAGTACCGTATCGGAAAACGCACCGCCATAATCAGAGGTAGGATGGGTACCCAAACCATAAGCAGCATAAGGAGACACAGTTTTACAAGCATTGGTCCAACCTCGCTTGCAGTTGTGGCAGCTGCCACAGTGAATTTGAAACGGCACAATTACTCGATCGCCGGGTACAAAACCCTTAACACCATCACCTACTTCTTCGACCACCGCCGTCATCTCGTGACCAAATGCAAAAGGCCCCGGGGTTTTATAGGCGCCCATGGCAACGTACAAATCTAGATCGCAACGGGCTACCGCAATGGGTCTGACTAAGGCCGCAATATCCGAGCACAACTTAGGTCTAGGCACATCCTGCCATTCTAATTTCTGTGGCCCCAAATAGGTCAGTTGCTGCATTGTTATACTCTCATGCTTGTTTTATATAACTTACATTGGCGGTTTTACATTGATCCTTATATAGTAAAAATTGCAACTTAGACTTGCATTTATGTAACGAAAGAGAGAGCTGGCCATGTGGGATGACCTAAGGTGTTTTGTAAGCTCAGTTGAAACAGGTAGTTTTACTGAAACGGCAAGGCAGTTAAATTTATCTGTGGCAACGGTGAGTCGCAGACTAGAAAAGCTGGAATCGGCACTAGGCTTGCGACTGCTCAATCGTCGCATTACGGGCGTAGAGTTGACGGCTGAAGGAAAAATTATTTATGGGAACCTAGCGGGTCCTGCAGAAAAATTCTTTCAGGTAGAGCGCATTGCAGCGACTCTTCGGGATGGCGTCAATTTAGAACCGGTTGTTATCTCATCAACCGAGCCAATTATTTCAGAAATCCTAGGGCCCAGACTTGCCAATTTTTTAACCAGCAATGCCGAACTTCGCCTGACCTTAAGTGTGTCTACGGCCAACGTTAGTTTATCAAAGCGCGAAGCTGATATTGCTATTCGCCTGAATCGGCCAGAGCACGACAACCTGATGATCAAGCGCCTGCCGTCGTTCAAGCAAGGTTTGTATGCCTCTGATGCTTACTTAAACGGGAGAGATCCTAGCACGCTCAATTTTCAAAATGAGAATTTCCTTGGAATGGATAATAGCTTTGGTGCAATCCCCGAGGCTGAATGGTTTTCGAAGTATGGCCTGGCTCATCAAGTAGTTTTAAAATCCAGCAGTGTTCGCACACTCTGTACCGCCACTTTAGGAGGCTGCGGTATTTCTATGGTGCCAAAGTTTATCGCCGAACGTCTAGGTTTGATTGAGATTCCTAGCCCCCCCGTGCCCATGCGGACCCCCTACATGGTTTTTCATCGAGACCTGCGCAAGGTAAAACGAATCGTGTTAGCAAGAAATTGGATTGTGGAATGTTTTGAGCAAACATTAGGGAAATACTAACGGCCCCAGCGTTTTAAATTCTTGCCGTATAGCTTGGCTATTGTGGTCGGAGCGCAAACAACATAGAAGACTTAATTCAGTAACCAGCGACAAGCAATACCGGCTTATTCTCGAAATAGTCGAAACCGATGCCATATCAAATTTGAGTATTACCCGTGAGCTCCTCAACTATTTCAAAACCATAGGCGCAAAAATCGCCTTCGAGGATTTTGGTGTAGGCTTAACATCGTTTGATGTATGTCCGTGATCTGGCCGTTGAATACATTAAAATTGACCAGCCTTTTTGCGCTTTATTCACGAACGTGAGCAAGATCGCACGCTGGCCAAATCAATAGTTGAAATAAGTCATAGCCTCAGTAAGAAAGTAATTGTAGAGGGTATCGAGAGACGAGCAGCACTGCATATTTCAAAAGAAATGGGGCTTGAATACGCTCAAGGCCACCACGTCTGCCGCCCAATACTGACAATCTGTCTCTGTACTTATGGCCCTAACTGCGGCGTCACTTAATGACGCCATTGCAAGCTATTACTGATGCACGTAAATCACAATTAATAGGTGCTGCGCACGCGAGACACCGCGTTCTTCCAGCCAGTGTAACGTCGCGCTCTATCCACTTCGTTCATTGAGGGATCAAAGCCACTCTCACACCGCCACAATGCTGCAATCTCCTCTAAGGAGCTATAAATACCAAGCTGTAAGCCCGTTAAATACGCGGCACCTAATGCCGTTGTTTCAGTCACCAAAGGTCGCTCACAGCGGCAGTCCAACATATCGGCTAAACGCTGTACTACCCAATTATTAGCAACCATACCGCCATCAACTCGCAGAGTTTCAAAGTCTGCGCCATCACCGCGCATCGCTTCCAGTAAGTCGCGGGTTTGATAACACACCGACTCCAAGGTCGCCCTGGCTATATGGGCGATACCCGTATCGCGGGTTAAGCCGAAAATGGCACCACGGGCATCCGGATCCCAATATGGCGCACCTAAACCTGTAAAGGCCGGTACCATATAGACGCCATTGGAACTCTCTACACTTTCTGCCAAGGGCTGTGTTTCAGCTGCAGAACCAATTAACTTCAGACCGTCACGCAACCACTGCACCGCGGCACCGGCAACAAATATGCTGCCCTCAAGAGCGTAACAGACTTCGCCACGTATCCGATAAGCTACCGTGGTTAACAATCTGTGTTCAGAGCGCACGGCGACCGAGCCGGTATTCAACACTACGAAACATCCGGTGCCATAGGTGCTTTTTGCCATACCCGGAGTAAAACAAGCCTGACCCACGGTTGCCGCCTGCTGATCGCCAATCAGCGCGCAGATGGGAATCGATGCACCAAACCAGCGACTATCAGTGCTGCCATAGTCGTCACAGCTGTCTTTGACTTCTGGCAGCATAGCGCTAGGAATACTAAAGAGCGCCAGTAGATCGGCATCCCATTGCTGGGTATGGATATTAAAAAGTAAGGTTCTTGAGGCATTACTAGCATCAGTGGCATGTCGCTTTCCGCCGGTCAATCGCCATAGCAAAAAGCTATCTACAGTACCAAAAGCCAACTCCCCGGCCTCTGCACGCGCTCTTGCGCCACTGACATTATCTAGTATCCAGCCGACTTTGCTGCCGGAAAAATACGGGTCGAGTAACAAGCCGCTGCGCCGTGACACAATATCTTCTACACCCTGCGCTTTGAGTTCTGCGCAGCGCGCCGCGGTGCGTCGATCCTGCCAGACAATAGCGGGATAAACGGCTTCACCGGTTTTTTTATCCCAAACGATAGTCGTTTCGCGTTGATTAGTAATACCAATTCCGGCAACATTTGCGGCGGCAATCCCGGCCGCGGCGAGGGCCTTACGGCAGCTATTTAGCGTCGTCTCCCAAATTTCTTCTGGATCATGCTCTACCCAGGCATCCCGCGGGTAATACTGGGTAAACTCCTGCTGACCAACACCACAGGTTTCGCCCTGCGCATTAAATACAATGGCTCGTGAACTTGTGGTGCCCTGGTCAATAGCCAGAATAAAAGTATCCATTAGGGAAATCGCCTCCGTTAAATCATCACCACCCTATGATGGCAGAGACTTCGGATGGCGACCAGAATTTAGCACCCTATATGTTGGTGAATCCGTGCTTAGGCCAGTATTCCACCATCTACACGAATGTGTTCGCCAGTAATATGGCATCCATCTTCAGATGCCAGCATCGCAATAACGCCAGCGACAACCTCAGGCCCCTTTGCACCGGTTAATGATGTGATTCTCGACAATAAATCAAAATCTGCATCAGCAGGAAAGCTTAAGCCCTGCACCATATTGGTATTAATGTCGCCGGGGCAGACACAATTTGCCCTCACACCGCGCTTGGCATATTCCACGGCGATACTGCGGGTCATCGCCAGTACGCCGCCTTTGCTTGCCGCATAGGCCGCGCCCCAAGGCAAGCCTTGTAAGGAAGCTGTCGATGCCGCATTAACGATATTGCCCTTAGTTTTTAGCAGCTCCGGTAACGCCGCTTTGCAAAGCATAAAAGTGCCGGTGAGATTTACCGAAATCAACTGATCCCAAATGTCCAAGCCGAGTTCGTGGCAATTGGAAAATCGCAGAATTCCCGCCATATTGACCAAGGCATCTAAGCCACCGTACTCAGTGACACAGGCGTCAATACAGAGTTCTGCGCCACCGATTTCGCTGATATCAAACCGGTAGGCGATCGCCATACCGCCTGCCGTTTTAATTTCATCAATCAAAGTATTGAGATCAGCTTCGTTGATATCTGTACACCAGATTTTGCCGCCTTCGGCAGCCAAACGCAGCGCGCTCGCCCGACCAATACCCGATCCCGCGCCGGTCACTAGCACTACTTTATTCTCAAATCGCTTCATATTCCTACCTGTTATTATTTTTGCCAAAGTAAGTTCAATCTGACTTTAAGATGGCAGACATTGACCAAGGACGTCTACCCCCCGGGGATCACATCACCTAGAAGTTCAAAAGAACAGACCAAGCACACCGTGCTGCCATGAATAGATACCGTTTTGCCCAGCGGCATGACCGCTTTTGATAGTCAGTGTGACGTGTTTCGTCCTTGTCTTTAAAGCCTCGTCGACTAAGCTGAGCTCACCATAATCGCCGGCCCCATTAAAGTAAAAATGAGCTCAACGCGACCATATATATTAGATGATAGACCCTCTACTTTAAGGAGACCGACGTGAGCGATCTCGATCAATTTCGCCAAACTGTACATGCATGGTTAGAAGAAAATTGTCCGCCGGCAATGCGCACGCCCATCACGCGTGAAGAACAAGTCTGGGCAGGAAAAAATAAAGTCTTCCCTAACCAAGACGCCAAACTTTGGTTTGAGCGCATGCGCGATAAAGGCTGGACCGCGCCTGAGTGGCCGCTTGAACTCGGCGGTGGCGGTTTAGACGAGCGCCAAGCTAAAGTATTAAGGGACGAAATGAAGCGCTTGGGCTGCCGAACTCCCTTATTCGATCTTGGCATCTGGATGCTTGGCCCAGCGGTACTAGAATATGGTACCGAAGAACAACGTCAGCAACATATTCCAAGTATTACCCGCGGTGACGTGCGCTGGTGTCAGGGCTACTCCGAACCCGGCGCGGGCTCCGATCTAGCCAGCTTACAAACACGCGCAGAAGACCACGGTGATCACTTTTTGGTAAACGGCGCAAAAATCTGGACGACTAATGCGGATAAGGCTGACTGGATATTTTGTCTAGTCCGCACTGACCCCGATGCAAAGAAACAAGAAGGTATTAGTTTTCTCCTAATAGACATGGACAATCCCGGTGTTTCAACCACGCCTATTGAGTTAATTAGCGGCGAATCCGAATTCTGCCAAACCTTCTTTGACAATGTAAAAGTTCCCAAGGCCAATCTGATAGGCGAACTCAATAAAGGTTGGTCAGTCGCCAAATCCTTGTTGAAACACGAACGCAAACTCATGGCTGAAATTGGGGGCGACACCCCGGGCCCAAGCTTTAGCCCCGTTCAGGCGGGAATTGAATACGTGGGTTTAGACAGCAGTGGCAAGCTACGGGATCACGCCCTACGTGAGCAGTTAGTCAGCCACGAAATGGCCTACCGCGCAATTGGCCTAACGCATTTTCGCAGCTTTGAAGAACGCATCAATGGCGTTGCGGACAACAACGTCCCTTTAATTATGAAATACGTGGGCACAGAAGAAAGCAAGCGCAAAGAAGAGGTTCTCATGGCAATCCTCGGACAGCGCGCATTGGGTTGGAACGACGATGAATTCAACGCCGATGAATTGCTCACCAACCGCGGATGGCTGTTTTCTAAAGCACTTTCTATCGCCGGCGGCACATCCGAGGTCCAACTAAATATCATTGCAAAACGGGTGCTGGGCTTGCCCACTTAGTAAGACCAAATAGGATTACTTAACAGAGCCGGCGCAAAAACACGCGCGCAGGCACGCTAATTCATCGACACCGTGAACACACCGGAGAGCGGAATATGACACTGGTACTAAACGAAGAGCAAAGATTGCTCAAAGATACCGCCAAAGATTTTATAAGCCGAGTAATGCCGGTATCAGCATTGCGCGCATTACGCGATCAAAAAGATGCGCTTGGATACAAGCGTGAACACTGGCAGCAGATGGTTGAGCTTGGCTGGGCCAGCATGGTGTTACCAGAAGCCTATGATGGCTTGGATTTTGGCTATATGGGACTGGGCGCCGTTATAGAAGAAAGTGGCCGCACCCTGGCAGCCTCCCCCCTATTCTCCACCGTTGTGCTCGGCTCAACCATCATTATTGAGGGCGGCAGCGAGGAACAGAAATCTGCGTTATTGCCGGGCATCGCCGCTGGCGAGATCAGCTTGGCGCTGGCATTAGAAGAAAAACCGCATCATCAGACAACGGGCTTCGCGACCACCGCAGTCGCCGATGGCGACGACTTTATTATTCACGGCAAAAAAGTCTTTGTGCTAGATGGTCACAGCGCCGATCAACTTATTGTCGCCACCACAATGGAATCGGGAATCGGATTGTTTATTGTCGATGCCAATGCCAATGGTATTGATCGCCGCCGCCATCATTTAATCGACAGCCGCAATAACGCCACTATTGAATTCAACCAAGTTCGCGTGAATCAGTCGGCGCTAATTGGTGATGCCATCCAGAGCCAAAACATTCTTAACACCGCAATGGACTATGGCCGTATTTGCCTAGCTGCTGAAATGTTAGGCGCCGCCAAGGAGTGTTTTGAGCGCACTATCGCTTACTTGAAGGAGCGCGATCAGTTCGGTGTAAAAATTGGTAGCTTTCAAGCACTGCAGCACCGCGCCGCCAAAATGTATATCGAATTAGAGCTATCACAGTCGGTGGTACTTGATGCACTCTCGGCCATTGATGACAAAAGAGCGGACTTACCTCAATTGGCCAGTCTTGCCAAGGCGAGCCTTAACGATGTCTTTGAATTGGTGACTAACGAGGCCGTACAAATGCACGGAGGTATTGGCGTTACTGATGAACTAGATATCGGTTTTTTTCTAAAAAGGTCACGGGTTGCTACCCAAATACTCGGGGATAGCAACTTTCATCGTGACCGCTATGCCAGTTTATGTGGTTATTGATCTAGGCGAGAAGCGCGCAAAACCCTTTTAATAATATAAAAGGGCTGTTCATCTTTTTATTTTTTAACTACAGCCGCAATATAAAATCTTTGCCATTGGCAGGCCGACCCATAAATTGGGTCAAGCTTGCAAACAGTGGGGTGCCCGCCGCAGGTGTGAGCAATAGCTGGCCATTAATTTGACCACTAACAGAAATGCGCACTACCCCACGAACCTTGGCAGCATTGTTTTCATCAACATCTAAAACAATGCGCTTATTTTCACAGCGTAAGCTGGCCGTTACCGGGGCAATGTTCTCAACACCATCAATATCGCCTGATAGCGCGTCCAAGCTTATGGTGCCAGTGACAGAAAGACAGCCACCCGCGTTAATTTTGGCCTCCTCCAAGAACAAAGAGATCCCGCCATCAAAGCCCATACTGGGGACCTTCATAGCATTCAAAAGCCTAGCCAGCTCGCCTTCGATATTAACGTTGCGCAACTGCAAGGTATCCCCACTACCGATACCAACATCTCCGTCGCCCTGAACAGGTTCGGACATTGCTATAGCCAAAGGAACGCCGGTAAAAAGTCCCAGTGGATTTAAGGTCCAACGAACACCGCCAAGGGTAATCCCCTGGTATTGAACCATGTCTAACTCACCGCGCCAGACTCGACCACTGAAATTGCCCAAGGCCATCGCGGGCTGCTGATTAACCAATACATCACGCACCACCCATGCGGGCGTAGCCACTATTAAACAAATAACAAAAAAGAATATCCCAATAAAAACCCATAGATTGCGCTTCATTCACTAGCACCCAGCGACGCCCGCAGGGAGACACTGCCTGGCGAATCCAACAAGGTAATATTTGCAGAATGTAAGGTCATACCTGCCACCGATAAAGTTTCAATAAATCGCACCGCGCTGCTGTAGTCACTCCTAGCAACCCATACGCTGTAACGACCTGATGACTGCGGCTCGATACGATTAATATTCACTGAGAGTGCCGCTGCAGCGCCGGTAATCTGCTGCTGAGGCGAACCTGAGATAGCCGCAGACTGAGATCCAGACCCACGCATAGATTGAATTTTTGATGATGCCTGCTGCATCCAAGCATACGACCCACGCCGCTGTTCCAAGCGAGTTTCAGCCGCTGAGTTGGCGCTTAATAAAGGCTGCCAAATCACCATCCAAATGATAAGCGGAATCGCTAAGGCGCCACCGATAATAACAATCTGGCGTTCGCGCTCGTTACGTCCTTCTAGCAGTCGATCTAGCAATTTCATTGCGCCGCTCCTCTGATACTCACCTGCCCTGCGATACCACTATCCTCCTGACCGAAAGCGCCACGATTGACATCAAGGCCTTGCGCTTTTAGCGCCGCAAGCCACTGATCTACAACCTCGTAAGACGTCGCTTTCACTAATAACTTCATCACCGGCGGATCATTTTCATAGTTAAGTTGGCTCAGACTAATATTGCTGCGACCACGGCTTGCCGCCGCCACCTTGTCTAACCAGGGCATCATTGCCCCATTGCTACCGGCATTTTCCAAGGCGTTCAACTGACTACGCATTTGGCTTCGCGCATTAACCACTCTAGCGCCGGGGAATGCCTGCTGATAAATTTCGACCATGCCTTTATCAAGGGCCGCGATTTCAAGGGTCATAGTGCGAGTTTGCACCGCTAAGCCAAACCAATGAACGAGCAGTAAGCACGCAAGTAATATCAGCGGCCAGCGCAGACGACCCAAGGCCTCATCACCCTCATCTTTAAGCACATAATTACCGCTCAGCAGAGACAGCGGCCACGGCGCGAAGTTGCTTGCGAATGCGTGTAAACGACCTTCACAGTGAATGGCATTAGCTGGCGCGTGCTCAGTCAATTCGCCGCGATAGTCATTGCTAAAATACCACTGCACATCTTGGTCTGCTTGCTCGCCCGCTGTTGCTAACTGCTGCCACACCGAAAAGTTAGCCGTAGCGACACCCGCTGAATGGGCGTGAAAATTTGCTGCCACTTGATGTTCAGTTACCACCACCGCATTTTCTGGCAAGACCGCATAATCTGGCAATAAGGCCTTAACACGCAGGCCACTGCTGCGCAGAACGTCTAAACAGTAAGCGGCCAAGTCACGTCCGACCACCAGTACATCAGCCGGCTCGTTCGCTTTTATAGTAACGGTAGCAATATGCACGCTATCGAGATCGCCACAGAGCTTATCTTCCAACTGGAACGGTAATGCCGACAAACCGACTCGCCCCCCTTTTGGGAGTACAACCCGATGCGCACTCACCGCTTCGCCGGGAATCAACACATAGCACGACGCACCCTCAGCCCTGTCGGCCAAGCTTGACAGTTCACTCGCATTAGCCAATACACCCTCCGCAATCACACTGGAGTGATCATTATCCCAGTGCAACCACGTGACCGGTGCCTCCGGCGTCAGGGGTAAATCAATTAATAAAAACGCAGTCAAAAAACTTCTCCATACTCGCGGCCATAAACAATTGCCTTGCCGTTTTTTAACACCACTCGGCTAAACAAACGCATTTGACGTTGTTCGTAAAACACATCTGCCAAACCCTTAAAATAATATGACTTTACACCAATGCCTTGTAAAAGCTTGGCGGGCAAGACCTCACCCGTTGGTAAGTTCAGCGCAGTGACAAAGCTAGCCGTATCCGCCCAGCCGTTTTCTGGCCTGCTTTCCAGTACTGCATTCACTTCCTCTACCGACAGCACATTGGCAATTGCCGCTGCCAACAAGGCCGCTTTATCCGCCGTTAAGGTATTCACATTAATGGTAGTATTCACTTCGGGTAGCGCACACACATAGGGTTCTATGCGTTTCTGCTCATCTTCTTCAAACTCAGCGTATAAACCCATTTCACTCACTGAATCTAATAAACTATTAGGCGGCAAATAGGGGTAATCCAAGGCGGTGTAGCTTAGATCCTCAGCGCCGTAGATGCCTTCAGGAGAAAAATCCTCGTCGATCCAATCCTGGGTGCGACCAATAATAAACTCCGCCCGCTGTGGCGAAATCTCCAAGTTTTCTAACAGTGCAGTAAAGACCTGCTCTGCCCCGGTGACGTCTTCGGCAGCGCCCGTCGCCGGCTCTGCCCGATATAGCGAATTCAGGTTAAAACACGCCTGTTCATCGCTCACCAAGCCAGCAATAGAACCGCCTTCTATCGGGAATACAATATCTTTTCTAGCCCAGTCCTGATTTAGCGCAGTCACCGCATCATCGGCCGCATCTTCTAACGCAAAAACCGCAATGCGCTCGCCGCCAAGTGCATACCAATACCCTTGATCCATCAATCGCTGATTCAATAGTCGCTGGCTGCTATACCGCACACCATCAATTAAGCTAACGGCGAGCACCACCATAATCGACACAATGAGAAGCACCATCATTAACGCCGCGCCGCGCTGTTTACCCGGCACATTCATTGCAACAACTCGGGTAATAACACGTTCAACTGAATATCCGCCCACACACCGGTCGACATTGTCATCCGCAAGGATCTTGGCTGTGTGGCATTTACCTGAGTGCTGGGTGGCCAAAACACCGACCAGCGATTACCGTCCCACAACTCTACGACAAAGTCGCTAACGTCATTGAGTAATACCTGACGCTGCCAGGTGGTACTTCCCGCTGGGTCAGCAACCGCAGCACTGTATCTTATAAGTTCTTTATCTTCGCGCACGTAACGCACCCGCTCAAGCGTGCTACTTAAACCTCTGCCCGGCAATACCCGTCTGCCGCCGTGCACAAATTCTAGCTCGCTATCCTCTCCCACTTGCTCCGCGACAATATTCGCGGCCATCGCATCGCCCTGTTCATCGCGGGGAATACGGGGAGTAATCTGTTCTAAATCACGTCTGAACACTGTCAGCGCTAAGGCCACGCGCTCTAAAGCCTGTTGTCGGGTTTCGATGGCGGCTTGATTCTCCAAGGAGGTATTTAACAGCAACGCGCCTACCGTACCCAATAACGCCATAATGCCAACAGCGATAAGTAGCTCGACCAAGGTAAAACCTCTTTCTTGGCTCCTATGCATCAGCTTGTTCATTTACCAAGAAACGCCGAACGAGTGGCGAGAATGTCCTTGCCAGAACTCAAATACACCTCCACATCGACACGACGAATATCTGGGTGCGGTGTTTCCTGAACACTGCGCTGCCAGCGATAATCAAACCCCGCTAACGTCACTTTACCGCTATTACTATTACCGTAACCGTCACGAAGAATATCAACCAGTACATTGTGGGCAACCAAGTCGGCAAACTGGCGCTGTTCTATCGCGCCGACGCTGTTGGCACTCTCCGTCAAGCTTTTACTCAGCGCGACTGCTGCCGTGGCAAAAATAACCAAGGCCACCATAATTTCCAGCAGAGTGAAGCCCCTGCTGCGGCGAGCACGAGATTGACGATGGTGTTTGTGAATCGACAATATACTCATCAGCGCTCTATGGTTAACTGTTCGTCGAGGCCTAAAGACTCTGCTCCCTCGGATGACAAACGCCATTCAAAAGGAGAAATCTGCCCGTCACCAAGAAACAATATTTGTGGCGTTGTTTCCGGGCTGTCATCTTGTTCGTCGGAGTCAGCGCCATCCGTCGCATCTTTAATTGGTTCACCGGCAACGCTAATCAAGGAAGTCACGCGTTCATCGAGTGCTAGCCCTTTTGCTAAAACCCCTTGTTGAACCCCTTCCCAACCTTGCGCGGTCAGTACATAAAATCGTCCGCGCTGCTGTTCCCACGCCAAACCTAGACTGCGGCCGCTGAACACCGCCTCGGCTCGCGCGCTTCGCAGATGCCCTATCAATTTATAACGCTGCTCTTGCAGCAAAGCCCCGCCGTCTTTAGACGGCAGAGTGAGTGCGGCAACGCCACTAAGTAAGCCGATGATAAAAATAACAACCATCAGCTCCAGTAATGAAAAGCCTCGATTATTCCTGCCAGTTAACGATGTCGCTGGCCAGTTCTTCACCACCTTCTTCTCCATCTGCACCCGTTGAATACAAGTCAAACGCGCCATGCTCACCGGGCTGAATAAATATATAAGGATTGCCCCATGGATCTTCTGGCAAGCGCTTTATATAGCCGTTACTGCGGTAGCTTTTCGGAACAGCGCCAGTCTCAGGACGTTTGACCAAAGCCTGTAAGCCTTGATCTGTGGTTGGGTAAACATGGTTATCAAGCTTGTACATGTCCAGCGCTTGCTCTAACACTGAAATATCTGCACGTGATTTTTCGACCATGGCCCGATCTTGGTTTTGGAGCACATTCGGGGCTACTACCGCAACTAATAAGCCCATAATGACAATAACAACCATGATTTCCAGCAAGGAGAAACCGCCTTGCTTTGTCGTAAATCCTTTTTTGCCATTGACACTCTGACGCGCTTTTTCTTTATCTTTAAATTTAGATACCAACATACCGACAAAACCTCCTAAAACTGTGTCAGATTATTCAACTGCAGTATTGGCAGCATAATCGCCAATACAATCGATAATACTACGCCCCCCAAAACCACAATCAAAAGTGGTTCGAACAAGGTCACAAACATCTGTACCCGTGCCTGTAATTCGCGTTCAAGATTACTTGCAGCGCGCTGCGTCATAGCTTCCATTTCACCACTGGTCTCACCGCTCGCTATCATATAAATTGCCAACGGGGGAAGTTCGGCCTGCTCTTGCAGACAACGGCTAAAACTCTTACCTTCCCGGACCTGCTCACGAACGATTGCCATACTTTTCTTCAAATGCTGATTCGACAAGGTGTCGCAGGCCACTTTCAAGGTTTCTAAAAACGGCACCCCGGAGGACATCAGAATAGACAAGGTTCTGAGCATCCGCGAGGCATCTAGCTCCAGCATCAACACCCCCCAAAGCGGAATCTTTAATATGGCTTTATCTGCTCGCAGGCGTCGCTCGGGTGAACTTAGCCACCATTTAATACTTACGGCTATTGCAGCAATAATAATCAGTATATAAGCCCAATTTGCCGCCAAACCATCACTCAAGGTAATCAATATACGGGTCAGCATTGGCAGCGCTTGATCGTAGTGGGCAAATTGCGCGGTGACCTTAGGAACCACATAGGCCATCAGCGCGGCAATAACCGACAGCGCAACGAATAACAATACCAGCGGATACATGGCTGCCTGAACGATGACCCCACGTAGCTTTTGACTGTCTTCGGTATAGTCAGCCAGCTGATCCAGAATTAAACCCAGGTCGCCAGACTTTTCACCGGAACTCACCAGCGCTCTGAAGACAGGATTAAATACCTGGGGGTGCTCATTCAAACCCTCAGCCAATGAATGTCCTTCCAACACCCTTGCCCGCAGATCCAAGACCACACGTTTTAAATAAGCTTTGCGGGTGTGTTTGGCAGTGGCCGCCAAGGCTTCTTCAAGCGGAATACCAGACTGAATCAAGGTCGCAAGATGCCTAACAAATAAGGCGAGGTCGGCAATATTGACCCGCGAGCGACCGTAACTGCGACGCGCATTTTCGGCACGGGTTTTTTCGCGAGTTTGTTTTATATCTAGCGGAAATAATTGCTGGTCGCGCAATAACTGGCGCGCCTGCCGGCCGGAATCAGCCTCAACAATCCCTTTCTTATTAGCCCCATTGGCATCAAGCGCGCGATATTCAAAGGCCGGCATCACCGCCCTCTCGCACACTTCTCAGCAATTCATCTAGGCTGGTTTGACCCGCTAATACTAGGCGTCGACCTTCATCCATCAAAGAAGGCATATGATTGCCAACCTTGCGCAAAATATCTTGTTCGCTTGCGCGATTGTGAATCAGCTCGCCCACCTCGCGATCAACCACTAGCAACTCGTAGACACCCTGACGGCCTTTATAACCCGTGTGCTGACACATGTCACAGCCAGCTGCGTTAAATGCTTTCTGACCCTCGACGGTCGGATCACCGAGCAATCTCGCTTCAGTTTTGTCTAGAACAATCTCATGCCGACAGTGCTGACAAAGCTTACGCACCAATCGCTGGGCTAAAACCCCTTTCAAACTCGATGCAATCAAATACGGTTCGACACCGATGTCGACCAAGCGAGTCACCGCGCCGACAGCGGTATTGGTATGCAATGTCGACAACACCATATGACCCGTTAGTGACGCTTGCACAGCGATCTCTGCGGTCTCTTGGTCGCGCACCTCGCCCAGCATAACCACGTCGGGATCCTGGCGAAGGATAGCGCGAAGTCCCCGCGCAAATGTCATCCCAACCTTGGTGTGCACCTGAGTCTGACCAATACCGTCGATATCATATTCAACAGGGTCTTCTACCGTCAGAATATTGCGGCGACGGTCATTCAAAGACATTAACCCCGCGTATAGGGTGGTGGTTTTCCCTGAGCCAGTAGGCCCAGTAACCAAAAGAATCCCATTGGGCTGCTGGAGCAGGTCTTTTAATGCAGATAGGGTTTTCTCAGGCATTCCGAGCTGATCAATGTCAATTCGCGCGGCTTGTTTGTCTAGCAATCGCATAACCACGCGTTCGCCATAATTAGATGGAATTGTTGACACCCGGACATCAACGGAGCGGCCGGCAATACGCAGTGAAACCCGACCGTCCTGAGGAACCCGTTTCTCGGCAATATCTAAGCGCGACATCACTTTAATTCGCGATACCAGTAACGGCGCCAAACGCCGACTTGGGGTCAACACTTCTTGTAATATACCGTCGACCCGCAAGCGCACCGACATGGTTTTTTCGTAAGTCTCAATATGAATATCAGATGCGTCCAACTTCAGGGCTTCGCCAAATAAGGCGTTAATCAAGCGAATAACGGGAGCGTCATCCTGTGCATCGAGCAAATCTTGTGACTCAGGGATTTCTTCTGCAAGACGATCGAGATCGACTTCACTTGAGATATCGCCCATCGCCGACATCGCATCGCCTTGCTGGCGCTGAAATGTCTCATTAATTTTATCTTGCAGAACTTTTTCTTCGCAGAGTTTTAAGCACACCGGCCCAGCCAGCACACGCTGAACTTCTGCTATCGCGGTAGCAGGCGTTTCTTTACAGCACAGCACGTCGAAGCCACTGTCGCTCTCTTCGACCAACACGCGATTACTACGTGCAAACGGGTAACTAAGAAGCTGCCTCATATTATTGCTGAACCGGTGCCGGCTGATTCTCACCGGACAGTTTGCGCTGCTTTTTTTCCACCGCATCTTCAGCGGGCGTCATCGGTGGTGGTACCGGCTTGCTAGGTAAAATACCTGGCGGAGATGGATCCATTCCAGTCCACTCGGGTAGTACTGCCAAGTCGCTAAAGGGGAATAAGTTAATTCCCTGCTCAGACTTTACCAATTGCTCAGCACGAATATAGTTATATTTACGCGCACTTAGTTCCGATAGAGTACCCTGATCACGCACAATAGTCGGACGAATAAATACCATCAAATTCCGTTTCACCTTAGTGGTACTGTCTGAGCGGAATAGACGACCCAGTATCGGAATATCACCAAGTAAAGGCACTTTAGCGGATTGCTCTGTCACTTGGTCATCAATCAAACCACCAAGCACAATCGTTGCACCGTCATTGACCAACACGGAAGTTTTAATCGTCCGTTTATTGGTAATAACATCGGCCGCCCCGGTGGACGGACTGAGCGAGGAAACCTCTTGCTCTATATCAAGCTGCACTGCATCCCCTTCGTTGATTTGCGGGGTAAATAGCAGCTTTATACCAACTTCCTGACGTGTAATGGTTTGAAAAGGATTGGCATTAGTCGAACTCGCTGTTGAACCGGTAACAACCGGAATTTCCTGCCCAACCAGAATTGACGCCTCTTCGTTATCGAGCGTTAATAAGCTGGGTGTGGACAAGATATTCGACTCAGTGTCATTAGCCAATGCAGTTATCAGAGTGGCAAAACTAAACGCGCCATCTTTAAGTTTGCCCAAGCCAAATGCCGCACCTCTCACGCCGCTCACTGCCGCTGCCGCAGCCTCTGCACCAGCAAGTAGGCTGATAATACCTGGCGCGCTGCCACTACCCGAGGCACCGCCACCAAAATTGATGCCGCCAGCAGGGACATTCCCGGAGGATCCACCCTTAAATAACCACTGCACACCCAACTCTTTGGCACGGTTGTCCGACACTTCGATGATAATTGCTTCAACCAATACCTGCGCACGACGAATATCTAAATCAGCGATCACCGACTCCAGATTATCAATAATATGTGGGCTGCCTGACATCACGATGGAATTGGTTTGATCATGGGCTTCAATATTGATCATCGACGATCCACTATTGCCCGCAGCTGACTTAGCTGCCTCGTCGCCTTTAATCAGGGTGTCGCTAATACTTTTAAGAACCGGCGCAATATCTGCCGCCTTGGCATATTTCAAATAGCGAACACGAATATTAGATTGGTTGCTAACTTCACTATCTAGATCCTTCACGAGACGTCGCAAATACGAGCGAGCGTCATCGTCGCCAAACAGTATAAGAGTATTTGTGCGCGGATCAGCTGCCACTACCGGCTTTGCAGCACCACGCTTACGCGTCTGCTGAGATAACACCTTGGTTAAGATTCGCTCCACTTCCTCCGCCGAAGAATGCTCCAGCACCACAGTTTCCATTAGCTGGGTATCGACCGAGTTAACCGCATTCACAATCGACATTAGGCGTCGTACATTCGACTCCCTGTCTGTAATTAAAATAATATTCGAATCAGCGTAACTGGTAATCACGCCCACCTTATTGTCGACCAATGGACGCAAAGACTTCACCAATTCATCTGCATCCGCGTTCTGCAATTGGGCAATACGCGTAACAATCGACTCGCTGCGACCAATTGAGGAGCGATCAGACTGCACTCTTATACCTTCAATTTTCGCCGCTTGATTGGGAATAACTTTTAAAATCCCATCACCCACCTCAATCGCCGAGTAACCTTCTACCCCAAGTTGCAACAGGAAGATCTGATACAGCTCCTCGGCATCTAATTTACGGTGACTTTCAACGCTGATTTTACCCTTGACACGACTATCTACCACGATGGTTTTGCCGGTAAGTTTCGCAACAGTGTTAATAAACTCACCAATATCGACATTCTGCATATCAAGATCAAAACTTTCCGCGAACGCGCTTGCAGAGAACGCGACAATAAGCCCTAAAACAAGACAGAATTTACGTAGTAACAATTTCATATATCAAATCTTTTGGTGAGTATGGTGTCGGCACGTTGAACCAGCAGTTCAAAGGATGTGGTATTTTGCATGAGCTTAAACAATTCTTGAGGCTGCAAATCCACAACGGACTGGCCGTTAACAGACAGCACAACATCGCCAAGCTGCAACGATAATTCTTCAAACAGGCGTTTATCTCGGCCCGGTTTTATTTCATAACCAACCAGGCGACCGCCCTCATTAACAGGGCTTACCGAGAAGTATCGCGCCAACATCAGGGGACTATTTTGTACCGTGTCTCTCGCGTTGCCGATTAAGCGGCGAATCTCAGGGGTATCCAGATCTATGGTATTGCTGTCGGATATATTAGGAGCAGCGGCGCTACTAATGCCAGCCAGATCGGCTTTTTTATCGAGTTCGATTTTCTCGCGTTTACGATTATTTTCTATAATGATGTAGTCAGCGAGCACAGCTAGCAGGCGCACCGAACCCGGGACCTCAATTTTTTCGCCAACGATATAAGCCTTGGTCTTGCTACCGTGGCGAAGCACCGCAACACCTCGCTCATCCGCGCCGGAGACCAAACCGATAACGGTGATTTTCAAGCTGCTGCGACGAACATCCTGCTGGGCTTCAACCGCTGCAACTTCGCTGACTGGCGGCATTCCAAACAAAGGTACTCCGAGCAAACTTTGAATATCGTAAAAACCACTAGCCGCTTGCGCAGCGCCTAGTTCTGGGCTCTCGGCGCTTACAACCGCAGTGGGTAGCGCAGGATCACGCAACCACGCTGATATCTGCCAACATAAGGCCGCTAAGCCGGCTAATAACATTGCCCACAGCAGCACATTCGCAGCGACAGCCGCGCGCGGAGGAAAAACTCTTGTTAATGTCACAGAACGATCCACGTCTCAGACTTACCCCAAAATTGCCGCGAAGCGCAGAATAATAGACGAACAATATGACATCTGTTTTACCAAAACCGTGACCAAGGGCCAAAATCCGGTTTTGTAGTCACGATATTGTCGTATTACATTACTAATACTGATCCAATTCAAACATATATTTGCCAGCCTTTTATTTAAAAACACAGTGCTTAGCATAATCCGTTGCTTCATTAGCTGACCAATCACCCTTGGCTTTTTTATCCATGCCTGCACACCAGACATCACTACCTATCTCTGGTGCACACGCCGAGATAAGGTAAACCACACCGAGTAGTCCGAACAATTTTATTGATTTCATCACTTTAACCCAAGCTATTAACCAATCGGCTCAGTGTAACAGAGGGTCAGCTTGATCAGGCACAGTCACAGCGCAATTTTCAATAAAAAGGCTGATTTTGCCTGCCAAGCTGCCGCCTGTTTAGCGTTACTTCAAGCAGCGACCATATCAAAGTCAAACTTACTTATTCCACAGTCTGGACATTCCCAGTCGTCAGGTACATCAGCCCACAAGGTACCCGCCGGTATTCCATCATCAGGGAGACCTTCAGCCTCATCATAGATAAAACCGCAAATAACGCACTCCCACTTATTCAACTCACTCACAATTCGCCTCCAATTTTATACCAGTTAGTCGTAGTAGACTGCCGCGCAAACAGCGACTGTCCATAAAGCGCTGGGAGTATACTACCGAATTGACCATCGAAATATTAAGTAAATTCAATGATATGGCTTTTATTTAAAGACGACTTCAATTGGCTCAAAGTCGACCATAACAACCCAGTCCTGGCGATTCCGCTCTATCGTGATCGCCATATGGCTTACATCGTCTAAACGCTCATAGACCTCCGTTAGCGACTGACCACCTGACAAATCGACGCCATTAAGCGCCCGTATGCGATCATTGGGCTCCAAAGCAAGCGCAGGAAAAATCAATTTATCCCGCCCCGGTGATATATAGTACTCTCGCCCTTGCTCACCGCTGACCACATCGACTTTAATCGCCCCCAGCAAGGATAGCGGCCGATCATACAAGCGATGGCGGTAGTCTGACACCAAACGGCGCACATCTACATTGCCCCTCAAATCGACAATATTAGGCTCCCGCTCTACCAAATCTCCGACTCTTGCACTTAAAACTCGCAATTTCATCGCGGCCACACTCGCCACGGACTCTCGCAGCGACAAAAAAGCATAACTCCCACAATGATCGAGTAACACCGCATCTTTTAAAACAAGGCTTAGCGACAGACACGGCGGCGCCAGCACATCGCCTGCGTGAAACTGCTGTTCAACACCATCCACGCTAATAACGGCATAGTCACCGTTGCCGCTAGTGTCGACCTTCTTCAATTTGAGCTGGGTATAAAAATACGGATCTTCACCGAACAAATCGGCATTCTCAGCATTGAAAATACGGGCCTCTTCAAACGCTGCCCGCATCCCCGGAAATTGCGACGCTACAGAAATCAGCGCAAACACGGTCACGGAAGCAAAAAACGCACCACGTAAAGCGCTAAACACTAGCCGAGCTCACATTCAAAGTCCTAAGCAATATTTCATATAATCGCTTTATACACATCATCACGGATAACCATGCTCAATTAACAGTTTATTTAATCTCACAGCCTGAGCTGCGCTACAATAGCTTTTTTACTCACTGATCTCTTTTATGCAACTACATCTCGCGCCTATGGAAGGCGTAGTAAACGCCCGTATGCGCGCACTTCTAACAGCGATAGGTGGCATTGATCGCTGCATTACTGAATTCGTGCGAATAACCGATCAATTGCTGCCGGCCAGAGTCTTTCATCGCCTGTGCCCAGAGCTTGACCACGGGTGCAAAACGCCATCGGGAACCCCTGTTTATATCCAGCTACTGGGCGGCGAGCCCGGCCCTATGGGTGAAAACGCCGCGCGGGCAGCAAGTTTGGGCGCACTCGGCATCGACACCAACTTTGGCTGCCCTGCAAAGTGCGTGAACCGTCATCGCGGAGGCTCAGTGCTATTGGACGAGCCCGAGCTACTTTACCAGATCATCAAATCGATGCGCAGCGCTGTTCCAGATTATGTCCCCGTGACAGCTAAAATTAGACTCGGTTTTAATGATGACAGTAAATTGATTGATGTTGTGAGTGCGATTACTGAGGCGGGAGCCAATGGCCTCACCATCCACGCCCGCACCAAAGCTGACGGTTACAAGCCGCCAGCGCACTGGCATCAACTCGCAAAAGTGCATCAATTTACAACTATTCCAGTTATCGCTAACGGTGAAGTTTGGAGCCCAGCAGATTACCAGTCGTGTCGGCAGCAGAGCGCCTGCAGTGACGTCATGCTAGGTCGCGGACTACTAGCTAGACCGGACCTTGCCTTAGAAATAAAATCTCTTTCGTCAGGTAAGGAATATCATCGCCAGCAATGGCCATCCATTCTGATACTGCTGGAGGCGCTATTTAAGGACAGCGTAGCAAACTGCGCTCCACGTCATGTTGGTGGACCAATAAAGCAGTGGCTGGGATATTTGCGCAGAGAATATCCCGAAGCTCAGCAGCTATTCGAGAAGATCAAGCGCCTAAAAACCCCAGCCGATATCAGTGCAGCCCTGCGGGAACACCGCGACTATCAATTGACAGTCGCAGCCTAAATCAACAACAGCGTGAAAATACCAAGCCTAAGCGAACTTTGTCTTAAGGTAGTCCAACTCATCGACCGCGCCAGAATCCGTTTGAGACAGAATAAATTTTTCAACTTTTCCGCCGATTAGCGGGATTTTAGCCTTACATCGGTGCGATACGCTGTACTCGCAACCGTCGGCGGTTTCCAACAAAGAGACGTTAGCCGTTATTTGCACTGGCTGGCCCTTAACGTCTATGGCCAGAGTACCTTGCCAACCATTTTTAACGGGCTGCCAACTTTCGACAAATGTTAAGACTTGTTTAGCATTAAAAATTTTTGCCAATACCGAGGGAAGCTCGCGTACAACCTCCCTGACCATATGTACTTTGACAGTCTCACCATCTTCTTCAACGTCGCATTCCGCGGTTAACTCGCCTAGCGCAATACTTCTCTCGACCCGAAAATCCGGATCGCATAATACTGTCCAAACTTCATCAACACTTTTAGTAAATTTGCATGTCACGGTCATATTACATCCTCACCATTATTGTTATTGCTGCCCGTTAACGATGTACTCGCACAACAGATATTAGCCTATTCTATTGGCAGGCTCTACGACCATAAGCGACGAACTAAGCTTTAAACACAAATCGGTGTAGTACCATGCCCGCAAACATCGCCGTCAAAAATATAAAAAAGCTAGAACCCCCCGTTAACAGGGCAACCAATGCCGGCGCAGGGCAAAGGCCACTTAATGCCCAACCAATCCCAAACAACAGCGCGCCTAAAAGTAATTTGCCATCAATGTCCTTGCGAGTCGGCAAGGAAAATTTCTCGGCATATTTAGGCGATGACATTTTAAACACCAAGGAGAAACCGGGTGTAGCAATGAGCAAGGCGGTACCCATCACCAGGGCCAAACTTGGGTCCCAAATACCGGCAACATCAAGAAAATTTTGGACTTTAGCCGGATTTGCCATGCCAGAGATAGTGATTCCGGCACCAAATAATCCACCAGCTAGAACAATAAACCAACGGCTCATACCCCCTCTCCCAACAGATGGCGAATAACGAAAACAGTCGTGGCGCCGCTGACCATAAACACAACCGTCGCCACTAGCGAACGCTGCGAGAAACGCGAAATCCCGCAAACACCGTGGCCAGATGTGCAGCCACCACCCATGCGCGTGCCGACGCCGACTAGTAATCCGGCCACTATTAATACCGGAGAGCTTGCAACACTGACAACGTCGTCCAAGGCTCCGGTTACTAATGACGCTATAAATGCACCGCCGAACAAGCCGGCAAGAAAGATCAGACGCCAATGGCGCTCGTCGTCCTGCGCCATCATCGCACCAGCAACAATACCGGAGATCCCCGCAACCCTACCGACAGACCACATCAGCACAATCGCTGAAAGCCCGATTAAGGCGCCACCTGCAATCGCGCTTATAGGTGTAAAAGCGGTTTCTAATAGCATAGCAAATACACCCTCAATCTTTAAAAAATACACTATTCACAATCACATATTTATAGCGACATTAAACTTAAGCTACTCGCAAATACAGCGCTAAGGTATATTTGCTAATAGCTTAAGATGTAACCAAATAAGACTGTAAAGTTGGCGATAAAAACGCGCGTTCAATAACGAAGACAGAAAAGGAGCGCCGCTTTAGTAAGAGGCTTAGAATTGAGGCGCGCCGTGTAACCGCCCTAAAACCAAATACCTATGCGCGCAAAGAATTTCTAGGCATTTCCGCACCAAGATGATGATGGCTTTTTGATAAGCGGCTAAGTTCCTCAGCCTCATAGGTCTCTAATATTTCGGCGAGTTTACGGCTAATAGTGGTGCTCGCCCTAATCATCTCAATTTTCGGCCATGTCGCGCGCTCACCTTCCGTAATGAAAAACTGCAATTGATCAGGCGTCAGTTCATTAAGTAACTTTCGTGGGTCGAAAAAACGATAGCGCGGAATAATATTGATATCGCCGGTGTATTCCTGATTAATCACCGAGTAAACAATATTCGTCACCCGTCGGATCCGAGGCGAATTTTTAAAATACTTCCGCGCCACATTGTTGCCAATTTTAGAGAGCTCTTTAATGCTGCGACCACCGAGCTGTCGAATTGCATTACCTAGACCGCTATTGTCCATTGCAGTATCTCGCACCGCCCACAGAACAATCGGATTTGTTTGGCTAACAATAAAGTGATTCACGCCATACAGCCGACTCAATCGCTTCGCAGGAAGATCGTCACTCACAGAACCATCTATCCAGCGTCGAGTAGCTAAGTAAGGCTGCGGATGACCATGAACATTTTTTGCCTCAAGCATCACTGGCGGATAAATACCCGGCACCGCACATGAGGCTAACACCGCTTTGCGAATATAAACATTAGGAGACGCAATCGCATTTAAAAGACGTGAAGTCTGGTGAACATCAGACGGCGAAATTGAAATATTAATATGTCGCCCGGTTCTCTCAAATGCTTCTTGAAATGTAATATCTGGAATAAGTTTGGCAATTTTCTCTTTCAAAGACTGGTGATTGATACGAGGAGATGACGCAGACATGCTACCGTTGGCAAGCTCAACCTCTGCCAGCAACAATTTCTCGAGATTATCTGCATTCAAAAAATCTTGCAACTCATCGTCAGTTAAGGTGCCGAGCACACCAGCAATCATAGATCCGGCACTGGCCCCGGAAATAACATCAGGCAGTAAATCTTGCTCAACCAACGCTTTAACCACACCAATGTGGAAGTTACCCAGCACCGCACCACCGCTAAGCATTAACGCTGATTTACCATAGCACTTATTGGCGCGGCGGAAAAAATCTAGGCGCTCAAGAAAGCCGGGGGTTTCAGAATCAAGCTGAGCCAAATGATCAAGCGCGTCGCGAATACCGTCAACATAATCATGCACAAGCTGCTTGGTGCCAAACTTGGCGCGAGCGTAGAGTATCGGCTTACCCATACCCCCCATATTGCCGTGAATCCCCTCATTCAGGGAAAACAACAGACCAATATCATCATTATTGTCACGGAAATAACGCAGTCGCTCTAAGCGCGAACGAATCGACGCATAATCATAAAGACTTGTTTTATCGATCTTTTTCCAGTGCTCCTTGCCAGAACAACGATCATGCTCTTTAGCCAGAGCCTTCCATTCCTCAAAACTGCTGGCAAGCTGCAATTTGTTTTCAAGTTTTTTCACAATTCAACCTATTCGTCACTGTGACAAGATATTAAGTATAATGTTAGAACTTTCAAACCACTCTAACGAGTCAATATACCTCTGACCATAAGCATTTATCACAAGTTTATAGCATGGTATCCATAGAAGCGACTTTGCCTGAAGATCACAGAACTTTGCTGTAAATATACTCCATATCGACACAGGGCTCTAATGTCGAGCTTATTCCATTAAGTAATTTAGCAAAGCTCAAAAGATGATTTCCAATGACTGGCTTGCCAGTAGTGAGAATTGAAACCGCTATATCCCTCTCGGGATCGGCCCAACATATGATATTTGAAAAGCCTAAATGGCCGAAAGCATAATGGGTTTTGGGGCCATATAAGCCTACCGGGTTCATACCAAGCATCATCCCGGCACTGTAACGCATTGGCATCACCAGAGAGCGATCAAACTGCGGCTTACCCATCTCACGCACTGCGCGATTTACAGTTAATGGGGTAAAGATTCTCTTCCCCTGCCACTCACCACCCTGCAACAACATTTGAAAGAAGCGACTCACCTCCTCTGCCGTGGCGTATAAATTAGCTGAGGCGATCTCTGCACTTAAAAACGCATCGGTATTAGAGATATCCACGACTTCCGAAACACTAACGCCTAAAATTTTAACTAGTTGCCGATCCACCAATGCAATGTTTGGCAAACCCGTGGAATAATTCCGAGCCACCTCGGCGTGATCCTTTGAATCTAGACCGTAGCGGAAATACTTCATCCCCATCGGCTTGCGGATAACTTCGTCTAAATACTCGTTTAAGGTCTTGCCAGTGACCACGCGGATCAACTCAGCCTGAATAAAGCCGCCAGTAATTGCATGATAGGCCAACACCCGCCCATCCTTGTGCAAGCCCGGTTGCTTACAAACCAGCTCAAGAGCAGCGCGATGATCAAACAACAGATCTATCGGTATATCATCTGGAATTCCCGGCACACCGGCGCGGTGACTTAATAATTGATATACCGTAATTTGCGCCTTGCCTTCAACCGCGAATGCTGGAATATAGTGACTAATCGGGTTGAGCAGATCAATTAGGCCATCTTCTGCCAATTTGTGGATCAGCATCGCCGACACGGCCTTGGAGGCAGAAAACAGACAGACAGGCGTTTGCAGTGAAGCTGGCCGGGGCTGGGTATGAGTTGCTCCATCGGCATAACCTATGGAGCGATTCAACAAGACATCACCGCCGCGCCGAACACAGATACTTACCATCGGATGCATGCCCGACTCAAAGATTGACTCTGCATGGCCCCACAGTGCCTCGATATCTTGCTGAGCAATACCCTGCTTAGGAGCAGACACCTCATTGGTGTCAATATCAGTTAAGCCAGCCAGGTCATCTGGTACTGAAATACCGCGAAACGCCAAATTCCGACAACTACGATATTGCTGTTTTAGCCACATACAGACACTCTTCAATAAAATCAGCCGAAACTTATAGCACGGCCAGCAGCCTCACTCCATAACGCAAATGACATCTCCGCCTAACCTTATGGGCCAGACCGTCACTCAAGGTGTTTTAAATAGCGCTCCCAATCTTGACGATGCACCCGCTCCGCAAAGAAATCAGCCAGCTCTTCCGACGCCGCTACCGCTTCTCGCCAAGCGCGAATGCGCCCGGCATTATCAGTGCCAAAGCGGTGAAAATCTTGACGATCGGGAATCTTCCGATCTTGCAAGCGATCGATCCAAGTCGAACTAGGCGATAGCAGCAAAACATTATCTGCGTGACGACTGCGACGCCAGGGCACAAATTTATCCAGCCAACCGGGAATAATGCGATGGCTGAAATGCGGCATTAACACAATGCCACCAGCCGATGAGGACGCCAACGGTAGATCGATATGATAATCAATTAATCCACCGTCACGGTAGCTTGCTGACGGGCAAGCTGGAATCGAGTGTATCGCTTGCATAACAAAGGGAATCGAGCCGCTGGCCAGTAGCACCGATTTTAGGTTCTGCGCTGTAAGTGGTTGGAATACCGTGGAAAAACCGGGGAATTCTCGCTGACCCAAAATACTCGGGGAGGTCTGTTCTGGCGAAAAAACCACGCGCTGTAATACCGAAGTAAGCAGCGGTCGGGATAGCGTATTTAGCGCGAGTGCGCCACCGAAGCCTAAGCTCAACACCGCGGATGAGTCACTAGCTAGCAGGCCCCTGCTACGCGCGACAATAATATATGGTTTAGCCCAGCGGTGACCTACAATGTCTGCGGCGCTACGGTCATCGATAAAAGCATCCAACACCGCCTCGGCCCCAAGACTTACCTCCAATGGACTCGCCTTAAGATCGTAGCACTGAACGATATAGGCCTCTCGCAGGGTATCAATACTGGCCACCGGGTTAGCGCAACTTAGCGCTGCAAACCGCCAGCTCCCCGCAGACGCGCCGACAAGAGGCAAACACGCCTCGCGATCTTCAAACCAGTCACCAAAAAGGAATTTGTCGAGAGCCGCCAACACCAGCCATTTCGGGCCGCCCGCTGCGCCGGCCATCGCTGCAACATCTGCAGGATATAAACCATTACTCAAAATATGTTGGTAGGCACGGCTTCCCGCGCGGATATCCATCACCGCCATAACACATTAGCTCAAGTCTACAACAAGCCTCAGACTAACCGCGCCAGCGACAAATTTAAAGGAGCGTAATCAACACTACAGCGGTCTTAGACACCGCCACCGGCAATATCTACTAATTCAGTTGGATATCCATGCAAATAGCCCTGCGCATAATCCACTCCCATTGCCTGCAATTGCTCGAGCACCACCTGACGCTCAACAAACTCTGCAATCGTCCGCTTACCAAGCACATGACTAATGTCATTAATAGAGCGCACCATCGCCTCATGCACTGGATTTTTATCCATATCATGGACAAATAAACCATCGATTTTTACAAAGTCTACCGGCAGCTCTTGCAAATAACCAAAAGATGACATTCCAGTACCAAAATCATCAAGCGCAAATTTTCCACCCAACTCATGAACGCCTTGAATAAAGCGAGTTACCGCAGAGAAATTAGTAATTGCCACTGTTTCGGTAATTTCAAAGCAAATGATTTTCGGATTGATATTCGCCCTGCGGAGGCCATGATAGACAAAGTCTAAAAATGATTCCTGACACAAAGACTGACCAGAAATATTAATGGAATACATGACATCACGTGAATTTAGCTCAGCATTCCGCTGCAAGTAATCAAAGACAGTTTTAATAACCCAGCGATCAATTTGCGGCATAAGCCCGAATCGCTCAGCCGCAGGCATAAACTGCCCAGGCCTAAGTACCTCACCTTTATAGTGCATGCGCACCAGTATTTCGTTAAATATTGTGATGCGATTTAATTCGTCAACTAGCGGTAATATTCGCTCGGTCACCAAACTAAAATCATCTGTCGCCAGCGCCTTGTTGATCCGGTGCACCCAACCCATATCATCATGTAAGCGGCTAAGTTTTTTATCACTCTTGTCATACACATGGACTCGCCCCCGACCATTCTCCTTTGCTGAGTACATTGCCACGTCTGCCTGACTCATCGCACTCTCGCGGTCCGGAGTGTGCTCATCAACTAATACCACACCAATGCTGATGGAGGCGCGGTGTGAAATACCACTCCAGACAAACGGCATACGCTTAACAGCTTTAATTAGACGATTAGCGATCGAGCACGCTTCAAAGGTATCCATGTTACTGAGCAGCACACCAAACTCATCACCACCTAAACGGCATAGCATGTCGCCAATAAAAAGCTCATTGGCGAGACACTCAGCGATGGCCTTTATCAAATTATCGCCAGCGCTATGACCACTGGTATCGTTGATCAATTTGAACTGATCTATATCTATATAAAGCAATGCATGGGTTCTAGAACTTGTGGACGCATCATTAACCAAATTTTCTAAGCGGCGCTCAAATTCTTTTCGCCCCATTAATTCCGTCAAGGGATCCAAATGACTCTGACCGTCACCGTAGTGGACTGACGATACATCATCGTCAACCACCGACAAGCAGCGTCCGACCACTACGCCATCGTCGTCACAAACCTTACTTACTGAAATTAAATACTGATGATCTTTGGTATGTGGCAGTAGCACTCCACAAGCCGAAATATCGTCTTTACTACTCCGAAGCCGATCTGCGAATAGCGTGTCTCCATCTATAACAACAAAGGGCAGGAAATCACCAAGGGGGACGCCATGACTATATTCATGCTGGCTCAGATCACTAGCCGACTCGTTTACGTAGCTGATACGTCCACAGAGATCCACGCAAATAAGATATTGACCAAGACTGTTTAGTATCCAGTTTGAATCAATCCCAGTCATTTCAGAAAACTCTCTCATTTACTCTGCCAAAGGAATAGTAAAATAAAATGTAGACCCTTTTCCGACTTCAGATTCCAACCATATCTTGCCGCCATGCCAGCGAACAATTTTTTCACATATCGCTAAACCCACACCAGAATTTTCGGCGGCTCCATCGCTGTGATTGCGGTGAAAAAGATTAAACAAACCGCTATGATTTTCTGGACGAATACCAACGCCAGTATCACTTACCGAGAACAGCCAGTTCCGTTCATGTGTCATTGCGTTAATATAAATCTCTGGTTCTCGACCTTCGGTAAAAACAATAGCGTTACTAATGAGGTTTTTAAACAACTGTACCAGTTGGCGACGACAAGCAAAAACCTTTGGCAAAGTTTCGCAATGTAAATTGGCATGACTAGATTGAAATATATTATCCAAGTCTATTAAGACATCGCTAACGATCGCATTACAATCAACCAGCTCTCTGCTTTCGTTAAAACGACCCACAGAGGTAAGCGCAACCAGCTTATTCAAGGCTGACTGCATTGCGTAAACATTCTCTCTTACGTCTAGTAAATCTTCTGCCAAGGCAGGCGGGGAAATATCCTTAGCTTGCCCTTCAACTCTGCGCATTATAGACACCACATTATTTAACGGCATCTGTAAATCTCTTGCCGCCAAATGCGATAGCTGCTCAATCTCATTGACCAAACCAATAAGCTGATGACGGTTTCTAGCAAGGGCAATTAGGTCACGATAAGATGACAAGGCGGTATATATAACGGAAAATAAACGATCTTGGGTTAACTCAGTTTTCGCTCGATAATCGTTAATATCATAAACTTTTAAAACACGACGCTCTGGCGCCAAACCAGGCTGACCGGTGCGTAAAATAATCCTGACAAAGTGATTACCTAACTCCTGCCGAATATAACGCGCCACTTCTAAACCAGCGTCATCGGTTTCCATCACCACATCAAGGAGAATAATTGCAGCGTCCGGGTTTTCTTGAATTAATTTACGTGCCTGCTGGCCAGAATAGGCACTCACAAATTCAAGATTCCGGCCACCAAAGCTAAAATCATGTAAAGCCAAACGAGTGACGACATGAATTTCTTCTTCATCATCAACAATAAGTATTTTCCAAGTATTGTTCTCCGAAGTTGCACTCTGATCAAGCAAAATATTATGTTCACTTGCAAGAATTAAATCGTCATTTTCAGCCATTTTATGCTGAGTCTTATTATAGACATCTGTCATTATACACTGCCTTCTAATAGAGCGACCGTTTCGTGCGCAATAGCAACATTTTTAACAAAAAGTTCAATCATCTGAATATCCGGCACCGAGAAAATATCCTTGGCCGAAACATAAAGCAATTGCTCAAGACCAGACTTTGTAATGTAATAACTTACCCAGTAGTTATCTCCATAATTACTCTTCTTGTATTTCAATACATAACGTATTCGCTCAACAACCGTGGCGTCAAAAGAATCTAAATTAACGTCACCGGTGTAATTTTTAAACTTGCCAGTACCGGCCATTATCTGCAGGCGCTCCACCTCCGGATGGGCAACCAGAGCCGAGGCATTAATAAGCACAGCATCGCTATTTAAATATAACAACGCCGTTAGCTGGTCTAAAACACCTTCAAAAAACTGCGATATATCTCTAGTTTCAAATATCGTTGCCGACGCAGAGATAACTTTCATCAAACCTTTTCTGTTTTCTTCCAGTGCAAATATATCGCCATAAGAGCGAAGACTTGAATATACAGTAGAGAATAACTTCTGCCGAGTCAGCTCAGTTTTCTCTTTATAGTCATTGATGTCGTACTGAGTAATAACTTCTTGTTCGGGTGATTGTCCTGACTGACCGGTACGCAATACTATACGCACCATTCTATTATTTAAGTCACGACGAATATAATGAACCAGATCTAAACCAGCTCGATCTGTTTCCATAACGACATCGAGCAGAATCACGGCGATATCAGGATTAGCATGCAATACTTGGCGCGCTTCCGCCGCCGAATATGCGCTTAAAAATTCCAGACCCCGGCCACCAAGGTTAAAACCGTCTAGCGCAAGGTTAGTAACCGTGTGCACCACCTGCTCATCATCGACGATAAGTAATTTCCACGGCTTAGCGTTTGCAGTAATGAGACCCTCCGCCGGTTCTTCTGCAAGGTTTAATACATCGGAATCTGGCACCACTCCATGCTCATTCGAATCATTCATAAGACCGTACCTCGCCAACACCTTTCCCCAAGAAGAGACTAATTATTGTGCCTTCCCCCTCTTTACTTTCAACTCATGTACTGCCAAAAAATTTTGCGTAACCTGGTTATCGACAATACGACGTCGTAATCCCTCCCACCTCGATTAGTGGTGAAGAAACCCCACATTCGAACAAGATTTTTCGGCGAAACAATTCGATTACCATCAAGACCGATACCAATAACCTCATCCTCACGTCCGCTAACCTGATGCAACCTTAGGCCAAGCAACACTTGACTTAAATATTCTTTTAAATCAAATGAACGGGCATCACTAGCGCTCTTATAAACTGCGACTCGCTTAAATTTCTGGCTAAGATTTGTCGATACACCAAATGTAATATGGTTAATGACATCAGGACTTATCGAGTGATATCTACTCTCCGTAAAAAATGCCAAGGACCAAATTATCTTGACGACCTCAGTTTCGCTGTTAGACGCACGCATTAGTTTTCCAATTAATACATCAATATTACTATACCGCTCATCTCGATCACTGCTATGTAAATCCAAAATACACAGCCATCATAAACATCACCGCAAAGTACACTAGGGTATTTGCGGCAAAGAGCACCATTAAACGTATCGCGTTAGTAGATTGCTTCAACACAAGAGCATTGCCATATCGCTATATTTCATGCCCCTACTAAAAGCATCAGCATGCTCTAGTTGATTTCGGCTTATGGTTGCGGTGGTCGCGAATACACATTCGATAACTCTACAGGTAATATGCCTACCGAATGAATAGTGTGATCTACTTACTGAAAGCACTATTTTGCCGCGGCTTTGCCAGCAAGTCATAGCTAAAGAGAAGGCGAGAGATAGTCAGCCGCTTAGAGCTGCTCTCTGCTTAAAGGGAAGTGGCTAATGCCCAAAGGACATCTGCTAATTTTGACGCTGCAGACACCTAGCGGGCTTGGCTTTAACCTAGTCTAATTTAGTTTAGGTAAAAATCGACCCGGTCATCCCGAAAGATATCGGCACCCGGAGCCAATAAGTCCATATAGCGGTCAAAGTACAAAAATTGCTTGAGCAACATGGTAAAGGCCCGCGGGAAGCGAATCCCATACTTTCTAGCAATCTCACCAAGCTCGCTAAGCAATGAATTAATACCATCACCGGTGCGATTTTCGAGTACTTTCTGTGGATCTAAGGCATTTAAGCCTTCGAATAATTTCTGAATATCGAGGGTAAGCGACTCAACATCGACCTTGTCGCGAGTAATGCCGACACTCACCATGGATTCTGCCATCAACTGATAGTTTTCTTCACTGATTGCCATAAACAAACTAAAAATGGCTTGCCACGCCTCTGGCTGAATTCGACCCACCATACCAAAATCAATAAACCCCACCCTACCGTCGGCTAAGATCAGCAGATTTCCACTATGCAAATCGGCATGAAAGAAGGAACACTGAGTCAGGCTTGCAAACCACGTATTTAGGGCATTAAACAAGCTACTCGCGGGGTCAAACGCCCCCTTCGCCATGGCAACCTCATTAGTGAGCGCCACCCCGTAAAAACGCTCCATTGTAAGCACCTTACCGCCAGAGGCGCTGTGATAGGGTTTCGGTGCCAGAACCACATCATTGCCGCTGTCACTTAGGAATTTTCTAAACACACGAAGATTCTCAGCTTCTTTAAAGAAATCACACTCGTCGATCATGGACTGGTACATTTCCTCCACCAGCCCGGCAACCGCATCTTTGTCGGTATTGGGCATAATGAGCTCAAAAAGTCGGATCAACAGATAAACAGCGTTCATATCCGTGGTTAAAATAGCCTGAACCCCCGGCTTCTGAACCTTTACAACCACGTCTTCGCCAGACAGTAACTTGGCAGCATGAACCTGCGCAATCGACGCTGATGCCAGCGCGGTTTCGCTAAACTCGGCAAACACAGCCGAAATCGGTTGTCCGAGGTCCTGCTCCACAATGCGGCGAATTTTGCTAAATGGCAGCGATGGCGTTTGATCTAAGCAATGCTGAAACTCATCCACGTACTCTTTCGGGAATATAGACGGCGAACTGGCAATAAACTGTCCAAATTTGATATAGGTGGCGCCCAAGGACTCAAATAACTCTCGCAATTCTACCGGCGTGGGCTTGCGCTTCTGCAATAGGCATTTCAGCGCAGGAGGAGACATCGCAAACGTCGTTTGCAATGCCCGCCAAGACCCTCTCACACCAAATTCTGCCATACTAATTCTACGGCCGGAGGTGTCTGCCACCGCATTGAGGCCAAGCCCCTTAGACGCAGCGAGCAGAATACTGTCCTTTATACGAACAGATAGTTTTCTAGTCATAATTCATTATTCCCTTAATTTCGGATAGAGCTCGCCACCCTGTTTAAGCTTGCCGCGATATTAACGCTCAATCCGCTAATACGACACTCAAGCAGTACTCATACCTCAGAAGTTACGCCATTGTAATCAGCCTTGCGTCATCGTTAGGTTACACTGCCATTACCATTAACTGCCTTTGAGCCATACATAATAACAAGGAGGAAATCCTTCATGCACAACACCGCGATTATATGTCAAGAAGCGCCCGTTCCGAGCGATAGCGGCAAAGAAATTACCAATGAGCACTGCTCTAAAGTTAACTCGCAAACCTACCTCATCGCTGGCAAAGAAATCACCCTGCCAGTCAAGGTGGGTGCAGCGGCTATGTTGATGAATGTTTTTGTAGTTGATGCCAAAAAAGCACAGCAATTGATCGCCGCCAGTGGCTTTAAGGTTGTTGAGATATGGCCAGGCAAGGCGCTAATGCAGTTACTTGGGGTCGACTATCAGCAAAATGACCTAGGTGACTACAACGAAGCTGCGATTGTGTTTCCGGTCACCACCCCTGGAGAGCCAAAGCCGCTGCCGGTTATTGGTACCATTTGGCGAATGTTTAAAGGCTCACTCGGCAACTATGTGTATCGTATGCCAGTAAATCAGGGATTCACTACCCACGCCGGTCGCTTTATTTGGGGGTTTCCGAAATGGGTGACTGATGTCGATATCCAGTTTGAAGCGAAAACCGCGTCGGCAAAATTTAGTGATGACGGTGAGCTAGTGTTTGCCATCGATGCCGCAACGGGCGCGAAAACCAGCGCCAAGCCGCAAGCTGCGCCCTCGTTAGCCATTCGTGACAACCTAGCATGGAAGACTGTAGGCATAACCGAAGGTGAAGGGCTCACCTTTAAATTAGGTGGCAGCCCACCTAAAATTGGTGAGCACCACCCCTTAGCCTTGCAACTCAGGGCGCTGGGATTGCCCAAAAAGCCAATGTGCACGATATCTATCCGCCACGCTAAAATGCATTTTGATGGGCCCGAAGCGGTCGCAATTGGCAGCCCTTTCACAAGCTAAAGATAATCGAAACGCCTTAGGGTGCCGCCACGGCAGATAACAAACCGCTCTGTGCAATGCCGTCAAACAAAAACTGCATCGCCAGAGCGCACAGCAGTACGCCAAAGACCCGGCTAATCATATGCATGCCGGTGACCCCCAGGAAATTTTGTAAGCGGCTCGCAAGTAGTAAAGATAACAGCGTCATCGCCAGCACGAATACCAAGGAAATAACGACCGCCGTTTGTTCTAAAAGATCACCATCGGCATGAGCCATCAATAAGATTACCGCGCCTATAGCCCCCGGCCCAGCAATAAGCGGTGTGGCTAGCGGGAATACCGCAATATCGCTACGGGCTTCTGCCTCTTGATCTTCTTCAAGGGTGGTTGTGGTCGCGCCACTGCCCTTCAGCGTTACCAATTCGATACCGATCAACAACAGCAAAACCCCACCCGCCGCTCTCAAGGCAGCAAGCGAGATACCCATAGCAGTGAGTATAAATTCACCCATAAGAGCGAATGCTAATAAAATAGCGCCGGCAATTAACACCCCACGCATGGCCGTACTGCGACGCTTTTTTGCAGACAAGCCACTGGTCAATGCCGCAAACATGGCCGCCACATCAACCGGACCGATGGTCGCAAAGAAGGTCGCGGACGCGACGGTGAATGCTTCTATCAAAGCACTATCAACAGCCACTAAGCCGCGTCTCGATTTGCGATGGCGTTAGCCGCTTCAGCGATAAGCGCAGGACCACGATAAATAAAACCAGTATATATTTGTACTAGGGACGCCCCAGCCGCGATTTTTTCCACTGCGGATGCACCATCGCTAATACCGCCCACTCCAATAATAGGCAGGCGACCCTGTAATGCGTCTGCCAAAATTCGAATAACCGTGGTCGAACTATCTCGAACCGGTAGGCCGCTCAAACCGCCCATCTCGTCACAGTGGCGAAGCCCAGCTACGGCATCCCGCGCAATCGTAGTATTAGTGGCAATCACACCATCTATGCCCTGCTCAACAAACACCTCGGCAACGCGACGAATATCATCTTCCGCCATATCCGGCGCAATTTTCACCGCCATAGGAACATAGCGACCATATTTTTCAGCCAGCTCTAACTGGGCTTTTTTAAGCGCGGCGAGTAAATCAATCAAGGGCTGACCAAACTGTAAATCCCGCAAACCCGGCGTATTAGGCGAGGACAAATTCACGGTGACGTAACTGGCGAAGGAATAAACTGCGCGCAAACCTATCAAATAATCATCAACTGCATGCTCAGCAGGGGTATCTTTGTTCTTGCCAATATTAATGCCAAGTACGCCCTTGAATCCGCTAGCCTTAACCTGCTCAAGCAAATGTTCTAGCCCTAGATTATTAAACCCCATACGATTAATAATCGCTTCCGCTTCGGGCAAGCGAAACATGCGTGGCTGAGGATTACCCGCTTGCGCCTTTGGCGTTACCGTACCGACTTCTATAAAGCCAAACCCTAGGGCCGACAGACCATTTATATACTTGGCGTCCTTGTCTAAGCCCGCCGCCAACCCCACAGCATTAGGGAATTCTATACCCATCACGGTAAGCGGTGATGACACCATTGGTTTGGCAAACAAGCGGCTCAAACCTAGTTTTTGCATTAACCACACCGAGCCTAAAGACAGATTATGTGAGGTTTCAGCGGGTAGGCAAAACAATATGCTACGTAAGACAGAATACATAATGGTAAACCTTAACTCAGAAGCGGCAGGATAACGAAAATGACGGGATGGAGGAAGGTTTGCAGGCCAGCAAAAACTGACCAAAGGAGCTTACGCTGAGGTATGCAAACCGCATTCACGATTTTCTGCCACCTTAGTTGGATCGAAATAATGTTTGGATGACGGCAGTTTATGCGCTGCCATAAAAGCCAACACGTCAGTTTCTTGCCAATAAAAAATAGGCGCCACTTTTAAAATACCGCGACCATCCCATGACAATATATCTAAATTCTGACGAAACGCGGTTTCCTCTTTACGAATACCCGTCACCCAGATTTTTGGAGCTAAATCGGCAAACGCACGACTAAACGGCTCCAGCTTTACCTGCCGAGTAAACTCCTTATGTAAATCTGGATTGTCGTCAGGATGGGGAATACCGCCCATGATGGCATTGCGATGCTCAGCCGTTATTTCGGGAATATATAATTTCAGGTTCGGGTTCAGCAGCTTTTTCAACTGTTCAGCAACCCGATACGTATCTGGCACATTATAACCGCTGTCTGCCCAGACCACAGGCATGTCTGGCGCTACATCGGTAATGAACTTAAGCATCACCGCAGCATTCGGTGCAAAGCTGGTTGAACCCATCATTGGCTCGCCAAGAGACATTGCCCACTTAATAATATCGGCAGCCGACTTGTGGCGAAGCTCAGCGTTTAATGCTTTTAGGTCCAGATCCATCATTTTCATCAATTCGAGTCTAATCAAGCGCGCAACTGTACCACAAAGCATTCAAAAATTAGAATAAAAGCTTTAAAATCATACGCTTATAACTTAAGCATATAATGTTATAACAATTTGAACAGTTATTATAAAATAAACATCGCAGGAAAAACCAAGCTCACTGGGCCCAACGGTGAAGAGTTACCGCTCGCCAAGCTGCCCCCAGATGACACCTTGAATAAAGGCCAGCCGGGGACAATTAGATTTTTTACTGATAGTCCTGCAAACTTTTTGACACCACCTCATAAACATCACTAGACAGCTCTGGATCTGCAAGCACGCGCTGTAATTCCGCGCACATGAGCTGCTGAGCCGCCGGCAAGTATTTGCGCCACTTAGTCAGCGGCACCAACAATCGAGATGCTATTTGTGGATTACTGCGGTTAAGTAGCAAGACCTGATCTGCTAGAAAACGATAGCCAGCGCCGTCTTCAAGATGAAAATTAACTCCGTTTTGGCCGCAGAAGGCCCCAATCAATGCGCGCACTTTATTGGGATTGCGAATATCGAAAGCCGGATGCGACATTAGTCCCTGCACAACTTCCAAGGTGCCCGGCAAGCGACACATGGCCTGCACCTGAAACCACTGATTTATCACCAAGGGTTCATGCTGCCACTGCTGATAAAACCGCAGCAGAGCCTCTGCCTTGTAAACCGCAGCACTGTTTACTAAATACGTCAGCGCCGCAAGGCGGTCAGTCATATTGCTACTGCTCTCGAACTGGCGAACTGCCAAGGCGATACACTGTTCATCGTCTAACAACATCAGGTATGAGAGCGCGATATTCTTTAAGCTGCGACGGGCAATTTGAGCCGCGTCTGGCGCATAGGCCTCGTCACTTTCACAACGAGCATAACAGGCACTAAATTCACCGCTAAGTGCAGTTGCTAGGGCTTTGCGCAAGGCTTCTCGGGCATGATGAATGCCATGGACATCAACTGGATGAATAATCTCTGCCAAATAAGCCTCTGAAGGCAACTGCAGCATCAGCGCAACCATCGCCGCATCGAGCGATGCATTTGCCAGCAACTCGCGACAGGCACTTATATACTCAGGGTCAGCAGAGACCTGCTGGCCCGCAGCTAGGGCCGTAATCGCCCGTTTAATTTCTACTAAACCAAGCTGCTGGCTGGCATCCCAGCGACAAAAGCCGTCACTGTCACTGCGCATAAGGCGCAACAACTGAGCGCCGCTGTAATCAAAATCAAGTTTTACCGGCGCAGAAAATCCTCGCAGCAAACTCGGCACTGGCTCTTCTTGAATATTTGCGAATACAAAATGCTGCTCTGGCTGAGTGACGTTGAGCACCAGCTCGGTATTATCCGGCGACTCGATATTAGGCGCCGCTTCTGCTAACTGCAAAGCAAGCTGCCCCGCCTCACCGATTAGCGCAACCGCCAAGGGAATATGGAAAGGCGCTTTCTCGGTCTGACCGGGCGTTGATGGACAAGACTGCTTAACCGCCAAGGTATACGTTTGCGCCTGCTCGTCGTATATGCCGCTGACGTGCAACCGCGGCGTACCCGCTTGGGAATACCAGTGACGGAACTGCTTAAGATCGATGCCGCTGGCGTCTTCCATTGCCAAGACAAAATCTTCGCAGGTCACTGCCTGACCATCATGGCGATCAAAATACAGATCACTGCCTTTGCGGAATAATTCAGGCCCCAGCAGGGTATGAATCATGCGCACGACTTCCGAGCCTTTTTCATAGATCGTCACGGTATAAAAATTAGAAATTTCTATAAAGGAGTCGGGCCGGATCGGGTGCGCCATCGGACCCGCGTCTTCGGCAAATTGCGCGGTCCGCAATAAGGTCACGTCTTCAACCCGCTTAACCGTGGGCGAGCCCATGTCTGAAGAGAATTCCGAGTCCCGAAATACCGTGAAGCCTTCCTTAAGACTCAACTGAAACCAATCGCGACAGGTGACGCGATTGCCAGACCAGTTGTGAAAGTATTCGTGGGCGACAACCCCTTCCACGCGCTGAAACCCGGCGTCAGTAGTGGTCTCTTGTTTGGCCAGCACGCAGGAGGTATTAAAGATATTGAGGCTTTTGTTTTCCATCGCCCCCATATTGAAATCGTCTACCGCCACGATATTAAATATATCGAGGTCGTATTCGCGCCCGTAAACCTCTTCATCCCAGCGCATTGCGTTCTTGAGGGACAACATGGCGTGATCACATTTATCGATATCTTTTTCGTCAACATAAATTTTGAGATCGACACTGCGTCCACTCGTCGTCAGGAACTGGTCTTCCACCACCGCAAGCTTGCCAGCAACCAGGGCGAACAAATACGCCGGTTTGGGGAAAGGGTCGTGCCACACAGTTTTATGAATACCATCCGCCAAGCTTTCAGTCTCAATGAGGTTGCCATTAGACAGCAATACCGGATACCGCGACTGGTCAGCAATAATCTCTACGGTAAACACCGACATTACATCTGGCCGGTCGAGGTAATAGGTTATTTTTCGAAAACCTTCCGCCTCGCACTGAGTGCAAAACATACCACTAGATTTATAAAGGCCCTCGAGTGAAGTGTTATCTTGCGGTCGAAGACGGGTTTCGCAGCACAAACTAAAGGAAGCAGGCACATTGACTATGCTTAGCTGCTCACCGCTCTGCGACCATTCACTGTCATCTAACTGACGGCCATCAATACTCAAAGAAACCAGCTCGAGCTCAGTACCATGAAGCTGCAATGGCGCATCTTGGCTGGCTGCGTCTGGGTTGCGCCTGAGCGCAAGAACTGAGCGCACGAGACTGCTAGCTTCCCCCAACTCAAACCGTAAGGTGGTGCTATCGATTAAAAAGTCAGGGACGCGGTAATCGCTTAAAAAGATAGTGCTAGGCTGCGCATCGCGCATGAAACAACTCCTGAATCTCTAAGATTCACTGCGTAATTCAATATGGTATCCGGCGTATTTACGAATATTAATCACGCCAGTGTCAAAGATCAGATACTGACCCTTTATGCCGATCAAAGTGCCCTCAACTACCGGCACTTTATCTAAGTTGAATGATTTAACTTTCAGTAGATAGGTCTCGACCGGAAAACGAATATGCTGCACCGGAATATCACTAATGGCTTGGATCGCCTGCAGACCATGGCTCTCTTGCAAGTCCTTAAGGCCGAGCTGGCAAAGATCAAAAAGCTCATCGCGGCGCGCGGCTAAATCTACTTCGTCTGGCTCACCTTTTAACATCGCCTGCCAGCTGGTCTTATCCGCAACATGAGCTTTATATAAGGTCTCAACCAAACCGGACTGCAAACGATTACTAACCCGAAAAATTGGCAATGCGGCTACAGCGCCCTGATCAATCCAGCGGGTGGGCACTTGGGTGCCGCGGGTAATACCCACTTTTATACCTGAAGAGTTTGCCAAATATACAATATGATCAGTCAGGCAGTGACTTTCGCCCCACTCCGGCTCCCGGCATGTGCCCTCAAAATAGTGACATTTTTCAGGACTCATTATACAACTATCACACTGTGCTAAACGCTGAAAACAAGGGTAACAATAGCCTTGATTGAAACTCTTTTTGGTCAATCTGCCGCAGTGCACACAGTTAATCTGCTGCCGAAACTCCATCCGCAAGGTGCGACCAATTAAAGCATTCATTCCAAGCAGATCATCGCCGATAGGCATGCTGTACACGGCTAGATCATCGACCAACAGAGTTTTCATTTTTGCGACAGGACCGACTAGCGCGGATATACTCATTGAATTATTCCGCCCACTTTAATACTTGATCTTTCTCGGGGTCGTCATGACTATGGTCATCACCACAGACTTCACCCTCAGCTTTCCTGCCACGGTCTATAAAACCGACGCGCTGTTCCTCGGCACTGGTCTTTAAATCGTAGGCAATGACTCCAGCCATACAATGCTCGCGCTGCTCAGGTGATACTACTCGACCGTCTGGCCACCTTCCTATTTCTACCGCGCGCTTGAGCCCCTCGTAAATTGTTGGGGTGATATTGTCAACTAACTGCTCATAATCCATCACAACTCTCACTGTCTTCTGGCGCTATATTCTTTCACTACCGCCTATCACCGCCGCTGGATAGCGGTCGCAGATTATATACCAAAACTTATATCGGTTTGCGATCTAGGAGCGCGGCCGCAAGACCTAAGACAAAGCCTAATAACAAACCACTGACGTGAGCGGTATTAGCAATCGAGCCGAGACCCAATAACTCGGTGAAGCCAGCCACACAAATTAACAGCCACACCAACATTATTGTCGCGACGCCTTTAGCCAGCGGAAACACCTGAGTGGGCCGCAGGCGATTCCATATCACGATATAACCCAATAAACCGTATATCACCCCAGACATACCGCCGAATAAGGAAACGCTACTGATGGCCTGCGCAATATTCGATCCCGCCGCAATGAGCAAGACTAATCCGAGTATCCGCACCGCGCCCTGACGGCGCTCGATCATACCGCCCAACTCCCACAGCCAAAGACTATTAAACACGATATGCAAGACGCCAAAATGCAAAAACGCTGGGGTAATCACTCGCCACAATTGTCCAATCGGCCAATCGCCGCGCAGGGTGCCATCAACAACATAGAGTTGATAAAAACTCAGGTAGGGCAAGTATTGATAGTCGCGATCAAGAGCGGGCAATAAGGCCCCGAGAAAACTCAAAAAAAGTAATATCGCCACCACAGGTACGCTGAAGAAACGGCGATACCATGCCCGCTTAGGCTGCACACGACGGCGCTCAATAGTGCCTGCAAGCTCTGGATCGCCGGTCTGCAAGCGCTCATAAAGTGTTTTTACCTGCGCCGCATGTTGGTCCGAGCCAACCCAAAGCACCTGCATGCCACGCTCTTCGGCAATGCGGTGGGGTATTGAATCCTGCCATAGCAATAAAGAAAATCTCGCTAAATCTGTACTTAAGGGCAAGCGTAAACCCACTACTTCAGACATCTGAATCCTCTTTACCGATATGCGTTCCCCAGCCCAACTTATCTCTACAACTTGCATAAAAACTGTGATCTAAGGGATGCACCAAGCGCAATTTGTGCGGCTTTTTACGCACATAAATAACATCGCCAGGCTGGGACGTAATTTTCACCTGACCGTCGCAGGTTACCGGCGGATGAACCACATTCCCGCGGCCAACCACCATTTTAATTTCACTTTTCCCATCGATCACGATCGGGCGACTGCTGAGGGTATGTGGAAACATCGGCACAATGGCTATCGCATCAAGGCGCGGGTGCATTATTGGGCCACCTGCAGATAGCGCATAGGCTGTTGAACCGGTCGGGGTCGCGATAATCAACCCATCGGAGCGTTGGCGATACACAAACTCCCCGTCAACAAACAACTCAAACTCCATCATATGGCCCGAGGTGCCAGAATTCAGCACCACATCATTCAGGGCGTCGCCGCGACCGACAGGTTCGCCGTCGCGCAGCACTTCAACATCCAGTAAAAATCGCTGCTCTAGCCGGTAGCGGCCATCTAGTACCGCGCCAACTTGGGTTTCTATTTCATCTGGAGAAATGTCGGTTAAAAATCCAAGGCGGCCGCGGTTAATACCGAGAACAGGCGCATTGTGACGAGCCAACGTTCTGGCTGCGCCTAGCAGGCTACCGTCACCGCCAACAACTATAATAAGATCACAAACCTCACCAATCATACGGCGCGAACTCACACGTAGATCGTGATCATCTAATAATTCAGACACCGCCTCGTCAAGTACTACACCCAACTCTCGGACTTGAAGAAATTCAATCAGACGCCTTAGAGTTTCAGCAACACCGTTGCCTTCGCGCCCTATCACACCTATATTGCGAAACTGTTCCATAGTACCTACTGTCGATTATTGGGCATTCATTGTACTAAAAGCGCAGGCCAGTTGGGCGCCATTGGCGAGTTTGGGACATAACAACGCTAAGCCGCAAGTAAAAACCCGCAGATTTCTAGCAAGATCACCTGCCTTAAAGTCAAAGTTGACCTATGGAGCCTCACCATCACTGCCGCCACATTGCCCTATTTTAAGTCTCACCTCGTTCGCGCCCTAGCCTGGAGCTGCTTTAGCGAAACTCTTATTAACGAAATAACGGCCCCAAGCACGCCCATCCGCCGCCCGAACTTCCCACTAACTGCTTATCGCCTGAACTGGTTACAAAAGCTTGATGCCGACGATCTCGCTCTTAAAGAGTATCTACACCAACACTGTCACAGCACGCGGCTAGGATTAGTATTTGAAAGCTTATGGCATTTCTTTATGCTGGAGGATCCCGACACCGAACTGGTCGCCCATAATATCCCCGTGCGAGACGGCAAGCTAACGCTGGGAGAGTTCGACCTGATTTATTATTGCCGAAACTCCAAACGCCACATTCACCTTGAACTCGCAGTGAAATTCTTTCTTGGTATTCCCAATAAGCACAAGACACCCGATCTGGATCAATGGTTTGGCCCCAACCGCGCCGACCGCCTAGATCGCAAACTTGCCCGACTCACCCAACACCAATTGCCACTTGCCTATACCAAGGCAGGCCAAGCAGTTATTAAGCAAATGGGCATCAATTGTATTGACCAAGAACTCCAGGTTAGCGGCATTTTATTCCACGCCAATATCGAGGATACCGAGAATCCACCTTTGAACCCCAATCACCAACGGGGCGATTGGCTCAGTATCAGCGCATTCCAACTAGCCCAGTCAAAATCAGGCAAGCAAGATGGCTGGCGGTATATCGAAAAACCCAGCTGGTTGGGAGCCGAGTTTAATACCGCAACACTATTGACAGATAAGCATCTAGAAATGGCGACTCATAAACCCATCATGCTGATTAATGCCCAACAGCAACGGCGCTTTTTGGTCGCTGACGACTGGGCAGACTAGCGATCTGCCGCGTCCAAATCCAAGCCAAAACCACGCCGCCCCTGCAGGCCGCCAGTATGAATAAGCAATAATCGGCTGCCGGGGTCAAACTCCTTATTGTCGACCATATACTGAACCGCATACGCCGCTTTGGCGGTATACACCGGATCAAGTAAGACATTCTGACGGCGCTCGAACGCCGTCATATATTCCGCCACATGCTGCGGCAATCGTGCATAAGCATCACCGTGAAAACGATGGTCAAGCTGCCAATTTCCCCTGTCGCGACCCAAGTCTGACAATAATATCGCAATATCCGTGGCCATAAATTTCTCGGCCTTTAATACCGGTATTCCTATCACCTTTACCCCATCGGCAATCTTTGATGCCACGCCGACTAAGGTTGTGCCGGTGCCACAGGCTAGTACTATCGCAACATAGGCTTGACCGGCGGCCGGAATCAAATCGACGATACTTCCGCACCCCTGAGCGCCAAGCGCATTGGCGCCGCCTTCAGGAATCATATAAGTATTAGGATATTGAGCGCGCAGCTCAGCAATAAATTCCGCATCGCCACGGCGACGATAATCACTGCGACTTAAATAATGAAGATACATTCCCCAGTCTTTGGCATCTTGCAAGGTTGGTGTTAGCTGGGAATTCACATCTGCACGCACGCAGCCAATAGTTGCGATCCCTTTGGCGCGGCCCACTGCTGCAAGAGCATGCAAATGGTTTGAGTATGCACCGCCAAAGCTTAGCACGCTGCGAGCGCAGGTATTTTCGGCAGCGACGATGTTTGGCAATAACTTAAACCATTTATTGCCAGGAGCAAGACTGTCGAGTGCATCTAATCTAAGCACATCGACTCTTACCCCGCTCACTGAGGTATACAAATACTGAATCACTTGGACCTTATACCACCTTGATTAAATCAGCGGAAAAAAGCAAAGCCCTCACGCCAACCCTGAGGTGCTATGTTCGTGACAGCGATCGCTTTCACCCGAACGGAACAACATAGGCCGCATCACTTTCTTGATAGGTTGACCACAATATTGCATCTCATCATCAGTCGCCCTGCATATTGGTAAACGATAATGCGCAAGCCACTCTCGATACTGTGTATCCGACACCTCGCATCGCGACGCAATGTAAGCCAGCGGGTCACAAAGATATTCCGGCATTTCATCTTGGGAGATAACCAAATGTTCAACGCCAGGGTGGTAAGCAATAAACACTACGCCTTTTTCAACCATGGCCTTAAGCAGCTTATCGTCACTATCCACCATTAGCCTACGATTTTGCTCTCGCAGCGTACTTAACTCACCACGCAACTCGACAATTTCAGTGGCGCGATCATAAAGTTCTTGTTCGCGCCGACGCAGAGCATCCTCTAAATGAATGGCTTGATCTTTTAAGCGGCGCTCCAGTTCATCAGCGTACTCCTTACGCAAGCCCGCCATTTGACTCTGGTAGTCCTGTCCGCCTTTTTCAAACAAGGCTTCCAAGTCTTCGGTCTTTTGCGCCATTAAGCGCTGCTGGCGATCTAAACGGGACTGCACCTCTTGCTCTAAGACCAGTGATTCGTCCAGTTTGACCTTTTGGTTCCTGATCAATGATTCACGATCTAAAAGCTGGCGAGTAAAACCCTCCGCCTGCAACTCGAGCGCGCGACTAAAGGTTTCCGCTTGGGTGGCAAGCTTTAGCTGCTCGGCCCTGCGTATGGCCTGTAATTTATTGCGATATCGACGATGAAATACCGGACCCGCCACCGAGCTGGTGGTCGTCAAGTGCTCTGCCTGCGGCGCACCATAAGCCGGGATTTTAAAAAAATCAGCTACATGTGCTCGAGAAACGACACGATCGGCACCCTCGCTAATAATGCCTAGCCGGTTGCGCAGCGCTGCCGCACTAATTCGACTAAACGTGCCAGCCGCAGTGGTGTCTGGATCCCACAGCTGTCGACGATACCATGCGACAGGGCAGGCGCTGCGGCAGGCCACACGGATAGGCCCAGCGCCCAAGTCAGGTCCGTAGCTAGAGTGATCAAGGAGATGACGAAGGGGGATATTCCACTGTCCTGTTACTTTTCCGCGGCTGTCAAAACTGATGGTAAAAAACACCACACCAGTGACCCTTAAGGTCTCATCGATTTGCACGAAAGCAGCTTGAATCTCATCGTTCGCGAAATCGGGAATACCGACCACATCATCCAGCACTGCCTCAAACTCTGCAAAGAACATTTCTTTAACGACTTCCGCGTCTTTAAAGAAAACGACCGCTTCCGTTAACCCAGCCAAATAAACCCCCAGGAATACTTTATTTTGTCGGTTGTACATGCACGCAGAACGTAACACGCAATGCCTTAGCAATACGGCATTACCTACGTAGAATTATAGGGGAGAAATACAAGGTACAGGAAAAAATCACGTAGCAAAGAAACGAAGGCGGGGATTTAGGGGAATGGTGCAATAATAAGATTTGTTGGCGGACCGGACGAGACTCGAACTCGCGACCTCCGGCGTGACAGGCCGGCATTCTAACCAACTGAACTACCGGTCCAGATATAAACATAAGCCACAGGCATCAGGCGAGCCATGCGAAATATGAGACAAACAAGAGGAGGTCTACAACTTAAAAGTTGGCGGACCGGACGAGACTCGAACTCGCGACCTCCGGCGTGACAGGCCGGCATTCTAACCAACTGAACTACCGGTCCGCATACTTTTACTCGATTATGGTGGGTGATGACGGGATCGAACCGCCGACCCTCTGCTTGTAAGGCAGATGCTCTCCCAGCTGAGCTAATCACCCTCTCAATCGAGTGAGGCGCATTCTACAGGAATCGCTTTGGGTGTCAAACGCTGCGCGGTTTTTTTTCACAATTTCTTTGGAAAAAAGCTATAACACTGATTTTGCTCATTTTTTATCCAACTTCCCCCGGCCCAGAAACGACCAGCAAGCCAATCAAGTAAGACGAGCTGTACAGCGCCCTGCTAGCTGATTAACATTGGCGCCCAATACATTAACTGATACCAAGCAAGCGCTCTTGCATCATAAAACCGAGACTGACACGTGGAAATATACAAAGAGTTTACCTTTGAAGCGGCTCACCGACTTCCCAACGTTCCCGAAGGGCATAAATGCGCTCGGCTACACGGCCACAGCTTTCTGGTCAGAATATTTATCGCTGGTGATATCGATCCCCACACAGGCTGGCTTATGGACTTTTCAGAGGTGAAAAAAGTGTTCGCGCCAATTTACGAACAATTGGACCACAATTACTTAAATGATATAGACGGACTCGAAAATCCTACCAGCGAAAATATTGCGATCTGGATATGGACGCAATTGAAGCCCTTACTCGGCGCACTAAGTCAGGTCGAAATCCGAGAAACGTGCACTAGTGGGTGCATTTATAAGGGAGGGTAATTTTTAGGCCGCGCACAGCTAGTGAACATCATAGAAAAAATACTCAGTAATAGGTGCAAATACGTAACAGGTAACATCATTTAAGCCTTGACGTAACACTTATTCACAGATAGGCGGCCAAGAGGAGAAACTTGCCGCTTAGAGCAACAAAGTCACATCGAGAATTACAATTAACCCGCAAGTCATTGTTTTTAATCATTTTTATTAAAGTGACTGTTTTTTGAACAATTTGTTAAAATGCCGATTACCACTCTCTCTCCTGCGACAACCTACAAGTTATCCACCAAGTTATCCACAGATACTGTGGACAACATTTCATCTCAATAACAGCAGCAAGACGTTACTACAAGAATTTTTTTATATTAAATTTATCCATCAAGGGCTTGCAATTCCTAATCGCCATGAGGCGCCGAGCCACAGATACCCTCTCTATCTCGCCCAGAAATCAATCCACTTTAACCTCAGCAATTCAAGAACCTTAAGCTGTAATAATTCCGTCATAATAAAAGACAAACTGTCATATTATTGTAATAAATTGGAGGGCGAATGAAACTTCAACACCAAAAATAAGAAAAGTGATCCCAGCACCTACCTGACATCACACTGAGACATATATATATGAAACAACAAGTGCTACCTACCATACTAATACTCTGCGCTGCGCCGCTCGCGCACGCAGATGTCTCCTTTTATGGTAAGGCTAATGTCTCATACCAAAACACCAAACGGGAAATCGGCTCAAACACTAATCAATGGGAATTAAATAGCAACGCCTCAAGAATCGGTGTAAAGAGCAAAATCCCAATTGATGACAGTAAAATAAGTGCAATTATTCAAATCGAGTACGAAGTTGCTATAGATGATGGCGAGACCGGGAACAACCAAAGCCTAAAGCAGCGCGACACCTTTGCGGGCCTAACAGGCAGCTGGGGCAGTATGGTTGCAGGACAAATGAATACCGCAACTAAAAATATGAGTCGAGAAGTCGACTTATTCAACAACCTTGCTGTCGGAGACGTCAAACACTACTTGAGCGGTGAAAATCGGCTGAAAAACACTATTCGCTATAGCACACCCCGCCTACTCAACCACCTAAGCGGCAGTATTGCGGTGATACCAGGCGAGGACAGCGGCAGCAACAAAGAGGGCACAGCCGACGGTTCAACCGTCTCAGTGCGCTACGATGGCGACGGTGTGGCAGTTGGATTTGCGCATGACCAAGACGTTAATGGCAAGAACCTTAATCGCGCGATTGCACATCTAAAGATCATGCATGTTGACCTTGGCATACTCATTCAAACATCCGAAGTCAGTAAACCAATGAATAATAACGACGAAGACGAACAAGCCGGCGTATTAAGTCTATCCTACCACGCCAACATAAAGCTCGATTTTAAAATTCAAATAGGCCACACCGAGATCGATTTATTTAATGGCGACAAACAGTTAAATCAAATTGCGACGGGTGTCGACTATAGAATCAGCAAGTCATTAATGGCTTATGGCTACAGCGCCCAAGTGACAAGTAAATCCAGTGCAAGCAGCACTTCAAAAGACCGCACTACCGGTATCGGCATGGTACTGCGGTTTTAGTAAGCCAAATGGCTGCGACGGGAACGGTGGTTGATTGTTGAGGTATATGCTCTTTAACAAGCATATAAAGTCAACTCCAGCCCTCCCCTAAAAATAAACTCCGACGATCGGCTAGCGATCAACACAAAACTGCGCAACATTATCGCCGTTAGACTTTATGATGACCTTGACTAGCTAAAGCTCATCGCAAAACCTAATAACTTAGCAACCACACCGTAAACCCACGTCTTGATGGTTTTCCACCACTCAGGCTGCTCGCGGCTCTCCTTATCTACATTGGCCTGCTCTAAAATATACGCGTGTAATGCATAGGCATCCGCGTCACTTAAAACTTCAGAGAAACCAACCATCCCCGCTTTCGCCATAATACCATCGAGCACAATCGCATTAAAATTATCATGGAAAGCCTTGGGCAAATGACGTAAATCAGGGATTGCTCCGTTTGAAATAGCCTCGGTGCCGTGGCAGGCACTGCAGTAGGCGTAATACAGCGTTCTACCCTTCTCAAGCACTGCTTTATCTGCCGTTAAGCGCGCTGGTGGCTCGTGCATTTGTTTGAGTGGGTTGGCTGGTAATGGCGCCGCCACACCTCCTAACTTAAAGGTCAACACGCGACTTGGCGGCGGTGACACCTCTTGCTCTAGCCCGGCGATCAAACCAAAAGCACCGCCCCAGCCGGCTAAAATTGTTACATACTGCTCGCCGTCAACGCTGTAAGTGACTGGCGGCGCCATAACACCAGTATTTGCGTCAAATGACCAAAGCTCTTCGCCATTACCCGCACGAAACGCCAGCACCTCACCCTCCGCCGAACCTTGAAATACCAGACCGCCCGCAGTCGCTAATATGCCACCATTCCACGTTAGCTTATGCGGCACCTGCCAGGCAGCTTCTTGCTTAACAGGATCCCAGGCCAACAACGCGCCCTGCGTGATTTTACGGACCAAGATTTGGGCTAAAATAGGGTCTGCAACGGACTGCTGCTGCATATGCACACCTAAATTCCACTGCCCCCACTCATATAAATAATCATCCACTGCTTTATATTCAAACAAGCTATTAATAACAGGGATATACACCAAGCCGGTTTGTGGACTATAAGCCATTGCCTGCCAATTATGGGCGCCCATAGATGACGGTCTAACCAATTGCGCGCCGTCCAAATAACGAGCATTTTCAGTTTCGACAGGACGGCCAGTTTCTAAATCGTAGTGACTTGCCCAGTTCACATCAACATAGGGCTCAGCGGAAAGTAATTTGCCATTGAGTCTGTCTAAAATGAAAAAGAAGCCATTTTTAGGTGCATGCCAAATAACCTTGCGCGATTCACCTTTAACGTCCATATCAGCAAGCATAATATGCTGCGAGGCGGTGTAATCCCAGGATTCGGCCGGCGTTTCCTGATAGTGCCAAATGTATTCGCCACTGTCGGGGTTAAGCGCAACAATCGACGATAAATAAAGATTGTCGCCACCTTCCGGACTGCGTATTTTCGCATTCCACGGCGATCCGTTACCGACACCGATATAAAGTTGATCTAATTCATTATCGTAAACAATAGAATCCCAGACCGTGCCGCCGCCACCGTTCTCCCACCACTTACCGGTCCAGGTCTCCGCCGCAGCTCTCATCGCCTCGTTTTCAAAGCCGTCTGCAGGGTTAGCGGGAACCGTGTAAAAGCGCCACAATTGCTCACCGGTGTTCACATCGTAGGCGCTGACATAGCCGCGCACACCATATTCCGCCCCGCCATTACCAATAAAAACTTTACCCTTGGCTACCCGCGGCGCGCCCGTAATCGTATAGGGATAGGCCTTGATATCAGCGGTTGCCACTTCCCAAACTTTCCCACCAGTCGCAGCATCTAAGGCAATTAAGCGCGCATCGAGGGTACCGAATATTATCTTGCCCTCGTAGGCTGCCACGCCGCGATTAACCACATCACAACAAGCCATCTTCGCCCACTCACGAGGAACCTGCGGATCATACTTCCACAGCAACTCGCCACTTCGGGCGTCCAGTGCGTAGACCACACTCCAGTTACCCGTTAAGTACAACACACCGTCTATTGCGATTGGCGTTGCCTCAAGACCGCGATTAAAATCAGTATCAAATGACCACGCCAAACTTAAATCTGCAACATTGCCGACATTGATTTTATCTAGTTCACTGTAACGCTGCTCTTTGTAATCCTTGCCATAAGACAGCCAATTGTCCGGCGAATTAGCAACGATACTCTCGGTATTAACCGTTGTTGCATCGGCATAACCAAACAATGAATGGAATACCATACCGGCAATAAATACCGCCGACATAATATTGCTACTGATTTTTACCATGTTCATTTCTCACTATTATTATATTTTATTAGCTGTCAATCATTGCATACCGAGGTAAAACAGCATTCAACCCGAGGCACTATTCACTCTAGGGGTTAAACCCGACCTTATCGCTGTAGAACGCTTTTATCTCAGCAAGATCTTTTTCGTAGTTGCCACTAGGATAAAATACTTTGCCAATGCCGGTCTGCCGCTTTTTGGTGTCAAGAAAAGCAAAATAAATTGGCACGCCAGCGCCGATCGCAATGTGATAGAACCCTGCCTTCCAATTGTCGACCTTGCTTCTAGTGCCCTCTGGCGCTATCAATACCAGCAGATCATCTCGCAAAGCGTACTGCTCAATAATTTGATCAACGGTGTTATTGGTTTTACGTCTATCAATACTAATGCCGCCAAACCAACGCATGACAAAGCCCACCACTCCCTTGGGAAACAAAGTGTGTTTACCGATCCAGTGGACGTCTAAACCCAATACAAAAGCTGCCCCCATCATCGTAGGAAAATCCCAGTTGCTGGAATGCGGCGCTGCAATCAATATATATTTCTTATGGCTAGGTTTTTCACCTACTACTTCCCAGCCTCGAAGCCAAGTAAGAGTTTTAAACACCAAACGGAAAAAGTCGCGCACAATAGGCGTATTAAAGACAGTACGGGTTTGCATGAATCAGAATCACTCTGGCACAACTAAACAGACGCTACATCATTGTTGCGCTAATTTTTGATTACGGGGAGTTTACCAACAAGCAGGGTCAGTACAAGCACCCTGCCCTTGTGAACAAGGTATTTAAACGAATCTTAATCTTTAAAATCGGCAGTCTTACCTTCGCTCGTCGCGGCAATGGCTTGCATCACATCCTCAAAACTCAGCATGCCCGCATTCCACGTCGCTTGGTAATTTAAGGCATCTGCGACGCTGTGATCACGGGTATAAAGCAACATTTGCTTGCAACCGCGAATCGCCAATGGCGACTTACGAGCAATATCTTGAGCAAGCGCGGAAACCGCTTCAATCATTTCCTCATAGCTATCAAAACGTTGATTGACCAAACCAATACGCTCTGCCTCAACTGCATCCACATTGCGACCCGTATAGGCAAGTTCACGCATCACCCCGGCGGGAATAATATGCGGCAGCCGCTGCAGGGTGCCGACATCTGCCACCATGCCTATATCGATCTCCTTTATCGAAAATTTAACCCCATCACAGCAATAGCGCATATCGCAGGCGCTAATAACATCAACACCGCCACCCACACAACTGCCCTGAATAGCTGCCAAAACCGGCTTTCGACAGCGTTCAATAGCGGTTAAATTTCCCTGCAAACGCAAAATTACTGAGCGAAATTGTTCAACAAAGCGAGATCTTTCTAGTTCATTTTCCCCACCACCCAAACCCGCAAACATTGCCAAATCAATACCGGCGCAAAAGTGGCGACCTTCACCGCATAACACCACAGCACGCACAACTGGCTCTTGATCTAACCATTCAAAGCAGGCCTGAATCTCATCCCACATTACTTGGTTAATCGCATTAGCTTTGTCGGGACGATTAAACGCAACCCAAGCGACATGCTCTTCCATTCGCACTTGCAAGGTGGTGTAACTAGGGGGAACCACATTATTCATTATTATCTCCACTCTTTCATAAAATCAGTCTGAGCCAACTCAGGAAGGGGTTTTGACTTTCCATCCTGTGTCCCCAGATATAAAAATCCGGAAATTTCCTCGTAGCTCTCTAGATTTAAGCCACAGCGAACCACTTGATCACTGGCGTTGGCACCTGTGCGCCAAATACCTGCGTAGCCCAAGGCTTCGGCGGCCAGTAGTGCACCATGTGCAGCGCAGCCCGCCGACAGTTGTTGTTCAATTGGCGGTATCGTCGGATGCTCATTAATACAGGCGATCACGACTAAAATAAGTGGCGCACGCAAGGGCTGCTGCCGACAGCGCTGAAGATTTGCCTCACTCGCATTGGCATCACGCTGCTGTGCGGCATCAGCGAACAGCTCACCCAGAGCCGATAAAGCGTCTCCACGAACAATCAGGAACCGCCAGGGCCGCAGACGACCATGGTCAGGCGCCCGACTCGCACACGCGAAAATTTCAGCCAGCGCATTATCATCTGGCCCCGGCGCGCACAATCTGGCCGCCGAATTACGACTTTTAAGTAGCGTTAGTGCATCCATTATGCCGCCTGCTTGGCGCTGACACGAAGTTGCTTCAATTGCTCAGGACTCACTGGCTCTCCACTTTCATAGTATTGCTTCATACTTATTGCCACATCACGGATAACGCCTCGAAATACTTTGTGTAACAAGCGCTCATGCAGAAATCGGCCAAATCCGCCCCAGCGCATATCGAACATAAGGCTAGTGGTGAGTGCCGTGCAGTTATGACCGGCGTCATCCAAGCGGTAGCGAAACGCGGCCCTAGCGAACGGCGATGGTGCGCCCTTCTCGCCGTTGTGAAGCCGAATTAAAAAACCCTGCCCGTCATACCATTCCGACACCGTTTCATCCAGCGGCTTACCCGATGCCTGAAACACTCTGCGGCTGGCATCCACGCCCTCAGTCTTATCTGTGGTTATTTCAGTGCGAGTAATGCCTGGCACGTAATTATGGGCAAGCGACAAATCCTTTAGCAAATTCCACGCCTGCTCCTTTGGAATATTTATAACGACTCGCGCAGCCGCCTCATATCTCATTGTCCATTTCCTCTAGGCAAAAAAACTCCCGAAATTTCGGGAGATCTATTCAACCATGAATTCAATTAGCTGTCTCGACTTGAAAAGCATCTATTAGACATTTAGGGCTGCTGAGGGATTAGGAAAATCGGCGATTAAAATCCTCTGCGTAGGCAGCTATCCATTCAACCGCCGCCTCTTCGGGATCAAGCTCCCGACCCTCACGCTTTTTTACTTCGCGGCGATAGCTCTCAATCTGACAAACCTGCTCAACCATCCGTGTGCGATAAGCATCTTGCTCATCTTCAAACGCTACACCTAAGCGATAGCTAGAGCGCAGTGGCCGACACCATATAACGCGCCCACGCCCAGCTGACTCGTCAGACAGAGATGGCACATAGTAGTCTATTCTACTGCCGACCGTAATTTTACACGCTACATCAAAGGAAAGACCTGCAATGCTGACGTCGTGCAAACACCCGAGCCGACAAGCTGACTCCCCTATCACTTTTACAGCAACCGGAAAATCGCTGGCATGACGAATAAATTTCCGCATACAAGCCCCTTTAGGTATTCTGTGTAGCGCAACACACCTTAAAGTGGGCCACATATGCTGGCACTTACCTATCCGTACTTACCCGTGCCCCAACGTCGCATTAGCGACATAAAAACATAATGAGTAAGCAGCTGCCGCTTAGTTAGTCCTTAGATTTCAACCACGATGCATAGGGCGACTCAAACTCAAGCGCCACTTTTTCTGCCCAGCCCTTAATACCGATACCCGCGCGACTCATCTCAAGATCGCCGCCATCAAGCACGTTTTCACCAAACTGGTAGCGCACACTAAAACCGGTTTCACAGGCGGCGTTATCATAAGCCGCAGCTGCAGCCTGAACCTGTTCTCGACGACCCAAATAGGCCTGCCACGCTTTATTGCCGTGACGTCCCCTGAGCATTTTTTCACTGAGTTGCGGCGCCAAGAGGGCAACACTGGCATTGTTGCCACCGAAACCCTTGGCATTCAAGATTGCAACATCAAGGCTATCGGACTCAACATGCATATGCTCTTTTTGCAGACGTAGATTACTTTGATGAACATCGTCAGCGATATGATCGATAGTTGCTATCCCAGGCAGGATATTGTCCTGCCACACCCCTAGGCTGGCGATAAGCTGATCACCAGAGGACGCACCGATACTGTGGCCGATATAAGCTTTTATCGCAGCGACAGGCCAATTCTCGATACCAAATATTTTGGCCGTCTCATTCAAAATATGCGACTCCGTGACCCTGTTTTGTGGGGTGCTTGTACCGTGAGATTGCACAAAGCTTCGCGTCTTTATTGCCTTGTCGCCAATAATGCTGGCTGCTGCCGCTACCGCCTTAGCCGCCGTCAAATAATTACCAACACCGGGGGAAGAAATCGATTTTTTGTAGCCGTCGGCATTAGTAAAAACATCGGCCACTGCCCCGTGGATTTGGGCGCCAAGCTGCAAAGCAAGTTCGTCGTCAAATAACACAATAAACTGCGAAGACTCTGAAATCGTAAACCCACAGTTGCTACTAAATGGCCGACTTGCACGGCGGTAATCTGGTTCGGTAAGACCGTTTTCCGCATCAAGCTTCAGTAAATCTGCATCCGAGGCCAAGGCGCCCATAGTGTAATAGCCGTCAATAACACGGGGATCAACCCCCGACTCCGCAACGCCAACGACAGCCACCTTGGTAAGACCATTACGAATATCATTGACTGCTTGGCGCAGATTGTAAAAGAAGGTCGCGCAAGCACCCAAACTAGGGCCGCTAGTGCCAACATTGCCCAGAACATAGGCACTCACAAAGTCGGCTGGCATATCCGCCAAACCCAAAGCCAATTGTTTAGAACTCACCCGGCCACCATTGGCACGCGCGCCCAGCAAGCCACCAAAGCCATTTTCATCTAACTGCGCCATTGCCGAGCTAGCATATACCCCCATTTGATCTGGGCGGATATTATCCATCACCGTCTGCCACTCCAGCCCCATTGACTTTAAGGCATCTGAGGCTCCGCAGATGGCCATTTGTAATCCACGCGGATGATTTCTAGAGGCGTATAAACTGGCCGGATCAAACCCGGTGGGCAACTGCCCCGCTGAAGACACCTCAATTTTTCGAGTGGTCGGCACTAAAACATGACAGTCTTCACCCACGCGGACCGACACCTTTCCGCCACCCAGCTCCGTCACTTCCCAGCCACCGGGCAAGGTATCAGGCAAATCCCGAGCGCGCGTTACAAACTCCAAAACGCCGTCAGCACCGCTTAGCGCCATGCGCTTATTCCACGCGACCTGATCTGTATCGAAAATATTGCCTTCAATTTTGCGAATCAAGGTGTGATCGCGCATATATTGACGCTGCGTATCTAAGCCGGCCTGATCTGCAGGGATACCCATTATTGCTGCCAAACTGCGGTAGGTGCGCGCAGCCTTGTCCTCGGGTAGAGCGTCTAATACCAAGCGGCGATAACCGTGATGAAATGAACTCCGGCCGGCAGCGTTGACGCCCCCAAACCCGACTATAATTGGCAACTTACTCACATTAAATCCCTATACACGGCATAAACTATATTAGCGCTAGTCTATCGATGTTGGTCAGATTGAAATAGAATATAACCGCCAATAGATAAAACGATTACGCCAACATGAAAAACATTGCCCTGCTTGCTTTTAACGATGCACTCGCCACCAGTATTAGCCTACCCAATGAGCTGTTAACGGCGGCAAACAGCGTGTCACGTCGAGACCAGCGCCAGCCCATTATGCATTCAGAATTTATCGGCCTAGACCCCTCGCCTATTAGCGTGTCTGGGGGTATGCAGATTCTGCCAAATGCCGATCTCTACAGTGGCAAGGAATACGACTTTATTATCATTCCGAGTCGCTGGCGTCACCCGCATCGCGGCTCGCCCACTCGAACCGACGTACAGCAGTGGCTCCAAGAGCATGCCGCCAGGGGCGCTGAAATTTGCGCGGTCGGCAACGGCAGTTATTTTCTGGCCGAAGCAGGCTTGCTCAATGGACGAGTGGCGACCACTCACTGGCACTATTTTGACGATTTTGCCGCCCGCTACCCACAAGTCTCACTACACCGTGACTACCTCATCACCCAAGCTGACAATATTTACTGCACCGGTAGCGTAAATTCCGCCGCTGATCTCATTATTCATCTTATTGATCGCTACTGGGGGCCCTCTATTGCCAATCGGGTAGCTCAACAATTTTCACCCGAAAGCCGGCGACCTTTTTCCCGTAACAGCTACCGCGTCAATCGTAGCGATTTACACCGTGATGAAGTTATTGCACTCGCCCAAAACTGGCTGGCCCGCAATATCGCCACCCCCCTTAATATTCCGGAGCTAGCCAAGCAAAGTGGACTCAGTGAGCGCAGCTTCCATCGTCGCTTTCGCCAAATCACTGGCCTACCGCCATTGCAGTACCTGCAAAAATTACGTATCGACCTCGCCAAGGACTTATTGCAAAACAGCAATCTAAGCGTTGAAGAAACTGGCCAACAATGCGGCTATAGCGATACCAGCTACTTTTGTCGACTGTTTAAGCAACACAGCAGTGCAAGCCCCGGCGAATACCGCCGCGCCGTCCGCCGGAAACTGTTTGAAGTCAATAAAACATGATAGTTGGCATCACCGATGGAAATGCCGTAAAACCTTGAAAAATGGGCCTTCACGTGGCTAAATATGTCGCCTCTAAAAGTTCATTTTTTCAAAATTAGCGTCTAAAGATCGCGTATCTTGCGCATCCAAACGCATATCAACAGGAAAACATCCTATGTCTCACGTATATATTGTTTCCGGCGCGCGCACGCCTATGGGTGGCATGCTGGGCGTATTTAGCTCGCTCACCGCGGTAGAACTCGGCGCAACCGCCATTGCTGAAGCGGTAAAACGCGGCAATATCGACGCAGCAAAAATTGAAGACGTGATAATGGGCTGTGTCTTACCTGCTGGCCTAAAACAAGGCCCCGCGCGTCAAGCCGCTATCGCTGCAGGTATTCCAAAATCCACCGGCGCAGTCACGGTGAACAAACTGTGTGGCTCTGGTATGCAAGCGACCATCTACGCACACGACCAAATTAAAGCGGGCAGCTGTGACATCATTGTCGCTGGCGGCATGGAAAGCATGACCAATGCACCACACATTGTATTGAACGCGCGTAAAGGTGTCGGCACCGGCGGCAAGGCGCTTGAAGACCATATGTTTATCGATGGCTTACAAGACGCTTACAGCGGCCGCATGATGGGCAGCTTTGCCCAGCAAACTGCCGACGATAATGATTTTACCCGTGAACAAATGGACGCCTACGCGATTGAATCCTTGACCCGGGCTCGCACCGCCATTGAAAACGGCTCGCTTAAAGCCGAAACCGCGCCAGTGACAGTTAAAACGCGTCACGACGAAACCATCATCAGTGATGACGAACAGCCACTCAAAGCTCAACTGGAAAAGGTACCTACACTGCGGCCAGCCTTCGCTAAAGACGGCACTATTACCGCGGCAAACGCCAGCTCGATTTCTGACGGCGCCTCTGCCATGGTTTTAATGAGCGAAAAAGCGCTTAAAGAAACCGGCGCAACGCCCATGGCACGTATTGTTGCTCACACCCGTCAATCTTTAGATCCCGCGCTGTTCACCACCGCACCTGTTGGCGCCATGCAAAAACTGCTGGCTAAAACTGGCTGGAATAAAGACGATGTTGATCTTTGGGAAATTAACGAAGCCTTTGCCATGGTAACCATGCTGGCGATTCGTGATCTTGAACTCGACCATGCCAAAGTTAACGTTCACGGCGGCGCCTGCGCCCAGGGCCATCCTATCGGCTCTACTGGCGCACGTGTTATTATTAGCCTGATGTATGCCTTACAACAATATGGCAAAAAGCGCGGTATCGCCTCGCTATGCATTGGTGGCGGCGAGGCACTTGCCGTGGCAATTGAGCTGGTCTAGTAAACACTAGCTTGGCGGCCAGAGGCTTCGCTGGTCGCTATCTCCATCACCCTTTAAATCGTATAACTTCAATTTTCATTTCCAACATCACTGCGTCGCGTATAATCTCGCACAGCGCGCGCGGCACGAACCCAACTTTTACTTTTTGGCAAGATAAGCGCAGACAATAGGGCCGTTTATAATTATAAATAAACCATTACCCAAACTGTTAACAACGCCAGAGACCAAAACAACGTTGATACAACGATCTCACTATTATTTTCTTTCTGTAATGAGGAACACCCCATGACCGCAATCGGTCGCACTAGCCGCCTTACCATCAAACGTCACACCCAAGCTGGGTATTACTTAGACGGCGGGAAGCTCGGGGATATTTTTTTAAGCCGCAAGAGCGCGCCGGAAAATTGTGAACTAGACGACGTCTTAGAGGTGTTTGTTCATCATCATAGTGACGGCAGCTTAATCGCAACCACCAAAACACCTTTTGGCCAATTAGGTGATGTGCTGCCATTAACCGTCTCGCAGATCAACGATACCGGTGCCTTCCTAGACTGGGGCTTAGACAAAGAATTACTCATGCCCTATGCAGAACACGTGGGTGAGATCACTGCCGGCAAAAAAGTCCTGGTCAAAATCTATCTCGATAAAAGCTATCGTATCGTCGCGTCCATGAAGCTGGATGAGTTTATTGAAGACACCGCGCCGCATCTCAGCCGCGGTCAATCGTTCACGGTCACGGTTGCCAATAAAACTGAACTTGGCTACAAGGCGGTGATAGAAAATCAGTACTGGGGACTACTCTATGACAGCGATCTCGTTCGCCCAATACGCAAGGGCGAAAGACTCACGGCGTACGTTAAAAAAGTGCGTGACGATGGCCGCATCGATTTAAGCATTCAGCCCGTGCAAACTGCTGGCGGCAGCGATATAGCAAGTAAAATAATTAGCCAGCTTGAAGCGAATGATGGTTTTCTTGAGGTCGGAGATAAAAGTTCACCAGAAAAAATCTATGCTCAGTTCGGGGTGAGCAAGAAGATTTTCAAACAGGCAATCGGTCGTCTTTACAAGCAACAGCGCATCACCATTGAAGATACTGGCATTCGATTAATAGAATCATAACTATTCTTCCTTAGCTCAAACACAATTAATATAACGGAAAAAAACGCAATGGATGCCCTGACATTCCTAAACACGCAAAGCAGCCCCATTAGATTAGCCGTTATTGATGACGATGGTTTCCCCATCGTCTGCTCGCTTTGGTTTATCCTTAATGATGATCATATCCTTTGCGCTACCCACGCTTCTGCGAAAATAATTCGGGTGCTAAAAAAAAATCCACACTGCGCATTTGAGGTTTCAATTAACGAAATGCCATATAAGGGCGTAAGAGGTAAAGCACTTGCTAGCCTTGAAAAAGATAGCGGAGGCCACGTGCTTGAGCAATTATTAGAGCGCTATGTTGGCAGTTCACAACCCAGCTTGACGAAGTGGTTACTGAGTCGCAGCCAAGATGAATATGCCATCCGGCTAGATATAAAGACCATGTCGACCTGGGATTTTAGCGAGCGAATGCAGGGCAAGTAGTGGCCCTACGAGCAGCGGTGAGAACGGCTGCCGCTGCATGGCCACGTAACAAAAGATTACCCGTACTCGGCTTATATTATTCCTTTTAATTGGCTGCTTGGTGGGGCCAAGACCATCAAATACTATAAGGATAAGGGCTTAAATCAAGCAAGCCAGACAAGCACTATCAAGCTAATATATGGCGCTATCATAGTAATTTATGAAGCATTTCCGTTCCGTTAGGCTACTTAGTTAAACCACACTGTTATCGCTTCTTACGCTCAGTTGTAATATCCTACGCCGTTTTACGCAAAACTAAATTGTTAACCATTAATGGATCTACAACAATGCTCATAGGAATCCCAAAAGAACTCGCAAACGGTGAAAACCGCGTAGCGATCATTCCGACAGATGCCAAAAAGCTAATCAGGGCCGGTGCTACGATTCAAATCGAAGCGGGCTTAGGCTTAGGCAGCGGCTTTAGTGACGAAGAATATACCGACGCTGGCGCCACTATTATTACTGACCGCAACGTCGTACTGGCGAGTGCCGATATCATTTTACGTATCAGCAAACCCAGCTTGGACGAAATTGGACAGATGAAGTCCGGCTGTATCCACGTCAGCTATCTGGATCCATTCAACGAACACGACCTTATTAAAGCGTTCCGTGATCGTGGTATTAGTGCGATCAGCATGGAAATGATACCCCGTAGCACGCGCTCGCAAAAAATGGACGCACTGAGCTCACAAGCTAGCTTGGCAGGATATGTGATGGTATTGCTTGCCACCACTAAACTCCCGCGCATCCTTCCCATGATGATGACACCAGCCGGCACCTTGAAGCCGTCTACTGCCTTCATCATCGGCGCTGGTGTTGCCGGCCTCCAAGCCATTGCCACCGCCAAACGTCTTGGCGCCAAAGTTGTCGCGTTTGACACCCGCAGCGTCGTTGCCGAGCAAGTGCGCTCACTGGGCGGCAAGTTCCTAGAGATTGACTTGGGCGAAACCGGACAGACCAAAGACGGTTACGCACTAGCACTAACTGAAGAGCAGATGAAACTGCAGCTCGAAGGTCAGAAGAAGCAAATTGCCGAGTCTGACATCGTGATCACAACGGCTCAGCTATTCGGCCGCAAGCCACCCGTCCTAGTAACCAGCGACATGATTAAGGGCATGAAACCCGGCTCTGTGATCGTTGATATGGCAGCTGAAAGTGGCGGTAACGTGGAAGGCTCTGTTGCTGGCAAAACCGTGGTTGTAGACGGTGTCACCATTATTGGCGACGGCAACTGGTCGAATTTCGTTAGTCGAGATGCTAGCCAAATGTACTCTGCCAACCTCTTCAACTTAGTTGATGAAGGCTGGATCGCCGATGACAAGAAAATGGTTATCGACATGGAAAACGATATTCTGCAGGGCTGTGTGATTACCCACGGCGGCGAGATCGTTAACGAAACCATTAAAAACCTGATTAACTAGGAGAAGATGATGGAAAACGCTGTCTTTTTGGCTTTCATCTTAATGCTGTCTATATTTTTAGGCTTTGAGCTGATCAATAAAGTACCCGCAACCCTGCACACCCCGCTGATGTCTGGGTCAAACGCGATCTCCGGTATTACTCTGGTTGGCGCACTGACCTCGGCCGGCGCCGAACACGCCCTGCTTGCAACTATTCTTGGTACCGTGGCAGTCGCCATGGCAACCATCAATGTTATTGGTGGCTATATGGTCACTGACCGCATGCTAGCCATGTTTAAGAAAAAAGGGAGCGCTAAGTAATGGGTATTGAATTACTGGTCAACCTATCTTATGTGATAGCGGCCGCGCTGTTTATTTTTGGTCTTAAAATGCTGGGCTCTCCAGCGACTGCCCGTAAAGGTAACCTAATATCTGCACTGGGTATGTTTATCGCGGTAGTAGTTACTTTGCTCGATCAAAGTATTATTGACTACAAATATATCGTTGCTGGCATCGTTGTCGGTGGTTTAATCGGCGCAGTAATAGCACGCCGCGTTGAAATGACCGGCATGCCAGAAATGGTAGCGCTCTTTAACGGTTTTGGCGGTGTCGCGAGCTTATTCGTTGGTTGGGCCGCACTGTACGGCATGCAAGATCCCCACACCTTTGTATTGATCACCATTGTGCTATCGATCTTGATAGGTGGCGTGACCTTCTCTGGCAGCATGGTAGCTTGGGGTAAACTCAGCGAGCGAATCTCTGGTAAAGCCCTAGTATTTAGCGGCCAACGGATATTTAACATCCTGTTGATTATTGCCATTATCGCGGCTGCCGCGATGTTCACCATCAGCACTGGCCCAGCTACTTCCATCTACTTGTATTTGGTTATTGGTCTGTCGCTGCTCTTAGGTATCATGCTGGTTATTCCTATCGGCGGCGCCGATATGCCGGTAGTTATCTCGCTACTAAACAGCTACTCAGGCCTAGCCGCTTGCGCGGCGGGTATTGCGATCAATAATATCATCCTGATCGTAGCCGGCGCGCTGGTTGGTGCCAGCGGTATCATCCTGACTAAAATCATGTGCAAGGCGATGAATCGCTCGCTGAGTAACGTCTTATTTAGCGGCTTCAGCGCAGTCACTGCTACAGGCACTGCCGCTAAGATTGAAGGTGAAGCCAAGCCCATGACAGCAGAGGATGCCTACTATGTACTTGAAGCCGCTGCTAGCGTCGTGATTGTACCTGGTTACGGTATGGCAGTTGCACAAGCACAGCACGTAGTAAAAGAGCTACAAGAAATTCTGGAAAAGAATGGCGCGGAAGTGGTTTATGCCATTCACCCGGTGGCTGGCCGCATGCCAGGTCATATGAACGTACTGCTTGCAGAAGCCGACGTATCCTATGACTTACTACTTGAAATGGATGCGGTTAACCCGCGCATGGAAACCTTCGACGTGGCGATTGTTATCGGCGCCAACGACGTGGTTAACCCGGCCGCACGTGAAATGGAAGGCAGCCCAATTTACGGCATGCCAGTCATCAATGTGGATTTGGCACGCAATGTCTTCGTTTTGAAGCGCTCAATGGCGTCTGGCTTTGCCGGTATCGACAACCCATTGTTCTTCAAAGACAACACGCGGATGTTATTTGGTGATGCCAAAGAAATGCTGGGTAATATTGTTAAAGCGTTTAGCTAAGTTCCGCTTAGTGCTTAACAAAAAACGGGCTCTTAAGAGCCCGTTTTTTTTGCCTTAATAAACTGTATTAGCCCTTGCCTGCGCCACCACTCAACACTGGTAATAGCCGAGTTAATATATCCTTTAGCTGCAGTACATCGTCCTCCTCAACGGCTAACTTATCTAGCAAAGCCTCCGGAATACATTCACAGTCATCGCGCAAACTAAGCCCCGACTCGCTAAGATACAGCATAACAACGCGCTCATCGTCGACCCCTCTGCTGCGAATAATAAACCCCTGTTGCTCTAGGCGCTTCAAAAGTGGTGTCAAGGTATTGGTATTCAGCAAGGCCCGCTCGCTAACGACCTTAACCGCGCAAGGCGCACTCTCCCACAAAATCATCATGACAATATACTGTGGATACGTTAGCCCCAACGGCGTCAACTTATCCTGATACAAGCGGGTAATCATTCGCGACGCCGCATACAAGGGAAAGCACAGTTGATTATCTAAGCGAAGCTGCAGCGGAAGCGCGTCTGCCAGCCCATCACTCATACGGCTAAGGCCGCCTCGATATCTGCCACCAAACTCCCCGGCGTGGTTGTTGGCGCATAGCGCTTAATGGCCACACCATCTTTACCAATCAAAAACTTGGTGAAATTCCACTTCACAGTATTACTGATGGTACCTGGCGCCGCCTTTTTCAAATACGCAAACAAGGGGTGCGCATTTTTGCCATTCACATCAATTTTTTCCGTGATCGGAAAGCTAACCCCGTAGTTCATCAGGCAACTGCCTTCGATGGTATTCGCGTCACCAGGCTCTTGGTTCGCAAATTGATTACAGGGCGCACCCAATATCACCAAGCCCTTGTCTTGGTAGGTATCATACAAAGCCTGCAAGCCTTCATACTGAGGCGTCAGCCCGCATTTACTCGCGGTGTTAACCACCAGCACCACTTTGTCTTTATAGGCAGATAAGTCCAGCGGCTTACCCTGCAAGCTTGAAATTTCAAAATCGTATAATGTGGTCATATTGACTCCCCAGTAAATAATTTTATTGGCGCGGAGTAATTAACTCCCCAGCCAGTATTAAAGCAAAATTGTATATCGCACACAAGTATGTCGTGCGCGATATAAATCATTCCTCAAGCGCGGCGATTTTCTGCCGATAGGGTATATGATTACTTGTATAGATAACTGCGGACGCCCTCTCAAATATGGTTATTATCAACCCCAGTTTTGCCACCCAACCCGCGGCGGTTAACCGCCCGGCAGGGCCCGCGCCGGTACTAGCGATTGATCGCGTATTAACGGCGGTGGTCATTGGTCAGCGTGCCAATCACGTCTATGAGCTCGCATCAGGCGGCTTAAAAATGATGGCTGAAAGCCAGACTGCACTTCGCCAAGGCGAACAACTGCTACTCCAAGTTATCGGCAAAGATCAAAAGCAGCGCCCAAGACTACAAATACTAAAGCCCGAAATCGGCTTTATTCAGAACCAGCTCCGTGCCACATTGCCCCAACAACAGAATGTGAGCCAACTACTGGCGAATTTAGCCAAGCTCAGCAGCATGCCCGACCAACAGCTAGCGGCAATCGGTAAAGGATTTGTCGATGCCATCGCCGGCAGAGCTCAATCCAGCGATCCAGACGGGCTGCGCCAAGCTATATTACAAAGCGGACTCTTTCTAGAAAACCAACTCGCCAAAGGCCAAGCCCCAGCGGGTGATCTAAAACGCGCCTTACTTAAGCTTAGCCAGCAAATTAGCCAGCAACTCGCTAGTGATCCGAAAAATAGCGGCAGCGACTTTCCGCCAGCGAAGACTGAAGGCAAAAGCCCACCTCTAGCGAGAGAATACTCACCGCAATCACGGCTAAGTCCATCGTTAAATGGCGCGCATGCCACAACACCAAAGCTATCAAGCCAAAGTTACCCTCAAAGTCCTGTAACTAAGCCGAGCGGCACAGAGCTGCCCGGTGAACTGCGCCCCCAAAGTCGGCAGCTGCCAACACTGAGGCAAGCGGACTCTAATACAGACATTTTGCAGCAGGTGCTGCGGGATGTGCGAGGTACAATTGCGCGCCAAGAATCGCACCAATTACAGCACCTCCAGCAAAGTGATAAATCTCAAGCCCAATATATGATTGAACTGCCTGTGCGCAGCAATGATGGTATTGATGTCTGGCAGCTCCACTTTGGCAAGTTCGAGCAAAAACACAAGGATCAACAAAACCTCCAAGAACAAACCGCTGCTGAAAAACCGCAGCATAATTGGACAGTCACTTTAAGCTTCGACCTGCCGGGACTAGGCCCCATTAAGGCTCAGGTTACTCAAACACCCGATATCAATATACGCTTCAGTGCCGACAACAGTGCGACCACTGCGCTGATAGAATCTCAGCGCCACCAACTAGAGCAAAGCTTGGAATCCCAAGGGGTTAGCACGCAAAGTATTCAATGCAATAACGAATCTATCACCGTCGATTCCACTGCCCTTTATGCAAAGTCATTGTTGGATACTCAAGCATGAATCCGGAAGCAGGAGAAATCGCAGTTTCACTGCATTACGATGGTTACAATGCGCCAGTGGTGAGCGCTAAGGGGGAAGGCGAAACCGCTCGCCAGATACTCCAAATTGCGACCGAATACGATATACCGATTTATCAGAACAGCGAGTTAATACAGCTGCTATCGAGGGTAGAGCTAGATAATGAAATACCGAGGGAACTGTATATTGCTGTGGCCGAAATCATTGCCTTCGCCTACCGCTTAAACGATCAGCTTCCCAAAACATGGGAAGCTGAATGATGACGGGGTCTTAACGCGTCAATTTCCAAGTAAAGCGCACTTGCGCTAACGATGCCACCGCTATGCCGTTAGCCTGCCCAGGCTCAAACTGACAGCGGGATAGTGCTGATAAGGCACGGTAATCTAGACGACGCGTTCCGCTACTATCGACTATTTTGCCATCCGTCGGTTTGCCTTCTGAATCAACCAAAAATGACATTGTCACCGTACCCTGCTTACCAAAGCGCACAGCCTCATCTGGGTATGCAGGCCGCGCGCAGCTGCTCCAATCAATACTCGCCGGCACATCGAGCGCTACGGAGGTTTCACTAGCAGACTCAGCCTGTGAGGCCAGCTTAAGTCTTGCTGAGGCGTCTTTTTTCGCCGCCGCTGCCTCTTTCTCGCGAACTTTTGCCAAAGCCACTTGGCGCTCCTTCTCTGCGTTCAGCGCTCGCAGCTCAGCCACCTCGGCCGCTCGAGCCTCAGCCTCGGCCGAGGCCTCAGCCAGTGCGTCTGATTGTTGCTGCATGACCAGTAACTGAGCCTGCTGCCGCAAAGTTTGTTCACGCTCACTAAACTCACCATCCAAGCGACTCTGCCAAGCAGCAAGGACAGCCTGCTCTTCAGAGTATAGCTCTTCATCAGCCTGTACCGATGTCACCTTTGCCGGCGCATTTTTATCAGGAGTAATGACTGGCAACTCATCACCAGACAATAACCACGCCGCCAAGCCTGCAGCAGCGCAAACGCACAACAACGCTATTGCGACAACTGATTCGGCAGACTGCCCTGTACCCTGCTTACCACCCTCTGCGCCCACGGTTTTATTCATTTAAAAACTCTCCAACACTTACTCACGCCGTCAAACCGAATAAGCGCCCAATGCGCTGAAACATACCACGACGATCAGCTTCTGGTGGCGGTGGCGACGAGGCCGCTGCCGCAATACGCAGAGTCTGTGCTGGGTGCTTCTGCAGTATCTCAAACCGACGCATCGCTAAATTAACGCTGCCACGCAATAAGCCCTCGCTTATTGGCTTACTTAGAAAGCGATATATCTGTCCTCTATTGATGAGATCAATACCCTGCTCAGCATCTGATTTCGCCGTTAAAACTATTGCCACCAAACTGGGGTGGTGTTGGCGCAGCGCACTAAGCAAATCGGTGACCAGTTCACCGTCTACGGCTATCTCAGTGATGATCACCCCAATTTTATGACGCTCTAAAAGATTCAGACCTTCGTCTAAATTTGCTGCTGTATAGACTGAGCGGTCACGCCCCAAAACCCGCTGCAAGGTATTCCTAGTGGAGTCATCGTCGTCTAGTATTAAGGTGCCAACATCGTCGATACCGGGAACATGAACCCGAGCCGTTAAGTCTTCTTGAGGTGCCACTGCTTCTTTTACATAGTCGACAGTTGATGCCTTGACCGCGGCAGCAATGGTTGATCGCAAGTCGACGTTTGACCACGGTTTGTTAATAAAGCGGAAAATTTCACCGTCGTTAATAGCAGACAGTATGGCGCTCAAATCTGAGTAACCTGTCAATAAAACCCTGATCGCTCGCGGCCGAAGATCTTTGGCCTGACGCAAGACCTCTACACCAGTCATCTCCGGCATGCGCTGATCACTGACCACGACATCAATATCGTCCTGCCGCAGGATTTCCAGCGCATCCGCACCGCACGCCGCCGTCATTACCTCATAATCCCTTCTAAACAGGGCCTTTAGCGCAACAAGGATGCGGGGCTCATCGTCAACAAATAATATTCGCGCACGAGGCGCTTCAGCGGGGGTCTCAACGGTCGTATTCATACTCTATGCATCTCCAAGCAAGACCACGTCTTGCTCCGCCATGGTATCCGAATCTTTGCTCACGCCAGCCACAGGCAGCCGAATAAAGAACTCGGTGCCCTTCCCTAACGTGGACTCCACTCGTATTGTGCCGCCGTGATCTTCGATAATCCTAAATACAATAGACAAGCCAAGCCCAGTGCCCTTGCCGATCGGTTTGGTAGTAAAAAATGGTTCAAAAATATGGGCGCGAGTTTCATCGTCCATGCCACTGCCAGTATCGCTAATTTCCACCTCTACATTGTCACCATCTAGGCTGGTGCGAATGTAAATTTGGCCATTACCATCCATGGCCTGCGCAGCATTGGTAATAAGATTGAGAAAAACCTGATTTAATTGCGATGGCGCGCAACTGATCTGCGGCAATTCAGAAAACATCCGCGTTACTTTAACGCCGTCTTTAAGTTGGCTATTACAAATCTTAAGCGCCGTTTCAATACCGGCATTTAAATCAAAAAGCTGCGATTGCGAGCGGTCTACGCGGCTGAAGTCCTTCAGGCTCATCACCAACTCGGCAATCTGTTTTAATCCATACTCCGTGTCCGCGAGCAGCATATCAAATTCAGCGATACTCTCCGCATCCACACTGCCGTCCATGGCTTGCATTGATTCCCGAACAATCTCTACATTACTAGAGGCGTATCCAAGCGGGGTATTTATCTCATGCGCCACACCCGCAATCATCTGCCCGAGCGAGGCCATCTTTTCAGACTGAATCAACTGCCCTTGCTGCATTTTCAAGTCATCTAGGGCCTTGCTAAGCGCTTCCGTGCGTTTTTCAACAGTTTCCTCCAAATTCACGTTGGCATTTTGTAGCTCACTATTCAAACTATCCAATGCCGAGAAACTTGAGCGCAAGCGAACAGCAATCACGCCAAACGCTAGTAGCAAAGCGACCGCGTAGACCGCCAGTGTTTGTCGATAATTACGCGCGGTAGATTGTAAGTTATGAAAGTAATTTTCGTAGCTCGTCCGCAAATCATATACCGCGGCGCCCGTGGGCAAGGTATCAAATTGTTCAGTGAGCAGCTGCACTTGGTCTCCAGCGTCGCGTAGCGCATCTACCGTACTCAATAAATGTCGCAAAGCGCCCCGCTCATCATCACTATCAAGCTGCGCTTGAGCATCAGCAATATCGCGGTTCAGCTCATTGATATAAGCACCGTTGGTGGGTACTGATTGGATTCCATAAGTGGTCGCCTCTCGCAAAATAGACATAACGTTCTCACGTAGCTCGTCAGATGCATTTACCGAGGGCACATTCAAAAAAGAAATACCGGCAAGCCGCAACACCGAAAATTGCTGCGCCAATCCTAGCAATTCCCCCGAATAATCATTTAACAGATTCAGCTTTGCCGCCGTATCGCTATTGTATTTTGCCAGCGCTGCCTCTATGGGCTGAGACAATCCGGCTAACGTAGCTTGACCGCTATTGATAGCCTCTTGGCTTATCGTAAAGCGATCCCGCGCCAACTCCAATTGCTGCGTGCCGGCGTCAAGCGACAGACGTCCGCGCGCTATTTGCTGATTCAGATCGGCATCAGCTTTTGCCGCGGCATCCAACTGTTCAAGCCGGATGACATGCAAGCCGGTTTCGATTGGGTTCCGCAAGGTTTTCCACAATAAAAATGAAATCAAGATCAAAGCCAGGGCAACCGCTAACAAAGCAATAAACCGCTGAACCGAAAAACCCCGTGAAACGCGCGCAGACACACCCAGTTGAACCATAAAATTCTTCTTATTTTTGTATTGCTTCATCTAACTTACAAAACAACTTTGCGAGACAGTTGATTGTAGCTTGACGTAATAAATCAGCAATACGTTGAGGTTAGCACCCAAAATACTTTTCGAATTTATACGTTAAGAAGAGTAAAAGTTGCCAGCGCAAATGTCTAGCACTAACACAATATCACCGGGGGCAATATAGGTGATTTTATATACATTTAACACGCAAAAGCAAAGCTAAGTAGAGCTAAACTCAAGAGCCGTTGACCATAAATAGCGCCCATTAGCACAGAGCCATGCAATGTGATTCGCAAAATACAAGTCACTTTATCATTTCGCAAATGAGAGGCAGATAAAATAAATTATCACTTAAAAACAACAACTTAAATATAAACCGAAGGGCCCGACGCTTTTGATTATGATTTCTCAGCCCCAATACCACTGAGACCACTTTAATTTAAATTAAAGTGGTCTTTTATTACATTCCTAGATTATCGAAGTGAGTAACAGCAACCACCAAACCAACAACGCCACTTGCACCAAAAAGGCAGGAAAGCGAACTAAGAAAATCATTAGGTGGTGAACTGAAATAAGGTGCGACACCGACTGTAGTGCGCGCGCGCCTACGTACACCATTGCCATGCCGTCAGTGACTGCCGTTTGGTCCGTCACTTGGGCAAGCAGCATAATACCAATAAACAAGGGCGCCGTTTCCAAACTATTGCTGAGTGCGTCGGAAATTCGTTTGAATAGCGGGCCATCTTGTATGTCACCGCCGCGTGTCCACGCGTCAGCCTTGCGCTGAGCGCTCATCACCATAAAGCCACGATACGCAATAACAGCAAGCAACAACAGCAATACCCAGCCAATATACGCAGCCATCGCCACAAGGGATGTAGTCATCTTATTCTCTCCAAAAGTCAGTAAAAATGCGACAAAGCGCATTAAGTTTTTTATTAAAATCACCTTAGTTTAGGCGCGCTCACTATCTCAGATAAGATGCAAAAAAACAAAAGTAGCTGCTAGCATTAGCATCTTAAAGCCAACAGAGGCCCTATTTTCAAATCTGATCGCCCCTACATGAATACTGCTTAAATTTACGAATTGCCGATAGATCTAGGAATAAACACTTTAGTGTTTTACGCCATCTTCAGTAGCCAACATCGGCAGACCTTTTAGGGTGTTTGAAGTGCCTTAGCCACACGCAGATCAGAATTCGATATTCAACCAGTCGCACACCGCGGCCCGGTCGCCACGAAAAACGATAAGATCGCTGCGCGAGCGCAGCTGGTAGTCATACATGGGATCGTAATAGTCCACCAACAAGCGCTCTATCCAGCCACGATGCTTTTCGGGATCGCCCTTTCTGTGAGCGTTGAGGGCCTGTTCCAACAAGTTACTTATCTCACCATAAACCACACCGCCAAGTCGCTTGCGTACTCGGAAAAGTGCCTGAGTCAGGTCCTCGGCGAAGGTATCGAAAGCATATGCCTCCCCCAGTTGCTGCTGCCACTCCGCCAACTTATTAAGGATGTAGTTGCGGTGACTATGCTCGACGCGCTCTTCCAGCGAGGCCTCAAGCACCACTATAGAGCTGCGCTTCATGGCGGCCATCAATGCCGGAGGCAAGACGCAACGTCCCAGTAGGCGCCCCTCATCTTCAAACAGCATCGGCTGCCCCGTCTGCGCCGCTTGCCGCTCAGCTTTGAGCATGGAGATAGCCAACGCATTCTCAAAATTAAGTTGGCTTGGCTGACCATCGGCGCGTCGCCCAAAACTAGAACCGAGATGATTTGCCAGGCCCTCTAAATCAGCCGCCCGGCCCGACCCCTCGATCAATGCCGTTTTATTACAACCGGTGCGACCGCCCAGCAACAGCAGTGGATGCTGGCTACAAATGCGCTCGAATTCGTCGATCAAAAAGCGGCGCATGGCCTTATAACCGCCGTCGACACGCGGATAATCACAATCCGCTTCGGTCATCCACTGCTCGCAGATTTGACTGCGCAAGCCGCCGCGCCAGCAATATAAATACCCCTGAGGATTACGCCGAGCAAATTCAATCCATGCCGCGACGCGCTGCTCCTTTACCCCGCCGCAAACCAGTGAGTGCCCCAATTCGATGGCCGCTTGCTGGCCATGCTGTTTATAGCAGACACCTACTTTGGCGCGCTCGTCATTTGTCATCAGCGGCAAGCTGACGCTGCTAGGAAAAGCCCCTTTCTCAAATTCGATGGGAGCACGAGTGTCAATCAAAGGGATATCGTTAAGGAAAATAGAACGAAACAGCGCCATATTTGAGCTAGTGTCGATTAGGCCTGCACTCACAGTGGCGCCTCTCCACTCACCCGAATCAAGGCTTCGCCACTCTGCGCTTGCAGCTCGCCGATGCAGGCGGCGTAAAGCCCCCGCTCCAGCAATAGGTTCTCTAATACCTTAGCTTGATCTGGCCTTACCGCGATTAGCAGACCACCACTGGTTTGGGGGTCACACAACAAGTTCTGCAATCGCTCGGTCATCGGCGCCAATTTGTGCCCGTAACTATCCAGATTTCGGCCAGTACCGCCCGGCACACAGCCCCGCGCCAGATAATCGAGCGCTTCAGGAATCATCGGCACTGCACTGGCGTCTATCACCGCTTGCACATTACTGCCTTCACACACCTCCAGGAGGTGCCCCATCAGACCAAAGCCAGTGACATCGGTGATCGCATTTACACCCTCTAATTTTGCCGCTGGAACGCCGACGCTATTTAGCTCGCACATAATATCTCTGGCTAAATGGGTATGCTCCGGCAGCAGCTTTTTCTGCTTTTGCGCCGTAGTGAGAATACCAATGCCCAATGGCTTGGTCAGATAAAGTTTGTCACCAATCTGTGCGAGATTATTCTGCTTTAGCTGACCGCGCTGAACGAGCCCGGTCACAGCCAAGCCAAACATCGGTTCGGGAGCATCAATACTATGGCCGCCGGCCAATGGAATACCGGCATCAGCACAAGCGCGACGCCCGCCCTCAACCACCTGCTGCGCCACTTCAGGTGACAACACATTGATCGGCCAACCCAGAATCGCAATCGCCATGAGCGGCTGACCACCCATGGCATAAATATCGCTGATCGCATTAGTAGCCGCAATACGCCCGAAATCGAAGGGGTCATCCACTATCGGCATAAAAAAATCAGTGGTGCTGAGAATCACCTGGCCATTACCCAAGTCAAAGGCCGCAGCGTCATCCTTACTGCTATTACCGACCAATAGCTGCGGAAAATCAGGCAGTTCAAGCCGCGACACCAAAATTTTATCCAGCACCTTAGGCGAAATTTTACAGCCACAGCCGGCGCCGTGACTGTACTCGGTTAGGCGAATAGAGGATTCAGTCATGCGCAGGGCTCCAAGGGTAAATAGGATTGAAATGATACGGGCAACAGGGCGCTTTGTCAGTGTGTGATTTAGTGATGACTCGAGGGAGTTTGCACAGCACGCCAGACTGCTCATCGCTTAGTGGTATAAGTTGACCTAGCTCAACGCGACTCAGGAGGAAGCTGATTTAATCAATAGTCAAAACAAGGAGAGATTAATGGATGAGCGGATTTATAAAAAAATGGCAGGCACCTCGGCAGTAGTCGTCCCGGCAGATTTATCCGGTCCCGCCCCGATTGAGCGCGACGGTTTGGCATGGACCTAGCTCAGCATGCCTTCCAGCAGACAAGTGCTGAAGTGGAAGCCGCCCTTTGATAGCGCCATAGCATTGAAAGGGTTAGAGGATTACAAGCCGCCCGCTGCAGGTGATGCCCGCTACGTTGCCAACCTAGGTATCGCCTTGGTCTATATTCGCAAAATTCGAGGCTGGGTAGCAATAAGTCATTTTGCTTAAGCCTCAACTCTGGCGCAGGCTATTAATAATAGTGGCTAGAATAACCAAGCGTAGATAGCGCCGGCCTCTAACAAACAGCGCCTACGCTTAAAGCTTCGGGAATTAATAAGATTTTTGTATTTATTTTATTGCGAAGCCACAAACAAAAACAGCGACCATAATAGGCCGCTGTTTTTATTAAATATTTGGTCGGAACGGCAGGATTCGAACCTGCGACCCCTACACCCCCAGTGTAGTGCGCTACCAGACTGCGCTACGCCCCGATTTTAGGGGGAGCATCATACCCCAAGATCTTAGTTGAGTGAACTATCTTTTCAGTAGTTTCAGGACGCCATCAAGTTCGCCGAGCATTTGTCGAATCACTTGGCGAGCTTGCGAAGACTCATCTTTGGCGATCTCGCCAGACATACGCTGTCGAGCGCCACCAATGGTGTAGCCCTCTTCGTAGAGTAGGCTGCGAATCTGCCTAATCATCAGCACATCTTGATGCTGGTAATAGCGTCTATTACCGCGACGCTTAACCGGAGTTAGGTGAGGAAACTCCTGTTCCCAATAGCGTAGAACATGAGATTTAACACAGCATAACTCGCTTACTTCACCAATTGTGAAGTAACGTTTTCCCGGTATGGGGGGCAATTCATCGTTATGACTTGGTTCCAGCATAGTCCTCTACCCTGGATTTCAGTTTTTGTCCGGGGCGGAACGTCACTACACGACGCGCAGAGATAGGAATCTCCTCGCCTGTCTTGGGGTTACGTCCGGGACGCTGACTCTTATCCCTAAGATCAAAATTTCCGAAGCCAGATATTTTAACCTGTTCGTTGTTTTCTAAGCAGTGACGAATTTGTTCAAAAAATAATTCGACCAGCTCCTTGGCCTCACGCTTGTTAAAGCCCAGCTCTTCGTATAATCGTTCAGCCATCTCTGCTTTCGTGAGGGACGTCATCACACTAGTTCCTTAAACTTGCGCCAAATACCTCCTTCAAGGTTTGTACAACCGCGTCTACCGATTGACTTACCTCTTCTTCTTTCAGGGTGCGCGATGAATGGCGGAAGGTCAAGCCCAGCGCTAAACTTTTTCGTTCAGGATCAATGCCTTTACCCTGATAAACATCAAATAGCTTCAAGTCGCTGAGATATTCACCTGCTGAGGTCTTCACCACTGCGAACACATCGGCGGCCGCAAGTTGTCGGTCAACTATTAAGGCCAAGTCGCGCCGCACTTCAGGGAAACGCGATAACTCAGCAAACTCGGGCACATTGCGCTTTAAAAGTGGCTCTTGGTCTAGCTCAAACAGGTAAACCGGATTAACAAAATCCCAGCTTGCCTGCAGACTTGGGTGTAAGGCGCCAATACGACCAATATGCAAATCGTCGCAGTACACATCGGCCGTTTGGCCGGGGTGCATAGCTACATATTTCGCCGCTTTAAACGAGATTTTGCCTGTCGTCACAGAAAGCAGGCTTTCTAAGTCGGCTTTCAAATCATAGAAGTCGACCAACTCTCCCGCTTCACTCCAACTTTCCGGCTCCCGCCGACCCATCAGTAAGGCGGCCAAGGTGGGTATTTGCTTTAACCCATCATCGGACTTCAGAAACCGCAGCCCAGATTCAAACAGGCGAATACGTGGTTGCTGACGCTTGGCATTATGCATAGCGGTTTTTATTAAACCCGGTAATAGACTGGTTCGCATAATCGACATATCAGCAGATATGGGGTTTAGCAATTCAACCCCCGCCTCGCCCTCTGACATCGCTTGATGCATTGCCGGATCGATAAAACTATAAGTAATCGCCTCTTGATAACCACGCGCCACCAATTGCTGACGAACTTGCGACATACCGCGCAGGCTCTCTGGTGCGGGGCGAATAGTGAGGGTGTCGTGAATTGGCGTTACTGGCAGACGATTGTAGCCGTAGACTCTGGCCAGCTCTTCCAACAAGTCGACTTCAATACTGATATCAAAACGCCAGCTGGGGGCCGTAACTGTCCAGCCGCCTTCAATAGCATCTACCGTCATGCCTAAGCCACGCAAGATCGACTCGACATCCTGCGTCGTCAAAGCCATACCCAGCAGTTTCTCAATGCGCTTTTCACGCAGCACAATCGGCTCTCGGGCCGGCATCTGCCCCTCTATACAGCTAACTGGCCCCGCTTCACCACCACAAATTTCAAGAATCAATGCGGTAGCTCGCTGAATTGCACGCACCGGCAGTTCAAAATCGACGCCCCTCTCAAAACGGTGAGAAGAATCAGTATGTAAACCGTAGGAACGAGCGCGACCGGCAATTTTATCTGGTGCAAAAAAAGCCGCTTCTAAAAATAAGTGTTGGGTGCCACTGGTCACAGAGGATGGCTCGCCACCCATAATACCCGCCAAGGCTAGGGGCTGCTGTGCATCGGCAATAAGCAACGCACCTTCGCGCACCGCCAACGTTTGCCCGTCAAGCAAGGTTATGGCTTCGCCCGCTTTTGCATAACGCACTGCCACGCCGCCCTGAATTTTATCTAAATCAAAGGCGTGCATCGGCTGGCCTAATTCCAGCAAGACAAAATTACTGACATCGACCACCGCGTCAATGCTACGTAAGCCGCAGCGACGGAGCTTTTCCTGCAGCCATAATGGACTTGGCTTGCTGACGTCTACATTGCGAATAACTCGGCCAACATAACGCGGGCAATCGTCTGCAGCCACCACAGTGATAGGTAGCACGTCTTCAATTGTAGAGAGCACATCAGCTACCGGCACTTCGATAAAAGCCAGCTCGCTCAATACTGCAGCCTCGCGGGCAATGCCGCGAACACTGAGGCAATCGGCGCGATTGGGAGTTAATCCCAGCTCGATCACGCTGTCATCAAGATTCAGATACTTGCGAATATCCTGCCCAACCGGAGCGTCAAGCGGCAACTCCATCAAACCATCGGACTTTTCTGCCAGACCAAGTTCTTCCTCAGCGCACAACATACCGAAGGATTCCACGCCGCGCAGCTTGGCTTTTTTAATCTTAAAATTACCAGGCAACACCGCGCCGAGACTTGCCAGCGGAACTTTAATGCCGACCCGTGCATTAGCCGCACCGCAAACGATTTGCACCTCGTCTGCGCCGTTATTAACGCGGCAAACTTGTAGTTTTTCAGCATCAGGATGGGGTTCAACTGCAACTATTTCTGCGACTACCACACCAGTAAATTCGCCGGCGACGGGGTCAATCGCATCTACTTCTAATCCCGCCATGGTCAACTGCGCCGCTAATTGCTCGGTATCTACTGCCGGGTTTACCCACTCTCGCAACCACTGCTCACTAAATTTCATATTCTTTCCATCTAAAAACTTTGGGGCAAGACACGTCTCAATACACTATCTATTACTGAAACCCGCTTACTTAAATTGAGCCAGAAAATGTAAATCATTTTCAAAGAATAATCGCAGATCATTCACCCCGTAACGCAACATCGCCAGGCGCTCGACACCTAAACCAAAGGCAAAGCCAGTAAACCGCTCCGCATCAATGTTTGAGGCTTCAAAAACACTTGGATGAACCATGCCGCAGCCCAAAATTTCTATCCACCCAGTATGACTGCACACCCGGCAACCATCGCCGCCACACATCACACACTGAATATCAACTTCTGCAGAGGGCTCGGTAAATGGGAAGTACGAGGGCCTAAAGCGGACATTTAGTTCTTTTTCAAAAAAGCTCCGCAAGAACGATTCAAGCATGCCCTTTAAATCCGCAAAGCTAGCGTCTTCGCTGATCAACAAGCCCTCTACTTGATGGAACATCGGGGTATGAGTCAGATCTGAGTCACAGCGGTAAACACGGCCAGGACAAATGAGCTTCATCGGCGGCTCGCTGCTCTCCATAAACCGCACCTGCACCGGCGAGGTATGGGTTCGTAACACCGTGGATTCATCAACGTAAAAGGTGTCGTGCATGGCCCGCGCCGGATGATGAGCCGGAATATTAAGAGCTTCAAAGTTATGGTAGTCATCTTCAATTTCAGGGCCTTCAACCACCTCAAAACCGATACTGCCAAAAAAGGCACTGATACGCTCGATAGTGCGAGTCACCGGATGTAGACCGCCAGCATGCTGGCCACGACCCGATAGCGTGACATCGATCTTTTCAGCCTCAAGACGCGCATCGACAGCGGCTTGATCTAAGCGTTGTTTAAACTCAGAGATTTGATCGGACAAGGTCGATTTAACACGATTAATCTCTGCACCGGCCGCCGGCCGCTCTTCAGCAGATAAGGCACCTAGCCCTTTTAATAGCGCAGTGATATACCCTTTCTTACCAAGATACTCCACCCGCACTTGGTCTAGTGCCTGCGCGTCTTTTGCGGCGGTAATTTTTACCGCAGCCTCAGCCGCCAAGCCTTCAAGATTTTCCATTACGCGCTCCCAATCTCTGCGCCGCTGTCACCATCAGACAAACCCTAAGGATTTAAATAATGGCGACTTAAATTAGTGTCTTAAAAACAAAATAGGGAAAGGGCACAAGCCCTTTCCCTATAGTAAAACTAAGCATAATGACCGCTACGCAACGGTCAGAAACTTTTTAAGCTAAGGCTGATTTCGCACGTTCAACGATCACAGCAAAGCTTTCTTTGTCATGTACTGCCAAATCGGCCAATACGCGACGGTCCAAAGTGATGTCAGCTTTTTTCAAGCCAGCAATCAAACGGCTATAGCTAAGGCCATTAGCACGCGATCCTGCATTGATACGGGCGATCCACAATGCGCGGAAAACACGTTTCTTGGCACGACGGTCACGGTAGGCATATTGACCTGCTTTAATTACCGCTTGTTTCGCAACGCGATAAATACGTGAACGAGCGCCGTAGTAACCTTTGGCTTGCTTTAGAATCTTTTTGTGACGACGGTGTGCGGTCACACCACGTTTTACACGGGGCATAGTATATTCCTCTTAATCTCGATGACGTTTATTAGCTTGCGCGCAACATGCGATCTACTAGAACCTTGTCCGACTTATGGACAGCACTAGTGCCGCGTAGCTGACGCTTACGTTTGGTGGTCATCTTGGTTAAGATGTGGCTTTTATGAGCGCTTTTGCGCTTATAACCGCTACCGGTTTTCTTGAAGCGTTTTGCCGCCCCGCTATGTACTTTTAACTTTGGCATCGTTAGATACTCCGCATTCTTAGTGTAAATTAAATCAAGTAGGCCCTAAGAGCTCACTACTTTTTCTTTTTCGGAGCAATAACCATGGTCAATTGACGGCCTTCCATTTTCGGAAACTGCTCTACAGCACCAAAATCCGCAAGGTCTTCTTCAACCCGCTTCAATAGCTGCATACCCAGTTCCTGGTGGGCCATCTCACGACCGCGGTAACGCAGGGTTACCTTGGCTTTATCTCCGTGTTCAAGGAAACGTGTCAGGTTGCGCAGTTTTACCTGATAGTCCCCGTCTTCCGTACCCGGCCGGAACTTAACTTCCTTAACCTGGGTTCGAACTTGGTTTTTCCGGGCCGCAGCTTGCTGCTTCTTGGCCTCGAAAACATGTTTACCGTAGTCCATGATTTTACAGACAATAGGGTCTGAATCAGTAATTTGGACCAAGTCCAGTGTCGCTTCCTGAGCGGCTTGCAAGGCTTGCGCAAGCGGAACAACGCCAACCTGGTCGCCTTCGGCGTCGATCAGGCGTACTTCACTGGCTTCAATTTCTTCGTTTATTGGCGCTCTTTTGCTGCGCCCTTTTGCGTTATCGCGTTTAATTGCTAGTTCTCCGAATTTGCGCGGCTGCGTTTAGCTACGCTGTCTGCGAGGAGTTTACTGAGATCACTAATTGCTACTGATCCCAAATCTTCGCCGCTACGTGCACGTACCGAAACAGTCTGCGTTTCCACCTCTTTGTCACCAACGACAAACAGGAAGGGTACCTTCTGAATTGTGTGCTCGCGGATTTTAAAGCCGATCTTCTCATTTCTCAAGTCCGCATCGACTCTAAAGCCACATTCTCTCAATAAATCTTGCACATTATTGACATATTGGGCCTGATTGTCGGTGATATTACAAACCACCGCCTGAACTGGCGCCAACCACACTGGAAACGCACCTTCATAATGCTCGATCAAAATACCGATAAAACGCTCAAATGAACCCAATATAGCGCGGTGTAACATCACCGGTGTTTGGCGCTGACCAGACTCATCAACATACTGAGCGCCAAGACGACCCGGCATTGAGAAATCAACCTGAATGGTGCCCAACTGCCATACCCGACCAATACAATCCTTTAAAGAGAATTCAATCTTTGGACCATAAAATGCGCCCTCACCCGGCAGCATCTCCCAAGGCAGTTCTTTGCTGTCCAATGCCAAGGCCAAGGACTGCTCGGCGCGATCCCAATCTTCATCACTACCCACACGCTGTTCAGGCCGAGTGGAAAGACGGTAGATCACCTCACTAAAGCCAAAGTCTTGATAGACCTCGTGAAGGAAATCGATAAACGAGGCAACTTCTGGCTGAATCTGCTTTTCGGTACAAAAAATATGCGCATCGTCTTGGGTAAAACCGCGCACCCGCATAATACCGTGCAGTGAACCTGAGGGCTCATTGCGATGACACGAGCCAAACTCTGCCAAACGCAGGGGTAAGTCGCGGTAGCTGCGCAAACCTTGATTGAATACTTGCACGTGGCAGGGGCAGTTCATGGGCTTAACAGCAAAATCACGCTCATCGGCGGTGAGCGTGAACATGCCGTCGCTGAATTTATCAGCGTGACCAGACTTCTCCCACAGAGATATATCTACCAGCTGCGGCGTGCGAATTTCCTGATAATCATGCTTTAGCTGCTTACCACGCATATATTGTTCTATCGCCTGATAAATACTCCAACCCTTGGGGTGCCAAAACACCATACCTGGCGCCTCTTCCTGCATATGGAAGAGATTAAGCTTTTTAGCGACTTTGCGGTGATCACGTTTTTCAGCTTCGGCAATACGGTTCAAATAGGCCTTCAGGGCTTTCTTATTGCCCCACGCCGTGCCGTAAATGCGCTGCAACATCGCATTGGCCTGATCGCCACGCCAATAGGCGCCCGCCACTTTGGTCAATTTAAATGCGTTAAGCTTGCCCGTGCTCGGCACGTGAGGACCGCGACACAAGTCCATCCAGTCGCCTTGCCTGTAAACAGAGATATCTTCGTCGCCGGGCAGGTCTTTAATGATCTCGACTTTATATTCTTCGCCCAAATCACTAAACGCCTTCACCGCCTCTTCGCGGCTCATCACCACCCGAGATACCGCCAAATCATCAGCGGACAATTCCGTCATCCGCACTTGAATTTTTTCTAAGTCTTCTGGAGTAAATGCGCGCTCATAAGCGAAATCGTAGTAGAAGCCATCGTCAATCACAGGACCGATAGTGACCTGCGCACCAGGAAATAAATCCTGCACAGCCATCGCCAATAAATGCGCGGTAGAGTGGCGAATAATATCAACACCCTCTTCATCGCGCTCGGTGATAATACCCAATTCGGCATCATCGGCAATCACAAAACTAGTATCGACTAAGGTGCCATTAACGCGACCGGCCAGCGCGGCCTTAGCCAAACCGGGACCAATGTCCATGGCGACATCCGCCACCGAAACAGGATGCTCGAAAATACGCTGACTAGCGTCAGGGAGGGTAATAACCGGCATTACACTATCCTTTCAGTGGTGACCCCTACTAAAGGCCACGTGAGTAATTGAAAACTGAGGAATTTTAGCTCACATATTATGCGGATTGCGGGACTGACCTGCAAGTCCGCCGCCCAATTAAAGCCAGCAAAGGCTGCTAAAGTTGGTATTCAATACACCTCAAAAACGTAACCACAATTGGGCCATCATCGTGAGGGAAGCGCTCTCCAATTACAAATCTTTGGACCATGCTCTCGAAGCGCGACCGATTCTCTTCAAAGTTTAAAATTGCCTGCTCCGGCGTATCCACCGTCTGGAAGAAATCCACCAACGCAGTCCGAGACACGGCAAAAACATAGCGCTTGCCGTCAGTAGACCCGACAAACTTCAGGCCGCTAAATTTACTATCCCACCAATAATTTTCTTCAAATTCCATAGCTCCTCCCAAAAGCACAAGCAATATTCATTAGCCGCGCGCGCGCGCCTGCTTATAAATCGCCATTCAGCACCACACTCGCTTCTTGCCGCCATCATAACGCACCGCCAAACCGGCATTTAACAGCTGCGCGCCCAGACTGACGCCGTCAATCCAAACCTCAGCCAGTAGCCGGAAATATTTATCACGCTCAATAAATCGCAGCTCAATGAGTTCACCTTCCCCGAGCCGAGCCACCGAGAATTGCTTGGCAGCTCTAGCGGCATCTTTTTCAGACTGACACTTACCACGCAATTCCGGCGTATCAACACCTTTAATACGCACCGGCATACTTTCACCAACCACGGCTGGCCAATCACTAATATTTACACGGAAAGTATCACCGTCATATACGGTGCGCACCGATGCCACCGTGGCAGTACCAAATTCGGCGGCGCTCAATGCCATAGCAAAAAAGCAGGCGACTGCAAAGCCGAAAGCCTTACTTAAAAATAAGCGAGTAGCTGGAGCTAACGGTGCTGGCATGATCCCGACTTTTTAGTAACTGCAAAAACGAGTCGGGCATCCGTGTTCCGAATCAAGTTAGGTGTTAAATATTCCGGCGGCGAGTATAGCAGCTTGCATAACAGAAGCGGTTAACTGAATTCCAGGTGAAACTGGCTAACCCGGGGATTTGGGCAAGGTTTGAATTTTGTGCAAGGTTTAGATTCGATGTTGGGATTAGGCACACACCGCTAACGTCGTTAGCAGTGTAGTGGGCAAACGCCAAAAAGCCGCGCTGCTCGGCAGGCCATTAATGATAAATCTGAAATCCAGCGGTGTATCTTCGGCTTGGTATAAATCGCTGCCGTCATTTAGCGACGGGGTTCACTTGCCAAATACCAAAAAGGCCCACTAATTAGTGGGCCTTTTTGGTATTTGGTAGGCACGGGCGGACTCGAACCGCCGACCCCCACCATGTCAAGGTGGTGCTCTAACCAACTGAGCTACGTGCCTATAAAGGAGGCGCATTATAATCACGCCGTTGCAGCAGTACAAGGTTTTAACCGAGTTTTATAAACCTAGCCTTCAGGTGGTGAAGAAGCGCTGCTTTATCTCAGACAATTTATCCCTAATATTCGCTGCGGCTTCAAACTCTAAGTTTTTAGCGTGTTTTTGCATGTCCTGCTCAAGTGTTTTAAGAAGCTTAGCCAACTCGGCATTAGACATTCTTTCAGCATCGAGCAAGTAGTCCCCAGAAGGTTCTGCAACTTTGCGATTATCTCCTCGCTGCTTCTTCTTGGAGCCCGGGATTACGCCGGCATCGAGAATATCCTCAACCGATTTTATAACCCCGACAGGCGTAATATTATTTTTCAGATTGTGGGCAATCTGAGTGTCACGGCGCCGCGTGGTTACATCGATGGCACGCTGCATAGATCCCGTCATGCGGTCACCGTAAAGAATTGCCTTACCATTTAAGTTTCGCGCCGCGCGGCCAATGGTTTGTATCAATGACCGCTCAGACCGTAAAAAGCCCTCTTTATCCGCATCTAAAATAGCGACTAGAGACACCTCCGGCATATCCAAGCCTTCGCGCAATAGGTTAATACCCACTAGAACATCAAACTTCCCGAGCCGGAGATCACGAATAATCTCCACCCGCTCAACGGTATCAATATCAGAGTGCAGGTAGCGAACCCTCACGCTGTGCTCATCTAAATATTCTGCCAAGTCTTCAGCCATACGTTTGGTTAGCGTGGTCACAAGCACTCGCTCGCCAACAGCGGTGCGCAAAGCGATTTCCGACAACAGGTCATCTACCTGGGTGCTCGCAGGGCGCACCTCTATCTGAGGATCAATCAAGCCTGTCGGCCTGACCACCTGCTCAACAACACGCGCAGCGTTTTCCGCTTCGTAATTACCCGGCGTTGCTGACACCAAAATAATTTGCGGAACCATGCGCTCCCACTCATCGAAGCGCATTGGCCTATTATCCAGCGCCGACGGCAGGCGAAAACCGTATTGAACCAAGGTCTCCTTTCTGGAACGGTCACCTTTATACATGGCACCTATTTGCGGAATAGTGACATGGGACTCATCAATCACTACCAGCGCATTCTCTGGCAAATAATCAAATAATGTCGGCGGCGCCTCGCCTGGATCTCGGCCAGATAAATAGCGCGAGTAGTTCTCTATACCATTGCAGTAACCGAGCTCCCGAATCATCTCGATATCGAAGCGGGTCCGCTGCTCAAGGCGCTGCGCCTCCACCAAAAGGTCATTAGTACGCAGGTGGCCTAAACGCTCAACAAGCTCCGCCTCAATAAAATCAACGGCTTTTAGCAAGGTATCGCGAGGTGTTACATAATGACTTTTAGGATATATGGTGACCCGCGGATACTTGCCGTAAGACTCACCGGTGAGTGGATCAAAGCCGGTAATGGTCTCGATTTCATCGTCGAACAACTCAACGCGTATCGCATTTTTATCGCTTTCAGCAGGAAAAATATCAATTACGTCGCCTCGCACCCGATAAGTGCCGCGCTGAAAGGCAATGTCATTTCTGGTGTACTGCAACTCCGCTAAGCGACGCAATAACTTGCGCTGATCAATCCGTTCGCCGCGCACTAGATGCAATATCATCTTAAAATACTGTTCAGGGTCACCCAAACCGTAGATCGCTGACACCGACGCCACAATAATGGCGTCACTGCGCTCCATTAACGCTTTGGTAGCGGATAATCGCATTTGCTCGATATGGTCGTTAATAGACGAGTCTTTCTCTATAAAGGTATCTGAGGCAGGAACATACGCTTCCGGCTGATAGTAATCGTAATAAGAAACAAAATACTCAACGGCGTTATTGGGGAAAAACTCTTTAAACTCACCATAAAGTTGCGCCGCCAAGGTTTTATTAGGCGCCATAATAATAGTAGGACGCTGCAGGGCTTCAATAACGTTGGCAATAGTAAAAGTTTTACCCGACCCCGTTACCCCCAGCAGCGTCTGAGCATGCAGGCCTGCGTTCACACCTTCAATTAATCCGGCAATCGCCGCTGGCTGATCACCTGCTGGCGCAAACTTTGACACAACCTGAAACGGCTTACCCATTACAAACACTCATTGCTAAACCCCCATATTAACCCGCCGCGAACATTGCAGCAAAACACTATACGATTCACCTACATACGCTAAATTGAGGAATATGTTCAGAAAATAATCAAAATAAGAAATTCTTAGCTCAGGGGTTGACGCCTCAAAGAAACATCCTTAATATGCGCGACCTCAGCTGTTAAAGCTGTTCCGCCTTAGCTCAGTTGGTAGAGCAAATGACTGTTAATCATTGGGTCGCTGGTTCGAGCCCAGCAGGCGGAGCCATACAAATGAAAGGCTTACCGAAAGGTAGGCCTTTTTTGGTTTTGAGGTAGGTGAAAGCGGTAACCGCTTCTCTCAAGCAAATACGGCTACGCTCTTCAGATTATCATCTCACAGCAATTAATTAGCGCTTTGAGAATTTCATGTGGCAAGACAGGCACCTAGCAATTTTCATATCATATTCTGCATGATATATATCACCGGGCACCTCACTCAGACCTATTAGCAACCAGTAAGTTTGACTTCAACTGGACTATCCGCGTCAATCCTAATATCTGGAAAACAACTCAATCCAGCCCGCACCGGGTCTATTTGCAAATATTTTACATTCTGGGCCTTAATATGTATGCGGTCTGTGGGCGGGATAGGTGTAGACGAAATCCACTCACGCTGGCGCCGAGCATATGGCGCTGGCTCGTGACTTCCTCCCGAGAGAACACCCGTACTTGAATTAACAGCTTCCGGCTCACCCTGCTTGGCGCCAAGACCTTCAGTGATGATATCGACTGCGCCAATAGAGAGGTCCTCGTTGTTTAATCTAATCTGCGAAACCCAATATGCTCCGCGTGGCGCGACAACCCCAGCACGGGCACTGTCCTGTTCTAGATCAACAATATAGCGCACACGCGAAGGATTGCGCTCGATACGATATTCACCTAAGAACTCGTTCGCCTGAGGATAATAATCGTACGTAGACGGCGAGAGATGATCCCAGGTTGGAAAGCTTAAAACATCATAGCGTAGACCAGCTGCATCAAGTGCTTGCACCGTAAGCTCAGTCTGCGGCAATGGCTGCAATTCATCTAAGGCAGACACCCACATCATAACTGGGACATTGTGCATGTTGGCCGTCAAGTATTCGACCGGATTCGTTGCCACCACTGGTGCGATTCGAGCAAATAGATCCGGATAGCGTGAAGCGAGCCTGAAACTGCCAATACCGCCCATTGAAATACCACTCATGGCAACCCAATCTGGATTAAGTGGGTAATATCGTGCAACGTCAGCCCAGACCTCAAAAACGTCAGCTTCGGCCATATCAATGTAAAAACCATCTGGCCCACGAGCTGCCGGCGTTATTACAATGCTGCCTGGACCCCGCTCGCCGAGCTGCTCTGCATGCCGACTACCGAGATACTGATTAAAATTGGCTGAAAGTGCATGCAATAATAGGGTTAAACCATAGCCATCCTGAGGCGGTGAGTTTCGCGGGACATAAATTGCATATGGCTGCAATTGCCCAACCAGAGGACCATCGCATTCGCCACTTGTACCAAGACCGCACTCACGTGAGTAATCAATGCCTTGTCCAAATACGAATCTACTTGCGAAAATACGATTCATATGGCCAGTGGAAGGCACTCCAGATTCGTCATTCACTCCCTTTTGAAGCTTTGCGAAATCCACTATTGCGTGGAATTTACTAATATCACCAGATGCGAGCGCATCAGCTTGTGAACGCTCCCGCCAAAAGCGAGCTTCAACTAGCGCTTGTGCAGCAGCATCGGCAATTGTTCGTCCACTCTTAGCAGTAAACTCCGGCATCGGCTCGCTGCGAAACGCCACGTTAAATAATGCCGCCCCAGAAAGTGCCGCGCCTCCTGGTGCTGTTTCATTTGCCAGCAGCCCCGGCTGAAGGTATTGACTTGATTCTATATCCCACAGGCCCACGCCGGCTGCCAAGCGCACCCTACCATCCCCTGGATTCCATAAATCGTGAGGAATAAGCACTTCTATTTGTCGTCGCTCCTGATCGACGCTGAGGGAAATATCACCGCTCAAAGGAATTGGGTTATTAGCCTCGTGTACAACTGCATGCTCGCCATGGACGGTTACGAATATCGCCGCAGGAGATCGAACAGCTGACCCGAGCGGCCAATCAACTAACGCATCAGAACCACCTAAAGCTATCGTGAACGCTACCCGTTCCGGCTCAATCATTGTATTTAATGTGATCCGAAAAGCGGTCACTTGATCTAAAGAGCGCACACGGAGCTCAACGAGATCCGCCGCATTGTTTGCGTAAACAGGGTTCGTTGGATAGGTTAACGTTCCAGCTTTTCGTGAGAAAAGATAACCTGTACTTCCGACTCCATGAGGATCATTAAAATCAGGCGTCCCAGCAGCGCCTCGATCATCAAGCAGCCAGTCCTGATAAAGGAACTCACCAGAGCGATAAGCTGTAGCACCGGATATAAGAATAGGCTGCGCCTCCCAAATACCGGAATTTTCAAGCTGAGGCGCACTTGGGTATGGCGCGTACAGAATTGGCGGACCAGGTCGCGGATTGATCTGAGACGGTAAGTTTATACTAGGCTCAATCTCTGATGGCTGAGCGTCAGCCTGCGGGCTACTACTTTTACAGCCGTGAATTGATAATACCAGCAATAAAAATACCAAATATTTAATCTTCCCAGCTCTGAATATACGCATCAAAATGTTGTCCTCCATGGACTTTAAAAACCTTTATTATTTCAACTCTGGTAATTTCGATTCGACCGTACTTATCAGACGCGCCCCTATATACGACCTATCCGCAGATAGAAAACATCAATCATCTCCCGAACAAATTCGAAACTAATACCGCGGCTAATTTTGATAACACGCGGTCACTGTGAACAAGATCATCGTTAATATGAGCAGACGACCTGAAGGACGATGCCTGAGGACAAGTCGTTGAGACTTACCCGCGAGAAAAAATTGCAGCGTGGTACATTAACATCCCGTCCAAAGGATCGCTCTCAGTTTTTATGCTCGAGGCGATCCTTCTACGTGACTACCAATGATAATTCGCCTAGACGGCGATACTCCGCGGCGCCGCTAGAAAACCATTCAGCAAAGTCACTGCAGCATTACAGTCAAATACAAAGATCTTCATAAGTTGACTGCCCCACCCTATCTAATGAGACTCAATTAGTCTCAATTAGTCTCAAAGTATTGGGCGACCTCAATAGCAGATTAAATACCGTCGCCCACAACTTCTTCGACGACTAAGCTATACTTTTGCAGGCCACCCTAACTATCACTGCGATATAATCAATGCGAAGTACATTCCTCTGGAAATCTGAAAGTGCCACTTACTCAGCCCTCATTACAATGGCGCTATTCATCAGCACATTGGTGATACTGCCCGCCAACGCAGGTCCAAACTTCAGCAATGGTCACAAGAAAATAGAGCGCGCTCTCGAGCGGGCCCAAAATGGGAATGTCGATGCGATATGGACGCAGCATAACGGCTTAGTGATTGCGATTGAAAAAGATCATTTCAACGCTAAAAACTATGCCAAATCAGTGTGTGAATTTCTGCTAGCGAATGGTTTTGCCGAAGGTAAAACCAAAATTGTCATTGCCGACAAGGATGTACTGACCAGCCAAAACCAATGGTCACAGCTGGCAGAACGAGATTGCAAATAAAACAGTTTGGCCCTTAAAAAGGCCAGACTAATGGCACAATAGATATTGTCACCACACCAACGATCACGGTCAGCGGTATACCCATTTTAAAGAAATCGCTGAAGCGGTAATCCCCGGGACCATAAACCATGAGATTGGTCTGGTAGCCGATCGGTGTCGCAAAACTTGCCGACGCCGCCATCATTAAAGTAACCGCAAACGGCAGCATACTGACATCGAGCTGGTGACTCGCTGCCAGTGCAATTGGAAATACAATCACCGCCGCGGCCAAGTTAGAAATGACCGCAGAAAATAATGTTGTTACGATGAAAATAGCCGTCAGGGTCGCTATGGGTGAACCCGCAGCTAAGCCAATGATTTGCTGGGCAATCACTGCGGCTGCCCCGGTTGATTCCAAGGACCCACCTAAGGCGATGGAAGCCGCAATTACCAATAAAATTTGCCAATCCACACTTCGGCGCGCGTCCACCGCCCGAATACAGCGTGTGGCAACCATTAGCCCCGCCGCCAGAAAAGCGGCTTTGAGCATCGACAACCAGCCAACAGCAACCACCAGCACCATGGCGATCATGATTATACCCGCGCGGCCGCGGTGCTCATGACGCACGGGGCGCGAATTTTCAATGGCACTTACCAATAAAAAATCTCGCGAATAACGCTGATTGGGAACAAAATCCTCATAGGCTTCAAGCAATAAGGTATCACCAGGCTCCAACTCCAGATCACCAATTCGACCTTTGAGTTGTTCGCCATTTCGAGAGATGGCTATAATCGCTGCACCGTAATTATTGCGGAAGCGCATCTCACGAATAATACTGCCTAAATAGGGGAAATTCGGGGAAATAACCACCTCAACCAAACAGCGTGATAAATTGTTGCCGCCAAGTTTAAAGGCTTGATCTTCCGCCAACCTAAGGCCATGGAAGTTTTTAAGATCGACAACCGAGCGGACATCACCCGCAAAAATAAGACGATCTCCCGACATTAAAATTTCCTTTGGCGACACTACTGTCATGAGACGATCATCGCGAACAATCTCGATCAAGAACATAGCCGGCAATTGCCGCAGCCCAGCTTGCTCTATCGACTGACCTATCATTGGACTATAAGGCTCAACCAGCATCTCGACAATATACTGCCGAGTATCACCAAAGCGCTCCGCGTTACCATTACTAGTTGGCAACAAATAGCGACTTGCAAAAATAGTAAACGCCAACACCAAAATAACACTGGGCAAACCCACCCAGGCCAAATCAAACATCCCCAAAGATTGATCCGGTAGCGTATCCAGCATCATGCCATTGACGACCAAGTTAGTGCTGGTACCGACTAAGGTGCAGGTACCCCCGACAATCGCAGCATAGCTCAGGGGAATCATCAGCTGCGACACAGCTAAATTATTACGCTTAGCCCAGTCCCGCACCGCAGGTATCATCATCGCCACCACGGGCGTGTTATTAAGGATCGAACTAAAAATAGCCACAGGCGTCATCAGGCGAAACTGCGCCATACGCGCTGATTTAGGGCGTCCCAGCACATTCAAAGAAATCCAACTGACAACACCGGTTTCCGACAACGCCTGGGCAATAATAAACAGCACCCCGACGGTGACCATACCCTCATTCGCCATACCCGCTAACGCTTCTTTAGGCGACAACACTCCGAGCAGCAGTAACACTACGACCCCACCGCACAAGATCATATCTGGTGGCTGGCGGGTAAAAACTAAAGTCAGCAGGCACGCTGCAATAACACTAAGGGCGATCCACGCGTCGATAGTAAACATTTTATGCAGACAAGCTCCGGAAAAACTCTTGGAATCGCTCAAGAAAATCATTTAGGCAACTCAGCGGTAAATCATTAATACCCGCTGCGGCGGCTCGGCCACCGCCAGTAGGAAACTGCCGGCAAAACTCATCAGCGCCACGCTTATTATTTAGCGGCGCCCGAATACTTACAAGATAGTTACCATTATTTTTCTCTGTCAGCACTGCGTGCGCACGATCGGGGAAATCGTTAGCCAGATCATTACTGTAGACACCACTAACACGCCTTGCCCAGCGCTCATCAGGAAGTATAAATACGGCACTTATCTGATCACAATGCACCGACGGCAATTGACTCGCCGCGCGCATATCGTTGATATAACCCTCTTCCAATTGTGAAAAAGTATCCGCGGCCTCTTTCATAAATTGACGCGGACTCGCAAATGACGCAATGCGACGATACAATTCAGCGGGGTCAAAATGAAGGTCATCAATACTGGCGCCGTAACCATTATAATTGAGGTAGATACCCAAGTTTTCTAGCTGCTGCAATTCGCCATCACTTAACGCTAGGGTTTTAGCAAGCGCCATTGCACTGTTGCGAAGGTTGTCGCCAAATGCACCGACCACTGCCCACTCAGCAAACTGCCCCTTCAACATACCGTTAACTAGTAGACTGGTGCACACATCTGCTGCCGGATTGATGTTCACCGTTAAATTATTATGCTCAGGGATTTCACCAGCGAAGTGGTGATCAATATAAACCACTTCGGCACCGGCTTTTAATACCGCGCTTAAGCCATCACGATTTTTATCCAGAGACACATCGAGCACGGTCACTTGGTCACCGGCTTGCGCCGTAACACGGTCAAGTAAATTAATATCGCGTTTTACACCGGTAACAAGCACGCTGTCCTGTGGGTTCGCATTACGCAACTGAACTAGGGCGCACAAGCCATCTGCGTCGCCATTAAAAACATCAATCACTACCATTAATTTTATTTACCTATTTTTAAAAATCTATTAGATCTGCAATCAATAACCAAGTGTTGCATTAATCTGCTTCAACGCCGCCAAAGGATCTTCACTGCGAGTAATAGGACGACCAATAACCAGATAATTACTGCCCATCGTCATCGCCTCAGTTGGCGTTGCTACTCGTTGCTGGTCACCCAAGGCACTGCCTTGCGGACGAATGCCCGGTGTCACCAGCAAGAAATTATCTGGGATTAACCCTCGTAACACCGACACTTCTTGCGCCGAGCACACCACACCATCCAAGCCACATTCTGACGTCAACATCGCTAACCGGCTGACTTGTGCTAGCGCATTATCATGCACTCCAATGTTAATCAGCTCATCGCTGTGCATTGATGTTAATACTGTCACGGCAATAAGTAGCGGCGCATCTTTACCAAACGGCTGCAATGCGTTCTTAGCGGCCGACATCATCTTCCCACCACCAGACGCATGAACATTAACCATCCACACGCCCAAGTCTGCGGCAGCAGCCACTGCCGCCGCAGTAGTATTGGGAATATCGTGAAATTTTAAATCTAAAAAAACCTCAAAATCACGGCGTTGCAGGTCTCGCACCACCTCCGGTCCATATAAGGTAAAAAGCTCTTTGCCCACTTTCAAGCGACATAGGGATGGATCAAGCTTGTCTACCAAGGCATCAAGTTCTGAGCGCACAGCAAAGTCTAGCGCTATAATTAGCGGCGGTTTCTTAATCATAATCTTACTTCAATCACCGTGGATTCCACGTAGTGGCGCAATGGTACCCCACTGCTCACAGCTGGGACACAGCCAGTGCAGCTTTTGCCCAGAAAAACCGCAATGCCGGCAGCGATACGTCGGCCGCTCTACCTTAAGCAAATCCAATAATTGCCGAACTAAGGCGAGACTTTGCTGATGCTCACCGCCTGACCGCTCAAGCACCGCTGACAATAATCCTAATGTCGGACGTTGCATCGCGGCATCATACAAATAAGCCACTGCCGATTTCTGACCCTCGCGCTCCGCAATGACCATCGCACACTCAATAATAAACGCGGTGCTATCAGCCTTAGCTGACATACGTTGCAGCGCATCTAAGTACGCGGTTTTATTACTAAGCCCTGCAAAGGCCTCACGAAAAAGGGGTAGTACCTCACTGGCAAATACCGGCTGATGCTCAATCACTGACTGCAGAAGATTTAAAGCCTGCAGTGAATTATTTCGAGTTATTTCTAGGCCTGCCAATAATAAATACGCACGGACGTTACCTGCATCAAAGTGGCGCGCGAGCTGCAATTCTTTAGCGGCCGCCCTAGTATCATTATTGGCAAGCAAGGGCTGCGCTTTCTGGCAGTGGTAATGGCTTAAGGAACACTTTACTGCCTGCTCTCCCGCACTGGGGGCCACCGACTTTTTAAGCCAGCTACGCTGGGGCAAACGTAAGTGCGCCACTGCGATCGCTTGATCCCACTCTTTTTCACTCTGATAGATGTTTTGCAAAAGCGCTAATGCATCGGCGCGATACATTGCTGATTCATCGACAACATCGCGAAGCAGACGCTCAGCCCGATCTAGCAAACCCGCGGATATATAATCTCTGGCAAGCTCAAGGTGAACTTGATACAGCTTATCTTTGGGTAAACTGGGTCGTGACAATAAATTTTGATGAATACGAATTGCGCCATCAACCTCACCCTTACTGCGCATTAAATTGCCTAACGACAAATGAGTGGGAAGCGTTTCTATATTGACTGGCAATTCGTTGATCACAGTCATAACAGCGGCATCGGCTTGCTCGCCAAGCAAATAATTCAAGCCCTTGTAATAGGAGCTTTCATTGCTATTACTGCTGCGGTCCTTTCTCGGGCGATACCAATACCCAAGCAACCAGGCGCTGGCCACTGCCACAAGAATTAATAATAGTTGAACTAGTTCCCCACTCATTCCAAGCTAGCTACCTGTCAGCTTGCTTCTTTCGAACTTGGCTTTCTGAGCATTCAAAAGACGACGAGAGCGGAGCCGCGAAGCCTGCAAGCGCAAAATAACAAGGGAGCTAGCAGCCAATCCGGCAAGACCACCAAGGAAGAAGGACAATATAATCCAAGTCGACAGACGTTGAGCAGGAAGCTCAGCAACCAGCACATTCAAAGGCACCAGCACGTCATTTTGAATAGTAAACAATAGCCCAACAGCTAAGACGAGGAGCAGTAATAACAATACTAAAATTGAGCGGATCAGACGCATCTAACCTTTCCAAAAAAAAACGGCATGATCAGTGACCATACCGTTTCTGTCATCATAACGCTAGTAGCTGCGAAAGCTACGTGCCTGACTGCAGGCTCAAATTTACACGTTCACGCAACTCTTTACCGGGCTTAAAATGTGGCACATATTTACCGGGCAACTCCACAGTTTCACCTGTCTTGGGATTGCGCCCCATTCGGGGTTCACGGTAATGCAGAGAAAAGCTACCAAACCCTCGAATCTCTATGCGATCACCGGTAGCCAAAACCGTCGACATATGTTCGATCATGGTTTTAACTGCCAATTCAACGTCCTTATGAGACAGCTGAGGCTGACGTTCGGTAATCAATTCTATTAATTCAGATTTGGTCATTGCTTGTTCCAGTTGTTTCCAACAATCAAGCCTAGCTTAGCATTTTTTTGCATATAAGCCAGATAGTTACGGGCATTTAGTACAACTAAATGCCCGTAACTATAACCCAGACAAAGACCTTAGTCTTTATTTTCCATCTGAGCTTTGATCAAGTCGCCGATAGTTGCAGGAGCTGCCGCTTCGACTTCTTTCTCACGTAGTGACTTAACGGCTTCTTTCTCGTCGTCAAAGTCCTTGGCTTTAATAGACAAGGTCATGGCGCGATTTTTCCGATCTACACTGATGATCTTAACTTCAACAGCATCGCCCACTTTCAAGACATTACGCGCATCTTCCACTTTGTCACGGCTGATTTCAGACGCTTTTAGCACGCCTTCAACTTCTTCACTCAGCACAACGATTGCGGCTTTTGCATCAACTTCTTTAACAACGCCATTAACAATAGCGCCTTTGTCATTTTCAGCGACGTAGTTAGAGAACGGGTCGTCTTCAAGCTGTTTAACACCTAAAGAAATACGCTCACGCTCGGGGTCAATCGACAAAATCACAGTCTCGATCTCGTCACCTTTCTTGAACTTACGCACGGCTTCTTCGCCGGTTTCGTTCCAAGAAATATCTGACAAGTGAACCAGACCGTCGATGTTGCCATCTAGACCAATGAAGATACCGAAGTCAGTAATAGACTTGATAGCGCCTTTAATCTTGTCACCTTTAGTGAACTGACCACCAAATGCATCCCACGGGTTCTGCTGGCACTGTTTAATACCAAGAGAAATACGACGACGTTCTTCGTCGATATCCAAAATCATCACTTCCACCTCATCGCCAACTTGAACGACTTTAGATGGGTGAATGTTTTTGTTTGTCCAATCCATTTCAGAAACGTGAACCAGACCTTCAACACCTTCTTCAATCTCAGCGAAGCAGCCGTAGTCAGTTAGGTTAGTAACCTTAGCTTTAACACGTGAGTTCTCTGGGTAACGTGCTTTGATAGCAACCCAAGGATCTTCACCAAGTTGTTTCAGACCTAGCGATACACGATTGCGCTCGCGGTCGAACTTAAGAATACGCACGTCAATTTCTTGACCCACTTCAACGATTTCACTTGGGTGCTTAATACGCTTCCAAGCCATATCGGTGATGTGCAACAGGCCGTCGATACCACCCAGATCTACGAAAGCACCGTAGTCGGTCAGATTTTTAACGATACCTTTAACAACCATACCTTCTTGTAACGATTCCAGCAGCGCTTCGCGCTCTTCGCTGTTTACGCTCTCAAGAACGGCGCGACGAGAAACAACAACGTTGTTGCGTTTCTGGTCCAGTTTAATGACCTTGAATTCAAGCTCTTTGCCTTCTAGGTGCGCAGTATCGCGAACCGGACGAACGTCAACCAGTGAACCGGGCAGGAAGGCACGGATACTGTTGATGTCGACAGTAAAACCACCTTTAACCTTGCCGTTAATGATACCGACAACCGTTTCTTCAGCTTCATACGCTGCTTCAAGGGTAGTCCACGCTTCAGCGCGCTTGGCCTTCTCACGTGACAGTTTGGTCTCACCGAAGCCGTCTTCTACCGACTCCAGAGCAACCTGAACTTCGTCACCGATAGCCAGATTCAATTCACCGTTCTCATTCAGGAACTGCTCGCGAGGAATAACACCCTCTGATTTCAGCCCAGCGTGAACGGTAACCCAATCACTGTCGATATCGATAACAACGCCGGTTACGATTGAACCGGGTTTCATATCAATGGTTTTTAAACTTTCTTCAAATAGATCAGCAAAGCTCTCGCTCATTAGTCATTACCTGAGTATTTAGTAGTGGCAACGCCACCGTATCGCCGTATATCCAGCTTACACGGGTCAATTCATATTGCCTCAATACAACGCCAGCTGGTATTTGCGCTGTTTGCGACGGTTTTTGGCTAGCCTGTTTTAAGGGCTAACAAGTCGAGCATTAACTTGCGCCAATACTCGGTTAAACACTTCTTCTATCCCCAAACCACTGCTATCAATCTGCACAGCGTCGTCTGCGGGCTTTAATGGAGCCAATTCGCGCTCGGAATCACGCTTGTCACGCGCGCGTATCTCCACTAAAAGGGTCGCGAGATTAACATCATCACCCTTTGATTTCAACTGATTGTAACGCCGTTCGGCCCGTTCCTCGGCACTTGCGGTTAAGAATATCTTGACCGCAGCATGGGTAAAAACAACTGTGCCCATGTCACGGCCATCGGCAACCAACCCTGGGGCCTGAGCAAAATCTCGTTGACGACCCAATAAAGCACTGCGTACCGCTGGCAATACTGCGACTTTTGACGCCAACATGCCGGTGTTTTCCGTGCGCAAATCACCGCTAACATCCACGCCCTCCAATAGCACGCTGGTTGGCTCACCCACTTCACCAGCAACAAATTCAACATCTAAATGTGCCGCCAGCTTAGCTATGGCGGCTTCGTCATCAAGCGCAAATCCATGCTTATCGGCCGCCATACCCACTAGGCGATACAGCGCGCCGCTATCTAACAAATGCCAACCCAGATGTCTCGCTAATTTTTGACATAGCGTGCCCTTACCAGAACCACTGGGACCATCTATTGCAATAACCGCCGCTGCGGTTAAATTCATCTCACTCATTCCTGCACTTCTATATTCATACCCAGACCGGCAGCCAAGCTCACAAAGTTAGGGAAAGAGGTTGCCACATTATCGCAACCCCGCACTCGAATCGGGTCGCTAGCGCGCAGCGAGGCCACCGCAAACGACATCGCAATACGATGATCGTGATGACTGTCTATCGTTGCACCGGTAATTTGTCCGCCCTGTATCACTATGCCATCCTCTGTTGGCACCGCACTGATGCCCATGGCTTGCAAACCATCTGCCATCACCTGGATACGATCACTTTCCTTAACCCGCAACTCTTCGGCGCCGGTAAGTACTGTTTGACCTTTTGCGCAGGCAGCAGCCACAAACAGTACCGGAAACTCATCAATAGCTAAAGGCACTTGATCTTCTGGAATATTGATACCGTTGAGCTGGGCATGACAAATACGGATATCGGCAACCGGTTCGCCGCCCACTTCCCGCTCATTGAATACGGTGATATCACCACCCATGGCGCGCAAAATATTAATCACACCAACTCGGGTAGGATTAATACCCACGTGCTCCAAGGTTAAATCGGCATTAGGGGTAATACTCGCCGCCACCATAAAGAATGCCGCCGAAGAAATATCAGCGGGAACATCAATATGAACAGCGCTTAGCCGACCGCCCCCTTTTAGCTTCGCTACCGGGCCATCGACCTCAACCTGATAACCAAAGCCACGCAGCATACGCTCACTATGATCACGGGTTGGCGCAGGCTCGGTAGTAGTAGTTTCACCATCGGCATACAAACCTGCAAGCAAAACGCAGGACTTCACCTGAGCACTTGCCATCGGCAACACATAATCAATCGCCTTCAACGATCGACCTCCACGCAGGGTCAGCGGTGGACGACCGCCCTCTGCGGTTTCTACCAGCGCTCCCATTTCTCGCAGCGGCTTGGCCACACGCTCCATCGGGCGTTTACTCAATGACACATCACCTGTCATCGTCACATCAAATTTTTGCCCAGCCAACAAGCCTGCCAACAGGCGCATCGAGGTACCGGAATTGCCGACGTACAGCTCGCCGACCGGCGCTTTAAGGCCGTCGCGCCCCACACCATGAATGACAACACGACCATTTTCCGGACCTTCAATCTCCACACCCATTGCCCGCAGGGCATTGAGCGTAGACAAGGCATCATCACCCTCAAGAAAGCCGTCTACGGTAGTCACGCCGTCAGCAATCGCGCCCAACATAATAGAGCGATGTGAGATTGATTTATCGCCAGGGACACGGGCTGTACCGCGCATTTGACCACCGGCTTGCAACAGAAAATCCACAATAAGAGTCTCTTTAATTTAATCAGAAGGATAGGAATTTACGATGACGGAGACTTTTTTTCACGGGTGAGATACTGCCCCAAAAAATGTTCATCACGAGCGTGCTTAGCGCGATCGAAGCTTGCAAAAATAGCATCGCCGTCACCGTCTGCAATCGCTTTGCGAACCAGATCTAAATGCGAGCTAAACGCATCAATACCTTGCAATATTGCATCGCGATTCGCCAAAGCAATGTCGTGCCACATAGTCGGGTCACTAGACGCAATGCGCGTAAAGTCCCGAAAACCGCCCGCCGCAAATTTAAAAATATCGGCCGCAGCGCCATTCTGCGCCAGCGCGTCCACCAAGGTGTAAGCAAGAACGTGGGGAAGATGGCTGGTGGCGGCGAGCACGGCATCGTGCTCTGCAACGTCCATACACACCACTTCTGCCCCACAGGCCTCCCACATTGCCTGAATGAGAGACAAGGCCGAATCAGACGTATTTGCCAAGGGCGTTAATATCACCCGATGATCGAGAAATAAGTCGACTGCCGACGCCTCAACGCCGCTTTGCTCGGAACCCGCAATGGGATGACCAAGCACAAAATTAGGCGGCACCTGACCAAAAATTCCTTCCGCCGCCCGCTGAATATTACCTTTCACACTCGCAACATCGGTGACCACCATATTCGGCGTCATCAATGGCGCCAATTCCGCCATAACTTTTTCGGCGACCAGAGTCGGCGTGGCGATCACCACTACGTCAGCACCGGCAACCGCCTCGGCCATATCAAGCGTGTAGGAATCGATTACCCCTAGCTGCAAACCGCGCTCAAGTGATTCAGTGCGCCGCCCCGTGGCGACAACTTCACCAACTGCACCTTGGGCCTTGAGTGCCTTGGCCAAAGACCCACCCATAAGGCCGAGGCCGATAATGGTCAGCTTATTAATCAAGACAGCCCTCATCTATTGACTTGCGCAGGGCAATGAGAAATCGAGCATTTTCATGTTCCAAACCAATTGAAACTCGCAAATGTTTCGGCATTTGATAAACGCCGACCGGCCTGACGATAACGCCCTCACGCAAAAGCGCTTGGTAAACCGGCAGGGCATCACAGGGTAGCTCCACTGCTACAAAATTACCTACTGAGGGAATATACGCCAAACCTAGTTCATTAAAACCAGCGCACAACTGCGCCATACCGGCACTATTCACCTGCCGACTACGGCGTAAATAATCGTGATCATCTAGCACTGCAAGCGCTGCTGACATGGCGGGAATATTGACATTGAAAGGTGCCCGCACACGGTTTAGCAAATCGGTAATTTCCGGACTACTTATCCCATAACCAATCCGCAGCCCGGCTAAGCCATAGGCCTTTGAAAACGTACGAGTCACAATAACATTGGGGTATTGAGCCAGAAAGCCTAAACCATCGGGAAAATCGTCAACCTCGGCGAATTCGACGTAGGCCTCATCAAGCACCACAATTACACGCTCGGGGACCTTAGCCAAAAACGCACTAACAGCGTCGCTATCAAGATAATTTCCGGTAGGGTTATTCGGGTTGGCAATAAAAACTACTTTGGTATCAGGCTCGATAGCCGCTGCCATCGCGACTAAGTCATGTCCCCAATTTTTAGCTGGCGTAATAATAGCGCGAGCGCCCGCAGCTTGGACCGCAATAGGATAGACAATAAAAGCGTGTTGCGAAAATACGGCGGAACTACCCGCACTTAAAAAAGTACGAGCAATTAGATCGAGGACATCATTGGAGCCATTACCAAGCGTAAATTGCTTTGCGGTAACTCCCAATTTTGCGGCGAGCTTTTTCTTGAGTTCAAAACCGCTAGCGTCGGGGTAAAGGTGCATTTGTTTTAATGCAGTCTGGGCAGCAGCCATCGCCACTGACGACGGTCCCAACGGGTTCTCGTTACTCGCCAGTTTAACGACATTATCCAAGCCCAACTCACGCTGTAACTCTTCAATAGGTTTACCAGGTTGATAGGGATGCAAACCCTGAACGCCAACATTTGCCAGCGCAAACACATCACACGTCACTTACTTGCCCTCACTTTAAACCCAACAACATTGCTAAATAGCCGCCTTGGGATAAGAACCCAACACCTTAAACATAATGGAATGCTGCTCAATATCATTGAGAATATCAATAATTTTACTATCGTCGCGATGACCTTCAAATTCGATAAAGAAGACATAGGTCCACGGCTCGGTGCGCGATGGTCGCGTATCGATACGCGTGAGCATCACGTTTGCTTTTTGAAACGGTTCTAGCAACTTAAACAAGGCGCCAGGACGATTACGCGCAGAGACCACCAAAGAAGTTTTATCACTTCCGCTGGCAGCCACATCTTCGCGACCAATAATTAAAAAGCGCGTGGTATTGTCCGGCTGATCTTCAATATTCGCCGCCAATTGCAATAAGCTGTACTGCTGCTCAGCCATATCTCCAGCAACTGCGGCAACACCTTCTTCTTCTGCCGCCATCCGCGCGGCTTCGCCGTTGCTGCTAACCGCTGCGCGCTCCACTCCGGGGAAATGTGCATCCAACCACTTGCGACTCTGCGCCAATGCTTGCTGATGCGCGCAGATACGGGTTATCGGTGTATCTTTACCGCCTTTACCCACCAACAAGTTCAGGCGAATACGCAATTCCAGCTCACCACAAATCTTCAGTGGAGAATTAATAAAGGCATCTAAGGTGTTAGAAACCATGCCTTCGGTGGAGTTCTCTACCGGCACCACGCCGTAATGACACTGACCATTGGCAACTTTTAAAAACACTTCATCGATTGATGATTGCGGAACACTAACCACAGCATGGCCAAAATGCTTTAGCGCCGCAGCTTGACTGAATGTACCCAGCGGTCCCAAGTAAGCAACTTCCATGGGCTTTTCTAAGGCCAAGCACGCCGACATAATTTCGCGAAAAATAAACGCTACAGTGTCATCGGCTAGGGGGCCTTTATTTGCCGCCTTCACTCGCGACAGCACCTGTGCTTCACGCTCGGGACGATAAAACAATAATTGCTGCGAGCTACTACTATCAGCATTAGATTCAAACTGCCGCGCCGCGGCAAACTCCCGCAACTTAACCTCGGCCACCTGCTTGGCGCAGCTGGCACGACGATTGAGCAGATCGTGAATCTGCGTATCGATGCTATCGATGCTTTGACGTAAATCATCAAGATTTACCGGCGGCGTGTTGGATTCGCTCATAAACTCAGCCGTGTTGTTGTGCAAAATCTTTCATGTAGGTAATCAAGGCGTCTACGGCTTCTTCCGGCACCGCGTTATAAACGCTGGCCCGCATACCACCCACAGAACGATGCCCTTTCAGATTCAGCAAACCAGCCTCTTCTGCACCAGCAAGAAACATCTTATCCAAACCGGCGTCAGCCAAAACGAAGGTGATATTCATCAATGAGCGGCTGGCAACTTCCACTGGATTGGTGTAAAAACCACTGTCATCAATGTAGCTATACAACTTTTTAGCTTTACGCCGGTTGATGACTTCCATTGCCTCTAGGCCACCTTTCGCCTTGAGCCACTTAAAGACTAAACCGGCCAAATACCACGCCCACGTTGGTGGCGTGTTGTACATAGAATCGTTATCGGCAGCCGTTTTATAATCCATCATGGCCGGTATAATCGGACTCGCCTTACCCAGCAAATCGTTGCGAACAATAACAATGGTCAAACCGGCAGGACCGATATTCTTTTGAGCACCGGCGTAAATAACGCCGAATTTACTCACATCAACAGGCCGCGACAAAATCGTCGATGACATATCGGCAACCAAAGGCACTTCACTCTCAGGCGTCCAGAAAAACTCGAGACCGCCAATCGTTTCATTGGGTGTGTAATGCAAATACGCCGCATCTTCGCTTAACTTCCAACTTTCAAAGGCGGGAATCGTAGAGAAGTTAGTGTCTTCAGAAGAGGCCACCACATTAACAGTGGCGTAGCGCTTAGCTTCTTTAATTGCTTTTTTAGACCACTCACCGGTGTTGACGTAATCAACAACCTTGCCCTCACCCATCAGGTTTAGCGGCACAGCAGCAAATTGACTACTGGCACCACCTTGTAAAAACAAGACTGAGTAATTGTCGGGAATGCCCATCAGTTCACGCAAATCAGCCTCTGCCTCTTTGGCAATACCAACCATTTCATCGGAGCGATGACTCATTTCCATGACCGACACACCCCGGTCCTGCCAATCTAGCAGTTGCTCACTTGCTTCTTTTAACACTGATTCAGGAATTGAAGCCGGGCCTGCACAAAAATTAAAACGACGCGCCATATTGAATCGCCACTCCGAAAGATTAAAGAATAAAAAAATAAACGGCGCCAGCGGCGCCGTTACCTATTTTACTTAGCTATAGATATCAGCAAAACAGAGCACGACTTACTCCTCGCCGCTATCGTCCGCTGGCGCTGCAGTATCATCGCCATCAGTGCTTGCGGCGGCTTCGCCGGCAATCACGTCTTCTGATGACGCTGACTCTGTATCTTCCTCGCCCTCCAACAATTTCTCGTCTTCTTCGTCAACACGCTGAACGCCTACCAAATGCTCGTCTTCTTTCAAACGAATAACTCGAACACCTTGGGTATTACGACTCAGGATCGACACTTCATCAGTACGCGTCCTTACCAGCGTACCTTGATCACTGATCAGCATCAGGTCATCACCTTCAAAAACCTGAACAGCACCTACCAATGAACCATTGCGTTCACTCATGGCCATCGCGATCACACCGCGGTTACCGCGACCTTTGGCAGGAAAATCATCAACCAGAGTCCGCTTACCATAGCCATTCGCCGAAACGGTCAGCACCCGACCACCTTCTTGCGGAATGATCATGGAAATTGCACGCTGACCTTCGTCCATACGAATACCGCGCACACCGCGAGCGGTTCGGCCCATGGCGCGCACATCTCGCTCCGCGAATCGAGCCGCTTTACCGGCGCTGGTCAGCAGTAAAATATCATTTTCACCGTTGGTTATGGCAGTGCCAATAAGGACGTCGCCCTCATCTAATTCTATTGCCCGCAAACCCACACTGCGCTGGCGAGAAAAGGCTTGCAAAGGCGTCTTTTTAACCGTGCCAAGGCCTGTTGCCATAAAGATGAAAAAGCCTTCGGTGTATTCATTGACCGGCAGAATGGAAGTAATACGTTCATTCGCATCCAAGGGCAATAAATTAACCATTGGCCGACCGCGAGCATTGCGACCTGCAACAGGAATCTGGTAAGCACGCAGCCAATACACTTTACCAATATTACTGAAACACAAAATGGTGGTATGGGTATTCACCACTAACAAATGCTCAACAAAATCTTCATCTTTTACCGACGTCGCCGACTTACCCATACCACCGCGACGCTGGGCCTGATAGGTATCCAAGGGCTGAGACTTGGCGTACCCACCATTAGAAATGGTAACGACACGGTCTTCTTCTGGAATCAAATCTTCGTGATTAAGATCGAGCTGCGAGGCCACGATCTCACTGCGACGTTCGTCGCCGTAATCGGCAACCACTTGCTCTAACTCACCACGGATAACGGCGATCAGAACATCAGGATTTGCCAAAATATTTAGGTATTCAGCAATTTCTAATAGGCGCTCTTGATACTCGCCCAATAATTTCTCGTGCTCAAGACCCGTCAGCTTTTGCAAGCGCAAATCAAGAATCGCCTGCACCTGCACTGGCGACAGATAATACTGACCATCGCGCATGCCGTATTGATCTTCAAGCTCATCTGGGCGGCACGCATTTTCCCCGGCGCGCTCCAGCATGCCGGCGACGTCACCCAACTTCCAAGGCCGCGAGATCAAACTCTCTCTGGCTTCCACGGTGGTTGCCGAGGCTTTAATCATTGTGATGATTTCGTCAATATTGGAGATCGCAATCGCCAATCCTTCCAACACGTGACCGCGCTCGCGGGCCTTACGCAGAAGATACACAGTACGACGAGTAACAACTTCACGGCGGTGACGAATAAAATATTCAATCAGCTGTTTGAGGTTCAAAATACGCGGCTGGTTATCTACCAAGGCCACAATATTGATACCAAATACGTTTTGCAGCTGGGTTTGCGCGTACAAATTATTCAGGATCACTTCGCCGCTTTCACCGCGCTTCATTTCGATCACCACGCGCATTCCATCTTTATCAGATTCGTCACGCAGCTCAGAAATACCTTCGATCTTCTTCTCCTTTACGAGCTCGGCGATTTTTTCGATCAACCGCGCCTTGTTTACCTGATAAGGCAGCTCATGGATAAGAATGGTCTCGCGATGGGTCTTTTCGTCGACAATTACTTCAGCCCGAGCCCGAATGTAAATACGGCCTCGACCCGTTCTATAAGCTTCAACAATGCCGGCGCGGCCATTAATAATCGCTGCCGTTGGGAAATCAGGGCCAGGAATGTGCTCCATCAGCTGATCAACAGTAATATCTGGATCATCCAACAAAGCCAAACAACCGCTAATGACTTCGGTCAAATTATGCGGCGGGATGTTCGTCGCCATACCCACGGCAATACCCGACGAGCCATTAATTAACAGTGCGGGAATTTTGGTTGGCATAACCGCGGGGATTTGCTCTGTGCCGTCGTAGTTAGGCACCCAATCGACAGTCTCTTTGTCGAGATCGGCAAGAATTTCGTGGGCAATTTTGCGCATACGAATTTCGGTATAACGCATAGCCGCCGCGTTATCGCCATCAATAGAACCGAAGTTACCCTGACCGTCGACCAGCATATAGCGCAAAGAAAAGGGCTGCGCCATCCTAACGATGGTGTCATAGACCGCAGAATCACCGTGGGGATGATATTTACCGATAACATCACCAACCACACGGGCGGATTTCTTATATCCTTTATTCCAGTCGTTACCTAGCTCGCTCATAGCGAACAATACGCGGCGATGAACAGGCTTTAGACCATCTCGGACATCGGGCAGCGCCCGACCTACGATGACGCTCATTGCATAATCAAGGTAGGACTGTTTGAGCTCGTCCTCAATGTTTACCGGCAGAATCTCTTTAGCTAAATCAGCCATGAACGGGGTAATTCCTTATTATGGATAGTCGTTACGTGGCAGTGTCGCCTCGAAATCGGCCTAATCCGGTATTTAACTGACCACTGCCACCGTCTTCGCTGACGGCGCAGCTAATCTAAGCGGAAAATAAAGGGGCGATCATAGCATAAATCCAAAGCCTGTAGACAGCTCAAAATCGCCGCAAATCAATGTGCTAAGGCAAGAAATCAACCCACAGCGGGCTCGTTAACAGGTATACTTGCGGCTTTGTGTAAATAGATACGGACAGCCCCATGCCTGCCCAAAGCCAACACCCCGTCGACACCCTGATATTTGCTCGCTGGATTATTCCCGTCGCGCCCAACTGCACGCCGCTTACAGACCATGCCCTAGCCATTCGCAACGGCGAAATTTATGCTCTATTACCGGCAGATGAGGCTGAGCGTTTAGAAGCCAGCGAGATCCTGCGGCTAGACAACCATGTACTTATGCCGGGCCTCATCAACGCCCACGGTCACGCCGCAATGAGTTTGTTTCGCGGCATGGCCGATGACAAACCATTATATACTTGGCTGAATGACCATATCTGGCCGGCGGAAGGCCGCTGGGTAGACGCCGCCTTTGTTCGCGACGGCTGTGAACTCGCCATTGCCGAAATGCTTCGCAGTGGCACCACCACATTTAGTGATATGTATTTTTTCCCTGAGGCCGCCGCGACGGTCATCCGCAAAGCCGGCATTCGTGCCCAGCTCAGCTTTCCTATATTCGATTTCCCCTGTGCCTGGGGTAGCGGCCCTGACGACTATTTACGCAAAGGTCTTGCCCTGCGAGACGAGCTTAAACACAGCAAGTTAATCACCGTCGCATTTGGACCTCACGCTCCCTATACCGTCGGCGATGAGACCATGCAACGCGTGGCCACCCTCGCCGCCGAAGCCGATGCCGCCATTCAGATTCACCTGCACGAAACCCAGCAAGAGATTGACGATGCCGTCGCCCAGTCAGGCAAGCGGCCGATACAGCGCTTGGCTGAACTCGGTTTATTGGGGCCCAAAACGCAATGCGTGCATCTTGCCGCATTAAATGATGATGATATTAAAACGCTTGCTAATTACGGCTGCCACGCAGTGCATTGCCCAGAATCTAATATGAAATTAGCCAGCGGGTTTTCGCCTGTTGAAAAAATGCGCAAGGCCGGCATTAACATTGCTATTGGCACCGACGGCGCCGCCAGCAATAACGATCTCGATCTATTTAGCGAAATGCGCAGCGCGGCGCTGCTGGGCAAGATCGTAGCCGGTGATGCCAGCGCACTACCCGACCACTACGCACTCACTATGGCAACATTAAATGGCGCAAAAGCTCTAGGCATTGATCATTTAGTGGGCAGCTTAGAAGTTGGCAAGCAAGCAGATCTGATCGCCATCGACTTATCAGACGTAGAACAGCAGCCGGTTTACAACCCGATATCTCAACTGGTCTACACCAATATCAGCCATCAGGTTCGCTATAGCTGGATAATGGGCCGCAAGGTGCTGGATAATGGCGAACTAACTACGCTAGACCGCCGAGACATTATTGCTCGAGCAGAACTCTGGCGCTCAAGAATTAGCGGAGAATAAAATGCAGCAAGCAGAATCGCAGACGCCTACCAGAAGTAATGTTGATCCGGCAGAAATTGCAAAATTTGAAGAGTTGGCCCATCGCTGGTGGGATCGCAATAGCGACTTCAAACCCCTACACGACATCAATCCACTGCGTGTAAATTACATAGACGAGCGTTCACCGCTGGCAGACCGCCGCGTGGTGGATATTGGCTGCGGTGGCGGCATTTTGTCAGAATCAATGTTTCAGCGTGGCGCAAGTGTCAAAGGCGTTGATATGGGCGAAGCCCCCCTCAGCGTCGCACGCCTGCATCAGCTAGAATCCGGCGCGGAAGTTGAGTACGCTCAAACGACCGCCGAAGAACTTGCAGAAAATGAAGCCGGCACTTACGACATCGTCACCTGCTTGGAAATGCTGGAACACGTCCCGGACCCCTCGTCTGTTATCCGCGCCTGCGCGGCCCTGTGTAAACCAGGCGGCGACCTTTACTTCTCGACCATCAATCGCAACCCCAAAGCCTTTGTTTTTGCGATAGTCGGCGCCGAATATTTACTCAAAATGCTTCCCAAAGGTACTCACGACTTTAGCCGCTTTATTCGGCCCGCTGAATTAGGCAATTGGATTCGTGATGCTGGCTTGCAGATGCAGCACATGACCGGCCTTACGTACAATCCATTACTCCGCAAATATCGCTTAAACGATAATGATGTTGACGTAAATTATATGATTCACGTAAAGAAGCCGCTCTGATGCTACACGCAGTATTATTTGACCTAGACGGCACGCTGCTCGATACAGCCACAGACTTCACTGCGGTGTTAAACGGCATGCTCGACGAACACAAGCGTCCGCAGCAAAGCTACGACGCCGTGCGCCAATGCGTTTCAGATGGCGCCCGCGCGGTGGTTGGCCTGGGGTTTGACCAAGCCCAAGAAAGCGATGACTTTGCTCTATTACTGAGTGAATTTCTCGATCGATATCTAGCCCAAGTGTCGATAAGTACCACCCTATTCCCCGGTATGGCAGAGGTGCTCATTCATATTGAGTCACTGAATTTAAAGTGGGGCATCGTCACCAATAAGCCCTCGCGCTATACCGAACCCTTGCTGGCCGCCATGCAACTATCGGCGCGCTGCGGCACGACCATTTGTCCAGAACATGTAACGCACAGCAAGCCCCACCCAGAACCCATTTATTTGGCCTGCAAAGAACTCGACTGCCGGCCAGCGAATACCATCTACGTGGGTGATCACCGGCGCGATATCGAGGCCGGCCACAACGCGAGTATGCGCACCGTTGCCTGCCGTTACGGCTATATTTCACGAGACGATAGTGCCGACAACTGGGGCGCGAGCTTTATTGTTGACACCCCCACCGACCTCATTCCACTGATTAGTCGATTACAGCAGTCATAAACCTGAGGATCCGACGTGCCTTTAACGCTCCCGCAAGACTTTATCGCCGGCCCAAAATGCCTGCAGGGCAAAATTATTCTAGTTACTGGAGCCGGCGACGGCATCGGCCGCGCCGCAGCACTGAGCTATGCCCAACATGGCGCTACCGTCATTCTACTGGGCCGCACCACCGATAAACTCGAAGCGATTTACGACGAAATTGAAGCCGCTGGCTGTCCCCAAGCCGCAATATATCCGCTACATCTGCGCGGTGCGGTAATGAAAGATTACGAAGACCTGGCAAATACCATTGAACGCGAGTTCGGACACCTCGATGGATTACTGCACAACGCCAGCATACTCGGACAGCGCAGAACCTTGGCGCAAACCAACGTAGAAAGCTGGGATGATGTCTTACACGTTAATTTAACGGCGCCATTTATGATGACCCAAGCATTATTACCAATGCTTGCAGCGGCACCAAACGCGTCCGTCATTCTGACGTCCTCCGGCGTTGGTCGCAAAGGCCGGGCTTTCTGGGGAGCTTATGCGGTGTCAAAATTTGGCACCGAAGGAATGATGCAAGTCCTAGCCGATGAAGAGTTCGACCTATACAAAACCCGCGTCAACAGCATAAACCCCGGCGCTACCCAAACCGGCATGCGACGCACCGCTTACCCCGGTGAGAACCCGCAAGACAACCCGCTTCCAGACGCTATTATGCCGCTATACCTTTATTTAATGAGCGAAGACAGTCTTGCGGTAAACGGCCAGCAGTTTGACGCGCAAGCTAAGTGATATCAGATTTTACGCGCCTTAATTAGGGCGCCCTTCCGTTTTAGCACTGCGAACATCTGCAAGCACCCTCTGAGTAGAGTTAGCTGAAAAGAATAGCGAGAGCGCCTTCCAAACAAATGTATAGCCCCCAGCAATGAGCTCGCCTACCCCGAACTGGGGCACTCTTTAATAGCATCAACACTTAAAACGGCTTAATCCCGCAGCGCACCCTGCATGGCTTCAATTTGCTGCCGGTAGCCTTCGCTCTCGTCAGGCGTCACTGGCAAGCCTAGGCGCTCAAATGCACTAACAGTCGACCAATCCACGCTTGCCAGCGGATGCTCTGCACCTAAATAGCTATGTAAATTAGCCACCGTCACCAAATCCACATAATCGCCCTTAGGTGCTTCACGGTCAAAATCCATATGCTGCAGGGGTACAATCACCAACTCTTCGGCGAACCCCCAAGCCTCGAGAATACGACTCCCGATCTCGGGACTCAGGCTAATTAAGATTTGATCAAGCAAATCGGGATGATCCCGTAAAAAGCCCCTGCCAACGGCGTAATTCAGTACCGGCAAGGTGCCCACCTGATGAACAATACCCGCTAGGGTCGCCATTTCTGGTTTAAGGTGGCTCTGCGACTTAGCAAGGGTATTACAAATCGCTGCCACATCGGTGCTATGCACCCAAATGGCACGCATTCGCTGATTAAGCGCTTCTTTAGTCGACAAAAATATCTGCTGCATCGCCAAGGTTGTGACCAATGTACTTGTATAGCCAAGACCGATTCGACCGATCGCCGACTTAACGTCGTGAATAGGCTGAAAGCCCCTCAATAATGAGCTATTGGAAATACGTAAAATTCGGGTTGCGATAGAGCTATCATTTTCGATAATGGTTGCCAGCATTCCGACATTAACATCGGGGTCGATAGCCGCTTGTCGAATTTCTAATGCTACTTCAGGTAAAGTCGGCAGAACAATCGAGTCGCTCTCAATCGCCGCCAACAAATCAAGCCTAACCTGTTCGATTAAGGGGTTACTTAATGACACATCTCTTCGCTCACTAATGCACGTAATGAGAGATTAGCAGAAGAAACACCAAGTCATCAGTGCTAAAAATACTTATGCGCTGAACGCAAAAATACCGAGGCAGATCAATATCACCTCAGCACTTCTCAACAGCGCTTTTGACAAGCGCCTTAAAGAGGGTAAAGCCCTAAGTCAAAATTTAAGCAACCGTCGCTTGCGCAGCTGCAATCGCGCTTGCAGCATCGCAACTATATCCCTGCTCGCTCATTGCCGCAGCCAGAGCAGTCAGCAGCAAAGTGATGTTTTCCATTCTTGCGCTATATCCCATCAAACCAATTCGCCATACTTTACCAGCGAGAACACCTAGGCCAGCGCCAATTTCCAAGTCATAATTGGCTAGCAGATATTGACGTGTTTTTGCGTCATCAATACCCTCAGGAATATAAATAGTATTGAGCTGCGGCAGGCGCTGCCCTGCCGGCACCACAAATTGAATCCCTAAAGAGTCTAAACCCGCAGCCAATGCAGTGTGCATCGCCGCGTGACGCTGCCAAGCATTTTCTAAGCCCTCTTCCTGCAACATCACCAATGATTCGTGCAAACCGTAAAGTGCGTTCACTGGAGCCGTGTGATGATAAGCTCGCTTGCCGCCTTCGCCCCAGTAGCCCAAGATAAGATTCATATCTAAAAACCAGCTTTGAACTGGATGTTTACGCGTTTTTATTACTGCCACCGCAGCGTCACTAAAGGTGACCGGCGACAAACCTGGAGTGCAAGACAAACACTTCTGGCTACCCGAATACGCCGCGTCCGCCCCCCATTCATCAACCAGCAATGGCACACCACCCATCGACGTGACTGCGTCAACGATACTCAAGACCTGATATTTTTTAGCCAAACCACAAAGCGTCTGCGCATCACTAAGCGCACCGGTAGAGGTTTCGGCGTGAACAAACGCCAAAATCTTAATGTCGTCATGCTCTTTTAACACCGCTTCAACCGCAACTGGATCAACTGCTGTTCCCCAAGGGAAATCAAGGCGTATTGCCGTGGCACCACAACGCGTGGCGTTTTCAATCATTCGAGTGCCAAACACCCCATTGACGCAGACCAGCACTTTATCGCCAGGCTCAATAAGGTTTACAAAACAGGCTTCCATACCGGCAGAACCCGGCGCCGAAATCGGCAGGGTCAGTTCGTTGCTGGTTTGAAACGCATATTTAAGCAGCGTTTTTGTCTCATCCATCATTCCAATAAACAAAGGGTCGAGATGACCCAAGGTTGGCCGCCCAAGGGCATCAAGGATACGAGGGTGCACATCGGAAGGACCCGGGCCCATCAAGGTACGAACTGGGGGATGAAAAGAAGAAATTACCATAATAAAAGCTCACAAATCTGCCGCAGGGGCCCAAATAAACGCAGCAATATTAAACAGGGCCAATAAAGTTGAGGGCGATTATACCTGAATACTGCGCAGTGTTAGAAACCCCATTCATAGCGCCTTACTAGCGGCAAACTCAGATAGCGGCAGACATTCAAAGTGATCTATAAATCCGCGCAGTAGGCGGTAATGCTCATACTGAAAATCTTTAACTTGCTCACACCGGAGACGAGCCTCTTGCAAGTCTATTGGCACTGGCACGTCGGCTTCACTTTTGGCTTGTTCCGATAAGCGCTGAAGATTAGCGTCCCAACTATAGCTGCCGTAATGCCGCCAATCATGAATTAGATGCCATTCACCGAAGCCAGATTCATTTTGCTCATAAATCAATACTGGCTCGTCAAACGGCCAAGATACATAAAGGTAGGCAGCAAACGCCGCCTTGGCTCGCAGATTAAAGTCTGCTAGCTCGACACCCGTCAGTCCTTGTAGGCACACCGGCATACCACCGCTTATGATACAGGCGCTGCACTCGCAGCTCTCGCCATCCGCCAGCACACCCAGCTGCACAAGACACACACCAGACTCTGCAGCAAGCGCCAAAATACGGGTTTTAGCGTGTTTGCGGTCACGAAAGACAGCGAGAGACTCTTGGGTCATAGTAATATTGGCAGGCAGGCCAGAACGCAAACGCAGCTGCATGCCACCATTATCACCTTCAATAAAGCGCACGCAGCAAGGTCTACCTGTGGCCTTCGCACGGCGCTGCATTTCTGGCTGTTCAGCGCGCAAGGCGCGACTTAAATAAAGCCCGGCAGACAGCGCTCCCGACAGCATCTGCCATTGAACGCCGCACACCCTGCGCGCCAGCTTAGTCGCTTTACTATCTTCAGTACTATTGGTGAAATGGCTGAGCACCTGTTCTTGTAGGGATTCAGCACTCCCTAAATACAGCAACTCCCCAGTCTCACCGAGTAAGCGATAAATACCCGGCTGACATGGAATAGCATCAATATCCTTTTGAGAAATAGATGGTGGCAGCACCGGCAAACCCAGTTGTAAGCCGACCTCAAAATTAAAAACCGCCTCGCCCCTGTCCGCTCGCGCGTAATCAAGAAACGCCTTCATGGCATCTACATCGGCCATGGCGCGGTGATGCACCTCCGAGTAAAAACCAATACGATGACAAATAGCCTCTAAGCCGTGTTTCGGCCAGTCTGGATATAAAACCCGCGCCAGCTTTAAAGTACACAACACCTGCGGTTGATACTCGCGACCAACCCGCGAATAATTTACCCGCAAAAAACCCGCGTCAAAGCGCGCGTTATGGGCAACTAACACCGCATTATCGAGATAAGTCCAAAGCTCGGCTTGCACAGCATTAAACGTCGGTTTATCTTTAAGTATTGACGGAGAAATACCAGTCAGACCCTGAATAAAACTGGGCACCGCACAACGAGGATTAAGCAGCGACTGCCAGCTAGAGTCGACACTATCACCAACTAGGCGAACTGCGACCTCCATAATTTCATCATGGGCGGGTTGCCCGCCTGTTGTTTCAAGATCCACCAAGGCAAAAAGTACACCGTTCAGCATTAAAAACTCCGGGATTGATGACCATGCTCTCTACAAACCAGCGAACCAAGCATCTAATCCCCCTTCAGCAGCGTAATAAAGGGCTATTATGAGTAATCATAGGGACACTCACCAGCATTGAAACAACCAGTGATGGCGACAGCCGTGTTGGTGCAGTTAAAATCACTCCCTGCGGCATCAGAAAATGCAGAATGGAAAGACCTACACTGCGATTTACTGTTCAAAATCAAAAAACGGAGCTTTAGTTATGCGCCAAATTTCGACTTTTCTACTTCTCTGTATTGCACTGACGTCGATGGCAAAAGCCACTGACAGCAACTGGCAATGTCCAGAAAACTTAAAGCAAACTCGCCCCACCTTGGAAGCAGGCACTCTCGATTTATGTGAAACTGTAAAAAGTGCAAAAGTAGTGCTCGTGGTAAATACCGCTAGTATGTGCGGATTCGCACCACAATTCGAAGGCTTAGAAGCCTTGTATAAGGAATTTAAAGATCAGGGCCTATTAGTACTCGGTGTACCCACTGCAGACTTTGGTGGCCAAGAATACGATGACGCCAAAAAAATCTCAAAAGTCTGCCACGCCAATTACGGGGTCAGTTTTCCTGTCTTTCACAAATCCTGTATTAAATGCGATACCCCTGACCCACTGCTTAAACTAGTCGCAGATACCAGTGGCACTGCCCCCAAATGGAATTTTTATAAATATGTATTCGATCCCGCTACAGGTCAGTCAGAAAGCTTCAACTCTATGACAACGCCGGATGCGAGCTCATTGCGCGACGCAATAACAACACGGCTTTAATGCGCGTAACCCAGCCCACCCTTATGACCAGCCAAAAGGGCATCATTAGACACTGTCTAGCTGCCGCCACGTGTTTATTACTACTGCAAGGCTGCTCAGATACCAGTGGGCTAGAGTCCAGTTGGCAGGATTATCTGTCTAGGCTGAGTCGAGTGCTCGACCGAGATATCAGTCGCGACCCCGATGACAATGTATTGCAGTTCCCGCGCACCCGCGAAGTTGCAATGACTTTTGCACCAAGTAATATCGATATATTAGATTTCTTACGTATGCGCCGCTGCGTCTTGCGAGACACCATTGCCGAACGCAATAGCATCCTCGGCAGACACGGTGATGAGAGCGCCAAATTACTTTTTGATTTGCGCTTTTTGGGTGAAGCTCGCGAATGTATTCAATTACTTAAAGAAGAAGGTAACGATAGCTTAGCCTCGCAGCTCAGCGTCGCCGTAGCGCTAAAACAGCAAGAACTACCCGGTCGCATCTTTGCTGCCGGAATCGCTGGTGATGAGTTTCGGGAGTTTTGGCAAATGCCACCAGATTTACGTAACTACCCTACTGACGGAGAAGACCCCAGTATTGCCGCACTAGCGCGCTGGCAACGCTGGCAATACCAGTGGCTCGCCGGAAACTGGGAGCACAACGCCAACGATGTGCTAACAACCTTAGGCGAGATACGTATGGGCGGTGGCGGATCGTTACTCAAAGCAGAAGACCTGAATACCCGTGAATTGCGCGCCTCTGCTAAGCTTATTGATCAGCGAATATCGGGGCGTGCACTTTGCTTGAAGCCATCGCCAACAACATCGGCACAGCAATTTCGCAACGTGCTCGGCAAATATTTTATTGGAGTTATACAGCCGCAGGCGAGCCTGATAAACCAGCATAAATATGGTCTGATGAATAATATTGATGCTATTGAAAGCGAGTTGTTTTCAGCGATGGCCGCGCAGAGGACTGAAGTGCCATTGGCTTACCTTGACTGGCATAGCCAGCGTACTAAACTGCTTGCCAACGCCACCGTTGCACATCAGCGCCACGTTAAACTTGCCGGCGAACTCCTAAGTCAATGCGGACTATCACCCGGCAGCAATGATAGTCCCTAGCCAGGATGATCAACGTCGATATTTTTCCATGCGGCGAAAAAAAACCTCCATAACCGGATCGTTTAGTCCGTCACCGAGACACAGATCTTCCAATACCGAATCAATACTAGGGTTATCATTTACCTCAATGACTACCACACGATTATCAGACTGTTTGACGCCTACCCCGTAAAAGCTACTCCGGACCCTCCTACCCAGTCATTACCGTTAATCGGCCAATACTCGAGATTGATGGTCCAATTAGATCTTGCCAGCGTAAAGATTTTCGTCACAAATGACTGTGGCACCCGAGGTAAACTAAATTTAGAGGTTATAGAAATGAACATTACCACAAAATTCTTAACGTCAATTACATTGTTCAGCTTCCTATCGAGTGCGGCGGCTGTGAATGCCGGTCATCATGCAGCGGAAGAAGCTGTTACAACCCCTAATATCGTAGAAGTCGCGGCTAGCAATACCGATTTCTCAACACTGGTAGCGGCAGTTCTGGCTGCTGATTTGGCAGATACACTGTCTGGTGAAGGGCCCTACACAGTATTTGCTCCAACTAACGAGGCGTTTGCCAAGCTGCCAGATGGAACCGTAGCGATGCTGCTTTTGCCGGAGAATAAAGACAAGCTGGTTGCCATCCTTACCTATCACGTAGTCGCCGGTGATGTCACTGCTGCAGAGGTCGTAAAGCTCACCGAAGTGACCACCCTGCAAGGCCAAACAGCTGCAATAGTCGTTACAGCGGCCGGCGTTACAATCAATGGAGCTAACGTAATCATCACCGATATTGATGCCTCTAATGGCGTAGTTCATGTTATCGACACAGTGATGATCCCCCCCTCTGAGTAATTCCTCCAAACCACAGGCTGCGCCCAAAGCGAAGCCTGTCAAAGAGTGCTTAGAGTAAAACTGTTGGCAATTAGGCAGTGACTCGAACCCTCCGTGCGTCATCGTATACACGCTTCCCGTGCTCGAGCCTTCAACAACTCGAGCACGTCACCATCAGGGCGTGCGGCACGCTTGCCACTTTCCGACAGCGCAAAATTTACTCGTTAACCCGCCTAGCTATTTGCTGCCTGTTGAGTCGAGTTAATGGCTGAGGGGTGCTGTCCGTGCGGTGAAACAGGCCAATATCGAGTCCGCCACGACGAATGTAGAACGCTTGGATATCAAAAATATCGACATCACATCGCATAACGATATCGATAATCATGGGTTCTAAACCCTGTTCATGAAATCTCTGATGCTCATGGTGGGTGATGATATCCTGCAGTAATGCAGCCCTGCCCCCCGATAGTGCAACCATCGGCAGTCCAATCGGGTTGACCCGTGACTGGGCGCAATGAACGTATCACGCGACTGTACAGCACCTCTTCCACGATACTGCCTGACTCCAACGCTAACTGTATAGCATCCGGCTCATCGCGCCGCAGCTCAATAGTGTATTCATCAAGATACTCTCCGGACAGTGTCATCCCCCGCCAGCCCCCGGCCATCGACTGCATACAGGGTTAAAGCCATATCTGGCCAGCCACCGACATGGTGTCTATCGTAATAGTACCCCGCGTGTATTCACCGCAACTAAAATGACAGTTATCGAGTGCGTTCAGATACGACTTAAATGATTTGGATTCAATGATGTTAGATGACTTAGCGAGCACACTATAACGTCCTACCCGCACCTATCAATTTACAGGCCTTAACTGCAACATCTAACACCTTCTTTGGTGCCTCCCATGTTGGCGTAGTATAAAAGCCACCAGCCTCGCTATTGCCGACGAACTTCTATGCCAATGCGGACTATCACCCGGCAGCGAAGATAGTCCCTAGCCAATAATCTCAACGTCGACGTTTTTCCATGCGGCGTAAAAAAACCTCCATAACCGATTCGTAAAGTCCGTCGCCAAGAAATAGGTCTTCCACTCCAGAATCAATACTGGGGTTGTCGTTTACCTCGATGATCACCACACGATTATCAGACTGCTTAACGTCTACCCCGTAAAAGCCATCACCTATCAATTTACAGGCCTTAACTGCAACATCTAAGACCTTCTTTGGTACCTCGTAGGTTGGCATGGTGTCAAAGCCGCCAGACTGGCTTTTACTACTACTGTGCTTATAGATCTGCCAATGATTGCGCACCATATAATAACGACAGGCAAACAGCGGCTTACCGTCGAGTACGCCAATTCGCCAATCGTAATCGGTATACATAAACTCCTGAGCAAGCAGCAGGGCCGATTTATCCAGCAAGCGCCGACTTTCAGTAACTAAGCTTTCCCAGTCCTCCACCTTCACCACACCGCGAGAAAATGATCCGTCGGGCACCTTGAGGACAATTGGGTAGCCAAACGTGTTGGCGATACGCTGCAGCTCCTCAGGATTATCACGCCGCAAAAACTCCGTGCGAGGCGTCGCTACTTTATGACTGCTCAGTAAATCGGCGAGATAAATTTTATTGGTACAGCGCAAAATAGACGTCGGATCATCCATCACAACCAAACCTTCTGCGGCCGCTTTTTTTGCGAACCGATAGGTGTGGTGATCCACCGAGGTGGTCTCACGAATAAATAGGCCGTCATATTCTGGCAATCGCAGATAGTCCCTCTTAGTAATCAGCTCCGCAGAGATACCTAAGCTTGCAGCCGCCTTGGTAAATTTACGCAGTGCACCCTTGTCACTCGGTGGCAACTTCTCGTCGGGATCAACCAGTATGGCCAAATCATAGCGGAAGCTTTTTCTCGCCTTCGGCTTGCGCCACATCTTGCTACTGAAACGTTCAAACGTTGCGGCAAACGCCTCTTGCTCACCGCCGAGCTTCAGGGATTTGAGCGCTATCATTTGCAGCTTTTTAATCTGCCAGCGGTGTTTATATTCTAGGGTGATTTCAATGAGTGGCGACGGGAAGCGCTCGAACACCGCCTTTACAATGGCTGCGTATTCCGGTGCCAAGCACTCTCCAAACCAGCTTCTGATACTAACGCTGTCACCAGGTTCAGCAGCAGCTAATTTAGCCAATAATGGCTCAACGCCTTCTAACAAAATATCTGACAGGGATTTACGGCCCAGCTCGCTAAGGGTATTCACTGACGGCAGCACATTGTGGCTGCGAGCCTCTGCCAATAGCGAGCAATAGTAACCGGTGCCTAAATATCGATAACTTCGGCACAGATTAATCACTCGTACCCGCTCGCCACTGCTCTGCGTTACCCGTTCAAGATAGTCGTCAAAGGTAACTACATCCTGCGACGGATAGTAAGGTGACCAATCTTTTAGATCATCAACCACAACAAAAAAACGCGACATCAGTCAAATCCTAAGGGGGCAAACAATAACCGGCATTCTGCGGCCAATTTATACCGTTAACAATATGCTATTTGTGATTGTGCACAGTAAATATTGCGCAGTATGATCCATGCTTTAGCGGGGGGTATTAGGACCATGCATTCAGCATCATCAAGCGACGGCGGCAACATCGCAGCGACGACATTCGTGATTTTTATCACTACCAATGGCAAGCGTATTGCCCAGCCTTGCGTTGCCGTCTGATGAACCTCATTCGCGCCGCTCTCAAGAACGATCTAGATACCCTAGAAGCCATAGAACAGCGCTGTTTTAGCGGCGACAAACTCTCGCGAAGAAGTTTTAATAGCTTAATCAAACCCGGCGCCCATTCAAGCTCCATCATACTGAATAACAACATTCCATGTGGCTACAGCATTGTGTTGTTCCGAACCGGCACCAGTCTGGCCAGATTATATTCAGTAGCTTTGGATCCCGACTTTCGCGGCAGAGGGCTCGCCCAAGAACTCATTGCCCACGCAGAAGCTCAGGCTCGCCAACGCGACTGCCTATTTATGCGGCTAGAAGTCCGCGTAGACAACCCAACTGCTATCGCGCTTTACGAAAAATTAGGCTATTTGTCCTTCGATCATATTAAAGACTATTACGAAGATGGCTGCACCGCCCTCCGTTTTGAAAAACGACTGCATGCCCAAAGAGGCTCGCTGATTACTGAACCGCCGATCTATTATCGGCAAACCACCGAATTCACCTGCGGACCGGCAGCGCTGATGATGGCGATGCGCAATATAGACGAAAAATACCCGATTAGCCGTCGCGAAGAACTGCAAATATGGCGAGAAGCTACAACAATATTCATGACCACGGGGCATGGTGGCTGCTCACCCCAAGGACTCACCCTCGCCGCCCTAAGGCGTGGTTTTGCGGCGCGCTTATATATAAACCGCAGCGGCACACCGTTTATTGATAGCGTACGCAGCGAAGAAAAACGCCAAGTTATCGACGTTGTACATCAAGATTTTAGCGAGCAACTTCAAGACTACCCCGGCAGTGCAGAGATTAACGCTCTAGGGCCGGGACAGTTTCGCGAGATTCTGGATCGTCACGATCATGTTATTGCCCTTATCAGTACGTGGGCCCTCAACCGCAACCGGGCTCCGCACTGGGTGTACGTCAGCAAGTCAGACCAACACTTTGTGTATATTAGCGACCCCGACACTAACGACAGCCGCTGGCAGAGTGAAACTGACTTTATGCATGTCCCGATCAGCATCAATGCCTTCATTAATATGGCAAGCTTCGGACGTAACCGCCTGCGCTGCCTGCTGGCCATCCACACGCAAAATTCAGAGTAGATTGCTGCATATGAGTGATAAACTAAATCTTCAATATCAAGAGTCTCTCAAGCAGCTTTCCGAGTCGCTAATTGCTATTCAAAAACCCATTCTTATTCTTGATGCTATTAAATGGCCGCAATCCATAGAGCAGCAGTTTTTCCGCGATAAGGCAGAAAAATTGCCCGCCGTTGATCGCGACTATTATCTACGCAATCCTCTCAATTTTGACCCTGCCGCTAAAAGCGCCGAGCTCTCTAAATTACACCGGCAAGTTGAGCAACGCCTGGGCAAAAATGACCCCCTCGGCAATATACTGGCCGAAACGATCGAGCAGTATCTCACTGTGATTAAATTGGTCGAAAACCGTGGCAAGCCTGAATTTTTGAAAGCCAGCAGAGACCTCTACGGTTCAGCCCGAGATCATTTACGAGGCGACAACCTCACCCTGATCGAAATGGGTCAGCGCCTTTGCCATATTTTCTCATTGCCGGCGGCTAAACATCTGGCGGCAGCCTACCCGAAAAATATAAGCGCCGAAGCCGCCGTCGAACAATTACAGCAACGTCTAAAGCCTTATTTTGCCGAGAGTGCCTTTACGGTGAGAGAAACTGACGGTATCGTCTCCGACGCTTCCGCGGGAGGCGATTGCATCAAGGTTAATACCCACTCATCGTTTTCCAGTCTCGACTTGCAGGTATTAGAAGTCCACGAGGGATGGGTTCACGTTGGTACCACCCTAAACGGCCGCAACCAACCTTGGGCGACTTGGCTGAGTGTAGGTTCGCCTAGAATCACTGCCCTTCAAGAAGGTCTAGCGGTATTGATTGAAACCCTAACCTTCAGTTCCTTTCCTGAACGCGCACGGCGGATAAGCGACCGTGTCGTGGCCATTGATATGGCTGAAAATGGCGCGGATTTTTTAGATGTCTACCGACACTTTTTAGCCCAAGACTTAAGTCAGCACGACAGCTATAAAATTGCTCAGCGTGTTTTTCGCGGCGGCATGGTGGAGGGTGGCAGTTGTTTTACCAAAGATCTTTCTTATGTAAAGGGATTTGTTGAAACCGTAAACTTTATCCGCAGTGCTATTTTAGCAGACAAGCCAGAACTTCTACCCATGCTGTTTGTGGGTAAGGTCGCTCTAGACGACATTCCTGTGCTCCATCAATATCAACAGGCTGGTTTAATAAAAGCACCACGCTATTTACCGCCGATGTTCCGCGATCTAAATGGCCTATATGTGTGGTTTGGTTTTTCTAGCGGTATGTCGCTTTTAGACATAGAGCGGGTTCAGCTACATTTTAAAAACTTATTCGAGCAAAATATCGTCATAGCCTAACGCAATAAAGACAAAGGCGACCGGAATCGGCTTTGTCTTTAATTTTTTGACCCCCAGACTGGGATATCACTTAACATTTTAGTGCAAAAACACAAATTTCTATTTAACTGCAATGTACTATTTTACCGCGTAAACGTGTTTATCTAGCCGTCTGCTCGCTGATTGTGAGCAAAGCGCACTGAGGAAGCGCGCTTATTAGGCCAGTTTTTATCAGCCGTAAATACAAAGATAGGCACTATTAACCGCAACCTGCAAATCAAAATGACTGTTAGCTGGCACATCAAATCCTTGGCTCGCTGCAAACGTCTGCCATTCAGTTTGACCCGGCAAGAGCACAGTCAAGGCGCCGCTTATAACTTCCATACGCTCTGCCGCTTCTGTCCCAAAACGATACTCACCCGCTGACATCACCCCAACAGAGGCGGGATTGGTGTCTGTCGCGAACCCTAGCGACTGGACCTTTTCATCAAAATAACTACTGTGCTTAATCATAAACGTTTCCTAAAGGTATAAAAATCCGCGCCATCATACTTGGCCGTTACAAGGTACACCAGCGCCCTTAACCATTCTGTGGCTGCGGCAGTCGCCCTTGATGATCTCGGCCAAGATACATATACATTGCCGGCACCACAAACAAGGTAAATAGCGTGCCTATACTCATGCCGGATGCGATAACCATACCAAGGGAGAAGCGTGATGCCGCGCCAGGGCCTGTCGCGATCAATAATGGCACCATAGCCACGACCAAAGCAGCGGTTGTCATCAAAATCGGGCGCAGGCGAATCGAGGCAGCTTCTTCAATAGCATCGCGCTTAGACATGCCCTGCTCCTGCATAATATTTGCAAAATCCACAATCAATATACCGTGCTTAGAAATAACCCCAATTAAGGTCACCAAGCCAACCTGAGTGTAGATATTCAAGGTCATGCCAGAAAAACTGGTGATCTGCATACCATTGGTCATCGAAAAAATATTCAGCGCTAATAAGGCACCGCAGATAGACATGGGCACAGTAACTAAAATAATCAGCGGATCACGATAAGATTCAAACTGCGCCGCCAAGACCAAATAGATAATAATTAATGCAAAGCCAAAGGTCGCCAGCAGTGCAGAGCCCTCCTGCTTAAACTGCCGCGAACTGCCAGCGTAATCGATTTTAAAACCCACCGGCATTTCTTCACGAGCAATATCCTCGAGTAAGGCTAAAGCTTCGCCCTGCGAAACATCCGGCCGCGGCACCGCAACAATGGTATTGGAGCGCAACTGCTGAGCATGCGATAAAAACCGCGGTGTAACTTTTTTACTAATCGTTGCAATAGTTGACAGCGGCACTAAATCTCCGCTCCCGGTGCGCACATAAAAATCACCTAATTGATCTGGGTTTAACCTAGCATCCCTAACAACTTTGGTAATGACTTTGTAAGACCGGCCCTGAAGTTCAAATCGATTCACTTCAGCACCAGCCATCAATGAGGCCAAATCTGAACTTAATGCACTCATATCAATATCGAGCAGAGCCGCTTTGTCGCGATTAATATCAATGACCGCCTCTGGTCGATCAATATTCAAACCTGGCGCCGCAAAAAAGAAGCGATTGCTCGCCAGCGCTCTCGCCACCACTCTATTGCCAACATCGGCAATTGTTTGCGGGTCGGCTGTCGATTTCAGTACAAACTCAATGGGGTAGCCCTGGCCGGGCGTTGGCAACGGTGGCGGTTGAAATATCGCCGCTCTAATTCCAGCAATTTTTTGGAATTCGGCATTTACCTCGTTAGTAATCTGCCCCATGATTTTTTCTCGATCATCCCAACCCTTCGCTATCATCCCCAAGAATGCGGTATTTGTCCCGCCGCCCTGATTAATAGTAAACGCGAAAATGTGCTCAATAGACTCATTGGCCAAGGCCATCTCTTGACTCTGTTGAAAATACTGCTCGAAATACTCCGGCGATGAATAACCATCAGTTTCGTGCAAAGATCCTGCATAACCGAAGTCTTCTGCAGGAGCCAATTCCGACGGGATAGCAACAAACAAAAAATAACAGGAAATAAAAACAATCAGTCCAAAAATCCCAATCACATGACGCTGATTTAAAGCGCCGTGTAAATTCTGGCGATATACCTGCCGCAAACGCTCAAATTTTTGATCAAGGAAATGTACTAGCCGACTACTCGACGCCTCACCTTGCGACGGTTTTAAAATTTTCGCACACATCATTGGTGTTAAGGTCAGCGCAATCACGCCTGATATCAATACCGCGCCAGCTAAGGTAAAGGCAAACTCAGTAAATAGCGTGCCGGTTATTCCGGTCAAAAAACCAATAGGAGCATAAACGGCAACTAGGGTGATCGTCATCGAAATAACTGGGCCAACCAACTCGCGCGCACCAATCAACGCCGCCTTTTCAGGCTCCAAGCCTTCTTCGATGTGGCGATGGATATTTTCTAAAACGATAATGGCGTCATCAACCACCATACCAATAGCCAAAACCATCGCCAACAGTGTCAGCAGGTTTATCGAAAAGCCCATGCTGTACATTAGGAATAGGGCGCCGATCAATGATAGCGGAACCGTGACCGCAGGGATTAATGAACTGCGCACTGAACCAAGAAATAAAAATATCACCACAATAACGATAACAACTGCTTCGACCAAAGTTGCTCTTACATCACTTATTGCACTGCTAACATAGACCGTACTATCAAAGCCGATTGCCCCCTCAAGCCCTTCTGGTAGCGCTTTAAATATAGCCGGAAGAACAGCCCTCACCTCGCTCATTACGTCCAGTAAATTCGCATTCTGGCGCACAGTTAAGCCTACAAACAGGCTGGGCTTACCATCCCACTTAGCGCTGCTACCGTAAGTTTCTGAGCCTAAAATAACATTGGCAACATCCTGCAGACGCACCAAAGTATCGTCGTTTGAACTCACCACCATTTGGCGAAATTGCTCGGCGTTTTGCAGGCCTGTTGCTGCTGACAAACCAACTTTTACATAATTACCGTTAGTTACACCGACAGCCGATAGGACATTCTGCTTACGTATTTCATTAAATACCTCACTAGCAGTTAAATTGTATGCCACCAGCTTTTCTGGCTTTAGCCACACCCGCATTGCGTAGTTTTGGGCACCGAGGATTATTACCTGTTCAATACCGGCAATGGCAGCAATTTCCGGCTCGACAACCCGCCCCAAATAGTCGGTAATCTGACTCTCATTAAGGATGTCTGAGGAAAATGAAATATACATCGCCGCAGTGCCGCTGCTATCCGCGAGTTGAATAATAGGATCTTCCGATCCCTCTGGTAATTGATTGCGAAGCTTACCTACTTTTGCCGATATTTCGGTTAGTGCTTCATTGGCATTTTTATCTAACCGCAAGTTTGCAGTGATAGTTGAACTACCCTGAGCAGATTGCGACGTTAAGAAATCGATACCGTCGGCAGAGGCAATTTCACGCTCCAAGGGCGTCGTTACAAAACCTTCAACTAAATGGGGGTCTGCGCCTGGATACGCCACTGAAACGGTTATTTGGACATTTTGTAATTCTGGATACTCGCGCACGGTCAAATCCATGCCCGCACGCAAACCCAAGAACAAAATAATTAAACTAACGACAACGGCTAGAACCGGCCGCCTTATAAAAATATCAGTGAAATTCATCGCTTCTCTCAGCTAAATCTCGCGAATGGTTGCCGGATCGCTGTGGTGCCTTATACACCACATTGACTATTACTATCATCCCTGAGGGGGATTTGGATTTAGTTCCGGCATTGGCGCGTTGCTATTATCGATAATAACTGGCTGCTTATTGCGCAGCTTAAGCAATCCAGTGCTGGCTAGTTCATCACCGGCATTCAAGCCTTTACTGACAGCAATATAGTCACCTCTGGTATCTCCCAAGGTAACAAAACGCTGAATCACTTCCAGACTCGTGCGGGCACCGACTTTCGGGGTCGACGAGTCTGGCGGTGGCCCTGCGTCAGGGTTATTCTGGACTACAAATACTGAGTCACCATAGGAGGTATAGTTAACCGCCGAATGCGGAATCACCACCACCGCATCGCTTGTTGGCAAATTAATAACAACGCTCGCGAATAAGCCCGGCTTCAAATGACCACCTGGATTTACCAAGCGTGCTCGCACATCAACATTGCGGGTTTGCGGATCAACCTTGGGCTCAACCGCCAGTACAATACCGTCATAGACCTCGTCACCGAAGGCATCGACTGTCACCGACACTTTGAGATCGGCTTCCAAAATCGACAAATACCGCTCCGGTATACTGAAATCAACATCAATAGGATCAAGTTTTTGCAAGGTCACAATAGCTACCCCAACCCCAAGATACTGACCCACATTGACACGGCGAAGACCTAATTTACCGTCGAAAGGCGCTTTCACGGATTTCTGTTGCAAACGACCTTGTTGAGCCTGCACCGCCGCCAGCGCAACATTGGTTTCAGCGACAGCGGTATCGTATTCAGACTTTGAGATTGTTTTGCGGTCGAATAGCTGTTGGCTTCGTCTGCGATTCAGCTCTGTTAGCTTCGCCTGAGCCTCCAATCGCTTTAACTCACCTTGCTCACTAGCGGAGGCCATGCTTAATAGTAACTCACCGCGCTTTACGGTATCGCCTGAGTCGAAATAAATTGCAGTAACAACGCCGTCCACTTCAGCCGTTAGGTCAGCGCCGTTAACGGCCACCAAGCTACCGACAGATTCAAGACGATTGTCCCAAATCATCGCTTCTGCCTTAGTACTCGCCACCGTCACCGCTGGCGTTGGCATCGCATTCAAAAACTCATTCATTTTCTGGTTGCCAAACCACTTCATGCCAAACACGCCGCCAAACAAGGCCGTGCTAAGCAACAGCATTATCAACATCCGTCTGCTCATGATACTTCCCTATGGAACTCGAAGATTAAATTATGAAACTAACGCTATGCTCAACATTGCGTCTATGTCAGCCCTATTAATCTAAAAATGAATAAAAACGTGAACTTAGGCGTTCTATGACTGGCTGAAAAGTAGCATTGTCACGATCAAAGGTCGAGTATCGCCTATGTATTTTAAGGGCCTACAATCGTTAATACATCATCACTGCGAACCGCGGACTGAATACTTATACCACAGCAAAGAAAACGGAAAACGTTATGTAGAAAAAAATATAGCCTCCTAAATCGTCACTAAAATGAAAGCAACGTTGCCAGTTAGGTGCCAACACCGGGGGAAAATAAAAAAGACCGTAATATCGCGATTACGGTCTTTAGAACATTAACTATTATATCAGTCTTAAGAGAAGTAGGCAGCTACGTCCTGAAATGAAATACCCCCGTTATACTAGCAACAAGACTTTCGTCCAAGAGCAGCGCTGCATAATGACATCGGACATCATTTATCACTAAACCGACATCAAGAGCGTTCCCTGAACGAAGCCAATATGCACGCGGCCGTTGTTATATTTTTTGAATTCATCGACAGAAGCTAAAAGAATGGGGCCATGAATAGCGCCTATTATCCCGATTATTTTTTGTTGAGGTACTGTGTGGTGGAATAGCCTGTCCAACCCTTGAAGACCACGCTGAAATTACTGGAGTTATTATAGCCTAGGGTATCGGCAATATTATCCAGCGTCATGCGCTCATCATCTAGCAATTGGATAGCTCGATTAAAGCGCTCGGAATTTTTAATATGTTGGAAATTACTGTCAAGCTGTGCGAGCTTTCGCTTAAGGCTACTCACCGACATAAGCAAGGCACCTGCAAGCTCTTCAATGCTACGCCCGTAGTTAGGTACTTCGCAGTGCAGTAAATCTTGCACTTAATCAATAAGCGCATGGCAGGGAAATTCATGGATTTACGCCCCGTCATCAATGTTCCCACTGGATGAGAAAAAGTTCATACGCCCTTGATTGCCGAATGGTAAATTGATTACCCCTAGCTGGCGGGCTCTGCACAGCAAGTACTCAATTCACCAGTTGAGTGGCATTTACTAAAAAATACGCTTAACCACAAACTCCAGACGAAAAAAAACCCGCTGTATCAGCGGGTTTTTTCAATAATGGCGGAGAAGGAGGGATTAATCAAAACAGCCACAGGGCTGCTTTGACCCTTCGGGCTGCACCACTGGCGTGGCTTGTTCCAATTGCGCTGCAATTGGTCGAACCAAAGGGTTCTACCTAAGCTCCGCTCACAACAGACTAATAAAAAAGGCCCCAGTCTTTCGACTGGAGCCTTTTTTATTTGTAATGGCGGAGAAGGAGGGATTCGAACCCTCGATGCAGGATTAACCGCATACTCCCTTAGCAGGGGAGCGCCTTCAGCCACTCGGCCACCTCTCCGGAATATCTCACTGTTTCGCTTTTCCCACTAGGAACTCAAGCAAAAAGTGCAACGTTAATCAGCACATAGCCCTGATCAACGAATCGGGCGGCATGATACCACACTGAGATAATAAGCAAAGACCTAGAGCGTATTTTCCGTATATTACTTGTTGCCGTCTTTCTCTGTTTGAATACGTTCGTAAATTTCTTCACGATGAACCGCGATATCTTTAGGCGCATTCACACCTAATCGTACTTGGTTACCTTTCACTCCAAGTACAGTGACAGTCACTTCATCACCGACCATTAAAGTCTCACCAATACGACGAGTTAAAATTAACATTATGGCATCTCCTTGTAAGAGCCTAACCCTAGCCTCTGGCGCCAATCCTTCTGCGGCAGAGTAAGTAGGGTTTTAAATTAAATACACGGCTCCAAATCCAAATCAAACGCTGCATGCAGCGAACGAACGGCTAGCTCCAAATACTTCTCATCAATCACCACCGAAATTTTAATTTCCGATGTTGTGATCAACTGGATGTTGATTGACTCTTCCGCCAGAGTTTTAAACATCTTGCTGGCTATACCAGCATGGGAGCGCATTCCTACGCCGACCAAAGACACCTTGGCGATTTTGTCATCTGTTTTGACTTCTCGCGCTCCTGTTTGTTTCACCAGCTTGCGCACAATGGCTTCAGTCTTTGCCATGTCCCCTCGACTTACCGTAAAGGTGAGGTCGGTGGTGTTGTCTTCTGCTACGTTTTGAACAATTACATCGACTTCGACGTTAGCGTCGCTGACAGGCCCGAGTATCTGATATGCCAAGCCTGGGGTATCTGGCACCCCTAACACTGTAATTTTCGCTTCGTCGCGGGTAAACGCAATACCGGAAATTGCCGGGTTTTCCATATCCGATTGTTCCTCTAAGCTGATCAATGTGCCGGGGCCGTCCTGAAAAGCATGTAACACCCGCAGGGGTACATTGTACTTGCCAGCAAATTCCACTGCGCGAATTTGCAGTACCTTTGATCCCAAGCTAGCCATTTCTAGCATTTCTTCAAAGGTAATGCGATCCAATCTACGCGCCTTACTCACCACCCGTGGATCGGTGGTGTACACCCCATCCACGTCAGTATAAATCTGACATTCATCTGCTTTTAAGGCCGCAGCTAAAGCCACACCGGTGGTATCTGAACCACCACGGCCAAGTGTTGTAATATTACCGTTCTCATCTACGCCCTGAAAGCCGGCAACCACAACTATATTGCCAGCCGTTAAGTCGGCTCTGATCTTGGCGTCATCAATCTCCCTGATTCTCGCCTTGGTATGGGCCTCATCAGTTAATATCCGCACTTGAGAGCCGGTATACGACTTAGCGCCCTGACCTAGATCATGTAAGGCCATGCACAGCAGGGAGATGGTCACCTGCTCACCGGTAGACACCAGCACATCCAGTTCGCGCGGTGTTGGCTGCGACTGCATGGCTTTCGCCATATCAATCAGGCGGTTGGTTTCACCGCTCATGGCCGACACTACAACGACAATATCGTGGCCTTGTTCACGAAAACCCGCCACCTTTTTGGCAACGGCTTTTATACGCTCGACGGTACCTACCGAGGTCCCCCCAAATTTTTGAACTATCAGACTCATGATTCACTTCTACTTAATAAACACCCGCCAAAGAGGGCGCTCATTAAACACCAGAACAAATTTAAAGGAAATAACTCAGTGTCGGCTATACGTGATTTACGTAGCGCTGCATTATTTTCCAAGACAATAATCCCGAACCACCTGCAATGCAGCCGGAATAGCTGAGCTATCGACACCACCACCTTGGGCCATATCTGGACGACCACCACCCTTGCCGCCCACCGCTTGGGCCGCCAATCTCATTATATCGCCGGCCTTAAAACGAGCCGTAAGATCCTTAGTCACACCCGCAACCAAGGACACCTTGTCGCCCTCATCGGCCGCAAGTAGCAAAACCCCAGAACCCAATTTATTCTTGAGCTGATCAACAATATCCCGTAGGGATTTAGCGTCTGCACCTTCAAGCTTGGTCACCAAGACCTTAATACCGTTAATCTCCTCTACTTGGCTCATCAGATCATTGCCCGCTGAACTTGCCAGTTTACCCTTTAAGGCCCCTAGCTCCCTCTCCAGCTGTTTCTGCTGAACAAGCAACTGCTGAACTTTGTCTGCGATTGTTTCGCGACCAGTCTTCAGCAAGCCAGCCAAATTACTCAATTCATTTTCAGCGCTGTCAAAAGCCGCCAATGCTAACGCACCGGTGACCGCTTCAATACGACGAACGCCTGCGGCAATGCCCGATTCCGCACTAATACGCATTAGACCGATATCGCCGGTGCGCTCAACATGGGTGCCGCCACAAAGCTCAATAGAAAAATCTCCCCCCATGCTAAGTACCCGCACGCTATCACCGTATTTTTCACCGAATAACATCATGGCGCCGCGCTTGCCGGCGCTTTCCATATCCGTAACTTCAGTTTGGACGGGGGTATTGAGACGAATCTGCTGATTCACCAAGCCTTCAATTTCTGCCAGTTCCTGCTTGGTCACTGATTCAAAATGAGAGAAATCAAACCGCAATCGCTGCGAATCGACGAGCGAGCCCTTCTGACCTACATGCTCACCCAAAACCTGACGCAGCGCGGCGTGTAATAAATGTGTGGCCGAATGATTTAGAGCCGTTGCCTGGCGAAGCTGGCTATCAACATCGCCGCGTAGTTTCTCGCCTTCACTGATAACACCACTCAATACCACGCCATGATGTAAATGATGGCCACCAGATTTATGGGTCTCGCGCACTTCAAAACGCATCCCTTCGGCACTTAAATACCCGGTGTCGCCAGCCTGACCACCAGACTCACCGTAGAAGGGTGTGCGCTCTAAAATAATGATGCCGGCGTCGCCTTCTTTTAGGGAACTCACGCGCTGACCATCGCGTAATATAGCAGTGACTGAGGCGCCCTCTTCAACCAGACTCTGATAACCACAAAACGCGGTCTCACCCTCTAGCGCCAGCTCATCACTTAAATCCACTTTAAAATTAGACGCTGAACGGGCACGTGTGCGCTGCGCTTCCATCGCAGTCTCAAAACCATCCAGATCGATACTTAAGCCTTTTTCTCGGGCAATATCAGCAGTGAGGTCGACGGGAAAACCGTAGGTGTCGTACAGTCGGAAAACGGTGTCTCCAGGAATTTGACTAGCGCTCAAATCTTGCAAATCTTGTTCGAGAATTTTCATACCCTGCTCAAGAGTTTTAGCAAACTGCTCTTCTTCTTGAAGCAAAACTTTTTCGATTTGTGCCTGCCGAATAAGTAATTCTGGGTAGGCCTCACCCATTTCTGCGGCGAGCGGTGCCACCAATTTGTGAAAAAACGCAGTAGTTGCGCCGAGCTTGTTGCCGTGGCGAGCAGCGCGGCGAATGATTCGACGCAAAACATAACCGCGACCTTCATTAGATGGCATCACCCCGTCTGAAACCAAGAATGCGCAGGAGCGAATATGATCAGCAATAACACGCAAGGAAGTGTGCTCAAGATCGCCAACATTAAGAACGCTGGCAGTCGCTGCAATTAAGTTTTGGAATAGGTCAATTTCGTAATTACTGTGCACATGCTGCATCACCGCAGAGATACGTTCCAACCCCATACCGGTATCTACCGAGGGCGCTGGCAATGGCGTCATGGTGCCATCAGCGTCGCGGTTAAACTGCATAAACACATTATTCCAAATTTCGATGTAACGGTCGCCATCTTCATCTGGACTTCCCGGTGGACCGCCAAATACGTCGGCGCCGTGGTCGTAAAAAATTTCGGTACAGGGCCCACAAGGACCGGTATCGCCCATCGACCAAAAGTTATCTGACGCGTATTTTTCGCCCTTATTGTCCCCAATACGCACCATGCGCTCAGCGGGAACACCCATCTCTTGGGTCCAAATCTGGTAGGCCTCGTCGTCGGCGGCGTACACCGTTACCCAGAGTTTTTCAGCAGGAATGGCCATCCACTCAGGCGATGTTAAAAACTCCCAAGCATAGCTAATAGCGTCGCGCTTGAAGTAGTCGCCAAAACTAAAATTACCGAGCATTTCAAAAAAGGTGTGGTGTCGGGCGGTGTAGCCTACGTTTTCTAAGTCATTGTGTTTACCGCCGGCGCGCACGCAGCGCTGCGAGCTGACAGCTCGAACGTAGTTACGTTTCTCGCGGCCCAGAAAAGCATCTTTAAATTGCACCATCCCCGCATTGGTAAACAACAAAGTGGGGTCATTACCCGGCACCAGCGAACTACTGGCAACTTGGGTATGTCCTCGACCTTCAAAATATCGAATAAATGCATCGCGAATGGTGGCGCTTTTCATTGGAACTTTCTCACTCCGTGGGCATTTTAGGTAGCCGATAATATTGACGTACCGACCTCTCACCACAGGCCAAGCTGCGGCGAAAAAACCTCAAGTATATCGAAATTGCGGGTATTTGTATCTGACTCAGACGGCAGGCGCAGACGCGCCACGCCATCCATCTACATTGGCAAAATATGAATGCTAGCCAAGTTTTTCATCGGTTGTTAGCACCCGAGCCGCTGATTCCAGCATCACTGGGATGCCGTCGCGGATAGGATAAGCAAGGCCACTGGCACGACACACTAACTCATTGCGCTGCTCGTCATAGTTTAAGGGCGCCTTGCTAACAGGGCATACCAGAATTTCTAGAAGTTTCTTGTCTATCATTAGTTTTTACGCACTCAATATTCGTGGTTTTTCAGCATCACTATAGTGCCGATTATTTAGTAAGCACTGCCAAGGTTCTGATAAATCTCTACTCAGACAGTGGCTTTTCAGGCATGGGGCCCATCACTAAGGCAGGATCGAGACGTTGATCGGCCCAATTGATACGCCAGTCTAAATGCGGCCCCGTTGCACGCCCCGTTGCCCCAACCTCGGCAATCGGATCACCCTGCATCACCAGCTGCCCCTCCTCAACCAAAATTCGACTGAGATGAATAAAAGTCGAAGACACACCCAAACCATGATCAATAATCAAGGTGCCGCCAGAATAAAACATATCTGGATAAGCTAGGGTAACAACCCCATCGATAGGCGCCGATACTCGCGTTCCCGTAGGTGCGGCAATATCTAACCCATAGTGCGGTCGGCCGGGGCTGCCATTATAGACACGCTGACTGCCGAATACACCCGTGATTGGTCCAAGTAGCGGCCATTTAAATTTTTTAACAAAATCCTGTCTGGCGGAGAATTGACTGCGAGCCTTGCCTACCAAAGCAGCTTCACGCCTAATTCGCTCTAGCACACTGGTGGGCGGCGTCACGGTTTCTTGAGGCACGCCGTTAACACGCTGAACATCATAACTGCGCTGGGCAATCGTCAAATTTCGCTCTACGCACTCTCCCGCTGGGCTGCAAACCTTTAACATCGCTGTCGATTTAGCATCACGACCAAACCCTGCCACCAATAGGCCATTATCTGCAATGGGCAAGACCTTGCCATCCAATTCCGCGCTGCTACCGGGCTCTAAAGTGGACCAGATCAAGCCGCCCTGCTTCAAGCTGCCCTGTAAATCTAGGTCGCCATAGGACATCGGCACCAAGGCGAGTAAGGTCAGACTTGCTACACACCACTTTTTCATCATTACGTTATCCTCTAAGCGCCACCGCTGCGCTAAACTAGCGCGCTATAATTCCTTAAATCACTATTTGATACCACTATAATGACTCGTTACCGTCCGCCACGCCCCAAGGGCTCCTGCTACATCACCCCGGAGGGTGAAAAGACCTTGCGCGACGAAGTCCGTCAGCTTTGGAAAGTCGAGCGACCACAAGTCACCGCCACCGTACACGAAGCTGCAAAGAACGGCGATCGCTCTGAGAACGGCGATTACATATATGGCAAACGCCGGCTTCGCGAAATTGACGGTCGCGTTCGCTTCCTCACCAAACGCTTAGAGGAGCTTACTGTGGTGTCACATACCCCTAGCGACCACAGCAAGGTCTATTTTGGCGCCTGGGTGACGTTAGAAAACGACGACAGTGAAGAATATGAATACCGCATCGTCGGCCCCGATGAATTTGACTTAACCCAGCGCAAATTATCAATGGACTCACCTCTCGCCAAAGCATTGCTAGGTAAGCAACTAGACGACGAGGTCATTGTCACAACCCCAAAGGGCCCTCAAACATATTATGTTGTCGCCATTCGCTATAATAACTAAGCCTTCGTCAATGCCATTAATAACATAGCTAATAAAGATCAACCGGCCAGCAATTAGAACCTGTCGGCGGGAGATCAAGCCAACAGCTGCGCTCTGCGCTGTAGAGATCGTTATACACATGTCCTATGATGGCGACATAATAATTCACCAGCACCTCTTCACGAGAATTCCCTATGTTGTTGTTATCACTAATCTGGGCTTGGACAGCATGGAATGTCTATCACCCCCATAAATCAGCGCCAGAATTACTGAGCGTTTTCAGTTTTATCTTTGGCGTTATTACCGGCGAGCTCGCCCTGCACATCATCGCCTTAGAAGTCGGTTTAACCCTGATCATTATTATGCTTGGCGAGCTTAGCGGTATTAGCGATGCTCTAGGTCTCGCCATTGCTATCGTTAGCTGGACGGCAATTGCCGTATTCTATTTTAGAGCCCAGCGCGCCGACCCCATCATGAGTCAAGCTGTTCGCTACGCGCTGCAATTAACGCCAGAACAAACCCTCAATACCAGCAGCTCACTGCTGATAGACGCGAACATCACGCGCCTGGCCAAACCCTTCGCCTACAAATTAGCCAATGTGACGTGCCAAAAAAACATTGAATACGCGCGTATTAATGGCCGCTCGCTGCGGGTAGATATCTATCGCCGAGCCGACACGCCGAAAAATGCCCCCGTGCTATTTCAAATGCATGGCGGCGCGTGGTTAGAAAAAATGGGTAGTAAGAACGAGCAAGCCCTGCCTCTTATGACCCAAATGGCAGCCAACGGCTGGGTGTGCGTGGCGGTTGAATATCGCCTTAGTCCCGGCTCAACCTTCCCCGATCATATTATTGACTGTAAACGCGCACTCCACTGGATCAAAGAGCACATCGCCGAATATGGCGGCAACCCCGATTTTGTGATCGCCACAGGCGGTTCGGCTGGCGGTCACTTATCGAGTTTGCTGGCCTTGAGTGCCAACGCTCCGGAGTTTCAGCCAGGCTTTGAAACAGCTGACACCACCGTGCAAGGCTGCATACCCTTCTATGGCGTTTACGACTTCCTCAACAGCCAAGGTCAGCGCAGTAGCGAGTCACTAACCCAGTGGATATCAGCCAAGGTCCTTAAAAAAACCCGCGCTGAATCTCCAGAATTGTGGCGGCAAGCTTCGCCACTGTATTGGGTGAACGAGAATGCCCCACCGTTTCTAATAATTCACGGCGAAGCCGATACGCTAGTCCCGGCAGAAGAGTCACGTGTTCTATTTAAGGCATTGCAAGAAGTTTCCACTCAGGCAGTTAGCTACGCTGAATTGCCTGACGCCCAGCACGCCTTCGACATTCCGGTGTCACTGCGGACCCAAATTGTCGTCAACCACCTCACCGTTTATTTAAACGAGCTTTACCGTCGCCATTTAGCCCGCGACCTAGCAACAACTAGTACAGCAGACCCGGCTGAAACCGAAGAAGTGGCAGAGTGAGGAATGGCTAAAAAAAAGGGGAGCATCGCTCCCCTTTTTTTTAGTCCAGTTTTAGGCAGACACTAAATCAAAACGGTATCCACGACTTTTTATCGTTGTAGTGAACGTAGCCCACGCTGGCACCAGCACGCAAACCAACGCCGGTTCTAATCGGCGCTAAAATCAAATCTCCACTCTGCTGGTAATTCACCCCCACGCCAGCAACCACATAAAAACTGCCATCAACACCGGGGATTCGCTGCATCAACTGCTGCATTTCATCCAAATGGTAAACCAAGGTAAATACTTTGGAGACATTCGCCCCCATATCAAACCCAACTGAGGGCCCCTGCCAAAAAATTGGTTTCATATCGCCGTTATAACGCTGCAACTCACCTTGGCCGTAACGAACGCCAACGCCCAATGCCGCCGACACCTCTTCGCCGGCAATAATGGCATTGGGGCTGCCCTGCTCAGCAAATACTTTTTCTATCGCCTTAGCCAAATTCACGGTCGTTTCACCGAAAAAACCATCGGCTTTTTCTAATACTTGCTCCTTAGTAAAACCCTCATTCGATTTGGGCTTTACGGCCTTATCCTCTGCAAAAGCAGGCGCTGCCAGCACTAGCGTCATCAACAGCACTAGCCGCATCGCATCTTGGAGTTTAGTAAATATCTCGCTCATTTCGTTCTCCATTTATAGTTATAGTCCACCTGCAACATCATTTTATCGCCTAATCTTACAATATCGCAGCTGGTAGCGATGTTAAGACGCGCTGAGCATCGCCTTCACAGCCAAGTAACAGTATGTGCAACTTTAATAGCGCGGACACGCTAATCGCATCGGTAATACGGCCGTCCATCGCCATCGTTATCGCCCCCGCTAAAGGCAAACGAAGCACCTCTATATCTTGCTCTGTTGGCTCTAAATCAGCCTCACCTTGACTCAAACTCATCGCCAAAAATACTTCAGCACGCTCATCTGTCACCGAGTTTGACGTATGCAAGTCCATCAGTTTCGCCCAACTCTTAGCGGATAATCCGGTTTCTTCAAGCAGCTCACGGCTAGCCGTTGCCAGCGGCGAACTCCCCAGCGGGCAACCGCCCTCAGGTATCTCCCAACTGTCTTCCTCCAAGGGGTAGCGGTATTGCTTGACCAAATAAGTACACCCCTGCTCGTCTAGCGGAATAATACCCACCGCTATACTCTGAAAACAAATCTTGCCGTAAATTCCATCGGTGCCAGCCGGCGTTTTTACCTCGTGATGCTCTAAACGCAACCACGGATTCTCATAGAGGGTCTGACTGCTCAATTGCAACCAGGGACCCAGCTTTTTACTCATAACGCCTCCAAATGGGGTTTGCTCGCTTGCGCAGCCGAGATACTAGCGCAGCATCAAACCAAGAGCTCCGCCGCAACTACAACTGATTTCGCGGCGAGGGATGAATTTAAGGCAATATAGACTGTCTTCAGCTTATTTTGCTGTCCGCTCGATAAGCGTTTTTAAGATGCCGTACAAATAATACTTTTGCGCATGCTGTGCCTATCCAGAATACCAGCTCCAGTGCCGATCTTTGTGTCAATGGCACTCATACCAAGCGGCGCGCATTCTTTGCGGAGTGCTAAGTCGCCAGACTTGCCCTTAACGGGGTAACGAAACTCCAGCGGCATCATTGCCAATCGGCTATCGCTATAAAATTACTCTCGGTTAAAATTTAGCTGTTGCCGCAAACAATTGCCAGAGGGAACACTTCGGGCAATAGCGCTTTTATGAATCTTTACACCTCGCGCTCGGACGACAATAGGCATTTGCAAAGCTACACCAGCAATGACGCCGCTTAATGTGTAAGCAGCGTGCAAGGCGTCATTTAAATCCCCGGGGCACCGAGCCTATTCAGTGGCAACGCCCGCTCTCCAAGCCCACTCCTCCGGTGATTCGATAACCACGGTTTCATACCGCGCAGGGCTTAACAATACTTGCTGACTTTGCGGCGGCGACACCAGCGTCCGTTCTTCCTGCCATTGTAGGTCGCCGGCACTACCGTAGGACGGCAATGGGCCTCACTGACCGGCAACGGCTGATCAAACCATTTGAGTTTTGCCGAGATCATTTCTCGAAGCTCGCTCGCCTCCTTAATTAAGCGACGCTCAACACGGCATACATAGCTTGAAGGCACGACCAGCTTCGCATAGCAGCGACCGGTTTCAGCATCAGGCGGAATGGCAGAAAGGGTATCGGCATCATCGGCCCGCGCCTTTATTTTCTCCACTTTAATTAAACCATCGGCAAGTGACGCCCCTGAAGACCAAATACGCTTTTCTTTCGTATCAAATTATTGAGACAGCTGATTCCCGCTAGCCGGGGCATAAACCGCACGGGCAGTAATATTAAGCACTACTGATAGGCCGCAACATGTGACCCTAGGATTCGCCATTTACAGCGTGCATTTACTTGTCTAAGCACAGCTACCAGAATCCTCTCAATCACGACCTTAACTCGCGAAGCGTAAAAAATGACGCCAGCCAGATCAAGGCTAAAAATCTATTAAAGTGTATTATTTTCAACAACTAAGATATAAAAAGTATTACATATTTTACCAACTTACGACTGCCGACTAACAGTCGTATCATGACTATAAAGTGGCAGGAAGTAGCGACAATGAATATGCCAATATGGATCGGAAATATGCTGCTATCTGCAGCTGGAGCCGTATTGGTCGCAGAAATTCGCTAAAGAAAATGCAGCCTCAATATGGTTTAATACACATCGCACATCCGACGACGCAGGCAAATTGCAGAATGACCGAAAATCTTACCGCTCTCTCGCAAAATGATGATTTCCTAACACGCCATATCGGCCCAGATGAAGCCCAAACTGCAGCGATGCTGCATACTGTTGGCGCAAGTTCGCTGGACGAACTGATTAAACAAACCGTACCTGCATCGATATTACGCGGCGAGATGCCATTGCCCGCCCCCCAAAGCGAAACCGCAACCCTGAATCGCCTGCGCACTATAGCGGCCAAAAATCAGATCGCTCGATCGTTTATTGGCGCCGGCTACTACGGCACCATCACACCGCCGGTAATTCTGCGTAACGTCCTGGAAAATCCCGGCTGGTACACCGCTTACACCCCATATCAGCCAGAAATTGCCCAAGGACGGCTAGAAGTCCTACTTAATTTCCAGCAGATGATAATTGATTTAACTGGCCTAGAACTTGCCAATGCCTCACTACTCGATGAGGCCACCGCTGCCGCAGAGGCGATGGCGATGTGCAAGCGGTCGGCCCGCAAAAACAAAAGCAATGTTTTCTTTATAGATAATAGCTGCCACTCACAAACCGTCGCCGTCTTAAAAACCCGCGCGCTTCCTCTCGGACTTGAGATTGTATTGGGCAATGCCGAAACCGAGCTCGCCAGCACGCCTTGCTTTGGTGTGTTACTGCAATATCCGGCGACCGATGGCAGCATCAAGGCCCTTACGGAGATTTCCGCGCAAGCGAAAGCCCAAGACGCTATGACCGTCGTTGCGGCAGATATCATGAGTTTGATTTTGCTAACACCACCGGGCGAACAAGGCGCAGACATTGTGGTCGGCAGCACGCAACGTTTTGGTGTACCCATGGGCTTCGGCGGTCCCCACGCTGCATTCTTTGCCACCCGCGATAGCTTTAAACGCTCAATACCAGGCCGCATCATCGGCGTATCGATAGATAACCGCGGCAACAAAGCCCTGCGCATGGCAATGCAAACCCGGGAACAACATATCCGCCGAGAAAAGGCGACATCGAATATTTGCACCTCGCAAGCACTGCTCGCCATTATGGCGGTGTTCTACGCCATCTATCATGGTCCCGACGGACTAAAAACCATCGCATTGCGCATAAATAGAATGACCGGGATCTTCGCCGCTGGCTTAAGCGAGCTCGGCTATACCACCAATACCGCTTTTTTTGACACTGTGTCAGTCAATACCGGTGATGCCAGCAGCGCAATTGCAGACCAAGCAGAAGCTGCACTATTAAACTTGCGACGCGGCACTAAGCAGCTAGGTGTCAGCTTTGATGAAACCACCACGGTTGATGACATTGAACAATTATGGCAAGTCTTTGCCGGTGATAAATCCCTGCCCTCGGTAAACGCACTGGATAACTCTTTAGGAAAGATGCCGGGCATCCCCGCCTCACTAGAACGCAAGAGCAGCTATCTCAGCCACCCAGTATTTCATCTGTACCGCTCAGAAACTGAAATGCTGCGCTATATGAATCGTCTTGAGCGCAAAGACATTGCCTTAAATCACTCAATGATTGCACTAGGCTCCTGCACTATGAAGCTAAACGCGACCGCCGAGATGATTCCCGTATCCTGGCCAGAATTCAGCAACATACATCCCTTTGCGCCGCGTAATCAGGTAGCTGGCTACCTACAGCTAATTGACGAACTTGAACAGCAGTTAATGGCTTGCACCGGCTACGATAAATTTTCTATGCAGCCGAACGCCGGCTCGCAAGGTGAGTACGCCGGCCTTCTCGCCATTAAGCGCTATCACGAAAGCCGCGGTGATGCCGCCCGTGACATTTGCTTAATCCCTAGCTCTGCCCACGGCACCAATCCCGCATCAGCGGCGATGGCTGGGATGCGCGTTGTGATTGTAGGCTGTGATCAGCTCGGCAATGTAGACATTGACGACCTTCGCCAAAAAGCCGAACGCCACGCCGACCAACTGTCCGCACTAATGGTCACTTACCCGTCAACCCACGGTGTATTTGAAGAGGGAATTCGCGAAATCTGCGACATCACTCACCAGTATGGCGGCCAAGTCTATGTCGACGGCGCCAATATGAACGCCCTAGTGGGACTCGCGGCGCCGGGCGAATTTGGCGCCGACGTATCGCATCTTAATCTCCACAAAACATTTTGCATTCCTCACGGCGGTGGCGGGCCAGGTATGGGACCTATCGGGGTTAAAGCCCATTTAGCGCCTTTTTTACCCAGTCACCCGGTATTTCCGGTAGAAGGTTTAAACCCACATAATGACACCGTCTCTGGCGCTACCTACGGCAGCGCCAGCATTCTGCCAATATCGTGGGCGTATATTTCATTAATGGGCGGCAGCGGCTTAAAGAAAGCGACTGAAATTGCCATCCTCAGCGCCAACTACATCGCTACCCGCCTTCACGAACACTACCCCGTGCTTTATACCGGACGCAATGGTCGCGTTGCCCACGAATGTATTATCGATTTACGGCCACTTAAAGAAAGTACCGGTATCAGTGAAGAAGACATTGCCAAACGCTTGATGGACTATGGCTTTCACGCCCCCACTATGTCGTTTCCGGTACCGGGCACATTAATGATTGAGCCGACCGAAAGCGAATCGAAGATGGAAATAGATCGCTTCTGTGACGCCATGATTCATATTCGCCGCGAAGTGGGTCGCGTGGAGAGCGGGCAGCTACCCGCCGACAACAACCCTTTAGTGAATGCACCCCACACCCTTGCCGACATCGTCGCCGACTGGGATCGCCCCTACTCTCGCGAAGAAGGCAGCTTCCCCGTTGCCAACTTACGCGACAGCAAGTACTGGCCAACCGTGAACCGTATTGACAATGTATACGGTGATCGCAACCTCATTTGCTCCTGCCCACCGATAGAGAGCTATATGGCAGACTGAGTAACATGCCCTCGAAAGAGGGCATATTCCCGCCAAAACATCGACTTTTACGCCTTTTTCTTGGGCGAAGGCGGTTTCATATGACTACTTCACAGAAATGTTGTTGTTTTTGCACCTAACATGGGAGCTTAGACGCATATGGTATTGTTTTTACAAATAACATCCGTGAAACTACGTACATGTGAATCTTAAAATCTTCCGCAATGTGTTTCAGCTAGTCTCTCTCCGGGAGGGGAATAAATGAAAACGAATATCTTAGCTTTATCATTAGCACTGACAACGAGCTTGCTCGTTGCCTGTGGCGGCGGCGGTGATGCCCGCAGCCCCGACCGTCCAAGTGCCAAACTTGACCCAAGCACGTTGCGCATAGAATTCCCCGTTACCAACAAACTGGCAGGCCTAGGCACCAATCAAACCGAAGACGGCATTTTTGCACGCATGGTCGCCCTGCAAACCGACGGCGTTGAGGTCAATCTTGGCCCTGAACTGAACGTGACCGAGGGAACCAGCTGGTCAATCACTGGCCCCATTGGCGACCCAGCCATTGCCGGTTTAGCCGCCGCGGTGAGCAATGCCATTCTTTACGGAAAGGTAAAATACATTCTCAGCACCGCTTTTCTTGCCGAACCCGAGGGCACAATTAGCCTTACATTAAATGGCAGCTACATATTTGAAGGCCGCACTTACACGGCCACCCCTGTCGAATTTTTGGTGGTGCCACCCATACGTGTTCCACCGCCATCTATTGTTGGACCCGAAATCATTGCCATCGACCCCCTTGATGCAAACGCGATTGCTATGGCCGACTACAGGCTGTTAAATGAACTGCTAGACCTAACAATGCTGGAAAACCGCACCGGTGAGGCAAAATTCTGCGCCAGTCAACCCTTTTTTACCTTTGCCGAATACTCTGCCGAGCAAGCGACTGCCCTAGCAACCATTACCAACCCCTTTGACGGCACTAACAATCAAGAAGGCATTACCGTTATTATCAGTGCTATAGATCCTGAGTCTGACTGTACAACAGTTACCGACGGAGACCCTGACACTAACCCAGCAACATTATTTGCGGTTAAAACAGTTATCATCAAACCGGCTAGCGTTAAATCCGTTGACGTCTGTGTAATCACTAACCCTGCAGCCCTAACGTGCAACAGCAATGGCGTCTTAGACCAAGCCGTTACACCGCTAAGCAGCTGCCAAGGACTAGACAGCGCAAACGTTGAGATCACGGGCGCAACCTTACCGGCTGCATCAACGCTGCAAATGGTCGCCAAACTAAACTATGAAAATCCTGTAAATAGTAATCAGTCATTTAATCGCTATCAGTGCCGCGGCGCTAATCTATTGGCGTGGAGTTCAGTGCCGGTACCGAGCACGATTTACAGCACCGAGCTGAACGCCACTGACGGCACGGCAACCTTAATAGGGCAGCTTGACTATGATGCCATTCGCAATGACGCGGCGAAAAATAACAGCACCGTGACGGCCAGTTACAACAACTCCAGCACCAGCATCATTACTGGCACATTAAAGCTTAACTTGAGCGACGAAACAGTCACTAAAATTGATATCCTGCCCAAGATTGGCGCTGCTGACCCTGACAAAAAATACAGCATCAATTTGAGCTTTTTGGAATCAGAAAAAACCTTTACCGCCCTTTGCACCTACACTAGCGGTCAGGCGCCTTGTGGCAGCGGCACAGTAAGCTGGACCGTTGGCAAGGCCGACACATTGAAGGTGAGCCCGCTCATTGGCAGCGAGACCACCGCAATGCCAACAACGCCCAACAACCCGGTATTTGTTGGCAATTCAAGTCTGACCGCGACCTACAAAGCTTCGGCCATTAGCGACACCGTTACCGTCAGTGTTGTCGATGACGCGCTAGTCGCCTTAGTGCTGATGCAGCAAGACGACACCAGCGGCGATCCGGTTGTTGACGAGTTCTCGTGTTTAGGCAGCGGTAGCGTCAGCCTTAATGCAAGCCAAGAAAATGGCTTTGAGGCTGGCGCTACAAAAGGCAGCCGTCGTTTCTTTGCGCACGCGCTATTCACAAGCAACACGGGCGAAGGAATAGATACGTCTAATCCAGCCGACCTTACGGTCTACCGCGATGTAACCCAGGTTCCATCGGTGGTATTTAGTGCCGATGTTGGTTATTACGACAGTGCCAACAACACCTGTATTACCACGCCGCAATCTGGGGATGTTCCAATTCCCGTCGGCGACATCAGCGCCAGCAAGCCGGCAGAGTTCAGCGCAATTGACAAGGGCCTGCTTGAAGCCCAAGGTGAAGCTCGCTTCTCTACTATGTGCATACGTGTTTTTACCGACCGCAACAGCAATAGCAAATACGACGCGCCAGTGGCTGAAACACTACCGAGCGAAGTAGAGACGCTGTCTAACAACGGCGCTACAACACTGGTACAACCAGCGGGAACCCTTGCGCTAGCCGACCAATCTGGCTCCGCCTGTGCGATTTATGAGCCCATACTTTCCGGTGACAACCCTCTAGCCGAACCGGTGCTCTTGCCATTGCTGTTTGAACTCGGTTATTACGCAGACCCGATCTTGTCCAACCTCCCTATTGATCAAATCACCGGCCAACTGCCGATCGATCAAATCAATGAGGCCTTGATGTCAGGTGACCTCAGCACGATAACTGACTTACTGGGCGGCGGTGGAGGTTTGCCAACACCCCCTGCCGAATTGCCGGGCGCAGAGCAAATTGCAGCATTAGCTGAAGCGCTGAACCAAGAGACCCTAACCGCCATCATAGACACCTGCTTAGTCAGCGAAGCTGACGTGACCACTTTCTTTGGCACTCTCTCCGGTGGCGACCCCCAAGCCGCTGTCACCGGACTGCTCGACGGCACTATCACTTCTGATGATTGCAGCGCGGCGTTCCCAATAGCGCCCTAATAACGACTAAAAAATGAAATGCGGCTTAGGCCGCGTTTTTACAATGCTTAGCAACGGAGAATAAATTAATGAGTAAACTGCGTAATATAACGCTTGCTCTTGCTATGGGGTGCAGCACTATTTCTGCTTTTGCAGCAGATGACGAAGAGACAGTCATTGATAGCCGCTGGCGCATGCACGGCATGATTGGTTCTACTGTCGCTGATGGTAGTGACTTCGATTCAGGCAACCAAGGCAAGATTGGTATTGGTAAACCCATCAGCGCCTATGTCATGATCGATACTCACCTTAACTACGGTGAGTTTAAGAACACAAAAAATGACACCTATAGTCGCAGCGCGGGTGGTTTAGACTTTTTATACTTCCCTCGCGGCGCATTTATGCTCGATGCCGCCCCTATTCAACCCTTCTTGGGTATAGGCCTGACTTATCATGAAGTAGAGTATGAAGCGCCCGGCATTACGGCGACTCAATCTGACTATGGCAGTGACGCTATCCTCGGTTTTAGTTATGAACTGGATAAAGTTGCCATCCGCGGTGAAGCTCGCTACCAACTAGACTCTATTAAACGGCAAGCACCTTTATTTCCAGATAACGATACCTTTTACACCTACGCATTTTTAATAGGTATATCAGTACCGTTTGGCGACAAGCCGATGCCATACAACTATGACTCTGATGGCGACGGCGTGCCAGACCGTTTGGATAAGTGCCCCAACACGCCTCGTGGCACCCCGGTTGATGCTACCGGTTGCCCGCTAGACTCTGACAATGACGGCATACCAAACTTCCGTGACCAATGTCCTAACACTCCTCCTGGTGCGAAAGTTAATGTCAACGGCTGCTCAATCGATGATGACCGTGACGGTGTACCTAACGACATTGATCAATGTCCAAACACTCCCTACGGCGTTCCTGTTAACTCTCAGGGCTGCGCATTGGATAGTGATGGCGACGGCGTTCCAGACAAAATAGACCAATGCCCTGGCACGCTTCCAGGCTTGAAGGTAAATTCGCGCGGCTGTGTTATTTCACAAACCGTTGAGCTTACTGGTGTCCATTTTGAGTTTAATAAATCGCGTTTGATGCTCGATTCACAGACCATTTTGAACAAGGTAGCTGAGTCTTTAAGCAACGAACCTGACGTCAGTATTATTATTATGGGCCACACCGATTCTGTCGGTAGCGACACCTATAATTACACGCTGTCGCAACAACGTGCGCAATCGGTTGTTAACTACCTGTCAGGCAAAGGCATTACTCCCTCACGTCAGCAGGCGAAAGGTTACGGCGAAAGTAAACCCGTTGCTGACAACAATACCGACGAAGGCCGCGAACGAAACCGTCGTGTTGAACTGCAGGTTATCAGCCCTAATGAATAAGGCTACTGCACTTTGAAAAAGGGCGGTTTTTACCGCCCTTTTTTATTGCCTAAAATCTCATTCGGCCTTCAGCGCCGCGTCAGTTGATCAATTAAAACCAGCAAACAAATCTAACTGTTTTTCATGAACGTCTTTAAATAATGCCTTTTCAGTTTCATCCTCGCCCTTGGATGCAAAGCGCACACCAACGCCAATAAGGCGCAAAGGCGAGGCCATTCTCACCCACGCCTCTTCAAGTAGCAGCTCAAAAAGTTCTGCCCTTAAATCACCATCATGCCGCCGATCAATGGTGGTTTGGCGAAAATCGGCCGACTTCAATTTTACAAAAATGCCACTGAATCGCTTATCACCTAGCAGAAGTAACCTTTTCTCAAGCTCATCAAATAAAGCAGCTATCCTACTTTTTGCAGCATCGACACCGTCAATATCTTGTGCAAAGGTGGTTTCAACACTGAGGGATTTGCGCTCTCGGTGCGCTTTAACCGGACGATCATCAAGCCCGCGTGCATAGCTATATAACTGATGGCCAAACTTACCGAACAAGGTCAGTAACTCTTCCAGAGATCGGCACCGTAAATCAGCGCAGGAAAAAATCGCGTGCGCCGCCATGCGAGCGGCCATGACCTTACCCACACCGTGTATTTTGCTCACCGGCAGACTAAGCACAAACTCATCAACTTGGGCCGGTGTAATAACGGTCAAGCCATCAGGTTTATCCCAATCACTCGCCACCTTGGCTAAAAACTTATTGGGTGCAACACCCGCTGAAATAGTAATGCCCACCTCATCACGCACCTGCTGACGTATTGCTTGCGCAATACGTGTTGCACTGCCTTGAAAAAGATCACAATTGCTCACATCAAGGTAAGCCTCATCCAGTGATAAGGGTTCGATATGCTCGGTGTACCGGCCAAAAATCGCCCTTATTTGCAGCGCAACTTCACGATACTTCTCCATGCAGGGAGCGAGAACAATAAGATTAGGACAGCGCCGCAGCGCACTGGCAGTCGGCATTGCAGAATGAATGCCGAAGGCTCGGGCTTCGTAATTACAGGTTGCAACAACGCCTCGGCGCTCTGCTGAACCGCCTACTGCAACCGGGCGATCTTTTAAGCTCGGGTCGTCTCGCAACTCCACCGAGGCATAAAAGCAATCACAGTCACAGTGAATAATCTTGCGCAAGAACCACCACCCATCAGGCCTACATACACAACTGTATGAATAGCCAGCAAAATAGCAAATACCATCGCGTAAGTCACCCTCGATTGTGCGCTATACTGGCGGCTTTCTTGGCAAAGTGGATCGTGAAAGATGGCAATTGGCAGTTGGACACCAGAAAACGAAAAGAGCGCACTCTCGATAGATCTGCAGTGGCTGCACCGCTGCGTTGTTATTAGTAAAGAAGGTCAACTCGAAGAATTACCCTCGCCGTTTACGGATGACGAACAGCAACGCTACGGCGTATTTATGCGGGTATCCCAAGCGCACTGGCAAGCGGCGACCGCTGACTTCAGCAATGACGATATTGTTGCCCTGATCCGGTTTTTCACTCGTGCAGAGAAACTCATTAACGGCTGGGATGCCGGTAAAGAATCACCTGCAATATGGCTCAACAAGGTTTTACGCAGCCGTGGCGAGAAGTTAGATCGAGACATGCTGATATGGATCCGCAGCAATACCGACAATCGCTTCATTCCCAACGGCGGCTTCTAAGTCGCTATAAACCGGCGCCAGTAAATAAGTTATTCTTCTGGCTTATTTTTAGCGAAGCCCGCTAATTGATCGGCGCTGGCTTCCGCCTGAAACTCGGCCTTCCATTGCGAATATGGCATACCATAAACACGCTCGCGTGCCGCCTCGTAATCCACGCCGACGCCCTCATCGCCCGCTGCTGTGACATACCACTTAGACAAACAGTTACGACAAAATCCCGCAAGATTCATTAGGTCAATATTCTGAACATCTTTACGATCATCTAAGTGCGCTAGTAAACGACGAAATACTGCCGCCTCGATAGCATCAGTTTGTGCTTTATCCATAATTTTGCCCCAATAAATTAAAGTTTCGCTGTGTATTATCGCAAAGTTTGCTATGTTACCACTGTTGCAAGTACTGAAGTTCGTCGATTAATAACCATAAAACGCTTACCGAGGCTCGCTGATATGACAAATAAAAAAATGGATCCGGTTGCATTGATCCGTAGAGAAATCGAATTACTAGAATCCAAAGTTGAACAGCTGCGTGATCGCTTAATGACAGACGCCCATAGAGCCATTGACAAAGCGAAAGCGCAGGCAGAAAAAGCCCGCGAAAAATTAAAAGCAGAACAAACTAAACTTGGTGAACTGCAAAAGAAAGCCAAAGCAAAAATGGACAGCCGTATTCAAAAACAGGTAGATAGAGCCCACTCTGCGGTCGATGGTGCAAGGGAGCTTGAGCTAGACGCCAAGGCCGTTATGATTATGGCAAAGAATCAGCTCGCAGAGCTTAAAGGCGACTATCAACGCGCCAAGGCACTTGCTAAAGCCGCGCAAGATGCAGCCAAGAATTTCGATAGCAAAACTAAGGCCGCACCTAAAAAAGTAACTACAAAAAAAGCCGCAGTTAAAAAAGTACCCGCTAAGAAAGCAGTCGCCAAGAAAACTGCTGTCAAAAAAGCACCTGCTAAAAAAGCGGCACCCAAAAGCACTTAATCCCGCCAGATAGACCTAAGCGCAGTGAGTTGTAATGTTAGGACCTACACTTTACAACTCCCTCATCTATTACTTGTACCCCAGCCAAAGTCACCACGCTATTCAGTATTAATTGGATAAGCTGGGTTTGCCTCGTCGCGCCGGTCTTTGAAAAAATTGCACTGAGGTGAGACTTCGCTGTGTTACGCGACACGCCCAGACTCATTGCTGCCTCCTCTAGGCTAAAGCCATTAACAAGCCTAACAGCAAGACGAGCTTCGGCTGGAGTTAACCCAAATAAGGCCGTTAACACTTCACTGGGAGCTTGTCTCGGCGCCATCGGATCACTAATAAACACCGCCACCGCTGGACTGTTTTCACCGCTGCGATCGCTGAGTGGCAAGGGTCTCAACAATAAACTCAAACCTTGCAACTGCGCATTATCGGCAAGTCGGAATGCTCGCACGCAGCCCGCCAGCTGCTGATGGTGGGCGCTTACGACTTCTGCTAGTAGGGTGCCAAATGCCCGTTGCTCTCGACTGACTTCTAACTGCAAAGTGCCATTACGCAACACTATGCCCCTAGACGTATCTATGAGTCGCCTCGCCACCGGATTACTGCTTAAAACCGCTGCCTGTGAATCTAGAGTAATAACACCAACCGCCAATTGCCCAAACGTATCGGCGTACAGACTCCTCTCCAGTTCAGACTCCCGCAAGCGCGAATGGATTTCAATCGCCAGACGTAAATGCGGAAGAAGCAGCCTACATAGTGCTTTCTCGGTATCGCCAAAGTCATCTGCGCAGTCCGGCCTTGTGACTCTGAGGCGAGCCAGCAGCCCCTCACTCCCCCATAGATCAGCCCCCAAGATATGCATCACATCACTGGGTTGCAGATAGCTGCGGAAATACTCAGATTGCTGAAAATCTGCCACCGAAAGAAATTCGGAAATAGTGACAACATCACCATCCGGCAAATTTACGAAAGGGTCTAAAGCAAAGTAGGTATCGTTATAAGCATGGTAAATATCAGCAGAAAATACCGCCGAATTTAGTACCACACCTTTCTCATGAATGTTCGGCGGACGCAGTAACAAGGTAGCAAAATTACCACCGAGTAGTGTCCGTAATTCACCCAAAAATTGCTGCCAAGGGGGCGACTCTAGCGCCCCGCGATAAATTGATTGGATCACCGCATCCATCTGCGGCGAGATACTTAAATCAGCCATAAATAATTTGGGTCACCTTGTAGAAATGACCCGATTCTAACTGCTGTCTAAAGGGAATTCACCATCGAATACCCGAATCTGCTGTTAGTGAGGCAAATACTCACCACCATTAACATCCAGTGCTGCGCCGGTAACCGCGCAGGCGTAATCTGAGCCTAAAAAGATCGCCGCTTTGGCACAGTCACCATCATCTGGAATATGGCCTATGGGAATATTTTTAGAAACCGCAGCCACTTGCTGGGCTACTGTTGGACCTCCTGCATCTGCGTTCATCTGCAGATAGCCTTCAACCGCAGGGCCCCACATCCATCCCATATACGCAGAATTAACCCGAATATTATAGCCCCCAAGCTCCAAAGCCAAGTGAGAGGTTGCGCTCGCCAAGGCGGCCTTAGATGCGCCGTAACCACCTTGGGTGTGAAGCGGCTTGCGAGTAATCATGGTATTGATCATGACTATCGCGCCACCACCCTGTTTTTTCATTTGTGGAATGGTTTCAAGTGTTAATGCCATAGTGCCAAATAAATTGACGTCCATTGCCGCGCGCCAACTGTCTAAATTTGCGCTTTCTATCGGTCCAAACTCACCGGGGTTATAAGCGCTATTAAAGAGCACGTCGATACGACCAAAACGAGCGATGGTTTGCGCCACCAAGTTTGCACATTGAAGACGGTCGCTGATGTCGGTGGCAACTTTTAATACCTCGGTGCCCAAGCCTAGGGCGCTGATCGCCGCCTCGGCATCGTCAAGCTTACTCGCTGTACGAGCACACATAGCAACAGAGGCGCCCTGTTTAGCCGCTTCTACCGCCAACTCTTGACCTAGTCCCGGTCCGATGCCAGAGACGATGACTACCTTGCCTTGTAAAAGCATAAACTGATCCTGTTATTAATAATTATAGGGATAACATTGATCAGCTTAGCGGAGCCGAAACAATCCGACACCACCCATATGGACGGGGTAACTATTATGCCGCGACGCCCGCCAAATCACTCTTCATTGGCGGTTATCTCCAGCTCTAAACTAGCGACATTATATGGAATATTGTGAGGGATGCAGTGCTGACGCATTACTAGGTCAGCCGTACCGAGACGGGCCGCAGAATCCGCAGTATTTACGCTGCCATCGAAGTACCTTCACTTAAGATAATTTGATGGATATAAAAAGGCGAATATTTTCTGCTAATATTAGTTATTCACGCTAAGTGCTCTGCGCATATTCTTGGCGATCGTGGTCGCAATTCGTTTAGCGTGCTCAGTTTTTGGGCCAGCAAAGCCGCTATCGGCTGATTGAATAAAATACCCTAGCCATTGATCAAAATCGCTGTCTGACAAACGCTGCTTCGCATCTAATTGACGATGGATATTCATCGTATGACGCTGGTAGTTATTTTCACCCAGCAACAGTTTTTCCCAATAGGCCTGTATGCGTGGAAAATGTTCAGCAATATCGATCCCGGCAACCTCAGTAAAGATCGGCGCCAAGCGCTGGTCCCTTAAAAGGCAGGCATAGAATGCTTCGACGAACATAGCAATGTGTTCAGGGGAGTCGAGGTCTGGCTTATTATTTATTGAAATATGAGGGAGCATTATAAAGGCTAAACTATGTCATGAAAGGGTATACGAGCAACATTCTCACTGCGAATATTGCTCGTGAGCAAAACCTATTTTTTCTTTCTAGCCGTCTTTGCCTTAGAAAAACGCATCACTCGTTGCTTGCGCTCTACCTGACGTTTGCTAAGGTCTTTCTTTTTGCCCTCGAATGGATTTTCCGACGTTTTAAATTCAATCTTAATCGGCGTGCCCATCATTTTCAATTCACGGCGAAAGACTTTTTCTAAATAGCGGGTATAGCTCGCGGGAACCCTTTCCGTCTGGTTACCGTGGATCACGATGATAGGTGGATTCTGCCCACCAGGGTGAGCATAGCGAAGCTTAATGCGGCGACCATTAATCATTGGCGGATTGTGGTCGTGCACTGCACCTTCCAAAATAGTCGTTAGCATTCGGG